>NZ_CABMQJ010000044.1 GCF_902388705.1 uncultured Alistipes sp.
CGCCGCTGCGGCGGCGTGCGAGGTCTGCTTCGAAATCTTCCGCCGCGAGCGGGATGCCTGCGGGAACGCCGTCGATCGAGATGCCGATCTGCGGGCCGTGCGACTCGCCCCAGATGGCAAGCCTGAAGTTGTGACCGAAAATGTTCATGGCGTTTAAATGCTGATTCGTGCAAGGTCTTCGAAGAAACCGGGGTAGCTTTTGGCCACGCACTCGGCGCCCTCGATTGTAATCTGTGAGTCGCTGCGCAGCGCCGTGACGGCCATCGACATGGCCATGCGGTGGTCGCCGTGGCTCGAAACGCGGGCTCCGCGGACGTTCCCGCCGCGGATTTTCATGATGTCCTCCTCCGAGGTGTCGACTTCGATGCCCACTTTGGCGTATTCGTCGCGGATTGCCACCGCGCGGTTGCACTCCTTGTATTCGAGCCGCGAGGTGCCCCGTATGACGCTGACGCCGTCGGCCGCTGCGGCGAGCGCGGCGAGTGCCGGGAACAAATCGGGGCAGTTCGTGGCGTCGAACTCGAAAGCCTGCAGCGGGCGGTGCGCCGCCGTTACGGAATCCTCCTCGTTGATGACCGCGGCACCGGCCCGCACGAGTGCCGTGCAGATGGCCGTGTCGGCCTGTTTCGAGAGCATCGAAACGTTGCGGACGGTGACTTCGCCGGCGATGGCCCCCGCGACCAGCAGCATCGCCGCGGCGCTCCAGTCGCCCTCGATGCTGAAATAGGCGGAGCGGTAGCGCTGGTTGCCCTCGATGTAGAACTCCTTGTAGTCGTTGTGGCAGATTTCCACGCCGAAACGCGACGCGGTGTCCACCGTCATATCTAAATAAGGTGTGGAAACGGCGCTGTGCACATGGAGCGTGGTGTCGCGTTTTGCCAGCGGGAGCGACAGCAGCAGTCCCGTGATGAACTGCGACGATACGGAGCCGTCGACCCCGATTTCTCCGCCCTGGATCGGGCCGCAGACCTCGAACGGCAGGTAGCCGTCGTTGTCGCGCACCCGTACGCCCAGTTCCCGCAGCGGCCCTGTCATCATCTCCATCGGGCGCCGGAGCAGCGTGCCGCGGCCCTCGATGGTGATGGGGGTGCTGCAAAGCGAAGCGATGGGGGTGAACAGGCGCGTTGCCAGGCCCGATTCGCCGACATGGAGCACACGCCCTCCGGGGTGCAGCCCGCCCTCGATGGAGAGCGAGTCGGCGTCGACCTGTTTGACCCGGGCGCCGAGCGTTTCGATGCATTTGAGCGCCGAACGCGTGTCGTCGCAGAATTCGAGATGGCGCAGCACCGAAACTTCTTCGCAGAGAAGCGATGCTGCCAGGGCACGCTGTGCGTAACTTTTCGAACAGGGCGGCGTCAGCGTGCCTTTAACGCGGCCCAATGGAACCGTCTTATCCATTGTGTAGGTTATATGTTTAAACGGGGCGCCGTTCGCTCCGGCACCCCTGTATTTCCGATTTTCGTTTTTACTCCTGTTGTGCTTTGCGGTTCTTCATGTCCTGCGTCAGTTGGTGGCTCTTCTTGAGCTCGAAATGCTGGCCCAGGTAGACTTTGCGAACCATCGGGTCGGCGGCAAGCTCCTCGGCCGTACCCGTTTTGAGTATCTTGCCCTCGTAGAGCAGGTAGGTGCGGTCGGTGATGGCCAGCGTTTCGTCGACGTTGTGGTCGGTGATGATGACGCCGATATTCTTGTGCTTGAGCGTCGCCACGATCGACTGGATGTCCTCCACGGCAATGGGGTCGACGCCGGCGAACGGCTCGTCGAGCAGGATGAATGCGGGGTTGATGGCCACGGCGCGGGCGATTTCCGTGCGGCGGCGCTCGCCGCCCGAGAGCTGGATGCCCAGGCTCTTGCGCACTTTCTGCAGACGGAACTCCTCGATCAGCGATTCGACGCGCTCGGCCTGGTACTCTTTCGAGTAGTCGGTCATTTCGAGCACGGCGCGCAGGTTGTCCTCGACCGACAGGCGGCGGAATACCGACGCCTCCTGCGCCAGGTAGCCCACGCCCATCTGGGCGCGTTTGTAAACCGGCTCGTTGGTCAGCTCGGCGACCTGCCCCTCGTCGCTTTCGAGGAAAATGCGGCCCTCGTTGGGTTTGATAAGTCCCACGATCATGTAGAACGTCGTGGTTTTGCCGGCTCCGTTGGGGCCGAGCAGTCCGACGATCTCACCCTGGTTGACGTCGATCGAAACGTGGTCGACCACGGTGCGGGCTTTGTATTTTTTGACAAGTTCGCTGGTGTATAGGCGCATTGCGTTCTTTCGCTATAAAATTTTCACAAAGTTATGCTTTTTTCCGAAAAGTTTTTTATCTTTACATTGAATTTTCAGATTTTAAGAGTATAAACGGCGAAATGAAACAAGATGAATCGTCCCTGCTGCACGACAAGCTGAAGGAATACTTCGGCTTTTCGTCGTTCAAAGGGAATCAGGAGGCAGTGATCCGCAACGTGTTGGATGGTAAGGATACGTTTGTGCTGATGCCGACGGGCGGCGGGAAATCCCTCTGTTACCAGCTGCCCGCCCTGATTATGGACGGCGTGGCGATTGTTATTTCGCCGCTGATTGCGCTGATGAAAAACCAGGTGGACGCCATGCGCACCTTTTCGGCCGAGTCGGGTATCGCCCATTTCCTCAATTCGTCGCTCAACAAGACTGCCGTGGCACAGGTGCGGGCCGACGTGCTGGCCGGAAAGACCAAGCTGCTCTATTTCGCCCCCGAGTCGCTCACCAAGGAGGACAACGTGGCGTTCCTGCGTAAGATAAAGGTGTCGTTCTATGCCATCGACGAGGCGCACTGCATCTCGGAGTGGGGGCACGATTTCCGTCCCGAGTACCGACGCATCCGTCCGATTATCAATGAAATCGGGGCTGCACCGCTGATCGCCCTGACTGCGACCGCGACGCCCAAGGTGCAGCTGGACATCCAGAAGAACCTCGGCATGTCCGACGCCTCGGTGTTCAAGTCGTCGTTCAACCGCCCGAACCTTTATTACGAAATTCGGCCCAAGCACAACGTCGACCACGACATCATCCGCTTCATCAAGCAGAACGAGGGCAAGAGCGGCATCATCTACTGTTTGAGCCGCAAGAAGGTCGAGGAGCTCACCGAACTGCTGGTGGCCAACGGCATCAAGGCGCTGGCCTACCATGCCGGCATGGACGCGTCGACGCGCGCCGCCAACCAGGACGATTTCCTGATGGAGCGGGTCGACGTGATCGTCGCCACGATTGCGTTCGGCATGGGTATCGACAAGCCCGACGTACGTTACGTCATCCACTACGATATTCCCAAGTCGCTCGAAGGATATTACCAGGAAACGGGCCGCGCCGGCCGTGACGGCGGCGAGGGCTATTGCCTGACCTTTTACAGCTACAAGGACATCCAGAAACTCGAGAAGTTCATGCAGGGCAAGCCCATCGCCGAGCAGGAGATCGGCAAGTTGCTGCTGCTGGAAACGGTGTCCTACGCCGAGAGTTCGATGTGCCGCCGCAAGACGCTGCTGCACTACTTCGGCGAGGATTACAAGGAGGAGAACTGCGGCAACTGCGACAACTGCCGCAATCCCCGTCCGAAGATCGACGCCCGGGCGGCGCTCAAGACGGCGCTCGAAGCGCTGCGCGATTTGGGCGACAAGTTCAAGGCCGACTACCTCATCAACGTGCTCACGGGCAAGAATACGGCGCTCATCAAGAGCTACGGGCACAACAAAAGCAAGTGGTTCGGGGCGGGCGCCGAGCACGATGCCCGTTTCTGGGGCGCCGTGCTGCGGCAGGCGCTCATCCTCGGCCTGGTGGACAAGAACATCGAGAACTACGGACTGATTTCGGTGAACAGGAAAGGCGAGAACTACATCGCCATGCCTTTCCCCGTGACGGTGACGCTCGACCACGACTACGACGAGGAGGAGCGCGAGGCCGAGGCCGTTGCCCCGATGGGCAAGGGCGGCGCGGCGGACGAGGAGTTGTTCTCGATGCTCAAGGATTTGCGCAAGAAAGTGGCCAAGCAGCACGGGCTGCCGCCGTTCGTCATCTTCCAGGATCCGTCGCTCGAGGACATGGCCGTGCAGTACCCGATAACCGTCGAGGAGATGCAGAACATCACCGGCGTGGGCGTGGGCAAGGCCCGCAAGTTCGGCGAGGAGTTCATCAAGCTCATCAAGGCCTACGTCGAGGAGAAGGAGATTATCCGTCCGCAGGATATGATCGTCAAATCGGTCGGCAACAAGTCGGGCAACAAGATTTTCATCATCCAGTCCATCGACCGGAAGATGGATTTCGAGGACATCGCCCGTGCCAAAGACCTCGATTTCGACGAACTGCTGACCGAAATCGAGGGAATCGTCAACTCGGGTACGAAACTCGATATTTCGTACTACCTCAAGGAGTTTATGGACGAGGATAAAATCGAGGACATATACCTCTATTTCAAGGAGGATGCCGAAAGCGACTCGCTCGATGCGGCCATCGAAGAGCTGGGGGCCGACTATACGGAGGAGGAGATACGCCTGGTGCGTATCAAGTTTATCTGCGAGCAGGGTAACTGACGCCCTGCACCGACTTGCCGTCCGCGACTGTTGCGTCACTGTTCCGGGGATTGAAACCAACTTAACTGATACGCCTATGAACAAAAAGACTTTTACTGTTGCCGTGATTTTCCTCATCGTGACGCTCGTCTGGCTCGGAGTCAACATCTTCTGGGCTATGTCGAACCGCAATTGTGTTTTCGACCTCATCGTAGCCATGCTTTTTGTCGTAGCCGGCGCGGGAATGGTGTACAACGAATGCCACAAACGCAAACGCAAACACCTCGCCGAGGTCAATAAATTCAAAATACCCTGATTATGGCCGCTTTGCAGCGCTTCCAGACGATTATGTCCGTGTTTTTCCTCTTGTGCGCTGCGGTTTCCCTGTGGCGGATAGTGGCTTGTGACGGCAGGGACATCTGGTATGTCCCGTGCGTGCTGGTCTGCGCTGCGGGAATCATGGCCGCCGGGGCCCGGAATGCGCGCCGTAAAAAAGGACAAAACAATGACTGACATGAAAACCAATGTAATGCAGGTTGTCCGCCTCGTGATGATGATCGTGGCGGTAGCGGGCGTAATCTACGCCCTGGAGTATATGGAACGGGGCATTGCCGTGTGGTTCTGGGTCACGCTGCTGGGGATCGGGTTCGTGGGGCTGCTCTACACGTTCCGCATGACGCAGCGCCGCATGCGGCTCGAGCGCCGTGCGAAAGAGCGGCAGGAGAAGAAAAGGGCCCGCAAATCGAAACGCTGACTGCTTTCCGCCGGACATTGCTGCCCGGCGGTCTTTGTTGGCCGGCCCGGCGGTTTTATTTCCGGGGCAGCGGTTTTGTCTTCCGGGCAGCGGCCCCCCCCCCGCATTTTATTGGGAGAGGCATTTTTTCGACGGTTTTCATTTCCGGGGTAGCGGTTTTGTCTTTCGGGCAGCGGCTATTTGTTTCCGGAGGCATCTTTTCCGGGGTAGCGGTTTTGGTTTCGGGGCAACGGCTATTTGTTTTCGGAGGCATCTTTTCCGGGCCGGCGGTTTTTATTCCCGGATAACGGTTTTAGTTCCTGCCCGGCGGTCTTTGTCCGTATCTATGGCCGGCGGTGGGCCGGTAAGTTTGTGAAATGGTAATATTCAAAGATGAAATTTTGACGCTGCGTACCTGGCGCGCGGCGGATGCGGCGGCGTTGGCGGCCAATGCCGACGACATCACGCTGTGGAATAACGTGCGCGATTTCTTTCCGCATCCCTACACCCTCGGCGACGCCCGGGAGTTCATCGCGGCGGCGGCCGGCAAGTCGTGCCCGGTGGATTTCGCCGTCGTGGTGGGCGGCAGGGCCGTTGGCGGCGTGGGGTTCGTGCCCGGGACGGACGTCGAGCGCTTCGGCGCCGAAATCGGCTACTGGCTCGGCAGCCGCTACCGAGGCCGGGGCATTATGACGGCGGCCGTCGGGCGGGCTGTGGAGTGGATGTTCGCAAATACCCCGATAATTCGTATCTTTGCCGCGGTGTATGCCACCAATCCCGCTTCGCAGCGGGTGCTGGCGAAAGCCGGGTTCCGGCATGTCGGGACGTTCCGCCGGGCTTTTTTCAAGAACGGGGCGTTCGTGGACGGCTGTTGTTACGAATTACTGAAAGACGAAGATGAGTGAAGTAAGAGCCAAAAAGGCGCTGGGACAGCATTTCCTGGTCGACCTCAATATTGCGCGCAAGATATGCGACGCGCTCTCGGGAGGCCGGGTGCCGGGTGCCGGGGAGTCGGTCCGCGGTACCGCGGCGTTGCCGTGCGATGTGCTGGAAGTGGGGTGCGGCATGGGCGTGCTGACGCAGTTCCTGCTCAAACGCAGCGATATAACCACCTACGGTGCGGAGATCGATGCCGAAAGCGTCGAATACCTGCATGCGCATTTCCCCGAGTTCGCACCGCGGCTGATCGAGGGCGACTTCCTGAAGCTGAACCTGCGCGAGCGTTTTCCGGAGGGGCTGAAAATCATCGGCAATTTCCCGTACAATATCTCCTCGCAGATATTTTTCAAGGTGCTCGAGAACCGCGATTTGGTGCCCGAGTGCGTGGGCATGATTCAGAAAGAGGTCGCCGTGCGAATCGCGGAGCCTCCCGGGTCGAAAGAATACGGTATTTTGAGCGTGCTGCTGCAGGCGTGGTACGACATCGAATACCTGTTTACGGTCAACGAAACGGTCTTCAACCCGCCGCCCAAGGTCAAAAGCGCCGTCATTCGCCTGCGCCGCAACGGGGTGGAGCGGCTCGGCTGCGACGAAGCCCTTTTCATCAAGGTGGTGAAGGCCTCTTTCGGCCAGCGGCGCAAGATGATTCGCAACTCCCTGCGGTCGGTGTTCGGGAATTTCGGGGGTGCCGAGCATCCTTTTTTCACGCAGCGCGCCGAGCAGCTTTCGGTCGCCGATTTCGTGGAGCTGACCAACTGGGTGGCCGGAAACCGGGTGTAGGCCCGCAACGGGTACGGGGCGCTGCGCTCCTCTTGCATTTTTCCCGGTCGGCCGGACAGGATATATAATAAAAGCACCGGGTAATCCCGGTGCTTTTATTTTGGGCTTGCTCCTCCGGAGCCTGTGTTCCGCCTGCCGCCAGCGGTAGGGGCGGCTATGGCCGCTGCGCTCCTGCTACGACCGTCACCAAATCCTCGCGGGCAAGGTATTTCTGTGCCAGGTGCTGTATGTCGGCGGGCGTCATGGCCCGTATGCGGCCGATGTTCTCGTTGATGACGGTATGGTCGCGGCCGCAGAGGATGTTCTCGATGGTGACGTCCGCGATGCCGAACGGGCCGTCGAGAATGCGCATCATCTCGCCGATCATGATGTTCTTCACCAGCGCGAACTCTTCGTCGGGCAGCGGCCCGGTGCGCATCCGTTCGATTTCCGCGTAAATTTCGCGCAGGGCCTCCCGCGTGACTTCCGTGCCGACCTGCGCCGCGACGGCGAAATAGCCCTCCCGTTCGAAGTTGACCATCGCGGCCACCACGCCATAGGTGTAGCCGTGCTCCTCGCGCAGGTTCTGCATCAGGCGCGAGCCGAAATAGCCGCCCAGCGCCGATGCCACGACCTGCATGCCGAGGAAGTCGGGATGCTGGCGCGGGAAGAGCAGGCGTCCGATGCGGATCGACGACTGCACGGCCCCGGGGTGCTCGACGAATGCTTCGTGCTGCGTGACGGGGGCGGGAAACGGGGTTTCGGCGGCGGATTTGCGTCGCGGCAGTTGTTCGGCGAGGGCGGCGACGGCCTGCCGTTCGTAATCGCCGATACGGCCGCTGCACACCACGAAGCCGTTTTCGGCGGTGTAATGGGTTTCGTAGAAGGCCGCCACGTCGGCACGCGTCAGGGTGTCGTACGCATCCTCCGGGGCCGAGATGCCGTAGGGGTGTTCAGGGCCGAACAGGGCCCGGGCGAAGGCCTCGCGGGCCTCGACGTCGACTTTGGTGCGTTCGACGGCCAGCCGCTGTTTGCGTTTGTTGCAGTAGGTGCGCAGCTCCTCTTCGGGGAAGGTCGGGCAGAGAAGCACCTGCCGGGCTACGGCGAGCGTCTGGTCGAAGAATTTCGAGAGCGTACAGAAACTGATGTAGGCGTAGTCGCGGTCGATGTTCACGTCGTAATAGGAGCCGTAGTAGTCGAGCCGCTCGGCGATTTGGTGCGCCGTCATGTCGCGCGTGCCCTCGGAGAGCATGTTGGCCGCCGTCGAGGCCGAAAAGGGGACCTGCTGCACGGCCGAGCCGGCGCGGAAAACGAACGTGATGCGCAGCACTTCGAAGTCGTCCGAGGCGAGCGTGTAGAGTGCCGAGCCGTTTGCCAGCACGGTCTTTTCGGCTTGTGCGACCTCTACGGCCGACGGTATGATAAGAGGCGGTTGTGTCATTTTTTCGCTTTGTAGATGAGTGTGGAGCTGTTTTCGGGCCGCAGCACGCGGCGGCTGAAATCGGCGATGTCGCCGGTGGTGACGGCGCGGTAGGCGTCGACTTCACGGTTGATGAGCGGCAGGTCGCCGAGCATCTCGTAGAACCCGAGGTTCATCGCCTTGTTCATCACGTTCAGTTCGCCGAAGAGCGTGTTGGCTTCGAACTTGTTTTTGACCTTTTCGACCTCGTAATCGGAGGCCGGGACGTTTTGGAGCGCTTCGATTTCGGCGCGGAAAGCCGCTTCGGCTGCTTCGGGCGTGGTTTCGGGCAGGAGCTGCCCCGTGAATACGAACAATCCGGGGTCGACGTCGCCCGAGATATAGGCGTTGACCGACGCCAGCAGGCGCTGTTCCTGCACGAGGTGCTTGTAGAGCCGCGACGAGTCGCCGCCCGACAGGAGATCGGACACCAGATCGGCGGTGTAGAAGTCGGGCGAGGTGCGGCCGCCCATGTGGAATGCCAGCGAAAGCGTCGTGGCCGGAACGTCGCGCACGACCTCCTCGCGGCGCGGCGCCTCCTGCTGCGGCTCCTGCGGAATCGCCGCCGGGGCGGCGGTGCGGTCTGCGAGCGGCGCGAACCACTTTTCGGCCAAGTCGAGCATCCGCTCCTGGTCGAGGTCGGCCGAGATCGACAGGATCGCGTTGGACGGGTGGTAGTGGGCGCGGTAGAACGCCTGCACCTCGTCGAGTGTCGCCGCGGCGATGTGGTCGGGCGTAAGCCCGATTGTCGCCCAGCGGTAGGGGTGCACCCGGTAGGCCAGCGCGCGCAGCAGCATCGGCTGGGCGCCGTAGGGCTGGTTGAGGTAGCGCTGGCGGAACTCCTCGATTACCACCCGTTTCTCCGTTTCGAGTTTTTCGGGGGTGATATCCAGCCCCTCCATGCGGTCGCTTTCGAGCCACAGGGCCGTTTCGACGTTGTCTTTCGGGAGGGTGATGTAGAAGTCCGTATAATCGTTGTTCGTAAAGGCGTTGTTGTCGCCGCAGGCCATCTGCACGGGCAGGTCGAAATTCGGGATGTCGCGCGTGCCGCGGAACATCAGGTGCTCGAACAGGTGGGCGAAGCCCGTGCGCGCGGGGTTCTCGTTGCGCGCGCCGACCTTGTAGAGGATGTTGACGGCGGCGAGTTTCGAAGCCCGGTCGCGGTTGACGACGACCGTCAGGCCGTTGTCCAGTATTTTTTTCTTGTATTCGATCATGTGTGCAAAGATAGTAAAAAAGCAGCGGCAGGAAGAATTAGTGACGCCTCATTATTTAGATGGATTCTTGACTATGAAGTTTGGGGATTGTGAATCCAGGATCCTGCCGCTGCGAATGACTGCTTCGGCAGGAAAACGGGAAGAGTGCTGCCGAGTTTGCAACCTTTAAGGCTCTGGTTGGGCCTATATCCTGCAAATCAGCACGCACCCTTCGGGGTACGACCTGTATTGCGGGATTGCAAAAAATTTTCCAGATTTTAAAGGTCCCAATACAATCGTTTATGTACGATGATATGTAAAGAACGGGTAGTGCGGAACAAAAGTAGGAAAATTTTCCCGAACTGCAATTGCCGCGCCCGAACATCCTATATATAAAGCCGAATTTTGCCTGTTTCGGGATGGGAAACGCGATTGCCCGCTTCGGCCCCCCCCCAAAAATGTATGCAAATGGCTGTATTGCGTACCGGGGACGGCCTGCTGCCGGGAGAGCCTGCCTGCGCTCGCCGGGTAATGTTTTTTTGTTTTATCCGGCCTTCGACGGTATGCGGCCCGGGCTTCGCCCCAAAATTCTTTCACTCCGGCAGCGGTTTTGCAACCGGGTGCAATGACCCGGTGCGGTGCGCCTGCAATCCGGACGCTGCGCCTGCTGCCCGGCATGTGCCGCCGGGGTAAGGCCCTATCGGTTAGCAAGTTCGGCAACTCGGTGATTTTCCGTGGTTTGCTGTTAATGAAATAACAAGTGTCGCTGTTATTTTTTTAACATCCCGATTGGTGAAAAAACCGGATTTTTTGTCAGAAAAACGGACTGTTTTTTCCTCCGGAATTGTTATATTTGCATCGCGTTTTGTTCCGGATTCAGGAAAACACACAATATCATCAAATAAAATTTCAACTAAAATGGCAGAAAAGAAATTTATCACATGTGATGGTAATTACGCTGCGGCGCATGTTGCATACATGTTCTCGGAAGTTGCAGCGATTTATCCCATCACGCCTTCTTCGACCATGGCCGAACTCGTGGACGAGTGGGCCGCGCAGGGGCGCAAAAATATTTTCGGCGAAACGGTGAAAGTTGTCGAGATGCAGTCTGAGGCGGGCGCCGCAGGCGCCGTGCACGGCTCGCTGCAGAGCGGTGCCCTGACCTCGACGTTCACCGCGTCGCAGGGACTGCTGCTGATGATCCCGAACATGTATAAGATTTCGGGCGAACTGCTCCCGGGCGTGTTCCACGTTTCGGCGCGTGCGCTGGCCGCACAGTCGCTGTCGATTTTCGGCGACCACCAGGACGTCATGGCTACGCGCCAGACCGGCTTCGCGATGCTCGCCACCTCGTCCGTACAGGAGGTGATGGATCTCGCGGGCGTGGCGCACATCGTGTCGCTCAAGTCGCGCGTGCCGTTCCTGCACTTCTTCGACGGGTTCCGCACCTCGCACGAGATTCAGAAAATCGAGCTGATCGACGAGGCCGCCCTGACCGCCATGCTCGACCGCGATGCGCTCAAGGCGTTCCGCCAGCGTGCGCTCAACCCCGAGCATCCCGTGACCCGCGGTACGGCCCAGAACCCCGACATCTATTTCCAGACCCGCGAAGCCGCCAACCGCTTCTACGACGCAGTGCCCGACATGGTCGCCGACGCCATGAAGCAGATTTCGGAAATCACCGGCCGCGAGTACAAGCCGTTCGTATATTACGGCGCCGCGGATGCCGAGCACGTCGTGGTTGCGATGGGTTCGGTGACCGAAACCCTCAAGGAGACGGTCGACTACCTGAACGCCAAAGGCGGGAAAGTGGGCGTGGTGACGGTGCACCTCTACCGTCCGTTCTCGGTGAAGTACCTCGGCCAGGTGCTGCCCGAAACCGTAAAGCGCATTTGTGTCCTGGATCGCACGAAAGAGCCCGGAGCCAACGGCGACCCGCTCTACCTGGATGTTGTCGAGGCTTTCGCCAACTGCCGGGAGATTCCGGCCGAGCGCAAACCGCTGATTATCGGCGGCCGTTACGGCCTTTCGTCGAAAGACACCACGCCGGCGCAGATGCTGGCCGTCTTCGCGAACCTCGCGGCCAACGAGCCCAAGAACCAGTTCACGGTAGGTATCGTGGACGATGTGACGTTCCGCTCGCTGCCCGTCGGCGAGGAGATTTCGCTGGCTAAACCGGGCACGTTCGAGGCGCTCTTCTTCGGCCTCGGCGCCGACGGTACGGTGGGTGCCAACAAGAACTCGATTAAAATCATCGGCGGCACGACCAACAAGTACTGCCAGGCCTATTTCTCGTACGACTCGAAGAAATCGGGCGGCTACACCTCGTCGCACCTGCGTTTCGGCGACCTTCCCATTACGTCGCCCTACCTGGTTACCACACCCGACTTCGTGGCCTGCCACGTACCTTCCTACGTCGACAAGTACGACGTGCTGAAGGGGTTGAAACCCGGCGGTTCGTTCCTGCTCAACTCGGTGCACGACGCGGCTACCACCTGCGCCACGCTGCCCGACCACATGAAGGCTTACCTGGCCAAGAACAAGATTAACTTCTATATCATCAACGCGACGAAAATCGCCGCCGAGTTGGGACTGGGTTCGCGTACGAACACCATCATGCAGTCGGCGTTCTTCAAGATTGCCAACGTCATTCCGTTCGACAAGGCTGTCGAGGAGATGAAGCATGCCATCCTGAAATCCTACGGCAAGAAGGGCGAGGACATCGTCAACATGAACTACGCGGCCGTGGACGCCGGCGGCGATGCCGTCGAGAAAATCGAGGTGCCCGCCGAATGGGCCGCTATCGAGGACAAAGGCTTCGCACACGTTTCGGAGGCTTCGTATCCCGAGTTCGTGCGCAAAATCGTCGAGCCGATCAACGGACTGAAAGGCGACGACCTGCCCGTATCGGCTTTCACCGGCCGTGAGGACGGCACGTGGGAGAACGGTACGGCCGCTTACGAGAAGCGCGGTATTGCCGTGAACGTTCCCGAGTGGAAAATCGAAAACTGTATCCAGTGCAACCAGTGCGCCTATGTCTGCCCGCACGCCGTGATTCGTCCGTTCCTCGCGACGGAGGCCGAGGCCGCCGCTTCGGGCGTGGAGTGGAAACAGGGACTGGGCGAAACCAAGGAGTACAAGTTCCGCATCCAGATTTCGCCGCTCGACTGTACGGGCTGCTCGAACTGCGTCGACGTCTGCCCGGCCAAGGAGAAGGCGCTGGTGATGAAACCGCTCGAGTCGCAGATGCCCCAGCAGAAGAACTGGGACTATATTACCAGGCATATCGGTTACAAGCAGGTCGTGGACAAGACCAAGTCGGTGAAGAACCTCCAGTTCGCACAGCCGCTGTTCGAGTTCTCGGGTGCCTGCGCCGGTTGCGGCGAGACCCCCTATATCAAGGCGATTTCGCAGTTGTTCGGCGACAAGATGATGGTCGCCAACGCCACGGGCTGCACCTCGATTTACTCGGGTTCGGCACCCTCGACCCCGTACTGCACCAACGACAAGGGCCAGGGCCCGGCGTGGGCGAACTCGCTGTTCGAGGACAACGCCGAGTTCGGCCTGGGCATGCATGTCGGCGTCGAGAAGCTCCGCGACCGTATCCAGGAGGCGATGGAGCAGGCGATAGCCAACTGCACGAAGTGCTCCGATGAGCTGAAAGGCGTCATGCAGGAGTGGATTGCGGCACGCGGTTCGTCGGTCAAGTCGGCCGAAGTCACGGCACGCCTCGTCCCGATGATGGAGGCCTGCGGCTGCGACTACTGCAAGAAGATACTCGAGCATAAGGACTGGCTCGTGAAGAAGTCGCAGTGGATTATCGGCGGCGACGGCTGGGGCTATGACATCGGTTTCGGCGGCGTAGACCATGTGCTCGCATCGGGTGCCGACGTCAACATCCTCGTCGTCGATACCGAGGTCTACTCGAACACCGGCGGCCAGTCGTCGAAATCGACGCCCGTGGGCGCTGTCGCCAAGTTCGCATCGGCCGGCAAGCGCATCCGCAAGAAAGACCTCGGCGCCATCGCCATGACTTACGGTTACGTATACGTGGCGCAGGTTTCCATCGGTGCTTCCCAGATGCAGCTGTTCAACGTGCTCAAAGAGGCCGAGGCTTATCCCGGGCCGTCGCTCGTGATTGCCTACGCCCCGTGTATCAACCACGGCATCAAGGGCGGCATGACGCGCACGCAGACCGTGGGCAAGGAGGCCGTGGCCTGCGGCTACTGGCACCTGTGGCACTACAACCCGATGCTCGAGGAGCAGGGCAAGAATCCGTTCGTGATGGACTCGAAGGAGCCCGACTGGTCGAAGTTCCGCGACTTCCTGATGAAGGAGGTGCGCTATACCTCGCTCAAGAAGTCGTTCCCGGCAGAGGCCGACGAACTGTTCGCTGCCGCCGAGGAGAATGCCAAGTGGCGTTACAACAGCTACCAGCGCATGGCGAAGATGGAGTATTAGAAACACCTGTTATATTTTGTAGCGAGGGGCCGCGGCATTATGCCGCGGCCCCTTTTTCGTACGGCGCGGCGGATGGCGGCCGTTTGTTGCGGCGAAAAACGGGTTCGTGATGAAAAAACGCCTGTCCGTTTTCAAAATCCCCCCCCCGAGTGAATTTATTTGCTCTTGATTAACAGGCAGGGTAATTTTGTAACCACTTGAATTCAACTATTATTCTGTTTATGAAAAATCTTTTGCACAAATCCGCAATCCTTGCGGCCGCTTTTGCTGCACTTGTTTCGTTCGCTTCGTGCGACGACGGTGAGGACAAGGGCCCGAAATTCAAATCCGAGCTGATCGGAAGCTATGTCCCCACCTATATCGAAGTGCCGACGGCCACCGGGGATGATTTTAATAAAATGTATTTTACCCTGACGCCGACCTGGGCCGATCCGAACAATATTCCTACTGTCGACGGTTCGTTCATGCTGGAGCTTCCCGCGGGTTCCCTGCCGATGGGAATGAACGATGTCCTGCCTTTCGTCGAGGGTATCGCCAGCCATTTCGTAAAGGAAGGGCTGGTCGGTATCGACCTGAAAAACGACGGTTCGTTCGGGGCGCAATACCGTACGCCGATTTTCTCCGACAATATCCTCGGCGACCTGATTAGCTCCCAGGGCGTCAAGTTCGATCCGGCTATCCATACTTTCCCCGGAACCGAAACCGACGAAATCCTGCCGGCCGGCGCTTTGAGCTACTATACCGAGAACGGAAAGCTCTTCTTCGCCGTAAGCAAGGAGTTCCTGAAAACCGCCGGTGCGGACCTGGGTGTCGGCGATTTGTCGGTAATCATCGAGGAGCTGCTGGCGCAGTACAAGGGGCTGAACATCGTTTCGACGGAGGAGTACTATGCGCTGCCGCTGAAATACACGCTCGAAAACGGCGTCGTGAAAATCTATGTCGACCGGGCGATGATTCTGCCTTACAAAAAGCTGCTCACGGAGTTGCTGGGTGCTTTCCTCGATCCGTCGACCCTCGGCGGCATCGACGTGGCCGACATGATTACGAAGCTGATCGACGGAACTTCGGAGCTGGAGATCGCTTTCCGCCTGAAGAAAGTGGCGTAACGCACAATCCGAAAAGATTATCCGGACAGCAAACGACTGTCCGGATTTTTCTTTTTAGCGATTGGTTATTTGCTTTTTGTTGCGTATTCGGATTATATTGTCTATATTTGTTCGTATAACCAACCGCTAAACAGATGATGAAGAAAAATTTCCTCCTGCTCACTGCCGTACTGCTGTGCTGGTGCGGCTCTGCTTTCGCCTGGGGCAAGTCGGGCCACGACGCCATTGCCTATATCGCCGAGCGCCACCTGACTCCCAAGGCGAAGAAGAACATCGAAAAGTACCTCGACGGCCGTTCGATCGTTTACTACGCTTCGTGGATGGACGCGTACCGTCACACCCCGGCTTATAAGATGACCTCGGGCTGGCATGGCGACAAGGTGGATGCCGACGGGAAGTACGTGCCCAACGCGAAAGGCGATGCCGTGCAGTGCATCGAGGAGGCGATGGCCAAACTGAAGGATTACCGCAACCAGGACGATTCGACGGTGCTGGTGTCGATCAAATACCTCGTGCATCTGGTGGGGGATATGCACTGCCCCGTGCACGTGAAGCTGCCGTGGTACAGGAATTTCAAGTTCGACCTGAACGGCCGACCCTGCGAATTCCACAGTTTCTGGGACAGCGGCGTGCTCGACCTGAACCACCGCTGGGGATATATGGAATACTGCCACCAGCTCGATCGCCGTACGAAAAAGGAGATTCGCCAAATCACTGCGGGCACGCCCCGCGACTGGCTCGGGCAGAGCGCCCGCGACTGCCGCGTAATCTACGAGTGGATCAAACCCGACCAGAAATTCTCGAAGGACGAGGCCCGCGACCTGCTCAACACGGTGCATCCCTTTGCCGAGGAGCAGATACTGAAAGCCGGCTACCGGTTGGCCGCCGTGCTCAACGAGTTGTTCGGATAAACGCGTAATTTTTCGGTTGCGCACGGGTTTTGTGCGGTTTTTGCATGTGCAGAACTATATATTAATTATTTATACGATATGAAAAAGTATTTTGCAGCCGCTGCGCTGCTCGTGATGACGGCCGCCTGCGGAAGCGCCGGCCAGGACAAGACGCTCGAAGGCACGACCTGGAAACTCTCCAAAATGGAGGCTATCCCCGCTGCGGCTATCGACAAGGAGGCCGATTTCTTCACCCTCGAATTCAACGCTGCCGATACGATGGTCGCCGGGCGTACGAACTGCAACCGCTTCTTCGGCAAGTATGAGCTGAAAGGCAAGGAGCTGGAGTTCGAGAATATGGGTATGACCCGGATGGCTTGTCCCGATATGCAGTACGAGGATGCGTTCGTCAAGATGCTCGACGAAGTCGACCGTTTCGAAATCAAGGGCAGCGTGCTGACGCTCTTCGACGACCACAAGACGCTGGCCGTATTCAAGGCCGTCGAAAAAGAGGCCGCGAAGAAGTAACCCCGTTCCGTTTCCGGAAATGAAATAAGCAGGATTCCGCATCCTGCTTATTTTTGTTTGCGCAGTTCCCTGGCGTTTTTTGCTGTTCGCCTCCCGTATTTTTTCCGGAAACCGCTGCCGGGGCCTGCTGCTGTGACGCGGGTAATATCTTTGCGACCTGTTTTCTACGTTGCTGTTCTCTGCTTTCTGTTTCTTATTGCCCCCCCCCTTCCTGCCTCACCTTGTTTCCCTGCTTCCCGCGTTCGCGTTCGTTCCGGCGGCGCGGGGTGGCAGGTGTCATTGCGGCGGGTAATGGAAGGCAGGTGTCATCGCTACAGGCGGCGGGGCGGTGGGCCTTCTCGCGAAAAACAGTATGGCGGGGACGGGGTTCTGCGTGTGCGGGCGGTCCTGCTCCGGCGGCAGGGGTATAAAAAAAGCGACCTTCGAAAAGGTCGCTTTTTTGTGTTGCTATCGGAACGCTTACTCGCTCAGCGGAGTTACGCTCACATACGATTTGCCTTCGCCTTTCTTGCAGAATTCGACGGTACCGTCGACAAGTGCGAAGAGCGTGTGGTCTTTACCGATACCCACGTTCTCACCGGGGTTGTGAACCGTGCCGCGCTGACGAACGATGATGTTGCCCGCCTTTGCGAACTGGCCTCCGAACAGTTTGACGCCGAGCCGCTTGCTTTCCGACTCACGGCCGTTCTTCGAACTACCTACACCTTTCTTGTGTGCCATTTCTCTTCAGTTTTAAAGGTTTATGCAACAATCTCCTCTACAAGGACCTGCGTCAGATACTGACGGTGGCCGTTGCACTTCTGATATCCCGTTCTGCGCTTCTTCTTGAACACCAGGACCTTGTCGTCTTTCAGGTGCTTCAGAATCTTGCACTTCACCGAGGCGCCTTTCACTACAGGTGCACCTACTTTGACCTGACCGTCGTTGTCTGTGAGCAGGACTTTGTCGAAACTTACGGACGAATTTTCTTCGCCCTGAAGACGGTGAACATAAAGTTTCCGACCTTTTTCAGCTTTAAATTGCTGACCTGCAATCTCTACTATAACGTACATTTAATTCGATATATGTATTTGAACATAATTCGGAGTGCAAATATACGCATATTTATCTTATAAACAACAGAAGCGGTAAATTTTTTTCGACCCGTACGGCTCTGGCATGGTTTTGGGCCCGATTTCGGCGCCGGCACGGGCCGGCGGGCACCTATGTACAGGATACTGATTGTTTCGGACGACATATTTATGAGGGATGTGGTGCGGCTGTCGCTTTCGGGCCTGCGGGCCGAGGTGCGCAGCGCCTCCGATGCCGCGGAGATGGAGCGGATGTGCCGCCGCATCCTGTTCGACGTGGTGATTGTGCTGCATGTGGCCCCTTTTTTGTGCGGTCGCGACGTGGTGCGCGAGGTGCGTCCCGCGGGACTCCGGCGGCCGCTGTTTTATGTGGTGTCGTGGCAGCAGTCCGAGCAGACGGTCTTGAGTCTGCTGGAGTGCGGCGTCGACCAGTACATGACCTTTCCCTTGAGCCTGCAGAGGCTGCGGGCCAAGGTCGCCAACGATTTGAACCGACAACTGTAATGGATACGCTTTTCGAGACCTATTCGTTCGTTGCGGCCCTCGCCGCCGCAGGGCTGCTCGCGGCGCTGGCGGCCGGGGAGCT
>NZ_CABMQJ010000045.1 GCF_902388705.1 uncultured Alistipes sp.
GGCAGGAGCGGCAGGCACAATAGACACGGCGGACGGGACAGGAGCGGGGGCATGCGGACGCAACGAAGGCCACGGACACGGCAGGCGCGGCGGTTCACGGAGAGCCGAAATAATTGCAACCGCTTTCCGGCGGCAATTATTTTATTCCGATTATTAATCGTATATTTGTTAAGACGAACCCCAAAACCGGACGGACATGCATCGCTACACCCTTTGGCTCCTATGCCTTTCGATCTGCTGCTGGAACTCTCGGGCTGCGTCAGGCAGCAATTCCCCTACCCGCGAGGGGGGGGGGATTTTTAACCTTTTACCGACGGCGCCCGAAGACGAGCTGTTCCGGCAGCTCGACTCGCTGGTAGCCAACAGGAGCGATGCGGTCAGCATCAAACGGCACCGAATAGACCGCTACCACGACGACCTGCGCAAAAGCCGCAGCCCGCAGGACAAATACACCGCCTGCCTGCACCTGTACGAGGAGTTCGACAAATTCCAGTTCGATTCGGCCCTGCGGTACAGCAACCGTATGGAAAAATGGGCCCGGCGGGCGGGCGACCCCGAAAAAATCAACGCCGCGAGGCTGGCCCGCAGCAAAACACTCATCTATCTGGGCATGTACAAAGCCGCGGGCGACCTGCTCGACGGCATCCGTGCGCGCGGCATACACGCCGCCCCGGCCGATTACTACGACAACTGCCAGCGGCTCTACCATGTGATGGCCCAGACCGCCATGCCGGGCGACCTGCAGGAGGAATACAAACGGCTGGACAAGCTGTACCGGGATTCCATCCTGACGACCGTGGGCCGGGAGCAGCTCCTGCACGTGCTGATGTCGCACTGGAAACGGGCGGACGAGCAGGGGGACATGCACGAAAGCATCGACGAACTGACCGGGGCCTTCCACCGCAAAGACATCAGCATCAACGACCGCGGAACCGTCGCCTACACGCTGGCAGACGCCTACAGACGGCTGGGAAACGCGGAACTGTACAGGTGCATGCTGGCATTGGCGGCCATATACGACCTGGCAACCCCCACGTTCGAATACAGTTCGCTGGCCCAGCTGTCGGGCGTCCTGTTCCGGGAAAACGACCTGGGCAGGGCCAACCGCTACATCACACGCACACTGGAGGACGCCACCGACTGCAACGCCGTGAACCGCATTCTGATCGCTTCGCGCATGGTGACCGAAATCAACCAAGCGTTCCAGCGCAAAATCGACCGCCACCAGCGGCAGCTGCTGACGCTGCTGGCAATCGTCACGGGAATCCTGCTGCTGCTGACGACAATCCTGCTGGTCGTCCTCCGGCAGAAAAGCCTTATCAAACAACTGCAGGAACAGCACGCGCAGGACAACGAGCGCCTGCGCGATTTCAACGCACGGCTCGGCTCGATAAACCGGCAGCAGGAGACGGCCGCCGGGGAGCTGCTGCGCGCCAACTACACCAAAGACAAATACCTGCGCCACTACATGCAGTTGAGCACGAGCTATATCGACAAGCTGGAGCGCTACCGCATACAACTCCACAAAACGGCGCTTTCGCACGGCATGGAACGCCTCCTGCGCGAGCTGCGCTCGGCAACGCCCATCGAGCAGGAGTACAAATCGTTCTTCAGCGAGTTCGACACGATTTTCCTTTCGATTTATCCCGACTTCGTGGAACGGGTGAACGCCCTGCTCCGGGAACCGGAGCAGCTCAAATCCCCGACCCTCAACACCGAGTTCCGGCTGCTGGCGGTAATCCGGCTGGGAATTTCGGGCAATGCCGAAATCGCACAATTCCTGCATATCTCCATAAATACGGTTTACACCTACCGCAACCGGCTGCGCAACGCCGCCCGGGATTCCGCGACGGACTTCGAGAAACAAATCATGGAGATTACCTGACGCCCGGAAACAGCCCCAAAACGGCCGGAAGGGTTCGTACGGAATTCATATAATCGCCCCTTATGATGCTTTTTAATGCTTTTAAAATCAACGTATTAGCATTAAAAAGCATTTATATTTTCTTTTGACGGCATTGCTTCACACTTTCCAAAAGCATACTTTTACAATTACCAAAACGACGTCCTTGCGGATATGCAAACGAAAGGCACCAAATAGGAAACACACATTATTTTCATTTAAACGTCATTCAATCTTCATTCAATTCCATTTTATCCGCTTTTAATTTGCAGGCGAATAAATGACCCCATATACCCTACGGCCCGAACCATACGATTGACGACCATTCGTTTCACCAAATATTAACCTTAAAACTTTTATCTATGAGAAAATCTCTCCTTTATCCGGCGTACCTGCTCCTCGGGGCATCGATGCTGCTCGCCGCATCGTGCGACATAGAGGACGTAGAGGCGGACGACGGTGCAATCGTATTCGAACTTTACGACACGCAGGGCACCCTCGTCGAGGGGCTCCAGAGCATGAAGTTCGGCACGACGACCGCCTACACCCTGAAGAGCGCATTCGTCACCTACACGGAAATCACCGCACCCACCGGATGGAAATGCAGCGTGATACCCAGCTCGCGGAGCTGTACGGTCACGGCCCCCGTGGCAGCCGACCTGGAGGCCAAACCCGGCGGGGAAATCACCGTCGCCATCCAGTCACAGGCAGGGCGCACCATGATTTACACGCTCGCCGTGGCTGCCCTCGAAGAGAACATCAAACTGACATTCGAGGGCGACGCGACAACCAAACGGCGGGTTTATTCGTTCGGAAAGAGCATTACCTATAATTTCGAATGCGAGAACACCGCCTCGCTCGAGGTGGAGGCCCCGGAAGGCTGGAAATACCAAGCCGACACGGACGCCGGCACGCTGACCGTGACCGCCCCCGAAAAAGGGACGGCCGACCCCGTCCTGACGGGCGACGTCAAAGTGACGCCGTTGAGCGTGCGCGGCACGGCCGGAGCCAGCTCGTCGATTCCCGTCGAGCTGTCGACCAGGATGCCGGTTATCTCGTTCGCGGAGCAGGCGTACAAATTCACCTTCGGGGAGCAGCGCGACATTGCCTGCACGATCAGCAACGTCGCCAAATGCGACATCACGGCCCCCAAAGGCTGGACGGTGGCGCTCGACATCGAAAACTCGCTGCTCAAAGTGACGGCGCCCGCCGCGGACACCGACTGCGACGGCACGGGAATCGTCGGGATGAACGCCACGTCCGACGAGGAGCTCACGGCGGAATTCACCCTGCCCATAGCCTGGAAAGGCATTTCGACAGCCGATGAATTCGTTGCCTTCGGCCAGGCCGTAACCGACGGAACGCCGCTCGACGACTACACCAACGACGGGCGAATCGTACTGGCCGGGGACATCGATTTGAGCGCATACGACCAAAATATCTTCGCGGGAAGCGCCCAGAAGCCGTTCTCCGGGACGTTCGACGGCCTGGGACACACAATCCGCGTGAACTTCACGGCCAAGCAGGCCGAAGTGGGCCTGTTCCATACGCTGGCGGCCGAAGCGGCCGTGCGGAACCTCGTACTGGAAGGCTCGCTTTCGTGGACGATGTCCGACGCACGCCCGATGCTCGGCACGCTGGCCGTCTACAACAACGGGGCCCCCGTCAGCGGCGTCACGACCAGAGTGGCAGTCAATTACGACAACACCGACGCGTCGACCAAAACCTACAGCTGGATAGGCGGACTCATCTGCTTCTCGAAAGGCGGCGTTTACACCGACTGCCGCAACGAGGGGACGTTCACGATGAACAGCGCCCGCTACATCGCCGTCGGCGGCCTGGTGGGACGCGGAGAGGATAAATCGGAAGGCAGCTTCACGAACTGCTCGAACACGGGCAACTTCGAACTGGCGTTCGGCGAGCTGGCCGTGGATTCGGGCCGAATCGGAGGCCTGGTCGGCATGGCCGAAACCGCCGAGTGGAGTTTCACGGACTGCACGAACGAAGGCGCCTTCAACATCGACCACGGCGGCACGAACAAACAGTTCCACTCGCTGGGCGGCATCCTGGGCAACGGATACGGCACGTTCACCAACTGCGTCAACAAGGGCCGGATGACGATGACAAACGCCCTGGCGGCCAACCGCCGCATGGGAGGCATCGTCGGATGCGTGGGCTCGGACAACGGAAAGGGCGCCATGTCGCTGACGATGAGCAACTGCCGCAACGAAGCGAACCTGTCGCTGACGACCAACTACATAGGCGGACTGGTCGGCATCGCCGAGAAACTCAAGGCGGGCCATATCGAGAACTGCACCAATACGGGCAACATCACCAACCCCAGCACGACATCGGCGGCGTCGCAGGCCGCAGGCATCATCGGATGCGCCTACGGCAACTGCACCATCCGCGGCTGTGTCAACCGGGGCGACATCACCGGACTGTTCAGGTACCGCGCGGCAGGCATCCTCTCGGCGGCCCGCAGCACCGGCAACCTGCTCGAAAGCTGCGAGAACCACGGCAACCTCAACGTCCCCACGCTCGAAGCCGCAACGACGGCCTTCCCGCTGGTGGCAGGCATCGTCGGCGTCGAACAGGATTATGTGACGACCATACGCACCTGCAAGAACACGGGCAGCATCACCGCCACCGTGAAGAGCGAGGCGTGCGCCAATCCGGTTTACATCTTCCAGAAGGCAATCGAAAGCGGCACCGCAGACAAGACCGACTGCGACCAGGCTTCGAAAGACGCCTCGGCAGGAACCGTAATGAACATCACGCTCAAACAGTAATCATCCATTCAGCATTCACCGTTATGAAAAAATATCGTTTTTTAACACTGATTCTCTGTCTGTTCTGTCTGGGAGGGGCCGCCACGGCCTCCCCGGGCGGAGCGGCGGCGCCGCAGGCCCGGCAGCAGTCGTCGAAACTGAAAGTCACGGGTAGCATCAAGGACGACAAGGGCGATCCCCTGATCGGCGTGACCATCGTCGTAAAGGGCACGGCCAAAGGCACCGTATCGAATTCGGACGGCAGCTATGCCATCGAAGTCCCCTATGCGGAAGCGACGCTGATGGTCTCCTACATCGGCTACGCCCCGCAGGAAATCGACGTCAACAACCGCACGAAAATCGACATCATGATGCTCGAGGACAGCAAGGCCCTCGAAGAGGTCGTGGTCGTCGGCTACAACGTGCAGAAGAAAGAGACCATCACCGGCTCGATTGCGACCATCACCACCAAAGACCTCAAGCAGTCGCCCACGGCCAACATCAACAATGCGCTGGCCGGGCGTATGCCGGGCCTGCTGGTCAACCAGTTCTCCGGCGGCGAGCCGGGCAACGACGCCGCGCAGCTCAACATCCGCGGCATCTCGACCTACGGCAAATCGGACGTCATCATGATCGTCGACGGCATCGAACGCGACATGAGCTACCTGGCGCCGGACGAAATCGAAACGTTCACCATCCTCAAGGACGCTTCGGCGACGGCGCCCTACGGTATCCGCGGCGCCAACGGCGTAATCATCGTCACGACCAAGCGCGGCCGCAAAGGCGAGAAACCGACCGTCGACTTCAAGGCTTCGGTCGGCGTGAGTGAGCCGATCCGCTACCCCGACTACCTGGGCTCGGCGGATTACGCGACGCTCTACAACGAAGCGATGCTCAACGACAACCCGGCGCTCGACCCCGGCTCGGCATCGCTCTTCTCGAAGGAAACAATCGCCAATTTCCGCCGCGCGCGGGGCGACAACTCCGACGGGCTGGGCTACGACTGGGATTACTTCGACTATGCGTTCAAGCCCTCCATCCTGCAGGATTACAGCCTCTCGGTACGCGGCGGAACCGACCGCGCCCGGTATTTCATTCTCGGCAGCTACTACAACCAGGGCGGCAACTACAGGCATTCGAACTCCGACAACGTCAACCACTTCATGCGCTACAACTTCCGCGCGAACGTCGACGTCGACGCCACCAAGCGGCTGAAGATTTCGGTCGACCTGGGCGCCCGCGTCACGGAGTACAACTACCCGGGGGCCACGGCCGCCAACATCATCTCGCTGGCCAACACGCAGCCGCCCTACCTGCCGATTATCCTGCCCAACAACCACAACGACGTCAACCAGGGCGATTTCGAGGAGAACGGAGGCTACCTGCTCTATGCGGACAACGACTACCGCTACAACATGCTCGGGCAGTTGAGCCGCACGGGCTCGAGCAAACGCACGCGCCGCTACCTGCAGGGGTCGTTCAAATTGAGCCACGACCTGGACTTCATCACCAAGGGTCTGAGCGTGGCCGCGCAGTTCTCGTACGACACCTACAACCAGCACACCATCAACAACAGCGTGCCGACGCACAGCACGGGCAACCTGACCTATCCGGGCTACTCGACCTGGATGCTGCCCGAGGAGTACAGCATCGACGAGTGGAAGAACAACGCCGACTACTGGATTAAGAACGGCACCTACGTCACGGCCAACCAGCGCACGACCGACGACGCCCAGAGCAACAGCATCAGCCACGGCTCGCCCGAGGGAACGTCGCGCTTCCAGGCCCGCCTGGACTACGCCCGCAAATTCGGCGACCACAACGTATCGGGCATGCTGCTCTTCTACCTGCAGAACAAGGTCATCAGCAACCAGGTACCCTACCGTTACATGGGATTCTCGGGGCGCGCCACGTACGACTACCGCAACAAATACCTCTTCGAGTTCAACATCGGCTACAACGGCTCGGAGAACTTCGCCCGCGGAAAACGCTACGGCGTATTCCCGGCGGGTTCCGTCGGATGGGTCGTTTCGCAGGAGAAATTCATGAAAAGCGTGTCGTGGATAGACCACCTCAAACTGCGCGCATCGTACGGACTGGTGGGCAACGACCAGCTGTCGGGCAACCGGTTCTCCTACCTGCAGTATTACAAATCCTCCGACGGCATGACCACCTATTTCGGGGAAACCGAAAACGGATACACGACCTACCTGATCGAGGGCGTATTCGCCAACCCGAACCTGACGTGGGAAAAGGCCCGCAAATTCAACTTCGGTATCGACGCCCAGTTCTTCCACCAGCAGTTGAGTTTCTCGCTGGATATTTTCCAGGAGCACCGCTACGACATCCTCACCTCGCTTTCGACGGACGATAAGGTCGGATTCCCTTACATCGTCGGACAGACCGCTCCGATTGTCAACTCGGGTATCGTGGACAACCACGGCGTGGAGTTCGAAATCGGCTGGGACGGACGTATCGGACAGCACTTCCGCTACTACATCCGCCCGAACTTCACCTTCGCGCGCAACAAAATCAAGTACTGCAACGAGATTTCATACGTCGACAACAACGGCCGCGACTGCCCGTGGCGCTACCAGACCGGCAAGCGCATCAACGAGAACTTCTGCTACATATTCGACCATTTCGTGGCGGACGACGCGGAGGCCGACCGCCTGAACGCCATGAACGGCGGCAGCGGATTCGCCATCTGGGGGCCCGTGCAGCCCGGCGACGTGGTATACAAAGACCTCAACGGCGACGGCGTGGTAAACAACTACGACCGGGCGGCCATCGGCAACCCCCGTACGCCCGAAATCCAGTTCGGCATTCCGCTGGGGCTTTCCTACAAGGGTTTCGACTTCAGCATGCTGTGGCAGGGTTCGACGCTCTGTTCGGTGCAGTTGAGCGGCCCGGCCGTGTGGGACTTCCCGCTCTACGACCAGTCGCGCATCGGCAAGGTGCGCCGCATGCACCTCAACCGATGGACGCCGGAAACGGCCGCCACGGCGAAATACCCCGCCCTGCACTACGGCATCCATAACAACAACAAACAGCAGTACTCGAGCCTGTTCCTCTACGACGCTTCGTACATCCGCCTGAAAAACGTCGAAATCGGCTATACGCTGCCCAAGTCGTGGACGGCGAAGGCCGGCATCCAGAACGTACGCGTCTACGTGCAGGGGCAGAACCTGCTCACGTTCGACAACCTGGGCGACGTGGACATGGATCCCGAAATCAAGAACGGCGACGGCAGCTGGTTCCCCGTGCAGCGCGTCGTCAACATCGGTATCAACATGACATTCTAACCAATACAAATACAAAACGACCATGAAAAACCGTATAAAATACCTCCTCCTCTGCTGCTCCGCCATGCTGCTGCTCTCGTGCGAGGACTACCTCGACAAGACCCCGCAGGGCGACAAGACGGATCAGGACATCTTCACCCGATTCAACGAAACCGAGGCCCTGATAAACCGGCTCTACTTCTACGCCCGGGCGGCCGACCAGCCGCTGGTGCACATCCGCTTCTTCAGCGACTCGGCGCTGACCGACGAGTGCGAAGGCTCGTCGGCCGAGAACGGCTGGTCGAACAAGTTCAACGACGGCGACTGGGAGCCCGGCTCGCAGCTTTACACCAGCTGCAACGCCACGACCAACTCGGGTGCCTGCCACACGTTCTGGCCCAAACTCTATGAGGACATCCGCTGCGCCAACGTCATCCTGGAGGGTATCGAGAAGTACAACACGCCCGACTCGGAAGCCCGTCCCGGCACCCTCGCACAGCGTATCGGCGAGGTGCTCTTCATCCGCGCCTACCTGCACTACTGCGTGCTGAAAAGCTACGGCGAATGCCCCTATGTCGACTACACGGTGAACCCCAGCGCCCTGCCGCCGTTCGAACGCGAGAACATCCATGCGATTGTCGAGAAGATTTGCCGCGACTGCGACGACGCCTACACCCGCGTACCGGCCCAGAACCTGATGAACGAATTCGGCCGCGTGGAAAAGGGAGCCTGCCTGGCGCTGAAGGCCATGGCTCGCTGGATAGCCGCCACACCGCTCTACAACGGTTCGACGCTCAAGGGCGACACCCGCAACTACGCCTCGGAATACCAGCAGTACGACCCCGCACGCTGGGATGCGGCGGCCGCAGCGGCAAAGGCCGTGATGGATTTCGAAACCGAAGGACAGAAGCGCTACGCGCTCTACCAGGGCTCGCCCAAAAGCGTGACGACCAACGCGGGCGGTGTGGACGAAAGCAACGGAATGGTTTACAGCCGTCTGTGGGAGCTCTTCAGCCGCACGATGAACGAGGCGAAGAAGGCCGAATGGATATTCTTCCACCTGCACTGCAAGACCGTGGGTTACCACAACGACATGTACCCGCCTTCGTCGCAGGGACAGGCCCGCGAGGTGCCCGTACAGGATCAGGTGGACGAATACGAGGTAATCGGCCCCGACGGCTACGGATACCCGATATACGCCCTCAAGCAGAACCACAAGGCGCTCTACGGCAGCCTGATTTCCGAACAGGACATGGAGAAGGCCTATGACGACGGCAACCCCTACGTCAACCGCGACCCGCGCTTCTACCGCGACATCACCTACCACGGAGCGATGTTCAAGGGAAAATGGATAAACACGGCGACGGGCGCCGATGCCATCAACGCCGCCAACTCGACCTCGACGGGCTACTTCACCCACAAGTTCTTCGACGGCTACTACACGAAGGGCATGTCGGGCAACTGGAACTTCGACGCTCCGCTGATTCGCCTGGCGACAATCTACCTGGTATACGCCGAGTCGGTAACCCGTTCGAAAGGCGCCACAGCCGAGGTCTACAACCTGATAAACGACCTGCGCGCACGTTCGTTCATGGCCCCCATGCCGCCTGCGGCACAGACCAACGCGGATTTGCTGCTCGACTACATCCTGCGCGAACGCCGCGTGGAGCTCTACCACGAAAAGAGCCGGTTCTTCTCCACGCGCTTCTATCTCGAGCCGACCAGCCCGGCCGAGCTGGCCAAAGACGCCCAGTGGAACTCGCTGCAGGGCCCCAACGACAAGAAAGCACAGGAGTATTTCGCCAAATACGGCGCCTACCCCAAGACGCAGCACCGCATCTGCGGCATGCGCCCGGTAGAGGATCCCGACGGTAAAATCTCCGTCGGAGGCAAGAAATACCGCATGGAGCGTTTCTGGAAAGAAGACCGCGTATTCCTCGAGAAGCACTACCTCTTCCCGATTCCGACCGAAGAGCTCCAGCGCGCCAACATCCCGCAGAATCCCAACTGGTAAACATTCAATCCGGGCCGGACGCCTTCCGGGGTATCCGGCCCGATAAAACCTGCAAAATGAAAAACAAATCGATATACGGACGACTCCTCCGCACACTCCGCACTGCGGCTGCGGCCCTGACGGCGGCAGCACTGATGACCTGCTGCTGGGAGGATGACAAAATGATAACAGAGCTGCCCAAACCCGACGACGACGGCGGACAGGGCACGACCGAAATCACCCCGGACGAAGGCATCACCCTCTACGGACTGGTGAGCGACGAAGAGGGCAACCCCATCGCAGGGGCGGTCGTGAGCGACGGATACAGCGTGGCAGCGACCGACAGCAAAGGCGTCTACCAAATCATACGCGACGCAAATGCCAAGCACGTATTCATCTCGGTGCCGTCGGGCTACGAAATTCCGAAACAGGCGAATTACGGCTCCTACCAGGGTGCCTATCAGGCGGCGAATTCCGTCACAGGCAGCAGTTCGAAGCCCTATCGCGCGGATTTCACGCTCACAAAACTCACCCAGAGCGACAAGCGGTTCCTGCTCTTCGGACTGGGCGACCCCCAGCCCGACAACAACGACCATATCCAGCGGTTCCGCACGGAAGCGGTGCCCGACATCAAGAAAATCGCCGCAAAGTACACGATTCCGATGGTCGGAATCGCCCTGGGCGATATCCTGGGCAAGGGCGACGCGCAGACATTCACCGCGATGAAACGGGCGTTCGGCGAAACGGGTGTCCCCTTCTTCACCACGATCGGCAACCACGACAAGAGCTCGGTCGACTACACGGGCGACACCTACCGCGACGTACTCGGGCCGCGCTGGTACTCGTTTAACCGCGGCGACGTGCATTTCGTGGCGATGGACAACATCATCTTCACGGGAACGGAGTACACCGGGGGCTTCACGGACGAACAGGTGGCATGGCTGGAAAAGGACTTGAGTTTCGTTCCCACGGACAAAATGGTGCTGCTCTACTACCACATTCCGCTGCGCGACAACACGGGCTACCTCAACCGCAAGAAAGTGCTCGACATGCTCTCCAAATACAAAAATCCCACGCTGATGTGCGCCCACACGCACTATTTCCAGCCCTATCACATGCGCTCGCACGCCATTTTCGAACGCATACACGGCGGCACGTGCGGTTATTTCTGGCGCTCGACATGCGGCGGCGACGGCACGCCCAACGGATTCATGGTTTACGAAATCGACGGCACGAACATCGTCGACACCTATTTCAAGGCGTCGCAGCGGGCCGACGACTACCAAATCAGGCTCTACCGCGGCGACGCGGAGTTCGCCGGGCCCTATGCCACCTACAAATACGACGTGGGGGCCGACGTGGTCGTGGCCAATGTCTTCGTGTCGGGCATGGACGGAACGACCTGGAAAGTGGAACTCTCGGAGGACGGCGGAAAGACGTGGAGCGCGATGGCGCAGTTCGCGCAGGGATACGGCGACCGCTGGATTCGCGGCTACCACATCGGCGTTAAGAAAAACCCGGTCGAAAGCGGCACCAGCCCCTGTTACCACCAGTACCAGTACAGCCTGAAAAACGCAGAGGCGGCCAACATCGTCGTCCGCGCCACCGACGGGTTCGGCAACACTTACACGCAAACCCGCTTCAACGAGAGCAACGACTACACCGAAGCGGAGGGGTATTGATCCGCTTATGGCCGGATAATCGGAAACGGGCTGCCGGATGGCGGCCCGTTTATTTAATTATCATAAGGGAAACGGCAAACAATAGCACTGCCAGGCAGGCCGCAAGCGGCGGCTATTCAAGAAAGACAACGGCCTGAAAAGGCGCTGCGGATGCACCCGGAGAACAAACGCGGCAGTGCCGGGTTCGGGGAAACCAATCCGGCGGGACACCGGCGCATGTCTTCGGAAAGGAGGCCGTCCGACAAGTCCGATTCCGACGATTCCACCCCTGCCGAAAATATCTCCGGCAGGGGTGATTTTCATTTTTGGAGGTTTGTCTGCGAGCCTCTTCCTTATTTTCGCTTGCAGGCCTCTTCCGCTTTCGCCCGCTGCTCCATTACCTCCCTGCGGGATTCGAACTTCTCGCGGCCCGAAAGCACCCGCTCCTCATAGCGCCGCTGCCGCTGGCTGCCGACCCAGCCGGGCGCAAGGACAATGGCCGTATAGCCGACGGCCTGCCCCAGGCAATAGCTGCCGGTCTGCATCCACAGGCGGCCCGCCATATCCCCAAGAGGCAGCATATGGAATTCCAGCCACGGTAAACAGGCGAACAGCAGCAGCAACGCGGCCGTACCCCGCCGCTCGCGGCGCGACCAGCCGATCCGGCGCCAAAACAGGAGGATAAACAGCAGGTTAATGGAGAGTATCCACGGAATGAGCTGGCCGGGAGTGAGCACGTCCACGTCGGGACGGAACAGGATTACGTAAAGCCCCGGCACTGCGGGAAGCAATACCTGCATGACACCCAGCAGGATTTCAGAACGTCCGGTTTTCATAGGCAGCAAAGGATTGACGCACCGCACGGCGGCGGCACTCTAAATGTAGTGAAAAATACCCGGCAATGCAAATTCTCCGCAGGATTTTCCGGAGATATTCGGCACCGGAGCGCCGGAAGAAATGGCGGCACAAGGAGGGCAAAGCAGAGGAAACGGGCGTCGAAGGAAGAAAGGCAGAAAGAGCGAGCGGGAGGAGCGGGAGAAAAAAGGGAACGCAAGAGCGGGAGAAAAAGAGAACGCAAGAGCAGGAGAAAAAGGGAACACAAGAGCAGGAGAAAAGGGAACGCAAAAGCGGGAGAAAAAGAGAACGCAAGAGCAGGAGAAAAAGGGAACACAAGAGCGGGAGAAAAAGGGAACGCAAGAGCGGGAGAAAAAGGGAACACAAGAGCGGGAAAAAAGGGAACACAAGAGCGGGAAAAAAGGGAACGCAAGAGCAGGAGAAAAGGGAACACAAGAGCGGGAAAAAAGGGAACGCAAGAGCGGGAGAAAAGGGAACGCAAGAGCGGGAGAAAAAGGCGGAAAAACAAAGTCCCGGCGATCGATTCGCCGGGACCTGCCTGTTGTCCTTCAGGTTTTCAAGTCACTGAATACCGGACATGTCCTGTGCACACGGAAAGGGATTTGGTGCGAACAGGTGTAAAATTTTCGTTCGGGACAGCGTATCGGGCGGCGCAGGAGCCTATCCCAACTTCATCACGTCGTCGATACCCAGCCCTTTATAAGTAGACTCGAGCTCCTCGCTGCGGTCGGAGATGACCAGCAGCTTGTCGCCCTGCTTGAGTTCCGTCTTGCCCTGCGGCACGAAATAGTCGCCGTCGCGGCAAACCATCATCACCAACGTGTTCTCCGGAAGGTTGATGTCCTTAAGCGTATGCCCGCTTTCGAGCATCGTTTCGTTGACCTCGACCTCGGTAAGCGCCGATTTCATATCCTGGTGCATGTCGACGCTGAAAGCCGACTCGCGCTCCTCGTAGGCCAGTCCCAACAGGTTGGCCATGCCGCTCACCGTGGTACCCTGCACCAGCAGCGAAATAATCGTGCCGAGGAAGACCACATTGAACAGCAGCCCGGCGTTCTCGACATTCGCCATCAGGGGATAGATGGCGAAGAGAATCGGCACCGCGCCGCGCAGTCCCACCCACGACACGTAGAGCCGCGCCTTGGTCGTGAACTTGCGGAACGGAAGCAGGCAGGCGAAGACCGTCAGGGGACGCGCCACGAGAATCATGAACGCCCCCACCAGACCGCCGAGCAGCAGCACTTCGGGCTGCAGCAGTTCGTCGCTATTGACGAAAAGTCCCAGCGTGAGGAACATCACAATCTGCATGAGCCAGGTGAAACCGTCGAAGAAAACCGTCAGCGACCGTTTCTGTTCGAGTTTATGGTTGCCGATAACCAGGCCCGAAAGGTAGACGGCCAGGTAGCCGTTGCCCTTAATCAGGTCGGTAAAGGCGAAAGAGAAGAAAATGAACGCCAGCAGGAGCACCGAATAGAGCGAATGGTTGGCCAACTTGATGCGGTTGATCGTCCACACGGCCAGCCGTCCGATCAGGTAACCCGACACGGCGCCGACGACCATCTGCACCACGAAGAACACCACGCTCATGCCCAGGCCGGTGCTGCCCGAGGTATTCGCCACGACGCTGATGAGCAGGATGGTCATCATGTAGGCCATCGGGTCGTTCGAGCCGCTCTCCAGCTCCAGTAGCGGCCGCAGGTTCTGTTTCAGCCCCTGTTTCTTGCTTCGCAGGATGGAGAAAACCGACGCCGAGTCGGTCGACGACATTGTGGAGGCCAGCAGCAGCGCCAGTGCGAAAGGCATCTCGACACCCAGCCACGGCGCAACCAGCCACACGAAACCGGCCAGCACGAACGCCGTCATGACCACCCCCGCCGTGGCCAGCACGACACCCGGGCCGATGATGGGTTTTATCTCCGAGAACTTCGTGTCCATACCTCCCGTGAAGAGGATGATGCACAAGGCGATCATGCCGACGAACTGGGTCATCTCGACCGAACGGAACGAGATAAAATTCAACCCGAACAACATGCCCACGCCCAGGAACAGCAACAGCGCGGGGGCCCCGAAACGGTATGCGACCTTACCGGCCATCACCGCCACGAAGAGCAGCAACGCACCTACCAATACTACATTTTCACCACTGATGTCTATCATTTTCTCCTGTCGGTTTTATACTTTTATCCTGTCCACTATTTTCAGCCGGGTCAACGGTTTGTATTCCAGTTCGGCATATTCGAACGCCTGCATGGCGGCGAAACGGTTGTCCGGCGTGCGGTACACCGCCACGGCTACGGCCGGAACCTGCGCGTGCTTCATGCCGAGCAGCTGCTCGACGGCACCCTCGTCCACGGACTGCATCACTTCGCTGCGGACGCCGCGGTCGAAATAGAGCTCCTCGTAGAGCAGGTAGCTGCGGTTCTCCTTGTGGAAAGGCACGCCGCCCGAACCGAAGGTCTGCGCCGCGGCCGCAATCATACCGGCGATGGCCAGGATTCCGCCGGTGAAGACCACGGCCGAACGGAGGTTGTTCGTAAGTTCGGCCCCATATATATTGTTCACTACAATCATCGCCGCTCCGACGACAAACAGCACGGCGGGAACCACCATCGATTTGCGACGCTTCACCACAACGCCGCCGGGCAAGGCGTACAACGCCTCGCAAATTTTATTCTTATCCATATCTTTTTCATTATTAAACGTTTGTATTCAGGGAAAAACCGGCAAAAATACAAAACGTCAAATAATGAGCCGGCGCAGGCGGTAGACATAGTAGTCTACGGCATGCAGACCGACGGACAGGTCAGAAGATTTGAATTCCGAGGTTACTTTCGCAATACCCCTTTCGCACCGGTCCGCCGCATAACGGTCGGCGGTTTGTCCGGCGCCGGTTCCGCAGCGTTGGAAAACGGGCACAACCGGGGCGGGAGACACTTCCCCCGGCACACGGGGCAGATTCAGGTCGGCATTGTATTCGCGCTCGCAGAGCCACTGCTCACCCGAGGCGCGATCGACCGAAAGCGTGACGGCGGCATGCCCGGCATCGCCCGTGACTTTCCCGCTGTTGCCCGTTTCGAACAACAGGCAACCCAACAGGCCCAACAGTATGATTGCAAGTTTACGCATGCCAGTTTCGATCGGCAACAAAGGTAAAAAAAATCCGGCAAATTTCACGCCCGGCCGGACAAAAAGGACTTATTGGGGGATAAAAATGTACGTAATCGTCCCCTGCTGCCGCGCAGGAGCCGAGTCGTCGATATTGAACCGCGACCTGCGGGCCGAATTCAGGGCCGATTCGCGCATGCACGCGTCGCCGCCTTCGGCCACGCGAGCGTTCGTGACCTCGCCGGCACGGTTGACCGTAATCTCGACGATTACCTCGCCGCCGCCCTCGCAGGTATAGGCGGGGATGCTCAAATGGCGCGACGTGCGCACGGGATTGGTCAGCGAAAACGACACCGTGACGCGCCCCTTGACCTTGCGGTCCTGATGCTCGGAATCCTCCCCGGCGCTGCCGCGTTCGCGGATGGCGCGCTCCTCGGCCAGCCCCTGCTCGTAGGCTTCGCGGTTGGCGCGCATGCGCCGCTCGGCCTC
>NZ_CABMQJ010000046.1 GCF_902388705.1 uncultured Alistipes sp.
CAGGAACAATGTTAGCCGCTGTCGGTTGTAAGGATTACGACGACGACATCGACAATCTGCAAAAACAGATCGATGAAACGAACGCCTCCGTATCGGAGCTCAAAGCTCTGATTGAATCGGGTTCGGTCATCAAATCCGTAACCAAAACAGACAAAGGCCTCTCGTTTACGTTGAGCAACAACCAGACCTACGAGGTTACCAATGGCACCAACGGCGCTCCTGCGGATGTGTGGACCATCGGAAGCGACGGCTACTGGTACAAAAACGACGTAAAACAGAGCTACAAGGCTGTCGGTGTTGACGGAGCAAAAGGCGACAAAGGTGACGCAGGTACTCCCGGCACTCCCGGTGCGGCTGGTGCTGACGGAAAATACTATGTTCCCGGTGCCAACGGATTCTTCGAGATCTGGCAGGACAACAAAAAGGTAGGGGACACGGAGATTTCGTGGAAAGCCGCAGGCTCGGGCCTCACTGCAGTCCTGAGCGGCAATGTGTTGACCCTTAGTGGCGTGACTGGTTCGGAAGGCGACGTTACCATTTTCCAGGGTGCACAGCTGGGTTCGGTTGCATTCGTTCCCGATATGATCAGCGGGGATCTGCCCTATGCGACCACGACCCAGGAATTCTGCTACGTGGCTTCTTATCTGGACGAGGCAAAGGCTAATTCAGACAAGACCTTCAAACCCCAGGATTTGAACAAATCCAACGAAGTGGATCTGGTTTACCGCCTGAACCCGACCGACGCATTTGTCGGCGAAGAGGGTGAATATGCTATCGCCGCATTTATCAACCGCGTGGTCAAGACCCGCGCCGCAGGTGACAAGACCACGCTGCTGAATGTCGTTTCATCCGATTTCACCGAGAAGGGAGTCGTCAAGATGGTAGCCACGGTCAACGCTTCGACGCTCAGCAACGAGCCCGAATACGACATCGCCGCGCTGCAGGTATGGGCCGGCCAGAACCCCGTAACCTCGGATTACATCCATGTGACGGCTTCGGAAGTAGAGCCTGTTCTGGTAGACTCCACGAAAGTAACGAAAGGCGAAGTGCCCACTGCTGCTGAGAAATTCTATCCCCGTACCAAGGTCATTGCCAAGGCTGCGGACGAAACGGATACTTTCGTCAAAGAATTCGTTGCTCTCGATGCCGATGCAAACTTCGAGTTCAAGTATACCGGCGAGATCGACCTGAAAGAGAAAGTCGGACTCTTCGAAGAAACGGCAAAAGACTACGTGTTCAACCTCGGTATCAAGGGTATGAGCTACAAATTCAGCCTCCCCGAGAAGTACCTGGCCGACGATACGGAAAAGACCAACCAGCAGTGGTTCGTCGAGATGACCGACGGCGTCGTTAAAGTAAACGCCAAGAACCTGGCAACAGGTTTGACCCCGGCTATCGGCCGTACGCCCGTCGTACGTGTAGACGCTTACCTGCCCGATAACAACGGCACGGACCGGATGGTCGCTTCGGCATACATCAAACTGTCGATTTCGAGAGACGACCCGACCGTGGATCCGAAGGATGAGCACAACGTAACGATCGACAAGGAGAAGACCGTTCTGTATCGTGATCTGGCTTCTGCCTACACGTCGGTCAGCAAGATGACGTGGGAAAAAGTCAACACCGACATCTACGGTGTGGAAGGTCTGACCGCCGAGGATTTCTGGGACAACTACGAGGCTGGATACGATGTCAAAGTAACGGCCATCAAGTTGCAGGAAACGACTGCCACGGAAGTTTTGAGCGCAACCGGTGCAGGTGACAGCGAGGTCGTTGCCGAAGGCGAGGGTATCAAGGTTGCCGTCAACCTGAACAAAGAGAACACGACGACCGCAGGTATCTATGTAAGCGTAAACAACCTGGCCAAGACGCAGCACACCTACAAGGATGCAACGAAGGGTGCCGAGTATACGCTGACGATCACGATCAAGTCGAAAGACAATATGAAGCACGGCGACTTCATCCTGACGCAGAAGTTCTACGTCAAGGAGGATCACAAGCCGTTCGTCTTCAACCCGCTCTACCACTTCCTGCCCGCTAATGTCAAAGCTCTCTACAACAACTTCAAAGAGACGACTCAGGATGATATCATCCTCGTGAAGGGTCAGTTGAACAAGGATACCAACACGTGGGAAATGTCGTCCGCAGTCATCGAGCACTTCGGCAAGCGGAACGACAAGGACATCTTCGCCTACTACAACGACACGCAGGCAGATCCCGAGAACGTTACGGGTGTCAGCTTCCTGTGGACGAAATCGCCCATAGTAGGTGTTACTCCTACCGATGCCCAGACGGATCCCTTCGAGGTAGCCCTCGACGGAGCCATGACCACGGAGTTCCTCTCGAAGGACATGACCTACACCACGAGCCTGGTGAACGGTGAGAAATGCCCGTTCACGTACAGCATCGTATTCGTCAATCCGTTCGTGAAGGGCAATGCCGCCGGTGTCGAACTCTACGGCAACGCTCCCGGTGAGGAAACCGTCGCAACCGACGTTCAGGTTCTCGTGAACGACCGTGAAGGCGATCCCATTTACAAATACTTGGAGACGGCACTCGCCCTGACGGAGAAGGCGACGGAAACGTACAAAGTCGGAGAACCGACCGTAGTCTACGCATTCGACACGACCGAAGCCGACTACAAGGAGCTGATCGGGAACATCACCGCAGATTCGAAGTTCGAAGTTGCTTCTGATACCGGCGTGGTAACGTGGCTGAACCAGGGCGCTACCCTCAAGAGAACCTATAACGTGACGGTTATCGCCACCGTTACCTTCACGGATCTCTCCGAGGTTACATGCCGCATCCCGGTTGCAATCACGGCAACGAAATAACATTCCCCTGTAACCCGGTACCGCTTCGGCGGTACCGGAATTACAAAGAAAGCTACTTTCTCCGCGGAATCCGGCGCCGTCCTTCGGGGCGGTGCCGGGAACCCCGGAAACCGTCTCAAAAGCAGGGGCTGACAATCCCAAAGTTTTTGGTTAACAACAACTCCCACTTTCAATAGAAAACCCCTGCTTGCGGCAGACTGACGAGGCGCGGTCTGCCGCTTTTTTTGTGTCCGTATGGTTCTTATTAATTATATGTATAGGCACAGGGCCGGAAGGGAAATTTGATTTTGAGCCGGGGTTGTATTATATTTGCATCGTACATATAATAATATCCGGAACAATGAAACGATATATAGCGACCTTCCTGTTCCTCGCCGCCTGCGCCGCCGCACAGGCCCGCGAGGTATTTCCCCTGAACGAGGGGTGGCGTTTCTTCTTCAAATCGGAGAACAGCAGCGACAATGCCCGGCATGTGACACTGCCCCACACGTGGAACACCGACACCCAGGCCACGGGCCCGTTCCTCGAAACCACGGCCAACTACCAGAACGACATGTACATACCGGCTGACTGGGCTTCGAAGCGGCTGTTCGTGAAATTCTACGGCGTGCAGAGCGCCGCCGACCTTTTCGTCAACGGCTATTACGTAGGCGGACACCGCGGCGGCGCCACGGCCTTCACGTTCGAAATCACCGACAAGGTGCGCTTCGGCTCGGACAACGCGCTGCTGGTGGTCGTAAGCAACAACTGCCGCGACGACATGCTGCCCACCTCGACCGACATGAACCTCTACGGGGGCATCTACCGCGAAGCAGAGCTGATTATCACGGAGAAAACCGCCGTTTCGCCGCTCTACCTCGGTTCGGAGGGCGTACTGGTGCGCCAGAACTCGGTCGGCAGCGACCGGGTCGAGGGCGAAGCCGAAATACACCTGATTTCGGCGGGCGAGAACAACTGCGTCCTGACGCTCGACATCACCGCACCCGACGGACAGCGCGTTTTCACCCGGCGGCAAAAGATACGCCTCGACGGCAAACCCGTCGTGATGCCTTTCACGATCGACCATCCGCAATTGTGGAGCCCGGCCTCCCCGGCGCTTTACCGGGTCACGGCGAGCATCGGCGACGACCGTGTCACCGACAGCGTGACGGTGCGCACGGGTTTCCGCAGCATCCATGCGACCACCGCCGACGGCTTTACGATCAACGGCGAACGGCTTCCGGTACACGGCGTGACGGTCTACCACGACAACGCCATCTCGGGCGGCGCGTTCATCGCACAGGACTACGACTCCGACCTGCGGCAGATACACGACCTCGGGGCCAACGCCCTGCGCTCGGCCGTGATGCCCCACGCACAATACTTCTACGACCGCTGCGACGAGCAGGGCCTGCTGGTCTGGGTGGACATGCCGCTGCACCGCACGTCGTTCCTCGGCGACGTGGCCTACTATGCCACGCCGCAGTTCGAGCAGAACGGCCTGCAGCAGTTGCAGGAAATCATCGCCCAGAACTACAACCACCCCTCGGTGGTGATGTGGGGCATCTTCTCGCGGCTTTGGACACGCGGCGACGACGTGACGCCCTACGTGCGCAAACTCAACGACACGGCGCATGCGCTCGACCCCTCGCGCCCCACGGTGGCATGCAGCGACCAGAACGGCGACATTAACTTCATCACCGACCTGATCGTATGGCGGCAGGACGTGGGCTGGAAAAAGGGCTCGACCGACGACGTGGCCGTCTGGCGCGACCAACTGCAGAAAAACTGGTCGCACCTCCGCTCGGGCGTATGCTACGGGGGCAGCGGATTCATCGGCCACAAGAGCTACACGGCGCAGGCGGCGCCCCGCTCGAACTGGATGCCCGAGGAGCGCCAGACGCGCTTCCACGAGGAGTACGCCAAAAACCTCCAGAACGACTCGCTCTTCTGGGGCACCTGGGTCAACAACATGTTCGACTACGGCTCGGCGCGCCGCCCCTACGGAATCAACGGCGAGGGGCTCGTGACGCTCGACCGCCGCGAATGCAAAGATGCATACTATCTATACAGGGCGCTGTGGAACCGCGAAAAGCCGACGCTGCACATCGTCGACAAACGGCGCAGGCTGCGCGAACGCGAGCGGCAGGCGTTTCAGGTCTACTCGTCGGCCGGTGTCCCGACGCTGCTCGTGGGCGGCGACACGCTCGCCATGACCGAATACGCCGCATGCCAGTACCGTTCCGACTCGGTGGACGTACTGGGGACAGTGCAAGTCGCCGTTGCGGCCGGGGAACTGCGTGACAGCGTGACAATCAGGGTAGGCAACGTGCTAAAACCGAAGCGGCTTCCGGCCCCTCGGCGAACAGCAGGTCAGCAACCGACAAATTAGGCTGGAAAGGCATCCGGTCGGAAAAGACCTGGACATAGGGCTCGGCGACAAACGCCGGGCCCTCTTTTTTATGCTTGGGCCGCAGGTCGATGTCCCCCGCGGCGGCTTCGACATAGGTTGCGGAGAACTCCGGCACGGGGACGCGCATCAGCGCACAGATCCGGTGGAGCAACTCGGTATTGTAGTCGGCCAGGAACCCGTACTCGCGGCGATAGAAGGGTTCGAAAAACCCGGCATAGAAATCGAAGTAGGGAGAGCCCTTGTAGGAGGCGACCAGCGCGCCCCAGTGCTGGTGCTGCCAGCGTTTCGAATAGTCGATGCGCACGTCGCGCACCGGCTGGCGGGGACGGTTGGCGTTGCGCACATGCACGGTCAGCTCCATCACCCCGTCCGTGGCGAGGATGCGGGCGCGGTTGCGCTCCGAACGTTTCACGAAATGCTCGCCCAAATCGACGACGCACCCTCCGCGCACCAGGTGCGCGAAGTACTCGACCGAGGGGAGGTATGCGAGCGGCAGAATCGTCATGGCTCCACCCAGTCGCCGTTGGCACGTATCAGGCCGACGAGGCGGTCGAGGGCCTCCTCCTGCGGAATGTTGCGCTCGACGACCGTACGCCCCTTGTAGAGCGTGATACGGCCGGGAGCGGCGCCCACGTAGCCGTAGTCGGCGTCGGCCATCTCGCCGGGGCCGTTGACGATGCAGCCCATGACGCCGATGCGCAGGTTCTTGAGGTGTGAGGTGCGCGCCTTGATGTCGGCGAGGGTCTTTTCGATGTCGTAGAGCGTGCGGCCGCAGCTCGGGCAGGCGATGTATTCGGTCTGTGAAAAGCGCACGCGCGCCGCCTGCAGAATCATCAGCTCGACGTCGCGAATCTGCTCCTGCGTAAAACCCGGTGCCTCGAGCCAGATGCCGTCGGCCAGCCCGTCGAGCAGCAGCACGCCCAAATCGGCGGCGGCTTTGACGGCCAGCGTTTCGAGCGAAGCCTCCTCGTAGCGGCGTTTCACCATGACCGGCTCGGGCGTGTCGAGGTTCAGGATTGCGGCCCGCAGCTCGGCGGTCGGATTGCCCGATACGGCTTCGATTACGCGGAATCCGTCGTGCGGCTCGCTGTGCACGAGGGGCACCTGCACGTCCGTGCGGCGGCGGTATTCGGTCGGCGAGTAGCGCTCGGGATGCCGCACCGGGAACTCGCCCGGACGGTCGGCAAAATGCTTCACGAGCAGCTCGGCCACGGGAATCTCGTTCTCCGGGGCCTCGGTGAGCGACACACGTATCGTGTCGCCGATGCCGTCGGCCAGCAGGGCGCCGATTCCCACGGCGCTCTTGATGCGGCCCTCGATGCCGTTTCCGGCCTCGGTGACCCCCAGGTGTATCGGATAGTGCATGTCCTCGGCGTCCATCGCCTCGACGAGCAGCCGGTAGGCGGCGACCATGACGCGCGTATTGCTCGACTTCATCGACACCACCACCTGATCGAAATCCTGCGCCCGGCAGGCCCGCAGGAACTCCATGGCCGAAACGACCATGCCCTGCGGCGTGTCGCCCCACGCATCGAAAACGCGCTTGGCGAGCGAGCCGTGGTTGACACCGATACGCAGCGCCACGCCCCGTTCGCGGCACCGGGCGATCAGCGCCTCGAATTCCCCGTGTTCCGTGCGGTAATTCCCCGGATTGATACGCACCTTGTCGACGTACTGCGCAGCGACGGCGGCGACTTCGGGCAGGAAGTGGATGTCGGCCACGATGGCTGTCGAAAACCCGTCTTCACGCACCCGGCGGACGATGTTCGCCAGGTTTTCGCCCTCGCGGCGGCCCTGCGCCGTCAGGCGCACGATTTTCCCGCCGGCGCAATCGATACGCTCGATCTGGGCTGCGCTGGCTTCGGTGTCGTTGGTGTCGGTGTTTATCATCGACTGCACGGCGACCGGGTGTCCGCCGCCGATGGTCACCCGCCCGATACGGACTTCGCAACTCGGACGGCGCATGTATTTCGAAAGATTCATCCTGTTCAAGATTACACGGCAAAGATAACGATAATCCGCGATTTTGCGAACTCCCGGTAATTGATTATCTTGCCGGTACAAATCCCAAAACTCCGCTGCCATGAAAAAGCGCATCAGAAAACGCCTGTCGCTGTTGGCGCTCGCGCTGCTCGGTTTCGCCACCGCATGCGACAAAAAGCCGGTAGACATGTACGGCACGCCGCGCGCCGATTTCCGCGCCCGGGGCAAAGTAAGTGACAACGAGGGGCGTCCGATCCGGGGAATCCAGGTTCGGAGCGAAGCGTACGAGGGCAGGGAAATCCTCACCTCGGAGGACGGCAGCTACGACATTTCGGGCAGCATGTTCCCGAACCGGATGCGGCTTACCTTTACCGACATCGACGGGCCGGACAACGGCGGTGAATTCCTCGAACGGGCCGTCGACGTGAAGTTCACGCAGGACGACCGGACGGGCAAGGGCGACGGCAGCTGGTACAGCGGCAGTTTCGCCCGCGAAGGCATCGACGTCACGCTGGAAGAGAAAAAATAGGCGCCGCCGCGGCCCGCTCGCCCCCCGGCACACGACGAATCGCCTCCCCGGTGGCGGGTATTCCCCGTTTTTTCGTATATTTGTCGTGTGGACTACCTGCAGAGCGACATAAAATACGTAAGCGGCGTCGGCGAAGCCCGCGCCCGGCTCCTGGACAAGGAGCTGGGCATCCGCACGCTGGGCGACATGCTGCGCCACTATCCGTTCCGCTATATCGACCGCACGCGCATCTACCGCATCGGCGAAATCACCGACGACGCCCCGACGCTCCTGCAGTTCCGCGCCCGCGTCACGGGCGTAGCCTATGCCGGAGCGGGACGCAAGCGCCGTTTCACGGCCTACGTTTCCGACGCCACGGGGTCCGCCGAACTGGTCTGGTTCCAGGGCATCAAGTGGATTGAAAAGCGGGTCGAAGTGGGACGCGAATACCTGATTTTCGGCCGTCCGTCGTTCTACCGCGGCGAGTTGTCGATGGCCCATCCCGAACTGGAAACCATGGAGCAGGCCCTTTCGCGCAAGGCCGAAAGCGGCATGCAGGGTATTTATCCCTCGACCGAGAAACTCTCGAACGTGCTCGGCGCCAAAGGCATGTACCAGCTTATCTGCAACACGTGGGCGCTGGCCAAAGAGCACATCGCGGAGTACATGCCCGACGACATCCGCACCCGCTACGGACTCATATCGCTGCGCGAGGCCTACTACAACATCCATTTCCCGCAGTCGCCCGAACTGCTGCGGCAGGCGCAGTACCGGCTCAAATTCGACGAACTGCTGGGCATCCAGCTCAACGTCCAGTCGCGCCGCACGGAGCGCCTCTCGAAGAACAACGGCTTCCTCTTCATGAAGGTCGGGGGCGTGTTCAACACGTTCTACAACGAAAAACTCCCGTTCCCGCTCACCGGAGCGCAGAAACGGGTTATCAAGGAGATACGGCAGGACACGGTGACGGGCTACCAGATGAACCGCCTGCTGCAGGGCGACGTGGGCAGCGGCAAGACCCTCGTGGCGCTCATGTCGATGCTGCTGGCCGTGGACAACGGCTTCCAGGCCTGCATGATGGCCCCGACCGAAATCCTCGCCCGCCAGCACTTCGCCACCGTCACGCGCATGCTCGAGGGCATGGAGGTGAAAGTGGCCGTCCTTACCGGCGCTTCGAAAGCCAAAGAGCGCCGGCTGGCATTGGAAGGAATCGCCTCGGGCGAGATCGACATTCTGATCGGCACGCACGCGCTGATCGAAGACCGCGTGCAGTTCGCCAACCTCGGATTCGTGGTAATCGACGAACAGCACCGCTTCGGCGTGGAGCAGCGCGCCCGGCTCTGGACCAAAAACGCGCAGCCGCCGCACATCCTCGTGATGACCGCCACGCCGATTCCCCGTACGCTGGCGATGACCCTGTACGGCGACCTCGACGTTTCGGTCATCGACGAACTCCCCCCGGGCCGCCGTCCGATCAAGACCGTACACTACACCGACGCGGCGCGCCTGCGCCTGTTCGGGTTCATGCGGCAGGAAATCGCCAAAGGGCGGCAGGTCTACGTGGTCTACCCGCTCATCAAGGAGTCCGAGGCGATGGACTACAAAGACCTCACGGACGGCTATGCCGCCATCTCGCGGGACTTCCCGCTGCCGGACTACGTCACGGCCATCTGCCACGGCAAGATGAAACCCGCTGACAAGGAGGAGTCGATGCGCCAGTTCAAGTCGGGCGAGGCCGACATCCTGGTCGCCACGTCGGTCATCGAGGTGGGCGTCGACGTGCCGAACGCCACGGTGATGGTCATCGAGTCGGCCGAGCGCTTCGGGCTCTCGCAGCTGCACCAGCTGCGCGGGCGCGTGGGACGCGGCGGCGAACAGTCGTACTGCATCCTGATGTCGGGCGAGAAACTCTCCAAAGAGTCGCGGGCGCGGCTCGCGGCCATGTGCGAAACCAACGACGGGTTCCGCCTGGCGGAACTCGACCTCAAACTGCGCGGCGCGGGCGACATCAACGGCACGCTGCAAAGCGGCATGGCATTTGATTTGAAAATAGCCAATCCCACGCTCGACGTCCAGATACTCACCGTCTCCCGCGAGGCGGCCGCCGGTATCCTGGCCGCCGACCGCGACCTCTCCCTGCCGGGACACCGCGGCCTGCGGGAGTTGCGGCGGCGTTACTCGGGACAGGAAGAAATTGATTTTTCCATGATTTCGTAATAATTCATATCCATCGAACGTTTATCTTTAAAATCCACCGCATGAAACGACTGTCATTCACGATATTACTCCTTTTCGCAATCCTGCCTGCCGCCGCCCAGCTCTACCACCCCGGCGAGCAGCTTTTCTACCGCGTGAGCTACAAGGCCAAGATGTTCCCCAACACCGAAGTGGGGGCCGTGGAGGTCAAGACCTCCGAGGTGCAGCTCGACGACCGGAAGTTCTACAAGGTCGAGGGCATCGGCCGCACGCTGCCCACCTACCGCTGGTTCTTCAACCTCGAGGACATTTACACGGTGTGGATCAACCCCGAAACGCTGCGCCCCGCACGTTTCGAAAGCGACCTGAAGGAGGGCGACTATACGTTCCAGAGCTACTACACCTACGACTGGGACAACGACCAAATACACACCCGCTGGCGCCGCCGCCAGAAACCCTTCGAGCAGAAAACCATGGCCCTGACCCCCGAGAGCATGGACGCCATCGCGCTCTTTTTCACCATGCGCTCGTCCGACGCCGACAGCTTCAAACCCGGCGTGCCGGCTACGCTCCAGATGGTACTGCAGGACACGATCCGCCACCTGAACTACCGCTTCATCACCCGCGAAACGAAGAAAATCCGCAACATGGGCAAATTCAAGACCCTGCGGTTCGAATGCCAGCTGGGCACCTCGGAGGGATTCTCGTTCACCGACGGCACGGTGTTCACGATCTGGATATCGGACGACGAGAACAAAATCCCGCTTTACATCGAATCGCCCGTCCGCGTGGGCAGCATCAACGCCTATATTTCGGGCTACAAAGGGCTTAAATACCCGGTAACGAGCCTTGTAAAATAAAATTTGTTATCTTTGCGGAAGATAAACTATACCCGGCAAACCCCAACTTAAATCGACTTTGTAAAATTTCAGCTTTTTATGGAAGAAAACAAGCAAGGATACGACCCCTCGGAATTCGAGGACGACGATTACATGACCCCGCAGGCGGCTCCCGAGAAATCCATCCGCGGCTACCGCATCGTTATCATCATCCTGTCCGTGATACTGGTGGCTCTTTCGGTGCTTTACTTCAGCATCCACCGCCAGCAGATGCTCGACAACCAACTGCTGCAGGCCGACCGCGACTCGATTCAGAACGACCTGGGCCGCCTGATGACCGACTACGACAACCTGCAGGTCACCAACGACAGCATCTCGGCGGGCCTCAACGTGGAGCGCGACCGCGCCGACTCGCTGATGGCACGCCTCAAGAAAGAGCGTTCGTGGAACCTCGCCAAAATCAAGCAGTACGAGAAGGAGGTGGGCACGCTGCGCACGATTATGAAAGGCTACATCCGGCAAATCGACTCGCTCAACACGCTCAACAAGAAGCTCATCAACGAGAACGTAACCTACCGCAAGGAGATATCGTCCGCCAAGCTGCGGGCCGAGATGGCCGAGGAGAAGGCCGCCGAACTGGACAACAAAGTACGCGTCGGGGCCGTGATACGCGCCCGCGACATCCGCCTTTCGGCCCTCAACGCCAACAGCAAACCCGTATCGCGGATAAAGAACGCCGCACGCCTGCGCGTGGACTTCGTGCTGACGGCCAACGAACTGGCGACGCCCGGCGAAAAGACGGTTTACATGCGCATCACCTCGCCCGACGGCTATGTGCTGACGACCGAAGCCATGCCGACGTTCGACTTCGAGGGCGAACGCCTGAGTTACTCGGCCATGCGTGAAGTCGACTACCAGAACCAGGATCTCGACGTGGGCATCTATTACAACAGCACCGGATTTGCCGCAGGCACCTACACCGTGCAGCTCTTCTGCGACGGACGCCTGATCGGCACTTCGCAAATCGCCATGCGGTAACGCCGCCGGCAAAGGTGCGCCGCAATGCGGCCAAGACACGGAAAAGCCCCGGTTCGATGGAACCGGGGCTTTTCAGGTTTTCGGACGCTCCCGACCGGACGAGGTGCCCGGCCCGGCGTACACCGGGCGCGGCAAAACGGCCCGGCAGCGACCGGCGGAAACTATTTGTTCTCCTGCTGCCAGATCAGGGCCGAGGCGCCGAGAATGGCGGCGTTCTTGCCCTGGATACCGCTCGGAAGCAGTTTCACCTTATTCTTGAATACGAAGAGCATGTTCTCCTCCATGTACCACTGCGTAGGTTCGAAAATCAGCTTGCCCGCCTTGGCCAGACCGCCGAAAAGGAAAATCGCCTCGGGCGAAGTAACGGTCACCACGTCGGCCAGTGCACGGCCCAGCATCTCGCCCGTATAACGGAACGCTTCGAGTGCGACGGCATCGCCCTGCTCGGCAGCAGCGGAGATCATCGAGGCATCGAAGTCGCTGAACGCGATGTCGCGCAGCTTGCTCGGCGCCGACATCGTAGCCATCAGCTCGAACGCCGTACGCTTGATACCCGTGGCCGAAACATAGGTTTCCAGACAGCCTTTGCGGCCGCAGCCGCACTCGCGGCCGTTGCGCTCGACGATGATGTGGCCGAATTCGCCCGCAAAACCGTCGTGTCCGTAAATCATCTCGCCGTTCGAAACGAAACCCGAGCCCAGGCCCGTGCCGAGCGTAATCATGATGAAGTCGCGCATGCCCTTGGCGTTGCCGTAAATCATCTCGCCGATCGTCGCGGCGTTGGCGTCGTTGGTCACCAGCACGTTCACCCCGCCGAAACATTTCGAAATGTCGTCCGCCAGCGGAAAAATGCGGCGGCTCTCGTCGGGATTGGGGTCGTTGTCGCGGAATTTCCACAGGTTGGCAGGGTTCTCGACCGTACCCTTGTGGTAGTTGGCATTGGGGGCGCCGATGCCGATACCCGTCAGCTCGTACTCGAACGAAAGGCTGTCGGCCAGGGCGTGCATCGCCTGGCACAAATCTTCGATATAGGCCGGATAATCGTCTACATGGGGATATTTCCTGGTCGAGATGACCGATTCGGCATACAGGTCGCCGTTTTCGTCGACAAGGCCGAACGCGGTGTTGATGCCGCCGATGTCCACGCCGATAGCGAGTTTTTTCATATCGTGTTCTGGTTAAAGGTTAGAATTTATCTGGTCAAAGTTAATCCAAAATTCGGCTACTCCAAACTTTTTTCCTACTTTTGGGACATATTCCGATTCAAAAGCACTGTCAGACTATGCAAACGAACGAGCAACTGCTCTCCGCCATCGAAAATTTCCTGGCCCAGGCCGAGTTCCCGGCCGAGCCAGAACGCCTCTACGCCCCGATCGGCTATTCGCTCGCAGGAGGAGGCAAACGCCTGCGCCCGATGCTGCTGATGCTTGCCAACGGCATCTTTACCGACAAGATACAACACGCCCTGCCGGCCGCCGCGGCCGTCGAGGTGTTCCACAACTTCACGCTGCTGCACGACGACATCATGGACAACGCCGCCGTGCGCCGCGGCAAACCCTCGGTCTACGCCAAATGGGGACAGAGCGTGGCAATCCTTTCGGGCGACGCCATGCTGATTTTCGCCTACCGCCTGCTGAACGAGGTTCCCGCCCCGCTGCTGCCGCAAATCCTGTCGACGTTCAACACCATGGCGCTCGAGGTGTGCGAGGGACAGCAGTACGACATGGATTTCGAACAGAAGCCGAAAGTTTCGGTCGTGGAGTACATGCACATGATCGAACTCAAAACCTCGGTGCTGCTGGCCGGGGCGGTCACCATCGGCGCCCTGCTGGGCGGCGCTCCGGACGAGGACGTGCGCAAACTGCGGCGCTTCGCCGTCGAACTGGGGCTGGCGTTCCAGCTGCAGGACGACCTGCTGGACAGCTACGGCGACGAACGGCTGGGCAAGGCCATCGGCGGCGACATCCTCGAGGGGAAACAGACCTACCTGATGATTACGGCCATGAGCCGCGCCGACGACGCCACGCGCGAAGTGCTCCGCACGACGCACCGCTCGCAGCTGCCCGACGCCGAGAAAATCGCCACCATAAAAGCCGTCTACGACCGCCTCGACGTGCCGCGCCTCACCGAACAGCAGATTTCACTGCGCTTCGAGCGGGCGCTGGGCATCCTCGACACCCTCTCGGTGGAGCGGGCTAACACGCAGCGCATGCGCGAATACGCCCTGGGACTGATGGGACGAAAGAACTGACATGGAACGCTCCGATATTGAAATCATGGCCCCCGTGGGCTCGTACGAATCGCTGGCGGCGGCCATCCGGGCCGGGGCCGACTCGGTATACTTCGGCGTCGGGAAACTCAACATGCGCTCGGCGTCGGCGGCGAACTTCACGCTCGACGATTTGGCGAAAATCGTCGCCACGGCACACGCCGCGGGCGTAAAGACCTACCTGACGGTCAACACCATCGTCTACGAAGACGAAATGCAGGCCGTGCACGAGGTAATCGACCGCGCCAAGGCCGAGGGCGTTGACGCCATCATCGCCACCGACTTCGCGGCGATTCTCTACGCCCGCCGCATCGGCGTCGAGGTGCATATCTCGACCCAGAGCAACATATCGAACTCCGAGGCCGTGAAATTCTTTTCGCAGTGGGCCGACACGGTGGTGCTGGCCCGCGAGCTGACGCTCGAACAGGTGGCGCAGATTCACCGCGAGATTATCGAAAACGACATCCGCGGGCCGCGCGGCGAACTGGTCGAAATCGAAATGTTCGCCCACGGAGCGCTCTGCATGGCGATTTCCGGCAAATGCTACCTCTCGCTCTACGAAACCAACTGCTCGGCCAACCGCGGCGCCTGCCGCCAGTTGTGCCGCCGCAAATACACCGTCACGGACAAGGAAACCGGTGCGGCGCTCGACGTCGACGGCCGCTACGTGCTCTCGCCCAAAGACCTCTGCACGATCGACTTCCTCGACAAATTCATCGGGGCGGGCGTCCGGGTGCTGAAAATCGAGGGGCGCGCACGCGGCGCGGAGTATGTCCGGCGCGTGGTCGAATGTTACGACGAGGCCCTGCGGGCCATCGGGGCGGGCACCTACCCCCCGGCGCTGGCCGCCGGG
>NZ_CABMQJ010000047.1 GCF_902388705.1 uncultured Alistipes sp.
GCGTAAAGATTCGTCAGGCGCAGGTAATAGTCGTGCGCGTCCTTGTTGGTCTGAATGACTTTGAACGGTCAGCCGAAGATGCGGCCGAGGATAAATTGCGTTTTGCTGTGCTGCCCGGCTTTGAGCAGCATGTTTTCAAACTCCACCTGCTGGCGTTCGTCCAAGCGGAACGTGTGGCGGTAAATCTTCCCGCCCTCCGGACGGGTTTCGTTTTTGGGTCTTGCCATATCTTCAAATTTTAAGGTTATGCGACTTGGGAGCAAACCACCTATTCATTACCAGCGGCGAACCGCTGGCGTTTGTGTCGGACAAAACGGAGTTTGTCGGACAAAAACATACCTTGCTATTTGCTCTACGCAAATAAAATCCGTCCCCACGGGACGGAAAGGAGTTGCCGCGGGCAACGACTTTCCATCCTAAAACCTATATACCGAATTGGTAATCCTCCCGCTGCAAAGGTACGGACTATTTCGGCTTGTGGTACGGGCTAATTAGGGCGAACGAGGGCGAATGAGGGAGTAAAGGGTATCTTTTCGAGGGTTTCACCCTTTTATTTGTGCCGGGATCGAATGGAATTGGGCGGCCCAAAAGCCCAAAGACCCAAAAGCCCAAAGACCCAAAGGTCCCAAAGACCCAAAGGTCCAAAAGCCCAAAGGCTCAAAAGTCCAAAGACCCAAAAGCCCAAAGGTCCAAAGGCTCAAAGGCCCAAAGGCCGATGATAAGTTAAATTATACAACACTAATTTTTTAAACTATGCCAATTATCAATGTTGATGAGCGCGTATGAAGAGCGCTATTAGAGCAAGTAAAGATGCTGACAACCGATGTGCAGCAAACCAAACGTAAATTCGAGCCGAAACCTGCCGACAACTGACTGGACAGCCAGCAGGTATGTGAAGCGTTCAGCATCAACAAACAAACGCTGAAAGCCTATCGGGTACGGGGGCATCTGGCTTTTTCGAGGGTCGGGGGAAAATACTTTTACCGTGAACAGGATGTAGCCGAATTTTTACAGGCCCGGACGATCAGAAAGGAGGTGTAAAATGGGAGGCGATTATTTAACGACGGAAAGCGAAGATGTAAAAAGCATCTTCATAGCTATTGACCAAGCCCGGAAAACCTTGCAACTGGCTGCTGCAAATTATCGGCCCTTAATCGGCCCGGAACACTATCTTACAGGGGCGGAAGTTTGCGAATACCTGCACATCTCGCCCCGAACCTTGCAGACGCTCCGCGATACGCGGCAGATACCGTTTGTCGCAATAAGCGAGCGCAACATCCTCTATCCCGAATCGGCAATCCGGGAAACGCTGACAAAGAATTACAGACCTACCCGAGACCCGTTCTAAAACAAACAATCAAGCCCTTGCTATTCGGAATTGCAAGGGCTTTTTATTTATTACGATTAACCGATAATGATTGACGGCGGGTTATAGCTGCTCTGAATGTATCCGCGCGTTCTGCATGATGATAAAAAACAGGCTGTTATTTTGCAGAAATGAATATTGTTCGTATATTTGCGAACAATAGAAGAAAAACATGATGAAAAAAGCCTATACCGACCAAGAAGAGCAGATCGCCCGTTTCGCCAAGGCGATGGGACATCCGGCGCGTATGGCTATCCTGCGGTTTCTCGCTTCGCAGGAGAGTTGTTTTTTCGGGGATATTCACGAGGTGCTGCCTATTGCCAAAGCGACTGTGTCGCAACACCTCAAAGAGTTGAAAGATGCCGGACTGATACAGGGCGAAATCGAAACCCCGAAAGTCCGTTACTGCATCAACCGTGAAAATTGGGCTGTCGCACGCGATTTGTTTGCAGGTTTTTTCTGCGAGTGCCGGGATAAAAAATCCTGCTGCGAATAAACCGCTCTTTTTTTACGCTTAATGTTCGTAATTCGCCGAACTACATATAAAAACCAACAATAGCATGGAAATTAAAATTTTAGGTACGGGTTGCCCACGTTGCAAAACCCTCTACGAAACAACGGAACAAGCAATCGCCGAATTGGGGCTGGACGCGACGCTCGCAAAGGAGCAGGATATTTTGAAAATCATCGAATACAAAGTACTCGGATTGCCCGCGCTGGTGGTCGATGAAAAAGTCGTGTCAGCGGGTGCGGGCCTGTCGCTCGGAGAGGTGAAAAAACTTTTAACGAACAAATAGGATGAGAACGATTTTAGTTGCTGTGCTGGCTGCCGTCATATTGGCCGCCTGCGGAAACAATTCGCGAAAAACAACTGATTCTGCGCCACAAAACGATGGGATCGAGGTGCTTTGTTTCCACGGAGCGCAACGCTGCGTAACCTGCACGGCCATCGAGAACGGAGCGAAAGAGGTTGTAGACACCTATTTTGCCAAGCAGATCGAGGACGGTGACATAAGTTTCCGGATAATCGACATCACGCAGCCGGAAAATGCGGCATTGGCCGATAAATACGAAATAACGTGGTCGTCGATTTTGCTGGTCAGGCGTCAAGACGGCAAAGAAACCGTGAACGACCTTACGCAATTTGCCTTTGCCAACGCGCGGACAAATCCCGACAAATTCAAAGCGGAGCTGAAAACGGCAATCGAAAAACTACTACTCACGGAATAACGTATGGAGTATTTGCAGAACTTGCTCGACGGCTCGACCGTTCCTGCGGTTACGGCTTTCCTGCTGGGCCTATTGACAGCGATAAGCCCCTGCCCGCTGGCTACGAACATTACCGCTATCGGCTACATTAGCCGCGACATTACCGACCGTAACCGGATTTTCCGGGACGGTCTGCTGTACGCTCTCGGACGGATCGCTGCTTATACGCTGCTCGGCGCGGTGTTGATCGCCATTCTGCGCGAGGGTGCGAGTATGTTCGCCTTGCAAAAAGCGATCAGCAGATACGGCGAAATGCTGCTTGCCCCGGCTCTGATCCTGATCGGGCTGTTCATGCTTTTCGGGCATAAACTCAAGCTGCCGCAGTTCGGGTTTTCTCACGGCGACAAAATCAAGAAACACGGCGGCTGGGGCGCTCTCCTGTTGGGCGTTCTGTTCGCTATGGCATTTTGCCCCACCAGCGGCATTTTCTATTTCGGGATGCTGATACCCATGTCGGCGGCTGAAACGGGCGGCTACCTGCTGCCTGCGGTGTTTGCATTGGCAACCGCCCTGCCCGTGGTCGCCGTCGCCTGGATTCTGGCATACAGCGTGGCGGGTCTCGGACGTTTTTACAGCCGGATGCAGGCGTTTCAGAAGTGGCTCAACCGCATCGTCGCCCTGTTGTTTATCGCAGTCGGCGTTTACTATGGCATAATCTATTATTTCTAAAACACATAGAACATGAAAAAGATTGAAATTTTCGACCCGGCCATGTGCTGCCCCACGGGGCTGTGCGGGCCGAATATCAACCCCGACCTGATGCGCATTGCCGCAGCCGTGGAATACCTCAAACGTAAAGGCGTGGTGATCGAACGCCACAACCTGCGCGACGAACCGCAGCTGTATGTGACGAACAAGACGGTGAACGATTACCTGATGCAGCACGGGGCCGACGGGCTGCCCGTAACGCTGGTGGACGGTGTCGTTACCGTGCAGAAAGGTTATCCGACCAACGATCAACTGGCCGAGTGGACAGGCATATCGCTGGATTACATTCCCATTCTAAAATAAGCCGTGATATGAAAACCTTTGATTTATCGACGATAACAGGAACGAAATACCTCTTTTTCACGGGCAAAGGCGGTGTGGGTAAAACCTCGGTCGCCTGCGCTACGGCGGTCGGACTTGCCGATCAGGGAGAACAAATTTTGCTTATCAGCACCGATCCCGCATCCAACCTGCAGGATGTGTTCGGGCAGGCATTGGACGGACACGGCACGCAGATCGCCGACGTTCCGGGGCTGACGGTCGTAAACCTCGACCCGGAGCAGGCTGCGGCCGAATACCGCGAAAGCGTCATAGGCCCTTACCGCGGCAAACTGCCCGAAAGCGTCATACAAAACATGGAAGAGCAGTTATCCGGCTCCTGCACGGTGGAGATCGCGGCGTTCAATGCCTTTTCCGACTTCATCACCGATCCGCAGATTCAGCGGCAGTACGACCATATTATTTTCGACACGGCCCCGACGGGACACACGCTGCGGATGCTGCAACTTCCCTCGGCATGGAGTACCTTTATCAGCGAAAGTACGCACGGCGCGTCGTGCCTCGGCCAGTTGTCGGGACTGGAAGAGCGCAAGGAGATTTACAAACAGGCTGTGCGCACACTCTCCGATGCTGCGGCAACGCGACTTGTATTGGTAAGCCGTCCGGATACCGCGCCGCTGAAAGAAGCCGCCCGCTCGTCGCACGAATTGCAGGCGCTCGGCATCGACAATCAGATGCTCGTCATCAACGGCCTGCTCCAACAGGCGGACGATGAGGATGCCGTTACCCGGCAACTCTTCGACCGGCAGCAGGCCGCCATGCGGACCATGCCCGAATCGCTCAAGGGATTCCCGGCGTTCTGCGTGCCCCTGCGCTCGTATAACCTTTCCAATATCGCCAATATCCGGCGGATGCTTTCGTCGGACCATGTAACGGGCGTTGCGGGCTATCGCCCACTTGCCGGAGAAAAGACGCTCGACGATCTGGTGAGGGATCTTTTCGAATCGGGCAAGCGCGTGATTTTCACGATGGGGAAAGGCGGCGTCGGCAAGACGACCGTGGCGACCCGCATTGCGCTGGGACTGAAACAACTCGGTGCGAAAGTCCACCTTACGACGACCGACCCGGCTAACCATATCAATTACGGGCAGGCCATTGCCGCAGGTCTGGACGTGAGCCGTATCGACGAGGCCGAGGTGTTGGAAGCCTATAAAAACGAGGTGCGGGCCAAAGCGCGTGAAAACGGCATGAGCGCCGAGGATATGGAGTATATCGAAGAGGATTTGCGGTCGCCGTGTACGCAGGAGATTGCCGTGTTCAAAGCCTTTGCCGGGATTATGGAGAAAGCCGATACGGAGATCGTTGTGATCGACACGGCTCCCACGGGGCACACGCTGTTGCTGTTGGACGCTACGCAAAGCTATCACAAAGAGGTCGAACGTACGCAGGGCGAGGTTACGGGAGCTGTGGCGCACCTGCTGCCGCGCCTGCGCGACCCGCAGCAGACCGAGGTGGTGATCGTTACGCTACCTGAAGCGACACCCGTTTTCGAAGCCGAGCGGTTGCAGGCCGACCTGCGCCGTGCCGGAATACGCAATGAGTGGTGGGTTGTAAATTCCTGCCTGTCGCTGGTGGCGACGGACAATCCGTTCCTGCAATCCAAAGCGCAGGGCGAATTGCCGTGGATCGAGCGGGTTAAACAACTTTCCGGAAACCATACGGCCCTGATCGGCTGGAAAAACGAATAAACGATGAGGATACTGATTTTATGCACGGGCAACAGTTGCCGCAGCCAGATGGCCCACGGCTTTATGCAGTCGTTCGATTCCCGCCTGAATGTCTTTTCGGCGGGAACCGAACCGGTGTCCCGCGTCAATCCGCAGGCCGTCGAAGTAATGGCCGAAGCCGGAATCGACATCGGCAGCCATACGCCGCACCATGTATCGGAATACCTCGGCGGACGGTGGGATTATGTGATAACCGTCTGCGGCGGTGCGAACGAAAACTGCCCGGTGTTCTCGGGCCGCGTCATGCACCGCCTGCATATCGGGTTCGACGATCCGTCCCGTGCAATGGGAACACCCGAATTTATCGCCGGGGAATTTCGGCGCGTGCGCGATGAAATCAAGGCCCGGTTTTATCGGCTTTATTCAGAAGAGATCAAACCGCAGTTACCATGAAAAAACAACAGGGCATAGGCTTTTTCGAGCGTTATCTGACTTTGTGGGTGGCGCTCTGCATCCTCGCAGGGATTGCCGTCGGGCAATGGCTCCCCGCCGTTCCTGCGGCGCTGGGCAAACTGGAATATGCGAACGTGTCGATTCCTGTCGCCATCCTGATCTGGCTGATGATCTACCCGATGATGCTCAAGGTCGATTTCCAGAGCGTGAAAAACGTCGGACGGCGACCGAAAGGGATTCTGATTACCTGCGTAACGAACTGGCTGATAAAACCCTTTACGATGTTCGGGATCGCATGGCTGTTCTTTTTCGTGCTGTTCAGGGCATTCATCCCCGAACCGCTGGCCGGGCAGTATTTGGCCGGGGCCGTACTGCTGGGGGCTGCGCCCTGTACGGCAATGGTGTTCGTATGGAGCTACCTCACCCGAGGCGATGCGGCCTATACACTGGTGCAGGTTGCCGTGAACGACTTGATTATCCTTGTGGCATTTGCGCCTATCGTCGCGTTCCTGCTGGGTGTGGGCGGGGTGTCGATCCCGTGGGATACGCTGTTACTGTCGGTAGTGCTGTTCGTCGTCATCCCGCTGGCAGCGGGTATTCTGACCAGACTGTGGGTCGTCAGGCGAAAAGGTATCGACTATTTTAACAACGTCTTTGTCAAAAAGTTCGATAACCTGACCGTGGGCGGGCTGCTGCTGACGCTCGTTATCCTCTTTTCGTTTCAGGGCGAAACGATCCTGCGAAATCCGCTGCATATCCTGCTGATCGCCGTGCCGCTCGTCCTGCAAACCGTGCTGATCTTCTTCGTGGCCTACGGTTGGGCGCGGTGGTGGCGGCTGCCGCACGACATCGCCGCTCCCGCCGGAATGATCGGGGCCAGCAACTTTTTCGAATTGGCCGTGGCCGTCGCAATCTCGCTATTCGGTTTACAGTCCGGTGCGGCGTTGGCTACGGTTGTCGGTGTGCTGGTCGAAGTCCCCGTAATGCTGATGCTCGTGCGGATCGCAAATAATACGCGCAAGTGGTTTGCAATTAGGTGATATTTAGCAGATAAGGGCAATTAGGCCCTGTTCCACCTGAATTTTATAAAAGGCGGGGCGCATCAGGGATCATTCCGAATCCCGTGCGCCCCACCTTTCTTCATGTACTATCATGCCGGATTAGCGAAGATATTGCCGATCTTCTGCATCTCCCGGCCTATCAAGCCCTCCGAGAACTTGGCATAATGCCGCGTCATATTCGTATTGGAGTGCCCCAGAATTTTCGCCAGCACGTCTATCGGCATTCCGTACTCCACGGCAAGGCAGGCGAACGTATGCCGGGCGACGTGCGTTGTCAGCGTCTTGTCGATATTGCAGATGCCCGCCAGTTCTTTCAGGTAGGCGTTCATTTTGCTGTTGCTCGGTACAGGTAACATCTTTCCGCGCTGTCTGCAATTCGGGTCGTGCTCGTACTTTCGCAGAAGTTTCACCGGATGCGGCAACAAGGGGATGCGGCTCATTACGGCGGTTTTCTCGCGGGGTTTGTGAATCCACAACTGCCCGCTATCATCCGCGCTGATATGTTCCGGACGCAGGTGGTCGGCATCCGTAAAGGCTAATCCCGTCAGACAGCAGAATGCGAACACGTCCCGGATGCGTTCTATCCGTTCGTTCGGCATAGGTTTGTTTATCAAAACATCCAATTCCGCTTTGGTCAGGTGGTCTTTTGACTTGTTGTGTTCGGGTTTCAGTTTGTAGTACTGAAACGGATTTTTCTCGATCCACTCGTTACGAATGGCGTACAGCATAAAGTTTTTAAGACAGCACAACAGATTGACCGCGCCGTTGGTCTTGCAGTTATGGGCCGTCTGGATAAAAGTGTTCAGTCCGTCGAGGTACTCATAATTCACCCTGTCCAGCGGAATATCTTCCTTTTTGTATTGCGCCTGCATATACTCTTTTAGGTAGCGCAGTAAGCGGTGATATTTATTTGCCGTTAGTTGGGTAATGCGTGTCCCGACCTCCTTCTGCCGTTTGTCGCAATACTTCCCAAATTCAGCAAAAAACATTTTAGAATTTCCGACCGGATTGGCAAGCCGTTCTTTGATGGTAAAGCAATCCGGCTCCCTGCCCTCTTTGATTAGCTGATTGTAGACTGCGAAGATATTAGCCCGGTAGCTGGCGACGATCTCGTTAATCTGCTCCGCGAATTTATCGCGTGATAAAATGCGCTCGGCTTTTTGATTCCACCGCTCCGGCTCGATTTGGCATTGCGTGTAAATCTCGGTCGATGTGCCTGTCGTGGTTACACGCGCATAAATAGGGGCTTTACCCTTTTTCGATACTTTGGTTTTCTTGCAGAAAAAAGCAACATTAAAAGTCTGTCGTTCCATAACTGTAAATGTTTTGTTAGTAATACGTTTACAGTATTGAAATGTTGCTGGCTAAAAAACTGCAATACAACGAAATAGCGTCCAAATCGTGACCCATTTTAAGGACCTGAAAATTAGGTCACGAATAAGGACTGAAAAACTTGCTTTTCGTTGCTTTATCCGCATCGTCCCCAAACATAGAAAAACCCCATATATCATTGATATATAGGGTTTTTGCTCTCTGTTGCCGTCTCTTATTATCGGCTCCGGGAGCGGAAAACGGGACTCGGACCCGCGACCTCAACCTTGGCAAGGTTGCGCTCTACCAACTGAGCTATTTCCGCATAATCTTTTCCGGTACGGGAGGCGGATATTTCCCTGTTCCGACCTCGTTTCCGGGCCCCGGAACCTGCGTTTCGGGACTGCAAATATAAACCGAAAAATTTATTCTGCAAAATTTTCCGCGGAATTTTGTCGCAAAAACAACGTCCCCGACTCCAAAGAGCCGGGGACGCCATACGAAAAATCCTATCGGTCTCGACCGGTACGTGCCGGTCGGCCGGGAATTACACGATTAGCGCACTTTGAAACCCTCGTCGGCACGAACCGGGATGGGCATCTTTGCGTAAATACCCTCCGCAAGCTTGCTGCGCACCGCCTTGAATGCCTCGATGGTGACATTGACGTCTTCGAGCGTGTGAACCGCCGTCGGAATGACGCGCAGGATAATCTCGCCTTTCGGAATGACGGGATAAATCACCATCGAGCAGAAGATGCCGTGGTTCTCGCGCAGGTCGACGACCAGGTTCGTAGCCTCCGGAATACCGCCTTTCAGGAAAACGGGGGTCACGGGGGAGTTCGTCACGCCGATTTCGAAGCCGTTCTCTTTCAGGCTATCCTGCAGGGCGCGCACGATTTTCCACAGGTTCTGCTGGTATTCGGGATGGTTGCGAATCAGCTCCAGGCGCTTCAGGGCACCCATCACCATCGGCATCGGGAGCGACTTGGCGTAGAGCTGCGAACGCATGTTGTAGCGCAACAGGTTGATCAGCCAGCGCGGGCCGCAGACGAATGCGCCGATACCGGCCATCGACTTGGCAAAGGTGTTGAACAGCACATCCACGCCGTCCACGACGCCGAAATGCGACGCCGTACCGCGGCCGCCTTCGCCCATCGTACCGAAACCATGCGCGTCGTCGACCAGCAGACGGAAGTTGAAATCCTTCTTCAGGGCAACGATTTCGTCGAGTTTACCCAAATCGCCCTTCATGCCGAACACGCCCTCGGTAATCACCAGCACGCCGCCGTTCTGCTCCTCGGCCAAATCGGTAGCATGCTGCAGCTGCAGGCGCAGCGACTCCATGTCGTTGTGGCCGTAAACGAAGCGCTTGCCCTTGTGCAGGCGCAGGCCGTCGATGATGCAGGCGTGCGCCTCGGCATCATAGACCACCACGTCGCGCGGGGTCAGCAGGCAGTCGATAATCGAAATCATGCCCTGGTAGCCGAAGTTCAGCAGGAAAGCGTCCTCCTTGCCGACGAACTCGGCCAGCTCGCGCTCGAGCTGCTCGTGGTAAACGGTCTGGCCGCTCATCATGCGGGCGCCCATCGGGGCTGCCATACCGAATTTCGCGGCACCTTCGGCGTCGGCCTTGCGCACCTCGGGATGGTTGGCCAGGCCGAGGTAGTTGTTCAGACTCCAGTTGAGCATCTTCTTGCCCCGGAAAGTCATGTGGGGGCCGATATCGCCTTCCAGTTTGGGGAAAGCGTAATAACCGTGGGCGTACGACATGTACTGACCGATGGGGCCACCTGCATTCTTCTCCAGGCGTGCAAAAATATCAACCATAAGATATTGTGTTTTAATGTTTAAGTTTCCGTTCCGGACGCGCAAAAGTACAAAAAAAACCTTTTGGCCATCAAAATTAGCCGTTTTTTATTCGGCGCTGCTACGCATTTATACTTATTTCCATATATTAATAGGAAAAAGGCCGCTTTCGGCGGCCCGGAAACGGTCTTCGTTTACTTTTCCCGCCGGCGGTCTATCGCGTCGACGATGATTGCGACGGCGCCGTCGCCCGTCACGTTGGTCGCCGTGCCGAAGCTGTCCATGGCGATGTAGGTGGCAATCATCAGTCCGGCGAGCGTTTCATCGAAGCCCAGCATCGACTCGAGCAGCCCCAGCGCGGCCATAATCGCACCGCCCGGCACCCCCGGCGCGGCAATCATCGTCACGGCCAGCAGCAGGATGAACCCCGCGAAAGTGGCTGTCGGAATGTCCATCCCGGCAAGCATCGACACAGCCAGCGCACAGGCGACAATCTTCATCATCGACCCCGACAGGTGAATCGTGGCGCAGAGCGGCACGACGAACGACGCGATGCCGGGCCGCACGCCGAGTTTGAGGGTCTGGGCCAGCGTCACGGGAATCGTCGCGGCCGACGACTGGGTACCGAGGGCCGTGACGTAAGCCGTAAGCATCGTGCGGAGCATCCGCAGCGGGTTTTTGCGTGCCGCCAGTCCGGCAATGGAGAATTGGACGAGCAGCAGGATGACGGTCATGCAGAAAATCACCCCAATCAGCTTCACGAAGACACCCAGCACGCCCGCGACCTGCCCGGACTGCGTCATCGAAAGGAAGATGCCGAAAATGTAAAACGGCAGCAGCGGAATGATGACGCCCGCAATCACCCGCTCGATAATCCCTTTGAAATCGTCCATCATCCCCTTGAGTTTCACGCTGTGGGTGTAGGCCATCCCCAGCCCGAGCACGAACGCGAGCACCAGCGCCGACATGACGCCGAACAGGGGCGGCATCTCGACCGTGAAATAGGGCGCGAGCACCGCATTCGCCTCGTCGGGCAGGACGGCGGCCGAGCCTTCGAGCAACGCCGGAAACAGCAGGCGGCCCGTGAGGTAGGTGCCGAAGCCCGAGAAAAGCGTGAAAGCATAGGCCAATGCCGCCGTGAGCGCCAGCAGACGGCCGGCATTCCGGCCCAGGTCGGCGATACCCGGCGCGACAAGGCCGAGAATCAGCAGCGGAATGACGAACGACAGGAACTGGCCGAAAACGGCGTTGAACGTAAGGGCGAGGCGCGTTGCCCAATCCGGCAGAAAAAAGCCGCACCCCACACCCAGCGCGATGGCCAGCACGACACGCGGCAGCAGTCCGAATCTGAATTTCATACGAGAATGATTTTTGTAAAGGTAGAAAATATTTCCGTTTTTTGCTATCTTTGACTTATATAAGCGGCGCCTCGGCAAAATACAGGTAAACTTGTTTTTGCCCGCGCCTTACACTATCTTTGTACTATGACATCGCTATTCCATGACATCATCTTCGGCCCGGTACATTCGCGGCGGCTGGGGCTCTCGCTGGGGGTCAACCTGCTGCCCGTCGAGTCGAAACTCTGCTCGTTCGACTGCATCTACTGCGAATGCGGCTGGAACGCCGAACACCCTGGCGCACGGCGTTTCAATGCCCGTGAGGACGTCCGCACGCAACTCGAAGCGACCCTGCGCCGCATGGCGGCCGACGGCACGCCGCCCGACGTCATCACCTTCGCCGGCAACGGCGAGCCGACGATGCATCCCGAGTTCGAGGCCGTAATCGGCGATACGATCGCCCTGCGCGACCGGCTGTGCCCCACGGCCCGGGTTTCGGTGCTCTCGAACGCCACGCAACTCCACCGCGACGAGGTGCGCCGCGCCCTGCTGCGCGTAGACAACAACATCCTCAAACTCGACTCGGCGTTCGACGCCACGGTGCGCCTGATGAACAACCCCCAAAACCCGTCCTATTCCGTAGGCAAGGTCGTGGAGCAGATGAAAAGCTTCGACGGACACCTGACCGTGCAGACGATGTTCCTGCGCGGGGAGTGCAACGGGCAGCGAATCGACAACACCACCGAAGAGGAGGTCGCCGCCTGGCTGCGCCTGCTCGGCGAAATCCGCCCGCGGCAGGTCATGGTCTACTCACTCGACCGCGACACCCCGTGCCGGACGCTCGAAAAGGTGCCGCGCGAGGAGCTGCAGGCCATCGCCGCCCGCGTCGAGGCGCTGGGCATTCCCTGTCCGGTCGCATAAACCCGCCTGCCAAGATGAAACGCCTCCTGTTGTTCCTGCTCGTTTCCGGCCCCTGCACGGCCGGCGCGCAGCGTTTGCCCCCGGCACGGGAGCTGCAGGCCCTGCAGGACAGCGTCTGGCATTGGCTGGGGGCCAACCGCGACGCGGATCCGCTCGCAGAGGCCGTCTATGCTTCGGGCACCGACGATAGCGGAGGATACGTCGACATATACCTGATGCAGGCCGATTCGGCGATGAAAAACCGGTTCCGCCGCTGCATACACGACAGCCCCCTGATACGGCTCCACGGATTCGACCCCGGCACGACGCCCTACCCGCCCGCACCCGAAGGCACGGCGCCGCCCAACGGGCTGACGATGGAGGCAGAATACGCCCTCTACCCTACGGGTACCGGCCGCGTGCAGCTTACGATCCGTTACCGCGGCGACCAGGCGGTTTACTTCGGCACCGACTATACCGTCTGCCGGTTCCGGCACGGCCGGTGGGAGGCGCTGCCGATTGTCAACATCCGGAACTCCCTGCTGATTTCGATCGGCCGGAGCGGATTCCCGCCTCCGGACAGCACACCGCGCGGGATTCCGCCCGGCGGCTACACGTACGATTTCACGGCCCGGATCGCGCCGCGCGTTTTTCCGGCCGCATACGCCCGTTACCGCATCTGCAAACGGGTTTACCTCGAAAACCCGCGGCGCGACTACCTGCTCACGGCCGATTTCACCGTAACGCCGTTCGTCCCCTTCACCCGTTTCACGGAGGATGCAAACGGACAGGCACCCCGACATTAAAACGACCTGCCATGCAAATACTCCTTTCCTGTGCAAAAACGATGGCGGAAAGCATCCCCGCCGAAGCGCCCCGCACGACCACGCCCCGCTACGGGGAGCAGGCGGCGGAACTGGCGGTGCGGCTGGCGACCCTCACCTCGGAAGAACTGGCAAAAATGCTGCGGGTGAACCGGCAGATTGCCGCGGCCAACCACCGGCGTTACCACCGTTTCCACGGCGAGGGCACCCTCCCGGCCCTGCTGGCCTACACGGGCATCGTATTCAAACGGATCGGCCCGGCGAGTTTCACGGCCGGGGATTTCGACTACGCACAGGAACACCTGAACATCACGTCGTTCCTTTACGGGCTGCTCCGGCCGCTGGACGCAATCCGCAGCTACCGGCTGGAGGGCGACGCCATACTGCCCGGAAACGGCGAACAGACGATGTTCGAATACTGGCAGGGACGGCTGACGGATGCCTTTATCGAAAAAATCCGCGCCGACGACGGCGTCCTCGTCAACCTCGCCAGCAGCGAGATGAAACGCCTGTTCGACTGGAAACGCATCCGCCGCGAAGTGCGAATCATCACGCCCGACTTCCGCATCCGCGAAGGCGACCGGCTGAAAACCGTCGTAGTCTATACGAAAATGTGCCGTGGGGAAATGACGCGCTATATCCTCAAAAACCGCATCGACGACCCGGAAATGCTGAAACGCTTCGAATGGGAGGGGTTCCGCTTCGACGCCGGAGGCAGCCGGGGCGACGACTGGCTCTTTGCCCTGTAACCGGAAGGTGCCGCGGCGTGGACAGGCGTGTTTCAAGGTATGGCATCCAATCAGACCTCCTGGTCGACGAACAGCAGTTTGTCGGTGCGGTAGCCGCGCTGCCCGGCAAGGTGCAGGATGTGGTTGAGCGTCCGAACCGGAAGCACCGGCGTGCGCGCGAGTATCCAGAGGTATTTCGACGAACGGCTGCCGACCAGCGCCCAATCGTAGTCGCCGCCCAGTTCCATGACATAGTAATCCGAATAGAAAAACCAGAAGAACGACACCCGCAGGCGTCCCGGCACCCCGGCGGCATAGGCCTTTCCACGGGCGGTTTTACGGCGTCCCGAACGGGCGTCCGTACCGCTGTTGAGCACCCCGACGCGGCCGTCGGGGTGCAGTTCGTACTGCGCCCGCACCCCCGTGAGTCCGCGCTCGAACGAATGGTCGTAGCGGGCGATCTCGTACCACGTGCCCATATAGCGCGCCAGGTCGAACGACGTCACCGTCGTGCGGTTCGTACGGTCGGTTACGGAGCCGTAGACCACGCCCATGATAAGCAGCGCGACGATTAACAGGATGATTGCGATTTTCACTCCCCAAAGATTTTAAGGAGCGTCCCAGCAGATTTTATGCCGCAGGCAGGGTATCGGGAAAGGAAATTTACCGTTTCGCATCGAGCAGGGCCCGCAGAATTCCCTCCTCGTCGTAGCCGCAAAGGGCATAAAGCTGCGCGGGCGTACCGTGCTCGACCCACTCGTCGCCGATGCCCAGCGAACGGACCTCGGCCCCGCAGCCCCGGGCGTTGAAGAATGCCGTGACGGCCTCGCCGACGCCGCCGCGCAGCGCACCGTCCTCGACCGTGACCACACGGCGGAATTTCGCGCCCACTTCGGCGAGCAGCCGTTCGTCGAGCGGCTTGACGAAACG
>NZ_CABMQJ010000048.1 GCF_902388705.1 uncultured Alistipes sp.
GGCCCTGCGCAGCGCCTCGCTGCCGGCTTTGCGCGCGGCGTTCATCCCGGCCAGCGCCTCGTCGGCCGCAGGTGCCGAGAAAGCGCCGTGGAATCCGTAATGGAACCACACCTCGCCGTCGGAGTTCAGCTCCGACTGTCGCACGGGTGCCCCGTCCGCATAGCTGCGGAGTGCGGCGGCGATGGAGAGCGGGTTGAACAGGATGCCCGTGGGGTTTGTCACGATGCGGAATTTAGCCTCGGCCAGCCGTCCGGCGATGTGCTCGGCGAAGCAGGAGCCGAGGGCCAGGATGCGGTTTTCGTAGCCGGTTTTCGTCCCGAGGGGCGCAATCTCGATTTCGGTACGGAATTTCATACTGCAAAAGTACAAATTTTATATCTTTGCCGCATGATCCTGCATGCAAACTGTAAAATAAATCTGGGGCTGGATGTCCTGCGCCGCCGTACGGACGGTTACCACGAACTCGAAACGGTGATGTTTCCCGTACGGGAGCTGTACGACGTGGTGGAGGTGGTGCGCACGGCGGAGCCCGGCGTGCGGTTCCGGGCCGAAGGCCTGGCGCTGGACTGTGCTCCCGGGGAGAATATATGCCTCAAGGCTTTCCGCCTGATGCAGGCGCGCTACGGTGTGGACGGGGTGGCAGTCCGCCTCGACAAGCGGGTGCCGTTCGGTGCCGGGCTCGGGGGCGGTTCGTCCGACGGAACGGCGGTATTGCTGGCCCTCGACGAACTGTTCGGCCTGCGGCTCGCAGAGGCGGAGCTGATTGCCCTTGCGGCGGAGCTGGGCAGCGATACGGCGTTTTTCGTGCGCAATACCCCGCAGCTCTGCACGGGGCGCGGCGAGGTGATGGAGCCGTATGCACCCGGCCTGGAGGGCATGACGCTCGTTATACTGAAACCCGCCGGGGGCGTTTCGACGCGCGAGGCTTATGCCGGGGTGCGTCCGCATGTGCCGGCGGTGCCGCTTGCGGAGCGTCTGCGGCGTCCCGTCGCCGAATGGCAGGGGGTGGTGACCAACGATTTCGAACCCCATATTTTTGCCGCGCATCCGGCCATCCGCGAAGCCCGCGACCGGCTGCTCGGGGCAGGCGCCCTTTACGCTTCGATGTCGGGCAGCGGCTCGGCGGTTTTCGGGCTTTTCGACGCGGCCGAAAAAGCCGGGAGCCTGCGCCGGCAGACTCCCTTTATCTTCGCATTGTAACGTAATTTTTTCAGGATTCGGCGGTCGTGGGCGGTGCCGCCTGTTGCGGCGCGGGGGCTTCCGTGCCGTCCGCGTCCCTTTCCGGTACCTTTTTATCCTCTTCGAGTTCTCCGCCAAGCGTATTTTCCGGATCCGTGTCCGCAGTGTCCGCTTTCACGTCGTCCGTGTCGTTCTCCCAGAATGCGTCTGCAATTCCGGTCAGGATGTCGTTCAGTACGCCTTCCTGCTCGTGCAAACCTGCGGCTGTCTGCTCTTTTTTCCGGAAGTTGAACTCCTCCTTGAATTTTTCGGGGGCGAGCAGGTAATAGCTCCCGAGCGCGAGGAGCAGCATTGCGAGCGCTATGATAAAGGCGTAGACGTATTGCAGGCAGATGGCGAGCAGCGTGCGCAGCAGGGCGCCTTTCTTTTTCAGCCCGAAGAGTTTCCAGAATACGAAGGCCGCATAGATGAAGACGGGCAGGGTCTGCATGTAAAAGGAGCTGTACCAAGGAATCAGCAGTTCGGCGGGGAGCGCGAGAATCATTAGCGTGATTTCGAAAACCGACAGGAAAATGCCGATGTAGAGGTACTCCACGTATTTGAGGTCGGAACGCCTGCGGAATACGGTTTTCATCGCAAAGGCATAGAACGGCAGCATCAGCAGCATGTTCGCCGCCGGATGGAGCGTGGCGTAGTCGTAGTAGGAGAGGAGCATCCACAGGAACATGTTCTGCTCCTCTCCGGCTTTGGGCGTGAACTCCTTGCCCACCAGCGCGAAGACAATGGCATAGAAGGTCGAGAGCATGAGCAGAATCGCCACGGGATTGAAATACTTGCGGCGGTGCCCCTGGAGAAATTCCGAGATGGAAACGTAGGGGCGGCACAGGATTGCCAGCCATGTCAGCACGGCGCCCTTGCGCATGTTGATGCCCCGCAGCCCGTAGGCTTCGTCGCCGATGAAAGTCGAGCAGGCGCTGTCGGCGAGCGAGGCCCACGTCAGCCGGTCGGTCGTCGTCCGCTGTCCGCATGCCGGGCAGTAGTTGTTGTCGATTTCGTGTCCGCAGTTGCGGCAGAGCTGGTGTTTGGACATGTCGGGTCGTTCAGGTTGTCGTTGCGATTCCGGAAAGGATGCCGGAGAGGAAAAGTATCGCGATTAATGCCGGTGTCGCCACCGTGTTCCCCGTACGCCGCAGCGTTCGGCGGAGCCTTCTTCGCCGCCGAGTCCCCCGCCGATGAACGCCGACATCGTGCCCTCACGGAGCACGCTCCACGAAAGACGTGCCTCTCCCCGGCGCTGGCCGCAGCGCGGGCAATAGGGGGCGTCGACCTTACCGCCGCAGTTGGGACAAAGATATTTCTCCATTTACAATCGTTTGGGGCGTGTGGCCGGCAGCCTGGCATTGCCGGCAGCCGTATGGTAAAACATCGGGCGCGGAGCAATCCGCGCCCGATGCCGTATTGCGGTCTTATTCGCCGGCGGCGCCGCACGGAACGGTCATCTTCTCGATGCGCCGCTCGTGTCGTCCGCCCTCGAACCGGGCCGAGAAATAGGTGTCGAGCATCGCTACGGCCTCGTCGTTGGTGATGAAGCGGGCCGGGAGCACGATGATGTTGGCGTTGTTGTGGCGGCGGATGAGCGATGCGATTTCGGGCTCCCACGCCAGTCCGGCACGGATGCCCTGGTGCTTGTTGAGGGTCATGGTCATGCCCTCGCCCGAACCGCAGAGCGCGATGCCGCGTTCGAATTCGCCCTTCTCGATCGCTTCGGCCAGCGGATGCGCATAGTCGGCATAGTCGGCGCTTTCGGGCGAAGAGGTGCCGAAATCGTGGACTTCGTAGCCCATGGCGTCGAGGTAGCCTACCAGGAATTCTTTCATTTCATAGCCTGCGTGGTCGCTGGCAATACCTATTTTTGTCATCGTATTTTGTTTTTATATTGTTTTTAGGTTCTGATTTACAAAGATAAGGAAAAATTACGGTCGCTGTGCTTCCGGCTTCCGAATTTGTGCTATTTTTGCTCCATGAAATTTTTCCTCGTCGCATCAGGCTGTATTTCGTTCGTGCTGGGTGTCATCGGTATTTTCGTGCCGCTGCTGCCTACAACACCGTTCCTGCTGCTTGCGGCAGCCCTTTGGGTGCGCTCCTCGCCCCGCCTTTACGGCTGGCTGCTCGCGCATCCCTGTTTCGGCGAATACGTTCGCAACTTCCGCGAAAACCGGGCCATACCGCTCCGTGCGAAAATCATTTCGCTGTCGCTCATGTGGGGCACGATGCTCTACTGTATATTTTGGCTGCTTACCGGATGGTGGTGGGCGCAGGCGCTGCTGCTGGCCGTCGCCATCGGGGTGACGTGGCATATCCTTTCGTTCGCTACGCTGAAGAAAAACGGGTCCGGCGCCCCGGATCGGCCGGAATGAAAGCCGGGGAGCTTTTTATCGAGCTTCCCGGCATCCGAACATACAAAAGCCGCCCCGGGAATTCGGGGCGGCTTTTACGAATTAATTCTCTCCGGGCTCTTTGCCGAGCAGTTCGAGCAGCGAGTACCGTACCGTGAAATAACCTCCGGGGCTCTCGGGCGACGGTACGACCGAAGTGCCTATCGACAGTCTGTAGGTGTATCCCGGTTCGTAGTCGAACCCCTCGATGGGGAACGGCCACGGCTGCCATTCGTTGATCCCCGCTTCGGGGAAACGCACGCCCAGATATAACCTTTCGTAGTAGGAAACCGGGGTCGGAGCGACCTCCATCGTGAAGGTGGGGTGGGCGGGAATGACCGAATGCGCGGGTATTTTCGAAATCTGCTCCAGCAGGGTATAGCGGATGGAAGAGCCGTCCTGCGGCGGATCGGACAACTGTTCGGCTTTGACGCGCAGTTGGTATTCGTATCCCTGTTCGTAGGTAAATCCCTCGATGCCCTCGTAATGCCGCCGCCACGAGGTGTCGTTTCCCGTTTTGTAAAGCAGTACCGGTTGCAGGGTGTGGGGCCCGTGGGCGATGCCCAGTTCCGAAGCTATGGTCCATTCCTGTATCTTGAATTGGTCGTCCTTGTCGCAGGCGCTGAACAAAAGACCCGACAACAGGAGCGTCAGTATGTATTTTTTCATCGTTTTCCGAATATTTTCTTTTTAATAAACGCAGGAAACGCCTGATACTGCATGCGGTATACAAAAAAAACAGGCCGGAGCCTGTTTTTGTGCGTGGTTTCGCGTCAGGAGAGGTATTTCTCGGCCACGCTAATCAGGAAGCCCAGCAGCAGCGCGTTCATCAGGATCATCGGGATGGCCTTGCGCTCCTTGCCCGAGAAGGTCAGTACGACGGGAATGGCCATCATCAGCGTGACGCCCATGCCGTCGGCCCACCAGGGCAGGTAGGGCAGGTCGCTGTAAAAAATGATAATCGTTGCGAAAAAATAGGTGCAGAACGCCGACAGGCACGAGCGCACAGACAGTTTCTGTGCAATCATCGGAATGACGTCGAGCGCTCCGGCAACGGCGCCTACGGCCAGCGAAAGGGTGAAATGATCCATTTTCGAGAGGGCTTTGGGGGATGTTTACTTCGAAGCGCGTTTACGGTCGACCTCGTGCAGGAGGATTTTCCGCAGGCGCATGGAATGCGGGGTAACCTCGACGTATTCGTCGGCCTGGATGTATTCGAGCGCCTCTTCCAGCGTAAAGACTTTCGGCGGGGCAATCGAGGTTTTGTCGTCCGAGCCGGAAGCGCGCATGTTGGTGAGCTGCTTGGCCTTGGTGACGTTGACCGTGATGTCGTTCTGGCGGGTGTGCTCGCCGATGACCTGTCCTTCGTACACCTGTTCCATCGGGCTGATGAAGAACCGTCCGCGATCCTGCAGCTTGTCAATCGAGTAGGCGTAGGCCGTGCCGGTTTCGCCCGAGATGATCGAGCCGTTGACGCGCATCTCGATTTCGCCGACCCACGGTTCGAAATCTTTCAGGCGGTGGGTCATAATCGCCTCGCCGGCCGTGGCCGTCAGCATGTTCGAGCGCAGGCCGATGATGCCGCGCGAGGGGATGTCGAATTCCAGGCGCGTGCGGTCGCCGTTCGAAGCCATGTTTTTGAGCGTGCCCTTGCGTTTGGTGGCCATTTCGATGACCGTTCCCGAATACTCCTCGGGGCAGTCTACGGTCAACTCCTCGATCGGCTCGCATTTTCTGCCGTCGATCTCCTTGACGATGACGCGGGGCTGGCCTACCTGCAGTTCGTATCCCTCGCGGCGCATGGTTTCAATCAGCACCGAGAGGTGCAGCACGCCGCGGCCGAAGACGTTGAAACTGTCGGCCGAGGGGCCGGGCGTGACGCGCAGCGCCAGGTTTTTCTCCAGCTCGCGGTCGAGGCGCTCCTTGATGTGGCGCGAGGTGACGAATTTGCCGTCCTTGCCGAAAAACGGCGAGTTGTTGATGGTGAAGAGCATCGACATCGTCGGTTCGTCGATGGCGATGGGTGGCAGCGGCTCGGGGTTCTCGTAGTCGCAGATCGTGTCGCCGATTTCGAAACCGTCGATACCCGTGATGGCGCATATCTCGCCGCAGGGGACTTCGTCGACTTTCTTTTTGCCGAGCCCCTCGAAAATCATCAGTTCCTTGATTTTCGTTTTCTGCATCGTCACGCCGTCGCGCTTGGCCAGCGTGACGTTTTGTCCCGCCTTGAGCGATCCGCGCGTCACCTTGCCGACGGCGATACGGCCCGTGTAGGCCGAATATTCGAGCGACGTGATGAGCATCTGGGGCGTGCCCCCGACCGTTGCGGGCTCGGGGATTTCGTCGATGATGGCGTCGAGCAGCGGAACGAGCGAATCGGTCGGTTCGTTCCATTTATGCGACATCCAGCCCTGTTTGGCCGAGCCGTAGATGGTCTTGTAGTCGAGCTGCTCTTCGGTGGCGTCGAGCGTGAACATCAAATCGAAAACCTGCTCGTTGACCACTTCGGGACGGCAGTTGGGTTTGTCGACCTTGTTGACGACCACAATCGGCTTTTTGCCCAGCGCCAGCGCTTTCTGCAAGACGAAACGGGTTTGGGGCATGGTGCCCTCGAATGCGTCGACCAGCAGCAGTACGCCGTCGCACATGTTCAGCACGCGCTCGACCTCGCCGCCGAAGTCGGCGTGGCCCGGGGTGTCGATGATGTTGATTTTATAGTCCTTGTAAATTACCGAAACGTTTTTCGAGAGAATCGTGATGCCGCGTTCGCGCTCGAGGTCGTTGTTGTCGAGGATCAGCTCGCCGGTTTGCTTGGCGTTGTCGCGCAGGATGTTGCCGGCCAGGATCATCTTGTCTACGAGCGTGGTTTTGCCGTGGTCCACGTGTGCAATAATTGCAATATTGCGTAGTTTTTGCATGTGAATAGATTTTGTGGTGCAAAGGTAACAATTTCTCGGGAAAATATACTAAATTTGTTCGCTTCTTAAAAAAGTTTAATATTATGAAACCCTCTTTCAACGTCCGGCAGCAAAGCGAGATTTACATCGGGCCTGCATCCGACATCCTGTCGGGGGTGCTTCCCGAAGGACGGGTGGTCATCGTTTCCGACGCCACGATCGACCGTCTTTACCATCCCATGCTGGCATCCTACGATACGGTGCTCATCGGCAGCGGCGAAAGTATCAAAACATTGCAGACCGTCGAAACCATTTACCGCCGTTTTATCGAACTGGGCGTCGACCGCTCGACGTTCGTGCTGGCCGTCGGCGGCGGCATCGTCACCGACGTTGCGGGTTTTGCGGCTGCGACCTACATGCGCGGCCTGGAATTCGGGTTCATCTCTACGACCCTGCTGGGGCAGGTCGACGCCAGTGTGGGCGGCAAGAACGGCGTGAATGTCGACGGATACAAGAATATGGCAGGAACCTTTACGCAGCCGAAGTTCGTAATCTGCGACCCCGAAATGCTGCGCACGCTCTCCGACCGGGAATTCCGCGCCGGACTGGCCGAAGTGGTCAAGTCGGCCATCATCGCCGATGCGGATCTTTTCTCGCGTATCGAAGCGGCGACTTTCGAAGCCCTGCGCACCGACACGGATTTGCTTACGGATGCCGTGTCGGCCTCGATTCGCGTCAAGGCCGACATCGTCGAGCGCGACGAGCGCGAGTCCGGTGACCGCCGCAAGCTCAATCTCGGGCATACGCTGGCGCATGCCATCGAAAAGTGTTCGAACCGCATGAACCACGGCGAAGCGGTCGCTGTGGGTACGGCGCTGATTTCCGATGCCGCGGTGAAGCTCGGGATGCTGCAGCCGGCCGACCGCGACCGCATTGCGGGCGTTCTCGGGGGACTGGGCTTCGACCTTACGCCGCCGGTCGATGTGAAGCGCCTGCTCAAAGAGGTCGGCAAGGACAAGAAGAACGAAGACGGCATGCTGCGTATCGTGCTGCCTGTCGGGATAGGCGACTGCGAGGTGCGGACGATGTCGCACGACGAGTTTTCGGCACTGTTTGCGTAACATCCTTTGCCGTCGGTTGTCCGGCGGCAGGTGGTGAATATATGAAAGGCCCCGCCATTTTTGGCGGGGCCTTTCATATGGTTTGCGGAGGTGTTTTTACACCTCGGTCATGGCACGCAGTTTTTCGATGTAGGCGTCCCAGTCCGTAATCGGGTGTTTCGCGACGCCCGATTCGATTGCCGCCCGTGCTACGGCAGGTGCCACGGTGCAGAGCAGGCGCGGGTCGAAGGGCTTGGGAATGAGGTAGTCCCGGCCGAATTCGAGTTTGTCGAGTGCATAGGTGCGCAATACCATGGTCGGTACGGGTTCCTGTGCCAGGTCGGCCAGCGCATGTGCTGCGGCGAGTTTCATCGCATCGTTGATTTTCGTGGCGCGCACGTCGAGCGCCCCGCGGAAAATATAGGGGAAGCCCAGTACGTTGTTCACCTGGTTGGGGTAGTCCGAGCGGCCCGTGGCGAAAATGATGTCGGGACGCGATACGATGGCTTTGTCGTAGGCGATTTCGGGATCGGGATTGGCCAGCGCCATGACAATCGGGTTGTCGGCCATCGTGCGCAGCATTTCGGGCGTGAGCACATCGGCTTTCGAAACCCCGAGGAAGAGGTCGGCGCCGTGCAGGGCCTCGGCCAGCGTCGTGATGCGGCGTGTCGTGGCGAATTCGCGCTTGGTTTCGTTGATGTCCGTGCGGTAGGTGGTCACGACACCCTGGCTGTCGCAGAAAATCATGTTTTCGCGCCGGATGCCCACGGCGATGAAAAGCCGTGCGCAGGCAATGGCTGCAGCTCCGGCGCCGTTGACCACGACACGGAGTTTGTCGAGCTGTTTGCCTGCGATTTTGACGCTGTTGAGCAGTGCGGCGGTCGAGATGACGGCCGTGCCGTGCTGGTCGTCGTGCATCACCGGAATGTCCAGTTCTTCGCTCAACCGGCGGTCGATTTCGAAGCATTCCGGTGCCTTGATGTCTTCCAGGTTGATGCCCCCGAAGGTCGGGGCGATGGCTTTCACCGTGCGGATGAATGCCTCCGGATCGGTTTCATCGACCTCGATGTCGAAGGCGTCGAGGTCAGCGAAAGTTTTGAACAGCATGCTTTTACCTTCCATGACGGGCTTGCCTGCCAGAGCTCCTATATTGCCCAGTCCGAGTACGGCGGTGCCGTTCGAGATGACCGCTATCAGATTGCCCTTGTTCGTGTAGCGGTACACGTCGTCGGGGTTGGCTTCGATTTCGCGGCAGGGCGCTGCGACGCCGGGCGAGTAAGCCAGCGACAGGTCTTGCTGCGTGTGGTAGGGTTTGGTCGGTACGACCGCAATTTTCCCGGGTCGGCCTTCGCTGTGATAGCGCAGTGCCTCCTGATCCATTTTCTTACCTTTGCTCATTATCCTAACTGTTTGGTTTGCGTCCAAAGGACACAACGTTTGTAGTCCTGCAATTATTGCGCCCCGAAGGGGTCAGAAATAAAAGCGTATTCCGCCCCCGATTTGGAAACGGAAAATTCCGACCAGGTTCAGTTCGCCTCCGTCGTCCACATCCGGCGAATCGACGATCAGCCATTGCCCGCCGACATTTACGCCGAGCCCGAGGTAGCGGGTCAGCATATATTCGACCGATGCCGATTCGTGAATCCCGACGCCGCCCCTGCTGCCAGACAGGTCGCCGTAGCTCCGGATGTAACGGCCGTAGCCGATGCCCGCACTCTCGCGGAAAAGCCATCGCCGTCCCGCCCGCTGCCGAGCGACGAATTCGGGGGCGATGTAATGGAGCCGGCTCGTGCGTTCGATTCCATTGCGCTCCGCCGAGATGAAGCCGCCCGAGTAGACGATTCCGACGCCGAATCCCCGCCGCGACGTCCAGTTGTAGCCGGCGCTGATGTCGAAGCCCTCGTTCAGCGAACCGGACGAACTCTCTGCGAGGTAGATCGTGGAGAGAATCGCCGTATAGCCGGCATTGGCGAAGAAGGTGTGCTGCGAACGGCCCCGCAGAGCCAGGTGCTGCATCCGTTTGGTCGGGGGCCGGAGGGTCGGCGATGCCGGGTTGCCGGCTGTCGGGGAGCTCTTTTCGGCCGTGGCCCCGGCCGCCCCGCCGGTCATGGCAGTCGGTTGCGGAGCCGGAAGCTCCTCTGCGGGAGTGCCTGCCCGAAGCGGCATGGCTTTGCCAGCAGCCAGCAGCATGAGCAGTGTGCAGCAGCACGACAGGGTATGTAAACGATAGCGGGTCATGGTGTATCGGATTTTATTTCCATCTTCATTCGAATTGGTAAAGCCGGACTCTTCCGTAAAACCGATACGGGCGATACCTGCTCGGTCGGTGTTTGTTGCCTGGTACGAATGGGGCCGGCGACGGGGGTCAGAACAGCAGCGTTTCGGGGCTTCCGGGCGGGGTGAAACCCATGTGTTTGTACGCCAGTTCCGTGGCTTCGCGGCCCCGGGGCGTGCGTTTGAGGAATCCCTCCTTGATAAGGAACGGTTCGTAGACCTCTTCGATCGTCCCGGCGTCTTCACCCACGGCCGTCGCGATGGTATTCAGCCCCACGGGGCCGCCGCTGAACTTTCCGATGATCGTCCCCAGGATTCGGTTGTCCATCTGGTCGAGGCCGCGCGAGTCGATGTTGAGCGCCGCAAGTCCGATTTTCGTGATGTCGAGGTCGATATGCCCTTCGCCCTTGACCATGGCGAAGTCGCGCACGCGGCGCAGCAGGGCGTTGGCGATACGGGGCGTGCCGCGCGAGCGCAGCGCCACCTCGTGGGCCGCGTCGTCGTCAATCGAAACGTCGAGGATGCGCGCCGAGCGTTTGACGATGCCCGCAAGCACCGGGGCGTCGTAATATTCCAGGTGGCACTGGATGCCGAAACGGGCCCGCAGGGGCGAGGTCAGCAGTCCGCTGCGTGTGGTGGCGCCGATGAGCGTGAACGGCGCCAGTTCAATCTGTATGGAGCGTGCCGAAGGGCCTTTGTCGAGTACGATGTCGATTTTGTAATCCTCCATCGCCGAATAGAGGTACTCTTCGACGATCGGGCTCAACCGGTGAATTTCGTCGATGAAAAGCACGTCGCCCGGGTTGAGGTTCGTCAGCAGGCCGGCCAAGTCGCCCGGCTTGTCCAGCACGGGGCCCGAAGTGACGCGCAGCTGCGCATTCATTTCGTTGGCGATGATGTTGGCCAGGGTCGTCTTGCCCAGTCCCGGAGGGCCGTGCAGCAGCACGTGATCCAACGAGTCGCCGCGCATGAGCGCCGCCTTGATGAAAATGCGGAGGTTGTCGACAATCTTGTCCTGCCCGGAGAAAGTTTCCAACTCCTGCGGACGGATCTTGTTTTCGAATTCGAGATCGCTCTCTGTGTTGCGTACGATAGACATATTTGCAAAGATAGCGATTTTGTCCTGTTTTGCCGCAGCCGGACGAAAAAAAATCCGGCCCGCGGGGCGTGCGGGCCGGAACTACAACCGGAAAGGGCGGTTACCGCTCTTTCGGCAGGTCTATTTTTATGTATTTCACCCCGTTCAGGCGGGTGTGGACACGCAGGATGATGCCCTCTTTGTCTTTGAGCAACTCCTCGAAGGCGTCCAGTTTGAACGAAACGTAGCGATCTTCGTAATTGTAGCGTCCCTCGTCGCCGTTGGCATCGCGGCGGAATTCCATGTTGACGTATCCCTCTCTCTTGTTGTCGGGGTCTATTTCCGCATCGGGGAAATAGACGAGTTTGAACGTATGTTTCGAAAGGTCGGAGGCGTTGAATCCGACGCCCAGGTTGAGGTAGTTGCTGTTGAGCCTCGAACCGAGGAAACTGGTCGGGGCGTCGGCAAGTTCGTCGAGTTCCTCCTGGCTGGCGACGGTCTGTGTCTCACCCGAATAGATGTCTTGAACGAGGTAGAGGGCGATGTTGTAATCATAACTTTCTACGGGCGTTTTCTGCAGGTTGAAGTAGATGATTGCGCGTTCGTCTTCTTCGGCCTGATAGGCTCCTATGCGGCTTTTGTCGCCCGGGTAGGCGGTTTTGCCGTCGTCGAGGACAAAATAATAGTCGTTGTTTTCGAGCGTTTTGACAGTGGCGAATGCCCAGCTGCGGGGATAATCCCCGTCCGAGTCGCTACACGAAGTGAAACCGATGGCAGTGAATGCCGCGAGAATAAATAATCCGAATCTTTTCATATTTTTATACTATTTTTGCGTTATCTTTCACCGATAAAACGTGAAACGGAAGGGAATACTGCATGCGTGATAAAAATTTTTAAATCGCATGCAGTCTTTTGGTGCCGATGCCATTTATATAGTGAACGCAAATATGGAAATGGAGGAACAGATACTGGCCGAGGGGTGCAGAAAGGGGGATAATACGGCCCGCCGTGAGCTGTATGACCGCTATGCCGGCCGCCTGTTGGCTGTATGCCTCCGGTATTCGGGCGACCGGGCTACGGCCGAGGACCTGATGCACGATGCGTTCCTGAAGATTTACGGGGCTTTCGACCGTTTTTCGTACCGCGGACCGGGTTCTTTGCGTGCATGGATGGAACGTATCACGGTAAACGTGGCGCTCGAATGGCTTCGGAGCCGCAACAAGCTGAACTTTATGACCCTCGACGAGGGGCGTTCGCTGCCCGACGTTCCGGAGCCCGACCCGTCGGAGGTCGCCCGTATTCCGCGCGACGTACTGATGGAGTTCGTCGGCGAACTGCCGGAGGGATACCGGACGGTGTTCAACCTTTACTGCATCGAGGGGTATTCGCACCGCGATATCGCCCGGATGCTCGGAATCAACGAAAAGAGCTCCTCGTCGCAGTTGTTTCGCGCCCGGGCGCTGCTGGCCCGAAGAATCGGAGCCTATATGAAGATACATTAGAGTTATGAAACAGGATAAAGACTGGACTGAAGTAATGCGGAGCGCACTCCGGGATGCCGAGGCAACGCCTCCGGCCGACGGATGGGCGCGACTGGAGCGGGAGTTGAATGCACCTGCGCCCCGGGTCTTCGTATTGCGCAAATATTGGCCGCGGATTGCTGCCGCTGCTGCTGCCGTGCTGATTTTCGTCGGTGGTGGGGAACTCCTGCTGCATGAGAATCGAGATTTAGGGGATAAAGGGTTTGTTATTGCAACGGCAACGGACAGCGGCAGCTCTGCTGCGGACAACCGGGACCAGTCCGGGGAGGGGAAAGGAACCTTCGGGGAATCGGTGCGTGCGGTCATTCTGTCGCGGGAGGCTGTGAGTGCCGCGACGCTTCCGGGCGCGGAGCCCCGGGTTCGGGTTGTGGAAGCCGTAGCCCGTCCGCGAAATATGCTCGCTGCGGCGGATGTGCCGGAGATGACGCCGGAAGTGGCGGCAGATGCTGCGCCGGTGCGTGCGGCGGACGCCGGCGAGGCGAATTCCATTGCGGAAAAACAGCCCGGAAAACAAGGGGAAACGGTTGCCGGAACACGTTCGGCGAATACGGATAAAAACAATGCGGGAACAGTTGCGCAGGCCCGTAAATACCCGTCGATGTCCTCCTATGCCGGGGACGAGCTGGCGGTCTATGCGAAGCCCAGGCGCAGCAAAACTTCGTTTTCGCTCTTCGCGGCGGGCGGTGTGACCGGCTCGGACGGGGTGGTTTCGGCCCTCGGTCCCGGCATGATGACCTCCGGCCTGCTGGAAAACGACTTCGTCAGCGGTGAATTCAACAGCAGCCCCGTAGCCCAGCTTAAGTACACGTATAACGACTACTCGTACCGGCACCACCAGCCTTTGAGTTTCGGACTCTCGGTGCGCAAGGAGTTCGCGCACGGACTGTCGCTCGAAAGCGGCGTCAATTACACGCTGCTCTGGTCGGACGCGAGCCTGAAGTCGAGCGATGACGACATAAGCCAGAAACTGCATTTTATCGGGGTGCCCCTGCGTATGAACTGGCAGTTCCTCGAGGCCAAGCGGTTCTCTTTATATATAGGTGCCGGCGGTATGGTCGAAAAGTGCGTTGCTGCCAAGTTCGGTTCGAAGTCCATCGACGAGCCCGGCGTGCAGTGGTCGGTGCTCGGTGCGGCCGGTGCGCAGTATGACCTGGGCAACCGGGTGGGACTTTATTTCGAACCCGAGGTTTCGTATTATTTCACCGAAACGGAACTGCGTACGTCGCGTACCGAATCGCCGCTCTCCCTGACATTGCGGCTGGGCGTGCGCCTCTCTTTCTGATGTCCCGAAAATAACTCCGAAGTGCCTCTGCGGCACGCAATACGGCTTTGGAATGTCCGTACCGGCAGCGGTACGGATACCTTGTACGTTGCCCTCCGACGTGCTTATGCGGTGTCCGAATCTGTTATAAAATAGCTTAAATATGCTATTTTTTATTGCCTAATGGAAATTTGTTGTTATTTTTGTTGAATAAAAGATTGTGACAGGAGTTGAATAAAAAAACACAAGCGCGACAATCTGCGCACTTGTGCTTTGTAGTCCCGACGGGACTAAAGGAAATGTTATCTTATGAAATCATCGAGATAAC
>NZ_CABMQJ010000049.1 GCF_902388705.1 uncultured Alistipes sp.
AAAGCCACGCCCCAGGCCGGGCGTGCGGCCGTCGAGGCGCTGCGCACGGCGACCCGCGAGCTGAAAGAGGGGCTCATCGACGCCCTCGTCACGGCGCCTTTCAACAAGGAGAGCGTGCAGGGCGAAGATTTCGGCTATACGGGCCACACCGAATTTTTCGGCGCGGAGCTGGGCGGCGAGCCGATGATGATCATGTGCAGCGACATCCTGCGCGTGGGACTGGTCACCAAACACATCCCCGTGTCGGAAATCAGCCGCAGCATCACCCGGGAGAAAATCGTGCGCGACCTCCACACCTTGCGGCGCTCGCTCATCGAGGACTTCGGCATCGTCGAGCCGCGCATCGCCGTGATGGCCCTCAACCCCCATGCGGGGGACGGCGGGCTGCTGGGACGCGAGGAACAGGAGATTATCCGCCCGGCCATCGTCGAGGCGTTCGCGCAGGGCGTGCTGGCATTCGGCCCCTTTGCGGCCGACGGGCTGTTCGCCGGGGGCGGCTACGCCAAGTACGACGGCATACTGGCCATGTACCACGACCAGGGGCTGGCTCCGTTCAAGAGCCTGTCGCCCGACGGCGTGAACTTCTCGGCAGGGCTTTCGAAAGTCCGCACCTCGCCCGACCACGGCACGGCCTACGACATCGCCGGACAGGACAAGGCCGACGCACAGTCGATGCGTTCGGCGATTTACGCCGCAATCGACATCGTGGAACACCGCCGCGCATGGGCCGAATGGAGCCGCAACCCGCTGCAGCGCGCCGAGCGCGAAAAGGGCGGCCGCGACGTTTCGGTCAAAGACCTGCCGCAGACCGAGAAAGAGGATTAGGCGCAATACCGGGGGGGGGCATGACGGCAAAGGCCCGCCCGGTTTCGGGCTGCATTCTGCCCGCAGCAGCCGTCCCGGGCGCTGCGCCGGCCGTACGGGCGGTTCGCATGTTCGGATCCGGCGAAGGCGGAATTTCGCCGCTGCCGTGTTCGCAGCCATACCGGCATACGGCATCGGCACACGGGCACGAGCCACCGCAAAAGACGCGGCGAAAGACAAAAACAACGATAAACACCGGGCAAACCGGAGGCGTATTCCGTCTCGTAATTGTGGAAGCGCCGAAGGCCCCGAAAACTAAATTTATAACTTATTTATGATTAAAATCACTTTTCCCGACGGTTCGGTAAGGGAGTTCGCCAAAGGGACGACTGCCTACCAGATTGCGGAGAGCATCAGCCCTCGTTTAGCTGCTGACTCGCTGGCGGCCTCGGTAAACGGCGCGACCGTGGACATGACGCGCCCGATCGAGGAGGATGCCTCGGTCAAATTCTTCAAATGGGACGACGAAGAGGGCAAGCACGCCTTCTGGCACACCTCGTCCCACCTGCTGGCCGAAGCGCTCGAAGCCCTCTACCCGGGCATCAAGTTCGGCATCGGCCCGGCTATCGAAAACGGCTTCTACTACGACGTCGATTCGCCGACGCCCATCACCGAGGCCGACCTGCCGAAAATCGAACAGAAGATGCAGGAGCTCTCCCGCAACAAGGAGCAGCTCGTACGCCGCGAAGTCCCCAAGGCCGAAGCGCTCAAGACTTTCACCGAGAAAGGCGACCAGTACAAGGTCGAACTGATTTCCGACCTCGAGGACGGCACCATCTCCTTCTATACCAACGGTGCGTTCACCGACCTCTGCCGGGGCCCGCACATCCCCAACACGGGATATATCAAGGCGCTCAAACTCACGTCGGTGGCCGGAGCCTACTGGCGCGGCAACGAGAAGAACAAGATGCTGACCCGCATCTACGGCATCACCTTCCCCAAGAAGTCGATGCTCGACGAGTACCTCGCGATGCTCGAGGAGGCCAAGAAACGCGACCACCGCAAACTGGGCAAAGACCTCGAGCTGTTCACGTTCTCGCAGCGCGTGGGCCAGGGCCTGCCCCTGTGGCTGCCCAAAGGCGCCGCCCTGCGCGACCGCCTGGAGCAGTTCCTGCGGGGCGTGCAGAAAGAGTACGGCTACCAGCAGGTAATCACCCCGCATATCGGCAACAAGGAGCTTTACGTGACTTCGGGCCACTATGCCAAGTACGGCAAGGACTCGTTCCAGCCGATTCACACCCCCATCGAGGGCGAGGAGTACCTTTTGAAACCGATGAACTGCCCGCACCACTGCGAGATATACCGCTCGAAACCCCGCTCGTACAAGGAGCTGCCCGTCCGCCTGGCGGAGTTCGGCACCGTCTACCGTTACGAGCAGTCGGGCGAGCTGCACGGACTGACCCGCGTACGCGGCTTCACGCAGGACGACGCCCACCTGTTCGTACGTCCCGACCAGCTGCTGGAAGAGTTCGAGCGCGTAATCGACATCGTGCTTTACATCTTCAAAACGCTGAAGTTCGACAACTACACGGCACAGATTTCGCTGCGCGACCCCAACAACAAGGAGAAGTACATCGGCTCGGACGAGAACTGGGAAAAGGCCGAGAGCGCCATCATGCAGGCCGCCCGGGAAAAGGGACTCACGACCGTCGTGGAGCTGGGCGAAGCCGCGTTCTACGGCCCGAAACTGGACTTCATGGTCAAGGACGCCATCGGCCGCAAGTGGCAGTTGGGCACCATCCAGGTGGACTACAACCTGCCCGAGCGCTTCGACCTGACGTACAAGGGCGCCGACGACAAACTGCACCGCCCGATTATGATCCACCGCGCGCCGTTCGGCTCGATGGAGCGTTTCGTGGCCGTACTGCTCGAGCACACGGGCGGCAAATTCCCGCTGTGGCTTTCGCCCGACCAGGTCGTGATACTCCCCATCTCGGAGAAGTTCAACGACTATGCCCAGCAGGTATCGGAATACCTGAACCGCAACGACGTGCGTGCGCAGGTCGACGACCGCAACGAGAAAATCGGCCGCAAGATCCGCGACAACGAGCTGAAGCGCACCCCCTACCTGCTGATCGTGGGTGAAAAGGAGGAGGCCGAGGGGCTCGTGTCCGTCCGCGCACAGGGCGAGGGCGACAAGGGCCAGATGACGCTCGAGGCATTCCGCGACTTCATCACCGGACTGGTATCGCAGGAAATCGAGGCCAACAAGATGGAGAAGAAGTAAGGAAACGGGTGCGCCCCGCCGCCCGCAACGGGTACGCGGGGCCGTCCTCTCCACCGGAGCGGTACGGCGTATCCGCCGCCCGCAACGACAGCAACAAACCGACAAACGGGCGGCTGCGGGACAAGCCCGCAGGGCCCGGATAAGAAAAACAGAGATTAATTAACCATTTTAAACATAACAACTATCGCAGCACCGAAACCATTCCCGCCGAGGCCGTTCAACCCCGGGAATAACCGGCCGAAACCGGCGGCCGGCCCCAATAACCGGTACGGGCGCCGCCCGCCCGAAAAGGAGAATCCCCACCGCATCAACGAGCAGATTACGGCTCCCGAGGTGCGTATCGTGGGCGACAACGTCGAACAGCCGCTGGTGTTACCGATCCGCGAAGCGCTCAAGCTCGCCGACGAGATGGAACTCGACCTGATAGAGATCTCTCCCAAGGCCGAGCCTCCCGTATGCCGCATCGCCGATTACCAGAAGTTCCTCTACCAGCAGAAGAAAAAGGCCAAGGAGCTTAAAGCCAACCAGGTGAAAGTCGTAGTCAAGGAGATTCGCTTCGGCCCGCAGACCGACGATCACGACTACAACTTCAAGCTCAAGCACGCCACGAACTTCCTCAAGGAGGGCTGCAAGGTCAAGGCGTACGTCTTCTTCCGCGGACGCTCCATCGTCTTCAAGGAGCAGGGTGAAATCCTGCTGCTGCGCTTTGCCACCGACCTCGAAGAGGTGGCCAAAGTGGAGATGATGCCCAAGCTCGACGGCAAGAAGATGAACATGATTCTTGCGCCGAAAGCCAAGAAGTAGCGCCGGGGCGAACACACGACACCGCCGCAAGGCAGCACCATAACGATCCATAATCGGGGCCCCGGACAGGTTCCGGTTGTGGATTTTTTGCATCTCCCCGCAGCGGAGGCATGAAGGGACGACAAGGCCGCGGGGAGGGGTGAAAACCCAGGGGCGGCGGTGCCGAAAATTATTTTGACCGGGACGCCGATTTTACGTACCTTTGCAGGGATGGTAACACCCGACGACATATTCCGCATCGCGGACGAAGCGGCATTCGAAACGGCGGCGCTGGAAGTGTTCCGGCGCCAGGCCGCAGCGTGCCCGCCTTACCGCGAATACCTCGCGCGCATCGGGATACGGCCGGACGAGATCTGCACGGCGGATGCGATTCCCTGCCTGCCGATCGAACTTTTCAAGACGCACGACGTCTACTGCGGCGGCGGGGAACCCGAGGCGGTATTCACCTCGTCGGCGACGACGGGCATGAGCTTCTCGCGCCACCCGATGCGTTCGCTCGGGCTCTACGAGCAGGCGTTCCGCGCCTCGTTCCGCACGTTCTACGGCGAGCAGGCCCGCTGGAGCCTCTACGCCCTGCTGCCCAACTACCTGCGGCGCAAAGGCTCGTCGCTAATCTACATGGCCGACCGGCTGATTGCCGACTGCGGCTCGGGCGGATTCTACCTCGACGACTACGACGCCCTGCTGCGGGCGATGCGCGACGACCCGAAACCCAAAATCCTGCTGGGCGTAAGCTATGCGCTGTGGGAACTTGCGGAGCGTTACGCCCCGAAACTGGCGAATACGGTGGTCATGGAAACGGGCGGCATGAAAGGCTACCGCGAGGAGATTCCCAAAGCGGAGTTCCACAAAATCCTGTGCGATGCGTTCGGAGTCGGTGAAATACACTCGGAATACGGCATGGCGGAGCTGACCTCGCAGGCCTACTCGCAGGGCGGCAACGTTTTCCGCTGCCCGGCGTGGATGCGCGTAAGGGCCCGCGACGTCAACGACCCGTTCGACCTGCTGCCGGCAGGCACGCGCGGCGGACTGAACATCACGGACCTGGCCTCCTGGTGGTCGTGCGCCTTTATCCAGACGCAGGACGTGGGCCGCGTGGCGGCGGACGGGGCTTTCGAGATCGAAGGCCGCATCGACCACAGCGACATTCGGGGCTGCAACCTGCTGGTACAATAATTTACAGGCAAAGCCCCTCCTGCCGCAGCGTGCTGGCGGATACCCCTGCAGGAATTCCGCCCCGGCAACCGGCAGGGAACATTGATACGGACTGACAACCAAGAGAAATAGCGATGAAAACAGTAGCATTCGTACCCATACGCCTCAACAGCCAGCGCGTCGCGGGCAAAAACCTCCGCCTGCTGGGCGGCGAACCGCTCATGTGCCACATACTCCGGACGCTGACCGGCGTTGCGGAAATCGACGAAGTGTACGTCTATTGCAGCGACGAACGTATCCGCGAATACCTGCCCGAAAGCGTGCGTTTGCTGCGCCGCAGCCCCGACCTCGATTGCGACACGACGCTCGGGCGCGAAATATACGACAGCTTCACCGCCGAGGTCCAAGCCGACCTCTACGTGCTGGCCCATGCCACATCGCCCTTCATCCGGGCGGAAACGCTTTCCAAGGCGCTCCGTCAGGTGCGTTCCGGCAAATACGACTCGGCGTTCAGCGCCGAAAAAATCCAGACTTTCGCCTGGTTCGGCGGCCGGCCGCTCAACTACCGGCTCGACGACATTCCCCGCACGCAGACCATCGAACCGGTCTACATCGAAACCAGCGCCTTCTTCATCTTCCCGCGCACGCTGTGGCTCGAAGGCAGGCGGCGCATCGGCGATAAGCCCTACATGGCCGTGGTCGACCGCATCGAAGGGCTGGACATCGACAACCCCGAAGACTTCACGATGGCCGAAATCATCGCGGCAGGCCGCCGGCTGGGATAACCTTCCGGGAAAAAGCAACGCAAAAATACGGTTCTAAAAAAGCGGCCCGAAACCGGGTCGCTTTTTTATTCGGGGAAAAGAGTCCAGACTTTCGCCGTGCCAAATTTTCCTGCACAGCGGGGTCACTCCGCCCCGCGCTCGTAGGCGTCGATCATCGAGCCGCGGGTGCGGTTGACGATGCGGGCGCCGAGCCAGGCGGCATAGTCGCGCAGCACCTCGTGGCCCCGGAACAGCTCGGCGACTTCGGCCAGGTATACCGACATCGTATAGGGCACGTGCGGCACCTTCATATAGACGGGTTGCGGCGCCCGGGATTCGGCATCGTAGTAGTGGCGGTCGGCGCGGCAGAGGCGGTTCCCGTCGTCGACGCAGAGCCCGTCGAGCAGCGTGTGGTCGACCCCGTAGAGTTCGATGCTGCGGTATCCCAGCAGCAGCGCGACGTATTCGCCCACCTGCACGACCGTGCCGAAATTGGCGCTGCCGAGCCCGCGGCGGAAAAGCCGGAACTCGAGGCACCGGAAGCCGCTGTACATCTGCGAATGAAAGCGCACGATGCGGATATTGGGGTTGGGCAGCGCGGCGCGGTAATCGAAACGCTCGGGGTTGTAATACTGCACATAGAGGTTCATCGGCCACGCGACCTTCTCGTTCAGCGCACGGTAGAGTTCGGCCACCCGGTCGCGGTACGCACTGTCACGGAAGAACATCGGGTCGGAAAGCACGTAATAGGCGGGCCGTACGGTCGTAAAGCGCTCGTCGAGGGCGAAATAGTTGACGGCCATAAAGTCTTTCGACGCATATTCGCGGCGCTCGACCAGCCGCGGCAGGTCGCCGGCCAGCGAAGGGCCGTTGCCGAGGATGACCATCCCGCGCGCCGGATCGCCCGCAGGGCCTGCACGGCGTATGTAGTTGCGGAAATTCTCCTTGACGGCCATCACGGCGAAGTAGAGCGCCGTGTCGAACGTGTTGCGGATAAATGCGATGATCTTCTCGGATGCGGTCATGGCGGGGTTTTATTTGCAAATGTAGCAAAAGATCGGTATCTTCGCAATAAATCAAAGCGCTAACAATGGCATCCGCGACCCTCTCGGTAATCATACCCCTCTACAACAAAGAACGCGAAATCGGCGACACCGTCCGCTCGGTGCTGGCCCAGACGCTGCAACCCGCAGAAATCGTCGTCGTGGACGACGGTTCGACGGACGGCAGCGCCGACATCGTGCGCGGCATCGCTTCGCCGCTCATAAAACTCGTCACGCAAGCGAACGCCGGGGAGTGCGCCGCCCGCAACCGCGCCATCGCCGAATCGACGGGCGACTACATCGCCCTGCTCGACGCCGACGACACCTGGGAGCCGGGATTCCTCGAAGAAATCGCCGCGATGATTGCCGAGTTCCCGGGCTGCGGAATCTACTCCACGGCATTCAACATCGTCAGCCACGACGGGTGCTTCCCCGCCTGCACCCCCTCGGAGCGCGGCGTGGTCGGCAACTTTTTCCGCGACTCGGCGCACCGGTACATCTCGATTCCGTCGGCCAGCGCCATTCCCCGCGCGGTTTTCGAATCGGTCGGCGGATTTCCCGAAGGGATGAAAATCGGCGGCGACCAGTACATGTGGATTAAAATTGCCCGCCGCTATCCGGTCTGCTTCTCGCCCCGACTGCTGGTCAACTATTCGAAAGTGGCATCGAACCGCTCGTCGGCAATCTACACGCCCGAACGTACGCGCTATTGCTTCGAAGAACTTTACGACCCCTCGGCGCCCGGCGAATACAACGAGTTCGTCGCCCGCGCGGCATTGAGCAAGGCGCTGGTCATCAGCGCCAAAGGCGGCACGAAAGAGGCAGCCCGGGCCGCCCGGTTCTTCGGCTACACGAAAACCTACCGCCGCACGCTGCGCAAAGTGCGCATCCTCAACGCCCTGCCGCGCAGCTGGCGCGCCCCGCTGCTCGGACTCTACAACAACCTCGCGTGGCGCATTGCCCGCAAGGGACTCTGATAACTACCCTCGTCCATGAAACGCAACCTTATGAAATGCACGCTCCTGTGCCTGCTCCTGTCCGCCGCCGCTTTCTGCCGCGCGCAATCCCCGGCGGACGACACCCCGTCCTACACCATGCGCTCGGGCGGCCTCGAACGCTCGTACAAACTCCACCTGCCCGCAGGACTGCCTGCAGGGGCCCCGCTGGTGATTGTCCTGCACGGCTACGGCGGCAATAACTCCCCGGGCCGTTTCGGGCTGAACGCCACGGCCGACCGCCACGGTTTCGCCGTCTGTTACCCGCAGGGAGCAAAAGACGGCCGGGGCAAGACCTGCTGGAACGCAGGTTACACTTTCCAGGCGGACATGGCCGTCGACGACGTGAAGTTCATCACCGAGCTGGTGCGCCACCTGCAAAAGAGGCATGCCTTGAGCCGCCGCAACGTATTCTGCACGGGCATGTCCAACGGCGGCGAGATGTGCTACCAGCTGGCCGCGCAGCGTCCCGGGCTTTTCGCGGCCGTGGCCCCCGTTTCGGGGCTGATGCTCGAATGGCTTTACAAGGCGGACGACTCCACGCATCCCGTACCCCTGTTCGAAATACACGGCACGGCCGACCGTACGTCGGCATGGGAGGGTGATCTCGAAAACAAGGGCGGCTGGGGCGCCTACGTCCCCGTACCGATGGCCGTGCATTACTGGGCGGCCAAAAACAAATGTACCGGCATGCAGACGGACACGATTCCCGGTCGCACGCCGGAGAACGGCCGCAAGGTCATCGCCCACCGCTTTACCGGCGGCACGGGCGGCAGCGAGGTCTGGCTCTACGAAATCGTCGGCGGCAAACACGCGTGGGGCGATCAGGACATCGACACGAACGAGGAGCTCTGGAAGTTTTTCAGCAAGTTCGTGAAATAATGGCCGACCGCGGCTGCTTCCGCGGAACATGCCTGCAGCGGCATACGGTCAGCGGGCATTCCTGCCGGGCAAAGGAGCCGCCGCAAACTGGAATCCCGCACCGCCCGGAAACCACCCGACGACACACACACAGCCGGCAGAAAACACGGCGGCAGAAAACACGGCGGCAGGGAAATCCGGACAGGCGGGAACCTGCCCCGGCAGGCATCCGTCCCGGCAGGTACTCACGCAGGCTTTCAGGCAGGCACTCTGGCAAGCATCCGTCCCGGCAGACATCCAGACAGGCATCCGTCCCGGCGACAACCTAACGGACTGAACCGCAAGCGACCGCCCTGTACAGGCAAGGGAATAGACACAACGGCAGGCGGACACACCGAAAAGCGGGCGCCGCAGAACAAAAACACCCGGCTTTACATGCGATGTAAAGCCGGGTGTCGGTTTGAAGAGTGCCTGTACGGCGTCAGTTGGCGAAAGTCAGCCCCTTGTCGTCGGCGCCGATGCGAATCGGTTTCTCGCGGTTGACCTCGCCGGCCAGGATGCGTTTCGACAGGTCGTTGACCACATAGCGCTGAATCGTACGCTTCACGGGACGCGCACCGTAGAGCGGGTCGTATCCGGCGGCGGCAATCCATTCGCGGGCCTGGTCGCTGTACTCGAGGCGGATGCCGTTTTCGGCAAGCATCCGGCGCACGACGTTCAGCTGTATGTCCACGATGCGCTCGATGTCCTTGCGCGTCAGCGGCTCGAACATCACGATTTCGTCGATACGGTTCAGGAACTCGGGCTTGAGTTGCATTTTCAGCAGGTCGATCACATCCCGGCGGGTCTTCTCGACCACCTCGGGTGCGAGTTTTTCGCCGTTGAACGCCGCCGCGAAATTCTCCTGGATAACCTGCGAACCCATGTTCGAAGTCATGATGATAATCGTATTGCGGAAGTCCACCGTGCGGCCCTTGTTGTCGGTCAGGCGACCGTCGTCCAACACCTGCAGCAGGATGTTGAAAACATCGGGGTGCGCTTTCTCAATCTCGTCGAGCAGCACAACCGAATAGGGCTTGCGGCGCACGGCCTCGGTAAGCTGGCCGCCCTCGTCGTAGCCGACGTATCCCGGAGGCGCCCCGACCAGGCGCGACACGCTGTGGCGCTCCTGGTATTCGCTCATGTCGATACGCGTCATCATCGAGTCGTCGTTGAAGAGGAACTCGGCCAGCGCCTTGGCCAGCTCGGTCTTGCCGACACCCGTCGTGCCGAGGAAGATGAACGAACCGATCGGCTTGCGGGGATCGTTCAGCCCGGCGCGCGAGCGGCGCACGGCGTCGGAGATAGCGGCGATGGCCTGCTCCTGCCCGATGACGCGCCTGTGCAGCTCGTCCTCCATGTGCAGCAGTTTCTCGCGCTCCGAGGCCAGCATGCGCGTGACGGGAATGCCCGTCCAGCGCGACACCACTTCGGCGACGTCCTGCGCGTCGACCTCCTCCTTGATCATCGAACCGTTGGCCGAAGCCAGCCTGTACTCCTCCTGGAATGCGGCAATCTCCTTTTCGGCCTCCTGTATCTTGCCGTAACGAATCTCCGCCACCTTGCCGTAGTCGCCCTGCCGCTCGGCCTGCTGGGCCTCGATTTTCAGCGCCTCGATTTTGTCTTTGTTACCCTGTATCTTCTTCAGCAGATCGCGCTGGCCCTGCCACTTGGCACGCATCTCGGCGTCGCGGGCTTTCAGCTCCTCGATCTCCTTGGTGAGATGCGCCACCCGCTCCTTGTCTTTCTCGCGGCGGATGGCCTCGCGCTCGATTTCCAGCTGGCGGACACGCCGGTCGAGGGTATCGATCTCCTCGGGCACGGAGTTCATCTCCAGCCGCAGCCGCGAAGCCGCCTCGTCCACCAGGTCGATGGCCTTGTCGGGCAGGAACCGCGAGGTGATGTAACGCGTCGAAAGCTCGACGGCGGCAACAATCGCCTCGTCCTTAATCCGCACCTGGTGGTGGTTCTCGTAACGCTCCTTCAGGCCGCGGAGAATCGAAATCGCATCTTCCTGCGTCGGTTCGTCGACCATGACTTTCTGGAAACGGCGTTCGAGGGCCTTGTCCTGCTCGAAGTATTTCTGGAACTCGTCGAGCGTCGTGGCGCCGATGGTTCGCAGCTCACCGCGCGCAAGGGCGGGTTTGAGGATGTTGGCGGCGTCCATCGCGCCCGAGGATTTGCCGGCGCCCACGAGCGTGTGTATCTCGTCGATGAAGAGCAGGATTTCGCCTTCGCTGGCCACGACCTCCTGCACGACGGCTTTCAGCCGCTCTTCGAACTCGCCCTGGTACTTGGCACCCGCAATCAGCGCGCCCATGTCGAGCGAGTAAATCACTTTCGATTTCAAGTTCTCGGGCACGTCGCCGTCGATGATACGCCGTGCGATGCCCTCGGCGATGGCGGTTTTGCCCACGCCGGCCTCGCCCACGAGAATCGGGTTGTTCTTGGTGCGGCGCGAGAGGATTTGCAGCACACGGCGAATCTCCTCGTCACGGCCGATTACCGGGTCGAGTTTGCCCGAACGGGCTTGCTCGTTGAGGTTGACGGCGTACTTGCCCAGCGCATCGAACTGCTGCTCGGAGGTCTGCGAATCGACCGTCGCCCCCTTGCGGAACGTACGTATCGCCTCGAGAAGCTCCTTCTCGGTCGCACCGCTGCGCTTGAGCAAATCGGCAGCCTGCCCGCGCTCGGCCACCAGGCCCAGCACGAGGTGCTCGACCGACGCATATTTATCGCCGAAGTTCTTGGTGAAGTCCACGGCGCGCTGAATCACTTTGGTCGTATCCTGCGAAAAGAACTGCTCGCCGCCACCCTCGACCCGCGGCAGGGAGTCGACGGCGCGACCGACTTCGTCGCGCAGGCCGCGCACGTTCACGCCGACACGCCCCAGCAGGAACGTGGCGAGCGAATCGTCCTCGCGAACCAGCACGCTCAACAGGTGGAGCGGCTCGACAGCCTGCTGTCCGCGCTCCCGGGCAAGAGTCAGTGCACTTTGCAGAGCCTCCTGCGCTTTGATAGTTAATGTATTGATATTCATATCTCTGATAATTTGTTTTTCAAACTTTCCTCAATCTATCCAGCAAAACGCCTGCCAACCGTGATTTTCGGCCATCGTGTCACTTTTTGACACAACCTGTCACTCCGGGACTGACAGACTCCGCCATTTTGTCCACCTGCATGCGGAGCAAGGGGCCGGGCCGGAGCGCAGGGAGCAGAAACGACGCCCCCCGCAGGAACAGGCATAGTCCGGAAAAACCGAATCCGGAAGCGGGAAGTACCCGGACACCGCTCTGCCGCACAAGGGCTGCGACATGGAAAAACCGGCCCGGAGTGGGGGGGGGCTGCCGCACAAACGGCCGCGGTATGGAAAGGCAGGGCGGAAAGCCACGGAAAAGGGAGGAAAACCGGCTCCGGTTTCTTTTTAAATCCTTAATTTTGAAATCTCGGTTCAGAATTCGTATCTTTGCACTACTATGAGTGATTTTATCGTCAGCGCACGCAAATACCGCCCCGCGACCTTTGCCTCGGTCGTCGGGCAGAAACATATCACCTCGACGCTCAAAAATGCCATCGAGCGCGAGCAGCTGGCCCATGCCTACCTCTTCTGCGGTCCCCGCGGCGTGGGTAAGACCACCTGCGCCCGCATCTTCGCCAAGGCCATCAACTGCCTGAACCCCAACGGCGCCGAAGCCTGCAACGAGTGCGAGTCGTGCCGCTCGTTCAACGAGGGGCGTTCGCTGAACATCCACGAGCTGGACGCCGCGTCGAACAACTCGGTGGAGGACATCCGCACGCTCATCGAGCAGGTGCGCATCATTCCGCAGGTGGGCCGCTACTCGGTTTTCATCATCGACGAGGTGCACATGCTCTCGGCCGCGGCGTTCAACGCATTCCTCAAAACACTCGAAGAGCCGCCCGCGCATGCGATTTTCATCCTCGCGACGACCGAAAAACACAAAATCATTCCGACCATCCTCTCGCGGTGCCAAATCTACGACTTCAACCGCATCCGCGTCGAAGACTCGGTCGAATACCTCAAATACATCGCCCGACAGGAGGGAATCACGGCCGACGAAGAGTCGCTGAACCTCATCGCCCAGAAGGCCGACGGCGGTATGCGCGACGCCCTGTCGATGTTCGACAAGGCCGTGTCTTTCTGCGGCACGGCGCTCGACTACCGCAACGTGGCCCAGACGCTGAACGTGCTGGACTACGACACCTATTTCAGCGTCACGGAGATGCTGCTGGCAGGCAACTACGTCGAAGTGCTGGTGACCTTCGACGCCGTGCTGTCGAAAGGATTCTCGGGCCAGACCTTCATGGCCGGCCTGAACCGCCACATGCGCGACCTGCTGATGGCCAAGCGCCCCGAAACGCTGCGGCTGATCGAAATGACCGGAACGCTGCTCGAACGATACCGGACGCAGGCGGGCGCCTGCAGTGTCGAGTTCCTGTTCGGAGCCATCTCCTGCCTGACGGAGCTCGACGGGAAGATCCGGCAATCGTCGAACCAGCGATTGCTCGTCGAGCTGGGCCTGATGAAAATCGCAGGGCTCGGCCAAAAAAAAAATGACGGTCTGACATCCCCCGGGGAGTACCCCCTCCCCGCCCTCACACCACGCACAGCGGCACCTGCGAATGCGGCGGCCCCGACCGCGGCGGCACAGGCAACCCCTCTCCCGGCACAGCAGGCGGCAACGCAGGCTCCGCAAACCGGGCCGCAGGCGGCA
>NZ_CABMQJ010000050.1 GCF_902388705.1 uncultured Alistipes sp.
AGCCGAAAAAAAGCGTACATTTGCCTGCGTGATAACTCCCGAAGAATACACCCTGATCCTTACGGACGAATTGCAGCGGGCCATCGCCGCCAACCGCGGACGCGATCCGCTCGAGGTGGCCCTCGACCGCACGGTGCCCCACGCCCGCCTGGTCGCCACGCAAGTCAAGTACCTCGCACGGGCAGCGTCGAAACTCCCGTCGTACGCCGCAGCACAGTGCATCCTGCCGCCGCTGGCTTTCGAGCAGGCGTCGAGCGAAGCGTGTGCGGCCCACAAACAAATCGGGGGCGGCTCCGTGCTCGACCTCACCTGCGGGCTGGGCGTCGACGCGTTTTTTTTAAGCCGCCGTTTCCGCCGCGTGGTGACGCTCGAGCGCAACCCGATGCTGGCCCGCATCGCCACGGAGAATTTCCGGCGGCTCGGGGCCGGGAACATCGAAGTCCTCAACACATCCGCCGAAGCGTACCTCGCGCAGACAGGCCTGCGGTTCGACTGGGTCTACGCCGACCCCGACCGCCGTTCGTCCGACGGGCGCAAGCTGGTGCGGCTCGAAGCGTGCTCGCCCGACATCGTGGCCCTGATGCCCCTTATCCGCAGGGCGGCGGAGCGCCTGTGCATCAAAAATTCACCGTTGTTCGACGTCGGCGAGGCCCTGCGCCTCTTCCCCGATGGCCGCGCGGAGGTCGTATCGCTGGGCGACGAATGCAAGGAGGTGCTCGTTTACGCCGACGGCACGGGCCCCACAATCACCGCGACGGCACTCGGCCGCGGTTCGTTCTCGGCGACGCCCGCAGAGGCCTGCTCCCCGACTGCTCCCGGGGCGTTCGACCCGACGGGCTACCGCTGGCTCGTAGTGCCCGACGTGGCGCTGCAGAAGGCCCGGCTGGCGCGGCTCCACCTGCGCGGCAAAGCCGACATATGGAGCGAAAACGGTTACGGATTCGCCGCCGGAAAACCGCAGGACGTGATTGGCAGAGTATTCGCTGTCGATAGCATCGAACCCTACGACCCCCGGCGGCTGAAACGCGAACTGAAAGGACGCGGCGCCGAGTTGATGAAGCGCGACTTCCCGTTCACCGCCGAGGAGATTGCCCGGCGGCTGGGGGTGCATGCGGGAAGTGACGTGCGGCTGGCTTTCACGAAAATCGGAGACGGTTTTTGGGTCGTGCGGCTGAAATAGCTATATTTGCAGTTGCGGGGCGGAGTTCCGCCGCCGGAAATGCCGGCAAGCGGTATCCGCGCCCTTTGCAGGAATCGAAAAACGTTATGAAAATCAGCGAGATATTCACCTACTTCACCGACACGATCTTCCGGCGCGACATCACCGAATGGCGCAACCCGGTCGTACGGTGGCTCGTACAGCAATACCGGCTGCTGTTCTACACGGCCCGGGGACTGCTCGAGCACGGCACGATCGTCCGCAGCGCGGCGCTCACATTCTATACGCTGATGTCGCTCGTACCGATCGTCGCCGTGGTATTCGCCGTGGTCAAGGGTTTCGGGCTGGCCGACGGACTCATCGACAACCTCTATGCCCTCTTTCCGCAGAACCCGGAAATCATCAAATATATCGTCGACTTCGCGGAAAACGCGCTGGCACGCACCCAGGGCGGCGTAGTGGCCGCCGTGGCGCTGGTCACGCTTTTCTGGGCGGTAATCCGGGTCTTCGGGTCGATCGAAAGCGCGTTCAACAACATCTGGGAGGTCAAGGCCGAGCGCAGCGTGACGCGCCAGTACACCGACTACATCGCCGTGGTGATGATCGTCCCCGTACTGTGGATCGTGGCCAACGCCGTGGGCAAGTACGCACAGCAGATGCTGGGCTTCAACGACAGCTGGTACTTCACACTCCTCTCGCACCTGGTGTCTATGTTCATCATCTGGGTGATGTTCACATTCCTCTACATCGTCATTCCCAACACCAAAGTGCGCTTCAAAAGCGCCCTGATGGCCGGCATCATCGCCGGCACGCTCTTCCTGCTCTTCCAGTGGGGCTACATCTACGTTCAGCGGTGGATGACCTCCTACAATGCCATCTACGGCAGTTTCGCGGCCCTGCCGCTGCTGCTGATCTGGCTGCAGACCTCGTGGCAGATATTCCTGTTCGGCGGGGAGCTGTCGTTCGCCTACCAGAACATCGCCCGCTTCAGCGAGGAACGCGAGTCGCTGCTCGTCAGCTACGACCAGCGGCGCAAAATCCTGCTGGCCGTGATGCTGACCGTCATCCGCCACTTCCGCGAAAAGGGCGGCGCAATGCCCGCCGACGTAATCCGCGCACAACTCGATTTGCCCACGCGTATCGTCAACGACATCCTCTACCAGCTCGTGCAGGCGGGGGAGTTGATCGCCGTACCCTCGGGCGACGGAGAGCGCGAAGTGGCGTTCGCCCCGGCGCACGAAACCGACACGATGACCGTCTACGGCGTACTCGAAGCGGTCGAACGGTCGGGACACACCTCGTTCGACCTGGCCCAGAGTCCCGAACTGACCCGCATCGACCGGGAGCTGGAAACACTCAAACAAGCCGCCCGCCAGTCGCAGGACAATGTCCGGCTGATAGACCTGCTCTGATAAAATGAAAAAACATATGGAACGCGCAGTTATCATCGGCAGCGGCAACCTCGCCGAAGCGCTCGCCCGGGCCGTGGCCGGAAGCGGGGCGAAACCCGTGCAGGTATTCGCCCGCAACGCCGAACGGGGGCGGGCCGTCGCCGCGCTCGCCGGAACACAATGGACCGACGACCCGGCGCAGTTGGCCGCCGCTGACATCTACCTGATTTCGGTCAGCGACAAAGCCGTGGCGGAGCTGGCCGCTTCGCTGCCGATTCCCGCTGGGGCCGCAGTGGCCCATACTGCCGGAAGCGTACCGCTCGAAGCCCTGCCGGCAAAGTTCCGCCGGGCCGTTTTCTATCCGCTCCAGACCTTTACCAAAGGCCGCGAAGTCGACTTTTCACAAATTCCGATATTCCTCGAAACCGACGACGCGGCGCTGCGCCCGGCGCTGGAGGCTTTCGCCCGCCGCCTTTCGCAGCGGGTGCTCTGGGCCGATTCGGTATGCCGCGCCAAGGTACACCTGGCGGCGGTTTTCGCCTGCAACTTCGCCAACCACATGTACGCCGTCGGCGAACGCATCGTCCGCAGCGCGGGACTGCCGTTCGACGTGCTCAAGCCGCTGATCGCCGAAACCGCCGCCAAGGCGCTCGACGCGGCGTCCCCCGCCGACGTCCAGACGGGGCCCGCCGTACGCAACGACCTGCCGACAAAAGCCCGCCACTGTGCACTGCTCGACGACGAACTGCAACTCAAGAACATTTACTCGATAATAAGCAACAGCATATGGGAAACTTCAAAGAAGATATAGCCCGCACCGAAGCGTTCGTTTTCGACGTCGACGGCGTGATGACCGACGGAGGCATCATCCCCACCCTCGACGGCGATTTCATCCGCCGCTACAACGCAAAGGACGGCTATGCATTGGCCTACGCCATCAAAATGGGCTACAAAGTCTGCATCATCACGGGCGGCCGCGGCAAGACGCTCGAAAACCGCCTGCGGATGCTGGGAATCAAACGCGCCTACATCGACTGCATGGACAAAATCAGCGCCCTGCACGAATTCTTCGCCGACGAGGGCATCGACCCCGCCAACGCGATTTACATGGGCGACGACATTCCCGACCTGGAATGCATGCGCGAAGTGGGCATTCCGGTCTGCCCGGCCGACGCTGCGGCCGAGGTGATCGAGGCGTCGCGCTACGTTTCGGAGTTCAAGGGCGGCGAGGGAGCTGTGCGCGACATCGTCGAACAGGTGCTCCGCGCCCGCGGCGACTGGGCCAAAAACTCCGAAGGCGTCACCCCCTCGTCGCTGGCCGCATCCAACTGATGCCGTCCGGCGCTCCGGACAGGGACGCCCCCCCCTGCAGCCATCGTGGCCCGGGGGGGGGTATGACAGGCAGATGCAAGCCAATGGCCGGACTACACCTCCTGCCATTTTTCGGGAATACATTTTTTTCTCCTATCAAAGTTCAGCTTATTATGCGAAAAACGATTGTATTTTTAACATGCATGTGCCTTCAAATCACTGCTTTCGGACAGGACAGGGATTCCGGAAAAATCATACCGTACGATTCCACGGAATATTACCAGCGGTTATTCGCCGACAACAGTGCGTTCGACATACGGAAATTCACACCGATGCCCGAATACGGGCGGCGGGAATTGATTGATGCCATAAAACCTGCCCCGGGTTATGAATATTGGGAGTGGCGGGATTCAGACGGCGATGCTGTTCTTATGCAAAAGCCGGGTGAGCTTGTTGCGTATCAGGGCGACCGGACATATGGCGCTCTTGTGGCGTTAAAGGTTCCTGAATCTGGTTTTTTCGCGGGAGGCCATCACATGCCGCAGTATTCATATATTGTTGCCGTAGCCGGGGATTTTACGGAGGATGAAGATTTGACGGTGGAGATGATCGACAGCGAAGAGAAACTAATCGGGTTCCTGGGAGCCGTCGACAATATCGGAGAGGTGCTTCTGCACAGCATGGCCCACGGGTATTCGGCAGACAGAAGTTCGCCCGTCACCGGAGCTTATCGCGAAGAAAACGATCGCTATCTGCTTTATCTTTGCCGTCGTTCAAAAAAGGATGCCCGCAGCGACGAATCCGTGAAAGCGATTTTGTACAAAACCGGAAAATTCGAAGCAGTCGGCTCGGTCGTCTACAAAACTTCCGACACATTGGCCTGGCCATAATCTTATCTTGGCGTCGTCCCGGCATATACAGGTACCTGTCGAAAAAAATCTGCCTGCATCTCGTAAGAAACACGGAATCCAGACACAGGCATCAAGAAATTGAAGATTCGGTGCAAAAAAAGGGAGCGTACAATACGCTCCCTTTTTAAATAGGGCCCAGGGCCGACAGCAGGAACCTATGGAATTTATTCCGGTGCAGTTCCGGCAGAACCGATATATTATCCGGACAATCGCTATTGCATCCACTCGACATTCGCCGCATCGCGGAACAGGATGTTGAGCGGCCGCACGAGGCTCTCGGCATTCGCGGCGAAGATGAACCGCACCTTGTCGACGGGCACCGTCAGGAAGACCGTCGAGGGATAGCCGCCGATCATGTCGACATGCTCCATCAGCGACCAGACGAAAATCTCGAACGGCATCTGGCCGGGAAGCAGCGTCAGCCCCGCAAAGTCGGTTTCATAACCGGCCGACGATGTGTCGGCGGGATGGGGTTTGAAGAAGACGTCGTACCCCTCGCCGTACTGCTCCATGATTCGCGCGACATAATCGTACTGCTGCTGCTCGCTCGTACTGCCCGCGTGGCTGGTGCCGATGATGACGAGGTTCTTTTTCGGGGAGGCGTCGAACAGGGCCGCGAACTTGTCGTAATCGAAACCGGCCATGTCGTAGAACTGCTGGCGGGCAGTTTCGGGCAGCGCCGACAGCATCTCGTAAGGCTGGATGCTCTCGATAGTCATCTCGCCGAGCTTTTCGGTGATGAACGGGCAGGAACTTTCGAGCAGCACACTGTTCTGCATCACCAGTCGGTAACCGGGTCGGGTCGCAAGGTAATAAACCCATGTCCACGAATCGAGTTCGAACTGCGCCCGTGTCACGGGATAGCGCCCGCCGTGGTTCCAGTCGAGCGCCTCGACTTCAGCGGCATAATCATTCCAGTTCTGCTCGGCCGTAGCCGCATCGCCGAAATAATTATAGAAGTTGTTGTAGGTCGCCGTTCCGTCGGACAACAGGCTCACCTTGACCCTCGCCGAGTCGATTCCCTGTTCCACGAAACAGTCGTAGCCGAGGCGGCAGCGGAGATCATCGACATACAAGCCGAATACGGCCGTCGGATCGGCATTGTTGATTTCGAGTATCCGGCGCCTCATCTCGCGGATTGCTTCCTGCTTCTCGTCGGCCGTGGCATCGGCGGTACGGTCGGCAGAGGTCGTAACCTTGACATACGACGGGAATTTATCGGGATCGAACGTCCTCGACCGCGAATAGAAGAAATAACTCGGCTTGTTGTGGGACAGCACGTGCAGCCCCGCGTAGAGGGCCGGCATCGTGGCGAACGTCACGTAGAAATAATAATCCGGGGAGTCGTAACCATTCGTCAGCGCACTCTGCGAGAGGCCGAACGGAACGATCACGTCCCCGCTGGAAAAGGCCAGCCGGGCGCTGCGAGCAGCCCCCTTGTTCTCATCGAGGCTTATCTCGACTTCCGAGTATCCGGCCGGGCCCTCGGTCGGCGAAAGCGTGAACCACGTATCCCCGGCCGCCGCCGTAACCCGCCACGGGGCCGAAGCCAGCACCGTAAGTTTACCGGCACGGGCCAGTCCGTCGAGCGAAAGGAAATCCTCTCCGCCGTTGACAATCACCGTGGGGCGTTGGGTGTCGTCGTCGCTGCACGCCATTGCTCCGGGAAGCAGCGCCAGGCACAGGAAAAGTCGGAATAAATTTTTCATAAGGCGTTTTATTTTCAGTGTCGAATATATAAACGCCGCAAAAGCCCCTTTACTGCGTTACCGGATTAAAATAATGCAAAATCAAGCCGCAAGCATACTCCGTACGGCCCCGAAAGAAAAAAGGAACTCATCCGTTCCTTTTTTTCTTAAAGCGCTCGAAATGCCCGCGAATGTGCTCGCGAAAGAGTTCCCGCCGGTATTTCAGATCGGCCTGCCATCCCAGCCAGCGGGTGTACCGCTCGCGTTTTTCGGGATAAATATCGCGGATTGTCACCAGGATGCCCGTCTCTTCGACACCCCCGAAATCGGGATTCGACACCGTATCGAAAACCCGCATCGTGGGCGAGAGGTTCATGTAAGCGTTTATCAGCGGCGGAATATTCTCGTTGAATTCGCGGATTTTCTGAATCAGAATCCGGTAATTCTCCTGGTAGGTGCGTCCTGTGAAAAGCTGTTCGTAATAGGGGTCGTCCAAATCGAGCTGCAGCGGATGAATGCCCTCGACCAGATTATCCCTATCGGGGAAATAGCGGCGCAGGAACCAAATCAGGGCGTTGCGGGCCACGGCCTTGTAGGTCGTGTACATCGTCACCTTGCCGAAGAGGTACTTGGAATTCGGGCTCAACACAATCAGGGCGCCCAGGCCGTCCCAGAGATTGTCCAGCGCATAGATGCTCTTGGCGTTGCCGCGCGCCTGATAGGAGGTCTGCACGAACGAACGGCCCAGTTCGATGGTGCGGGGCAGGTAGTTGCGGCGGAATTTGTCGCTGAAGCGGAAATAGTGTTCGGTCGACAGGTGGCGGGGATATTCGTCCGTGCAGATGATGAAACGGTAGCCCCCGACGATCTCCTCTGCCGCGGGATCCCACACAATCAACTGGTAATACCCGTCCTCGGCCAAATCCTCGGCATCGACATCCAGTTCGTTGCCCGTGCCGCCCCCGGCGCCACGGAACGCGATTTCGCGCAGCCGTCCGATTTCGCGCATCAGCGCGGGACAGTCGGCCGCCGGGAAGATGTAAATTTCGTTTCCGGCTTTCTTCGTGTCGCGGGCCTTGCGCCCGGGCGTCAGCTCGGCCCGCAGCAGTTCCCGGTCGACGGGAGGTATGACTGGTTCCATTTTTCTCTGTTGCATAGCAGGGACAAAAATACCGTTTTTACTGGTTTTTTTCTGCCGGGAGAAGCATTTTTTCCAAAAAATACGCCTTTTTACGTACGAATTCGGCCTGTTCGCGGAGCGTGCCGTAGCGTTGCAGTTCGGCCACCGGAATCGGGTCGCCCACCAAGATTCGGAAGTGTTTGCCTTTCTGCGAGAACATCTCGTCGGGCAGCCAGAGCATCTCGATGTTGAATTTGACGCCCAGCATCCTGCGTATGCGGTCGACGCGGTAAAAGAAGTTCGACAGCCGCCCCTCGACGAACACGGGCACGATCTCCCGCTGCGAGGAGTAGGCTTTCTTCAGGAAACTCGTTTTCCACGGCAGGTCGGTCACCTCGCCGTCGATACAGCGCGAGCAGAGACCGGCCGGAAAAGTCAGGATGGGCAGCTCGCCGAAAAATTCCTCGTCGAATTTACGGGCGTAGGAGGTGCTCTGCGAACCGTGCTTGTTGACCGGTATCCACAGGGGACGCAGCGGTTCGAGGTGCATCAGCAGGTCGTTGACCACCACGCGGGCGTCCCCGAAGCGGTCGATCAGCTTGTCGGCCAGCATCATGCCGTCCATTCCCCCGAACGGATGGTTCGAGGCGAAGAGGTAGCGGCCCCGGGAATCGAGTTTTTCGAGTCCTTCGATCGAATAGGTCACCTGCCACTCGCGGAAACAGGCGCGGATAAATTCCTGCGGAGGCAGGTTCCAGTAATGCTCGAGGATGTAATTGATTTCCGGCTCGTGGATGGTGCGCCGGAGCCAGCGGAGGGCGAAGCCGGGCACCCAGCGGGCCAGCCGCGGGGCTTTGTCGGCGAGAACAGCTCCGATATCTATTCTGGGCATAGGGTGTTCAAAAAATTATATCCACAAATATAGGTATTCTTTTTCGAAAAATCCCTAACTTTACACCCAAATCGACCTTGTCAGCAACGATTATGTCCAACTACCACACCCCTGTCCTCCTGGAGGAGTCCGTCGGCCTGCTCGGCATCGACCCCGCAGGCACCTACGTCGACCTCACGTTCGGCGGGGGCGGCCATTCGCGCCGCATCCTCGAAGAGCTGGGACCCGGGGGGCGGCTCTACGCCTTCGACCAGGACCGCGATACGCGGGCGAACTGCCCCGGCGACGGGCGTTTCCACTATGTCGAGAGCAATTTCCGCTTCCTGCGCGGGGCGCTGCGGCTGCGCGGCGTGACCCAGGCGGACGGCATCCTGGCCGACCTGGGGGTGTCGTCGCACCACTTCGACGCCGTCGAGCGGGGCTTCTCGTTCCGGGGCGAAGCGCCGCTGGACATGCGCATGAACCAGCGCGGGACGCTGACGGCGGCCGCTATCGTGAACACCTACCCGGCCGATTCGCTGACCCGGCTGCTGGGCGACTGGGGCGAACTGGACACGCCGTGGAAAGTCGCCAACTGCATCGTCCGGGCGCGGGAAACGGCGCCGATTGAAACCACGGCGCAGCTGGTCGAGGCCGTCAGGCCCTGCACGCCGAAAAAAGACGAATCGAAGTTCCTGACCAAACTCTTCCAGGCGCTGCGCATCGAGGTCAACGGCGAGATGGAGGCGCTCAAGATGGCGCTCGAGCAGAGCCTCAAGGTGCTGCGGCCCGGCGGGCGGCTGGTGGTCATTTCCTACCACTCGCTCGAAGACCGCCTGGTGAAGAACTTCCTGCGCAGCGGGAACTTCTCGGGCGAGGTGGAAAAGGATTTTTTCGGACGGGCGCTCACGCCGTTCGACCTGCTGACGCGCAAGGCCGTCGTTCCGGCGGCCGAAGAGTTGGAACGCAACCCCCGGTCGCGCTCGGCGAAGCTGCGCGCAGCCGTAAAACGATAATCCGGCCATGTACTCCGACCACGAATTCGACCCGGTAACCCCCGAAGAGCAGGCCCGCCGCGAGCAGGAGGAGGAATTCGCCCGCCGCGTGCGGCGCGAAGTGCTGCGCATCGAGCGGGGCGAAGCCGAGGAGGACATCCGCGCCGACCTGGAGCGCGAGCAGGAGGAGAAGGCCGAAGAGGAGGAGCGCGAACGCAAAGAGCGCCGCCGCAAGGCCAGTACGCTCTGGCAGCTCTTCTCGGGCACGATTCTCGTGCGCGAGGGCGTTTCGAAATACTACCCCTACATGCTTTCGATTGCGGCCATGTTCTTTTTGAGCATCGCCGTCATGTTCACGGCGCTGCACCTCGACATGAAGTACACGCGCCTCGAACGCGAAGTCCAAATCCTGCGCGAGCGCTCTATCCGCCTGCAGGAGCAGCGCTACCGCCGCACGACCCATTCGGCCATCGTCGAAAGGCTGCGCGAACGCGGCATCGACCTTTACGACCCGCTGGCCCCGGGCGAAATCATCGAAAACTAAACGGCGATGAAACAGGAGCGTTCGAAAATCAAAAGCGACATTCTGCTGCGGGTGAGGCTGCTTTACGTGCTGTTCATCCTCGCGGGGCTCATCGTGTTTTCGCGCCTGATCTGGGTACAGCTTTTCAGCTCCGAAGTGGCCTACAACGCAGAGCGCCTCGCCAGCCGCATTTTCACCGAGCAGATTATCCCGGCACAGCGCGGCAGCATCCTCTCGCGCAATGGGGCGCCGCTGGCGACCTCGATCTTCCGCTATCAGGCCGCATTCGACTTCGCGGCCCCGGGCCTCGATTCGCTCAAGACCTTCCGCGAACAGAGCGACTCGCTCGCCAAGCTGCTCGCCGCTTTCTTCCGGGACAAACCCGCCTCGGAATACGCCCGCCGCTTCCGCGAGGAGCATGCCCGCCGCTTCCGGCTCGTCAACGGCCGCGACACCTCTTACCTGCGTTCCGAAGGGTGGTTCTCCCGCATGATGGACCGCCTGCGGGGCGAGGAGTACGTCACCCGGAAAATCTACGACACGATTCGCGACCACACGCCCGTCAACATCCTGCCCCGCGAAGTGGATTACGCCGAGTGGGAAACCCTGCGGCGCTATCCGCTGCTGAACTGGAACATGGGCATGGTCTACCGCCTGGTCGAACGCGACCAGCGCATCTACCCGCAGGGCGAACTGGCGCGCCGCACCATCGGCCTGACGGGCGACAAGGGCAACTACGGCATCGAGGATGCCTACCGCGAGGAGCTTGCGGGCCGCGACGGCAAGGCCCTGCGCCAGCGTATCGCCCGGGGCTTCTACGGCCGCGTCGCGGGCGGCGGCCACGAGGAGCCCGTGGACGGATACGACATCGTAACGACGCTCGACCTCGACCTGCAGGACGTGGCCGACAAGGCGCTGCGGCACCAGCTCGAGGCCCAGAACGCCATCTGGGGCACCACCATCGTCATGGAGGTGCAGACGGGCGAAATCCTCGCCATGGCCAACCTGGGGCGCGCAGGCACGAGCGGCGTCTTCTACGAACGCGAAAACTACGCGCTGGGCCGCAGCATGGAACCCGGCTCGACGTTCAAACTGGCGACGATGCTCACGCTGCTCGACGACGCCGGCATGTCGCCGCAAACCGCCTACGACACCCACAACGGCGACCCGGTGACGGTCGGCCCGGCCAAAAACATCCGCGATTCGCACCGCGGCGACCACGTCATCGATTTCCGCCGCGCCGTAGCCTCCTCGTCGAACGTCTACTTCGCCAAGGCGATTTGGGATCGCTACGGCATCACCGGCAAAAAGCAGGAGTACAGCGACTTCCTCCACAAGAAACTCCGCCTCGGGCAGACCGTCGGACTCGAACGGCTCGGCGAGCGCACCCCGTCGATTACCACCGACTGGAAAGTTCCCGACCCGGGCGTCATGCTCGTGAAGATGAGTTACGGCTACCGCGTACGGCTGGCCCCAATCCAGATGATTACGTTCTACAACGCCATCGCCAACGACGGGAAGATGATTTCACCCGTGCTGATCCGCGAACTGCGGTACGGCGACCGGGTCGAGGAGCGCTTCGAAACGCAGACCCTCGCTTCGTCCATCTGCTCGCGTTCGGCGCTGCGCGAAGTGCAGCGCTGCCTCAAAGCGGTCTGCACCGAGGGTACGGCCAGCCTCTACTTCAAAGACACGACCCGCCTGCGCGTCGCCGCCAAGACCGGCACGGCGCAGATTACCGACGCCCGCAGCCGCGAGGGACGCTACTACCTCGGCTCGATGGTCGCCTACTTCCCGGCCGACAATCCCCGCTACACGGTGCTGACGACCATCGAGACCCGTGCACAGGCCGGCAAAGCCTACTACGGAGGCCCGCTGGCGGGCCCCGTTGTAAAACGCATGGTCGACTACATCTACAACCGCAACCGCGACTGGTACGGCCGCGTGGAGCGGCACGGCCCGCGCCAGTATCCCGAACAGGTAAAGGGCGGCGACATCGCCCAAATCCGCCGCGTGACCGACAAACTCTCGCCCCGCGCCTCGTTCGACCACCGCACGGGCTGGGGCCGGGCCCGGGTCGACAGCCTCTCGAACGTCGTCATCACGAGCCTGCAGGACGAAGCGGGCACGATGCCCGACGTGCGGGGCATGGGGCTCAAGGACGCGCTGTTCGTGCTCGAAAGCCGCGGGCTGAAAGTCCGCTTCTCGGGCCGGGGCGCCGTGACGCACCAAAGCATCGCGGCCGGGGCACGCATCGCCCCGGGCTCGACGGTCGCCATAACGTTGAAATAAGATAAAACAGGAAATATCCGTCCCGATTGCCGCCCCGTGCGGCGGCGGAAGCTCCGCAGGGCCGGACACGCAACGATAACGGTTTATGAAAACACTGAAAGAACTCCTGAAGGATACGCCCGTCGAGGCGCTGCACGGCGACGATTCCACCGCCGTCGCCGGACTGATTTACGACTCGCGCGCCGTGCGCCCGGGCGACTGCTTCTTCGCAACCCGCGGCACGCAGTGCGACGGCCACGATTTCATCCCCTCCGCCATCGCGAAAGGCGCCGCGGCGGTGGTCTGCGAACGCCTGCCCGAACAAACGGCCGACGGGGTAGCCTACGCCGTGGTTCCCGACGCCGCCGGGGCGCTGGCCGACATGGCGGCGGCTTTCTACGGCCACCCGAGCCGCGAATTGAAACTCGTGGGCGTCACCGGCACCAACGGCAAGACCACGACCGTGACGCTGCTCTACGATCTGGTGCGGGCGCTGGGCTACAAGGCCGGGCTGATTTCGACGGTGGTCTACAAAATCGGCAACCGCACCGTCGAAGCGACGCACACCACACCCGACTCCGTGCGGCTGAACGCCATGATGCGGGAGATGGCCGACGAGGGGTGCGAATACTGTTTCATGGAGTGTTCGTCGCACGCCATCGTACAGGAACGCACGCGGGGCCTGCACTTCGCGGGCGGCATCTTCTCGAACATCACGCACGACCACCTCGACTACCACAAGACCTTCGCCGAATACATCCGCGCCAAGAAACTCTTCTTCGACGGACTCGGCGCAAAGGCTTTCGCCCTGACAAACATCGACGACCGCAACGGCCGCGTGATGGTGCAGAACACGGCCGCCTCCGTACACACCTATTCGTTGCGCGCAATGGCGGACTTCCGCTGCAAAATCGTCGAGATGCACGTCGACGGCATGCTGCTGCGCATCGACGGACAGGAGGTATGGGTCGGGCTCGTAGGCCGTTTCAACGCCTACAACCTGCTCTCGGTCTACGGCGCGGCCGTATTGCTGGGCCTCGACCGCGCGGAAGTGCTGCGCGCGGCGAGCACGCTGCACGCCGCGAGCGGACGCTTCGAGTTCGTGCGGGCGGCGAACGGCACCACGGCCATCGTCGACTACGCCCACACGCCCGACGCCCTGGAGAACGTCATCCAGACCGTCGAGGAGATACGCACCCCG
>NZ_CABMQJ010000051.1 GCF_902388705.1 uncultured Alistipes sp.
GCCCGAGGTGCACGCCATGATGGACATTTCGGACGGGCTGGCCTCGGACATCCGCCATATCATGGAACGCTCGGGCGCAGGCGCCGAAATCGACACCGACCGGATTCCGGCCGCTGCGGGAGCCGACACCCAAACCGCCGCCTGCGGGGGCGAAGACTACAAACTCCTGCTCACCGCCGACGCGGCCGCCGCCGGACAGCTCGCCGCCGATTTCCGCACCCGCTTCGGCACGCCGCTTTACCCCGTCGGCCGCATCACGAAGACGGGGGAGCTGGTATGGCTCGAAAACGGCGCGCCCCGGACGCTGGACTGGCACGGATACACGCACTATTGAAACAAAAACGGCGGCCTTCGGGCCGCCGTCGTCTTTCCGGGCAGATTCGGTTACTCCCTGATGATGTATACATGCTCGTCACGCCGCTGCATGTGGTACTTCTCGCGGGCGTATTGCTCGAGGTAATCGTCGTACTGCAACTGTTCGAGCAACGTGCTGTCCTGCCCGATTTTGGCCTGGTAATGGGCCTTCTCGCGGTTCAGGGCGTTGATCTGCCGTTTTATCTTCACCGCATGCAGGGAGTTCCGTCCCACCACGAACAGCGTGACAACGACGATGATAGCCGTGGCGGCGATCCAGAACTTTCTGCCTACGTCGAAACTCATCAGGGTATGTGCATGTATTTATGGGTCTGAATCGAGATGTTCCACTTCGGATGCGCCTTGGCATATTCGACAATCGCGGGCATCATCCGCTCCGCAACGCTCCACTCGGGCTGCAGGTAGAGGATACACCCGTCGCCGACGCGCGCGGCGTTCTGCTCGGCCCAGTCGAAATCGGCCGCGCTTTCGACAATCACCTTCAGCTCGTGCGCCCGTGCATAGGCTTCATCCAGCGGAGGCTGCTGGCGCTTGGGCGACAGGCACACCCAGTCGAAACGGCCGCTGAAGGGATGCGTACCCGAGGTTTCGAGGAATATCTGCAAACCCCGCTCGTGCAGCGTTTCGGTCAGCACGCCCAGCGGGTAGAGCAGCGGCTCGCCGCCCGTGATGACGATTGCCTGCGCCGGACACGCCGTGGCACGGCCGATCACCGTCTGCACGTCCGTGGGCGGATAGAGTTTGGGATTCCACGTATATTTGGCGTCGCACCAGCGGCACCCTACGTCGCACCCGCCCAGGCGGATGAAATAGGCGGGTTTCCCGGCATGGAATCCCTCGCCCTGGATGGTATAGAAATCCTCGACGAGGGGCAGCAGGCGCCCTCCGTCCAAAAGGTCGTTATCCGTTATGAACGCCATTATTCGGTGACTACGTAAATATCCTTCAAGCTGCGGCCCAGCTGATCGTAATCGAGGCCGTACCCTACGATAAACTCATTGCCGATCTCCATCGCGCGGTATTTGATCGGCAGTTTCTTGCGGTAGGAACCGGGTTTGAAAAAGAGCGTGCAGACCTCGATGCTCGCGGGTTTGTGCGTCTTCAGCTCGCACATCATGTATTCGATGCTCTCCCCCGTATCGACGATATCCTCGACGATAATCACGTGGCGGCCCTCGATGCTGTTGTTCAACCCGATAAGGCTCTTGACACAGCCCGACGAGCAGGTTCCGTCATACGAAGCCAGTTTCACGAACGAAAGCTCGTTGTTGAATTCGATTTTCTTAATCAAATCGCTCATGAACATGAACGAACCGTTCAGGACTCCTACGAACAGCGGCGTTTCCTTGTCGCGATAATCCTCGTTGATACGCCGGGCCACGGCCTCGACGGCCTGGTCGATTTTCGCGGCGGGGATCATGATCCTGAAATTTTTGTCGTGAAGTTTGATGACATCCTTCATTTCGATTCGGGTTTTATGATTATTGGGACAAAAATAACTATTTTGCCCGCAAGAAACGAACGTTCCGGACAAAAATATTGTAAAATGACAAAACTTTGCCGACAGGTCGGCATCCCCCGGAAAAGAAATACGGAACAATTTGCCGACACCATAAAACACAACCGCCGCACCTTGCTCCGGCCCTGTAACATGGGGTACACAATCTGCGAAAGGTCCGCCGGCGGCGACAGGGCGAAAAATGAAAAGGAGGTTGCCGTCAGGACAACCTCCTCCGTTTCGGAATACAGCGGTTACACCAGCCCCGAGAATCCCATGAACGCCATGGCCAGGATGCCGGCCGTGATGAGCGCGATGGGCACGCCCCGGAAAGCCCCGGGCACGTCCTCGAAATCGAGGCGCTCGCGGATTCCCGCGAAGAGCACCAGCGCCAGGGCGAAGCCGAGGGCCGTGGCCACCGAATAGGTGACGCTCTGCAGGAGGTCGAACTCTTTCTGTATCATCAGAATCGCCACGCCCAGCACGGCGCAGTTGGTCGTAATCAGGGGCAGGAAGATACCCAGTGCCTGGTAGAGCGACGGCGAGAGTTTCTTGAGCATGATTTCCACCATCTGCACCAGCGCCGCGATGACGAGGATAAAGACGATGGTCTGCATGTAGACGATGTCCAGCGGCACCAGCACATAGGTCTGAATCAGCCAGGCCACGACGGCGGCGATAGCCATGACGAACGTTACGGCGGCGCCCATACCCATCGAGGTTTCGACTTTCGACGACACACCCAGGAACGGGCAGATGCCGAGGAACTGCGCCAGCACGACGTTGTTGACGAAGATGGCGCCGATGATGATTGCGAAATATGAAAGCTCCATAACTATTTCTTGGCTAATTTGTTAAACAACACCATAAGGTATCCGAGCACGAGGAAGGCACCCGGTGCGAGGACGAAGATGAGCGGCATGTAGTCGGCCGTTCCGAGGCTGATGCCGAAGATGGCGCCGCTGCCCAGTATCTCGCGCACGGCGCCCACGGCAGTCAGGGCCAGCGTAAAGCCCAGTCCGATGCCGACACCGTCGAGAATCGAGTCCAGCGGCGAGTTTTTCGAGGCGAAGGCCTCCGCACGGCCGAGGATGATGCAGTTCACCACAATCAGCGGAATGAAGACGCCCAGCGACTCGTACAGCGCAGGCACGTACGCCTGCATCAGCATCTGGATGACGGTCACGAACGAGGCGATTACGACGATGAACGCCGGAATGCGCACCTTGTCCGGAATGATGTTCTTGATAAGCGAAATCACGAGGTTCGACATAATCAGCACGGCCATCGTCGCCAGTCCCATGCCCATGCCGTTTTCGGCCGAGGTCGTCGTTCCCAGCGTGGGGCACATGCCCAGTACCAGCACGAACGTCGGGTTGTTCCTGACGATACCGCTCAATATAATGTTCAGCTTATTCATGCTCCCCTCCTTTCTGCCCTGCGGGCTCTTCGGTTTGCCCGGCCGCGGAAGTCGCCCCGGACGATACGTCGGTCGGGCTCACGCCCGTGGCAACGCTCTTGTAGGCCATCCATGCACGGTTGATGGCATCGACGTAAGCGCGCGACGAAATGGTCGCCGCCGTCAGCGCATCGACGTCGCCGCCGTCCTTGGTAACGGCCAGCTTGCCGTCGACGAGTTTTTTATCTTCGAGTTTCTGCCCCTGGATGCTGTTCAGCAGCACGTTCTCCTTATCGGCCATCTTGGTTCCGAGGCCCGGGGTTTCCGTCTGCTTGAGCACGTTGACATTGATAACCTCCCCGGCGGGCGAGAATCCGACCATCATGTTGATGGCGCCGCCGAAGCCTTTCTTGGTCATCGATTCCACGGCATAGCCGGCAATCGCGCCGCCCTTGGTGGCGGTATAGACCGTAACCGGCATCTCGTCGATGGTCAGCACCTCGGACGAGGTTTCGTCGAAAGCCGGCAGCACGCCGTTCAGGGCCGCGACTTTGGCAGCCTGCTCGGCCTTGGCAATCGGCTCCGCCGTAATCATGTTCACGGCGCCGACCCCGGCCGAAGCCACGAGCGTGATGCCGAAGAGGACGGCCGTCATATTCAAAAGTGTACTTTTCATACTGCGCCACTCCTATTTTACGCCGAAGCGTTTGGGTTTGACATATTTGTTGATCAGGGGCACCACGGCGTTCATTATGAGAATCGCGAACGACATGCCCTCGGGATATGCGCCCCACAGGCGGATACACATCGTAATGGCACCGATGCCGATGCCGAAAATCACGCCTCCCTTGACGGTCATCGGCGAGGTCGAGTAATCCGTCGCCATGAAAATCGCACCCAGCAGGGCGCCGCCGGCCAGCACGTGGAACAGCGGAAGCTGCCACAGCGCGGCGCCGTCCGCACCCGAAGCAAGCGCCACGACGAATGCGAACAGGGCCATCGTACCGAGAATCGTCACGGGCACCTGCCACGTGATAACCCGGCGCCACAGCAGGTAGACGAAGCCCGCGAGCAGCGCCAGTGCGGCCACCTCGCCCAGCGAACCGGGCATGTTGCCCAGCAGCAGCTCCTGCACGCCCAGCACGTCGGCCGCAGCGCCGTGTTTCACGGCAGCCAGCGGCGTAGCGCCCGACAGGGCGTCGAACGAGCCGTTGACGGGCATCGGGAACGAAGTCATCTGCACGGGATAGGCAATCAGCAGGAACACGCGGCCCACCAGTGCGGGGTTGAACGGATTTTTGCCCAGTCCGCCGAACGTCATCTTGGCGACGGCGATGGCGACGAATGCGCCGATAACGACAATCCACCACGGAATCGAGGCGGGAAGGTTGAAAGCCAGCAGTACGCCGGTCACCACCGCCGACCAGTTGCCGATGGTCGAAGCGCCGCGGACGAGGAATTTCTGAATAAGGTATTCGAACAGTACGCAGCACGCCACTGCCAGCGCCGTGACACGCAGCACGTCCAGTCCGAACACCACGGTCGACACGACCAGCGCGGGCATCAGCGCAATCACGACGTCGCGCATGATGCAGGCCGTCGACTGCGAAGTCTGGACGTGCGGTGCGGGTGCAACAACAAGTTTGTTTGCCATAATATCTTCCTGTTTTTTCATTTACTTTTTCGGGGCTGCAGCGCGTGCGCGGATAATGCCCATTACGGTCTGTTTTCCGAGGCGCACCCAGTCCAGCAGCGGCAGGTACGACGGACACGAAGCCTGGCAGCAGCCGCACTCGATGCACGAGGTTATCATCTGCTCTTCGAGCGCCTCCCAGCCTTTCTTCTGCGTCATCTTCGAGAGGTAATAGGGTTCGAGCCCCATCGGGCAGGCAGCCACGCACTTGGCGCACTTGATACACTGCGACGCCTCGCGGCGCTGCGCGTCGCGGCCGCTCATGACGGTGATGCCCGAGCAGCCTTTCGTCACGGGCGAGGAGAGGTTGACCATCGCACGGCCCATCATCGGGCCGCCGTTGATTACCTTGCCCGCATCGGCGGGAAGTCCCCCGGCCGCCTCTATCAGCGCCGAAACCGGCGTACCCATGCGGGTGAGCAGGTTTTTCGGCTCCTTGACGCCCTTACCCGTGATGGTCACCACACGCTCGATGAGCGGCTTGTTCTTCTGCACGGCCTGGTAGACGGCATAGGTCGTCGAGGCGTTGCAGACCACGGCACCCACGTCAATCGGGAGTGCGGGCGGAGGCGGCACCTCACGCCCCGTAACGGCGGCGATAAGCTGTTTTTCACCGCCCTGCGGATATTTCACCTGGAGGGGCACCACTTCGATCCCCGCATATCCTTTGGCCAGTCCGCGCAGGTGCGCGATGGCGTCGGGCTTGTTGTTCTCGATGCCGATATAGGCCTTGTCCACGGCAATCGCCTTCATCAGAATCGTCACGCCGACGAGCAGTTCCTCGCCGTGCTCGAGCATCGTACGGTGGTCGGACGTAAGGTAAGGTTCGCACTCCACACCGTTGATAATGAGCGCTTCGGCTTTCTTTCCGGGAGGAACCGAAAGTTTGACATGCGTGGGGAACGTCGCACCGCCCATGCCGACGATGCCGGCGTCCTTGATTTTCGCGATAATCTCCTGTGCGGAGAGCGCGCACTCCCTGACGAGCGCCTCCGAGCGGTCGATGCCTTCGGCCCACTCGTCGCCCTCGCGTTTAATCGTAATCATCATCTGGCGCAGGCCCTGGCCGTTGGGCACCATGTCCACGGCCGTCACCGTACCCGAAACGGGTGCGTGGATGTTGGCCGACATAAAGCTGCCCGCTTCGGCGATAAGCTGTCCCGTCACCACCTTGTCGCCCTTGGCGACCTTGGCCACGGCGGGAGCGCCGATGTGCTGTGCGAGCGGAATCGTCACCACGTCGGGCAGCGGAAGCGCCTCGATCGGCTTTGCGCCGCTCAATTTATTTTCCGACGGATGGACTCCGCCTTTCGGAAATGTCTTCATAGCTTGTGTTTCTCTGATTTGACGATACTTATTCGGCTTTCGGAGCTTCGGCAGCCGGAGTCTGCGGAGCTGCAGCCGGAGCTTCCTGGGCAGCCGGCACTGCGGGTTTCTCCGCGGCAGGCGCCGTTCCGGCAGTTGCCGTAGCCGGGGATTTTCCGGTTTCGGGCGCTTTCGAAGCCCCGGCAGGAGCCTCCTTGTCAGCCGCAGGAGCCTTCGGGGCGGCAGGCGCCGCAGGGGCCTTCGGGGCCTTGGGCAGCGGATCCATGCCTACCAGCCGGATAGCGCCCGTAGGACACTCGTTCACACACTTACGGCAGAGTTTGCACTTCTGCGGGTCGATATAGGCGAGGTTGTTCTCGACGGTAATGGCGCCGAACGGACATACTTTCTGGCACTTGCCGCAGCCGATACACCCGGCCTTGCAGGCTTTCATCACCACGGCGCCCTTGTCTTTCGACACGCACGACACGTAGACCGCACGGTTTTTGGGCCATTTCTTGCGCAGTTCGATAATCAGTTTGGGACACGCTTTCACACAGGCGCCGCAGGCCGTACACTTGTCGGGGTCGACCTCGGGAAGCCCCGTCGCGGGGTTGATGCGGATAGCGTCGAACGCACAGGCGGCAACGCAGTCGCCGTATCCCAGGCAACCGAACGAGCAGCCCGTTTCGCCCACATAGAGCGACGAGGCCACGGCGCACGAACGGGCACCGTTGTAATCGTTGGTGCGGGGGCGCTTGTCGCAGGTGCCGCCGCAGCGTACGGTCGCCACCTGCGGCTCCTTTTCCGGTGCCGACTTGCCCAGATACGCCGCAACCGCTTTCATGCAGTCGCCGCCGCCCACGGGGCAGAAGAGCGCCGAAATGTCGTCCTGCTTCACGAGTGCATCGGCCATGCCGCGGCATCCGGCGAAGCCGCAGCCGCCGCAGTTGGCGCCCGGCAGCATCTTCTCCACCTCGTCGATCCGGGGATCCTCCTCGACCCTGAATTTCCGGGCCACGAAGTAGAGAATCACGGCGGAAAGCACTCCCAGCGCGCAAAGCGTCAGGATTGTGTAAAGTAATACTTCCATCAGTTTTTAGTTATTGAGAAATGAATTGTGTGTTCGATTTTATGCCGGAACAGCCATAACGCGCAGTAATAGACGCCCACGCCCGCAAGCGCGGCCAGCGCGCTGCGGCCCTCGCTCCAGCCCGCCACCATAATCGCGACGACGAGCACCGCCAGCAGCACGGCCAGCGCGCCGACATAGGCCAATATAACGGCGACAGCGCCCGCACTGCGACGGACGCCGACCGTAACCCGCTCTCCGGGCACATACTTCTCCCCCGCCGTCCTGACGACGACGATTTTATCCTGCGCCTCCGCCAGGCCGCATGCTTCGCGGGCCTTACAGGTGCCGCAGGCGCTGCGGGAGGTGATCTTCACATAGACCGTATCACGCTCCGCACGCTCTACCACGCCGCTATGTTCGATTCGGGAGGACACCGCCTAATCGCCGTATTTATTGGTGAGCGGCATGAGCCGTTCGTGCCCGAACGAGCACATCGACAGGCGCAGCACGGGAGGGAACTGGTAGCGTTTCTTCTCGTTGCGCATAATCATGGCATGGATTTTCTCCACGACTTCGGAATCGAAGCCCGCGTTGACAATCTCCTCGCGGTGCTGTCCCTCCTCGATCATGCGGAACAGGATGGCGTCCACCACCTCGTAGGGCGGCAGGATGTCGCTGTCTTTCTGTCCCGGATGCAACTCCGACGACGGCTCCTTGTCGAGGATGTTCTCGGGAATGGGGTTGCCGAACGTGCGGTTGATATAGCGCGCCACGTCGTACATTTCGCTCTTGTAGAGGTCGCCCGTGGGGCTGAAAGCGCCCGCCGTATCGCCGTAGAGCGTACAAAGGCCCAGGGCGTTTTCACTCTTGTTCGAGGAGTTGAGCAGGATGTAGTCCGCCTTGTTCTGCACGGCCATCAGCAGCACCGTGCGGATGCGGGTCTGGATATTCTCCTCGGTGGCGTCGAACTCCCGGCCGCCGATGACGGGCTTGAGGGTGTTCACCACGCTGGTGTAGATTTCGGTAATGGGAATGACGTTGTATTCGATGCCGAGGTTTTCGGCCAGTTTTTTCGCATCCTCGACCGAATGGTCCGAAGAGAACTGCGAGGGCATGAGCAGCGCCCGGACGTTTTCGCGTCCCAGCGCATCGGCCGCGAGGCACGCCACCACGGCCGAGTCGATGCCGCCCGAGAGGCCGATGCAGGCCTTTTTATAACCGTTCTTACAGAAGAAGTCGCGCAGGCCGCAACAGGCCGCCTGGTAGATCATCCGCGTGCGGTCGTTGTTCGAGGGAATCGCGACGGGCCCGTTCGCAGCCTTGGTGTCGAAAATCCGGAAATCCTCCTCGAACTGCTTCATCATCAGCACCAACTCGCCCCGGTTGTTGAAAGCCCCCGAAGTGCCGTCGTAAACGATGTCCGTCGAACCGCCCACCTGATTGACCAGCACGAGGTTCTTGGCCTCGACGAACGACAGGTTGCGCATCATTTCGTAGCGGTAGGTCATCGTCCCCTTGCCGTATTTGCGGGCGTTAATCGAGATGATGGTTTCGACCGACTGGTCGAAATCGCGCTCGCGGCTCAAGTCGTCGCCCACGATGATGACGCACTTGTGGCCCTTGATGGTGGCGTATTCATACCCTTTCGAGGGAACGAGGAAGCCCATTTCGCGGCGGGCGGTGATGTGTTTCTTTCCCACGTAGCGCAGCACCTTGCGGTCCTGTATCAGCGCCGCGGCGCTGATGGTGCCCTCGCGCGTCAGAATCGGCAGCCCCACAATGGCCGCAATGCCGTCGCAGCACGATGCGATTTCGACCAGCGCATCCTCACACAGTTCGAGGAACGTGGTCTTGCGCAGCAGATCGAAAGCCGGGGTTCCGCTCACGGCCTGTTCGGCAAAGATAACCAGGTCGGCATGCTGCGCTTTCGCTTTGTTGATGGAATCGATGATTTTCGAGGCGTTGCCGTCGATATCTCCGATCGTGTAATTCAACTGGGCAATAGCTATTTTCATCTACAAGTAGTTTTAGTCGGGAAATACAACTTCGCAAAGTTAAGGATTATTTATAAAAGTCGGAAGGATTTTGATGTTAATAAATTAACATTCCCCAATTTACAAAAATATTTAAAAACCAGCCCCCGTTTCGCGCCCGCACCGGGAGATTCCGTCCGGACAGCAGCCTCGATTCGCAAAATTTCCGCCGCATTGTCCCGACCGTACGGCAGCCGATGCCGGCACGCCCCTCCCGCGGGCACGGCGTGCCGCCCGCTGCCGAAAAAAGTTTTATTTTTTTTGGCTCCGTTGTCCCTGAAAGTCAGCATTAGTTACCTCGGTGTCAGCAACATACCTGAACGTACCGTCTTGCACGCCTCGAATCCGCTCCTTACCTTTGCCCTCAACAAACACGACCCGATTTAACGACAAAACAACTGTAAAAATGAAAAAGACGGAAAAAGTGGCAGCAGGTGCGAATTTCGCAGCCGTGACTGTCGGCAGGATGGATGAACTGAACCGGTATGCGCTGGCCCCGGCCCCGGGCGTCGAGATTCCGGGCAAAGTATTCGTAGGAGGCGATTTACAGGCGACTGGCGCCGAAATGTCGTTCCAACGCTTCGAGTCCGGCGGCAGTGTCGGGTTCCTGCACACGCACAAAACACACGAAGAGCTCTACGTCATCGTCCGGGGCGAAGGGGAATTCCAGGTCGACGGAACGGTTTTCCCCGTCGGCGAAGGCAGCGTCATAAGGGTGTCGCCCGCCGGCCGCCGCTCGCTGCGCAACACCGGCACGGGCCCCATGACCATGATTTGCGTGCAGTACAAGGCCGGGTCGTTCGATTCGTCGGACGCTGCCGACGGAGTAATCCTCGGCGACGAAGTAAGCTGGTAAGCCCGCAGCGGCCCGCAACCGCATCTGCCTCCGACAGCACCGCCGCTCGCCGATGCCATACGAAGGCTGTATAAGACTGCACGAAGCTGCATGCGATGTGCGGGACTGCAAGGAGACCGCACGAGGCAGTACAACGCGAGGTGCGGGACTGCACGAGAAGACTGTACGGAGCGGTACAAAACTGTCGGGCAAATCCGCATTCACGAAATCACCCCGCGACAAAAATTGTCGCGGGGTGATTTCGATATTTATCGGACAGCCCTTTTACCCGGGCCTATTCCAGCGCTTCGTCGGGATCGGCCACGAGGATACGTCCGCAGTACTCGCAGATAATCACCTTCTTGCCCTGGCGGATTTCCACCTGGCGCTGCGGGGGAATGCGGTTGAAGCAGCCTCCGCAGGCGTCGCGCTTGACGGTCACCACGGCCAGCCCGTTGCGGACATTCTGGCGGATGCGGCCGTAAGCAGACAGCAGGCGCTCGTCGATTTTCGCCTTGGCGCGGTCGGCCTGCACTTCGAACTCGGCGACCTGGGGCGCGGTTTCGGCCTCGATGCCCGCCAGTTCGGCTTTCTTGGCGGCAAGGTCGGCGGCACGGCCTTCGGCTACGGCCTCGGCCTCCTCCAACTGGAGTTTCTTGGCCTTGACGCCGGCGGCGTACTCCTTGAGGCGCTTCTCGGCCAACTCGATTTCCAGCTCCTGGTACTCGATTTCCTTGGTGATGGCGTCGAACTCACGGTTGTTGCGCACGTTGTTCTGCTGCTCCTTGTAGTTCCCGATAAGGATTTTCGCCTGGTCGACCTCGCGCTTGCGCTGCTTGGTGAGCGTATTCAGCTCCTCGATCTCGGCATTGATGTTGTCGATACGGGTTTTCAGGCCGGTCATCTCGTCCTCGAGATCCTGCACCTCGAGAGGCAGTTCACCTTTCACCTTGTTGATTTCATCGATTTTGCTGTCGATCTTCTGCAGCTCGTAGAGCGCCAGGATCTTTTCCTGCATCGAATAATCAACCTCGGCAGTCTTTTTCTGTGTTGCCATATAGTATGTTATAGTTTAGACTTAAACCAAATAGTTCACCGGATTGCGAGAGTCCTCACTCTTGCGAACCGCAAAGGTAAGCAAATTTTTCGATAAAATATCAAATAAAATCTGAATTGCGCAATATTCGCTCTCAAAATGGCCTATATCTGCTACTGTGAGGGCTTTATCGGGTGTCATGAAGTCGTTGTACTTCATGTCGGCCGTAACGTAGATGTCGGCCCCGGCACGGCGCGCGTCGCCGATGAGCGAAGCCCCGGCCCCGGTGCAGACCGCCACGCGTCGCACCTCGGGCGAAGCGATGTCGCTGTGACGCACCACGCGCACGCCGAGCGTGCGCTGGATGTGGCGCATGAACTCCACCGTGGGGACCGCCCCGGGCAGCTCGCCCACGACCCCGAAACCGATTTTTTCGTCGGCAGGCGCCGGCTGGAGCACGCGCAGGTTCGCGACGCCCAGCATTTCGGCCAGCCGCCAGCTCATCCCCTCCGGCGCGCTGTCGAGGTTGGTATGGCAGGCGTAGAGCGCAATGCCGCTGCGGATGGCCCGCTCGACACAGCGCTGCACCTGGTCGGCGGAGTTGAAGCGCTTGAGCGCATGGAACACGATCGGATGGTGCGTGATGAGCATGTCGCACCCTTCGCGTTCGGCCTCGGCCATCACCTCGTCGGTGACGTCCACGGCCAGCAGCGCCTTGTGCACCTCGTCCTCCGGGCGTCCTACGATCAGCCCGGCATTGTCGTACGACTCCTGCCACGAGAGCGGTGCAAAGCGCTCGATAACGTCGGTTATTTCGCGGATAAGCATAAGCTGGATTCCTGAATATTAATTACACCGTTGACATTTCCGCATGTCTGCCCTCCTCCGGAGGCTAAAACAGCGACTGTTCGTAAAAGGCGAACAACTCCTTGTGCTCGACCTCCTCCTTTTTGCGGCGGGGCTTGCGGGGCCGTTTCGCCACAGGCTTCCCGGGCTGGTCGGCCTCCGCCTCCGCCTCTTCCGGCCCGATTTTCACCACGGGTTTCGATTTGCGGCGGGGAGCCTGCGCCCCGCCGGCCGTCGCCGTCGCAGTGTCGGCGTCCGCATCGGCCAATATCTCGCCCTCGCCCGCCTTGAGGTCCTCGCGCACCTCGACCAGCAGCGCGCGGATACGCTGCAGCCGCTCCATCAGCTCGGCGTCGCGCTGCACGCCCCCTTCGGAGGCACGCTGCTGTCTGAGGGCCTTCTTGGCCCCCTCGAGGGTCATGCCCCGCTCCTTGACGAGGTGGTAAATCAGCTTCAGGTTTTCGACATCCTGCGGCGAGAAGAGGCGGTTGCCTTTCTTGTTACGCTTGGGGCGGATAACGCTGAACTGCGACTCCCAATGCCGGATCAGCGACGCGTTGACGTCGAACATCTCGGCGACCTCGCCCATCGAATAAAAAAGTTTCTCGGCCATATCTATCGTTTAATAATTCGCAATGAATTGGGGTACATGTTGTTCACCCGGTTGCCTATCCTTTTCGCAAACCCGAGCGCCTGTCCGCGGGCACACACGAGGTTCATCCCTTCGGCAAACGCCTCTGCGGGCACCTCCTGCTTGCGCAGGTAACGCAGCGCCTCGTCGCCGCCGAGTTCCGCCACGGGCACCGCCTCCCGCTCCAGCCCGCAGAAGAAAGCCAGCGCCGGATCGGGCCGCAGGCGTCCCTTGAAAACCTGTCCCATCGCCACACCCGCGTAAATCACGGGCAGCGCCTCGGCAAGCGTCTTCACGGCCTCGGCCTGTGCGGCATAATAACCGTAGCACGTATCGCCCACCGCCGCGAAGCACATCCGTCCGGGACTGCGCACCCAGCGGCGCAATTCGGCCGCCGAGGCTTTGTCCACCGCTGCAAAGACCGTGCGCCGCGCCCTGGGCGTCCGGCTGCGGCCC
>NZ_CABMQJ010000052.1 GCF_902388705.1 uncultured Alistipes sp.
ACGGCATTTACGGCCGTCGGCACGCACTTCGGGCTTGCGGCCGAAGGCGGTGAACTCCAGCGCCTCCAGTCCCGGGGCGGCCGTAAAGGCGAACCGCGCCCGGGTCGCCGCCTTTTTCCGGGTGTCGAAAGCCAACAGCGCCCGGTCGCCGCGAAACTTCATCCGCAGCGGCGCTTCGGCCAGCGTTTCGGGAGCCACGTCGGCCCCGCCGTCACGCAGCGCGAAACGCGTCGTGCCGAACGAGTCGTAATGGAGCAGTATTTCGTTGACGCCCTTTTTCAGGACGACCTGCGGCGCAGGTTCAGCCCGCTGTCCGTTGACATAGAACCCCGCCGGGAGCATTTCACCCCACTCGGCGGCATACGCCCCATCGCGCGGAGCCTCCACACAGGTATAGAGGTAGTAATCTTTCATCCCCGACGCCTCAGCCCTGCGCACCATGCCGTTGAAAGCCCGCTCGGTGTCACCCAAACGGATAAAGTCGTCGTACATTTCGGCTTTCAGGCCGTGCCAGCCCTGATGGCCGTAGTCCCCCTCGACGCCCCAGCGCCACGAAAACTCATACGGCCGCCATTCGTACCGTACGCCGCCGGCCTCTATTCCCGGCGCCGCGGACGGCAGGTTCGCCAGCACCGTTTCCTCGCCAACCGAAGCGGGCACCGCCCCCAGCAGCAGGAATTTCTCCCCGAACGCGAACCGCCGGCGGCCTTTCCGCTCCCCGTCGCCGAGCCGCTCGTACTCCGCATCGTAAATGTATGCGCCGAGCTTTTCGTCCGTCGCCGGCCAGTGGTAATCGCCGAAACGGTTGTCGAGCAGCGGTTCGAGCCGGAACTTCCACTCCCCGTCGAGGGCAATCTGCACGGCGGCAGGCTTCGCGGCAGGTTCCGCGCAGAACTCCGGCTCGGCAGCGGGATCGAACACAATCAACTGCATGTCGGTGCTTTCCAGCGGCATGGCGACCTGCGTCCCGGCCTCGTCCTGCGAAACCACGCGCAGCGGCCGTTTTTGGCCCGTCCACGGATTCCACAGCTCGGCGGCACCCCGGGCGCGGAAACGGCACGTCACGCCGCGGTCCACGTTGTAGACCGCATAAAGGTCGCGCCCGGCAATGCGGCGGTGCATCACATAGGGGGTTTGCCCCTTCGTCCGGGGGCCGAGCACCGTGAAATCGCGCTGCGTATTGCAGTCGATAAGCGACACGACCTGCGCAGGCCCGTCGACACGGAAAACCCGGACGTGCCCGCCGCCGAAGATGTCGGCGACCAGCTCCGTCAGCTCGCGTCCGTTGCGACCCTCCAGTTCGGAAGCCTCGGGCAGCGGGCCGATGTTGACCACCATGCCGCCGCCGCGGACGAAGTCGCGCAGTTTCACGAGCGACGCGTGGCGGATCGCTTGCATGGCGGGCACCACGACCACGCCGAACGACTCCCCAGCCACATGCAGCCGCCCGCCGCGCACTTCGGCGCGGGCGAGCGACTCGTAATCCATGAAGTCGAAGTCGATGCCGTCGCGGTAAATCGCTTCGCCGGCGGCGAATGCAGCCTCCACGGCCTCATTGCCGTATCCGGCCACCACGGGCTCCACGGGATAGAGCACCGCCACGTCGGCGACGTGGTGCCCTTGCGAAAGGATATAGCTCAACCGCTCGGTGCACTCCAGCAATTCGTCCATCTCGTCCCAGTAGGGCTCGTGGAAATGGTTGCACGGCGCTGCCCACTCCCACCAGCCGCCCATAGTCGTATAATAGAGCCCGTGCAGGCTCAACAGGTTCTGGCCCATGGCATAATTGGCGAAAATCGCGTCGGTGAGCTGCGCCGAGTTGGTCGACCACCCGCTGCTGTGGAAACCCTCGAGCCAGACGCGCTGGCGCTCGTAGAGATGCGAGATAGACGAGGCGACCTTGTTTTTGATGATGTCTTTCTGCAGCATCGGCTGGTCGCAGCCCGGCGCCTGGTTCCAGCGCTGGGTGCGGAAATAATCGCCGAATTCGCTCACGTCACGGCCGCGGCCGCCGTGGTCGCAGCCGAAGAGCAGGCCGCGCTGCTGGTGCCATTCGTAAATCGGGATGAAAAAGTTCTCTTCGCTCAACGCCACGCGCACGTCGTTGTAGTCCAGCCGTATCTTGGCCGAGATGTCGCCCAAGTCGATGAACAGCGCGTCGATTTGCGGCAGGATGTCGTATCCCTTGCGGCGCATGAACTCATCGCGGAAGATGCCGTTCCAGATATTGCCCTGTAGGTTGAAACTCAACTCGTCGGAAAAGAAGAAGTTGAGCCCCGTTTCCGCTTTTCCGGGGAAGCGGTCTTCGAAACGCTGGAAGAAATGCCGCACGTAACTGCGCCCCGCCTGCGGATGCATCGGGTCGAGCGACGGCAGTCGGCGTTCGGCCCTGACCTCCGTCACCAGCGCCCGCGGCCACGGGTTCTGCCACTCGACGCCGTCCGGCCCGACCTCGGGCAGCAGGTCGGCCGACTCCCCGGCGATCCGGCCCCCTTCGTCCAGCCGATAGGCTTTCAGCGACAGCGGCTTCTGCATATAGCTGCGCGCGAAACGCTCCCCGCGCCCGAGTTCCGTCCGGTCGAAATGCAACTCCGAACCGTTGAGTCCGGGGTCTTCGGCCAGCATCTGATCGACGTACGAGCCCTGTCCTGCGCCCAGCGTGTAGTCGCTCAAACTGACGGTCATGCCGTGCCGGCCGGCCTCCTCCATGAACCAGCCGAAGAGTTCCCACCACGCCGGGGTGAAAAGTTCGGGCTGCGACCGGAACGTCCGCCCGTAGGTGATGCCGCCCGTGTCCGTGTGGCAATAGTTGACCTGCAGACTGCTGATTCGTTTTTCGGCCAGCATGTCCAGCTGCCATTTGATATGTTCGCGCGTGAGCGTGTCGCCTATCCACCAGTAGAAAGGCACTTCGCCGTAGCCCGCCGGCGGGGTGCGGAAGCCTTTTTCGAGCTCTACCGACTGCGACCGGTCGGGATAGCCCGGGGGCAGCAGGCGCGGCTGCTGCGCGCAGGTCATGCCGGCGGCAATCAGTGCCAGCAGGGGAAGCAGTATTCGTTTCATCATCCTATGGGTTTTAGCAGGTTGTACACCGGGCTCGGGGAACCCGGTATCGCAAACATACAAAATTAACAACATAAATCAGCCGGGCCCACACAATAAAAATACAACGCCAACGTTTATAGTATGTATTAACGATTGTTTTTCAGTCACATAATCGCACAGGGAAATTACCGCGCAGGCTGATGCGAATATCGACCGCGCCTCCCGAAACCGTATCAAAATTAAAACTTCCCGAACCAAAATTATACACAGGCACCGATACGCAGCGTTGATCGGGCATTAACCGCAGCGATTCACCGCCGATTACCAATCCTCCTGTTCCGGGATATTCGACCAGCCCCGGGCAGAGCCGCCCCAGGCGGCTGCCGCGGCAACGCAGGATTCTTCCTGCCGCGCCTCCGGCACAGAGGGCGCACTTCCGCACTTCCGACTTTCCGACCTTACCATCCACCGTCCTTACGAAGTTTACCGTAAACGCCCGTCCGGAGGCGTGCCGCGGCGGTGCAAAAATGGAAAAAAGACCGTTCAGAGCACGATACGGGCCGTTCCCGGCAGGCGCTTTTCAAAAAACCGCCCCCACAAACCATTCAGGGTCAGCCGCATATCGGCAAGCAGATAAGTTAACATAATATTCACACATACCGCCTCGTTAGATAGGCGAAGAATCAGAAGTTGAAACATTAATTTTTATGACGACGCAACATGCAAATAAAAATTTCGAAAACGCTCGAAGGGCTCATTGCCCGCGCGGCGTTTAATACGACCAAGGCAGGCATAGACCACTCGCTCAAGGATTTTCTCGCACTGGAAATGTTCCGTGAGGAGGGCTCGCTCGCCTACCAGCTTTTATCCTCCCGACTCAAGGACTGGGAACTCTACCAGGTGCGGCTGCGCATCGAACGCGAGGTACTGTCCGACAAACAGCGCGACAAACTGGGCCCCGAAGAGTTTTACCGGGCGTTCACCGACGAGCTGTGCGCCGTTTCGGGCGCCGTGCGGAGCGTATCAACGGCCCATGCGCTGCGGGCCATCGTCGGCGACCGTTCGACGGCCACTTCGCGCGTACTCGAAATGTACGGCGTCACGCCCGACATCGTATCCGAAGACCTCCGGAAATTCGCCGTGGGCGACGACTTCCGCACCGAGATACAGGTGCACATGCTCGACTTCAGCGAGGAGAACAAGCCCGAGGAGAAAAGCACGTCGCACCTGCTCGACAAATTCGGCGTGAACCTCACGCGCATGGCCCGCGAGGGCCGGATCGACCCCGTGGTGGGCCGTGAGCAGGAGATCGAGCGCGTCGTGCAGATACTCTCGCGCCGCAAGAAAAACAACCCGATCCTCATCGGCGAGGCCGGCGTAGGCAAAAGCGCCATCGTCGAGGGGCTGGCGCTGCGCATCGCGCGCGGCGAGGTACCCTACACCATCGCCGACAAGACGCTCTTCTCGCTCGACGTTTCGTCGCTGGTGGCGGGCACCAAGTTCCGCGGCGAGTTCGAGGAGCGCATGCAGCAACTGCTCGACGAACTGCGCAAAGCCAAGGATACGATTATATTCATCGACGAGATACACACCATCGTGGGCGCCGGCTCGACGCAGGGCAGCCTCGACACGGCCAACATCCTCAAACCGGCGTTGGCGCGCGGCGAGCTGCAGACCATCGGCGCCACCACGCTCGACGAATACCGCGAAAACATCGAGAGCGACTCGGCCCTCGAACGCCGTTTCCAGAAAGTCGTCGTGGAACCCACGACGCCCGAGCAGACGCTCCAGATTCTGCACAACATCGCGCCCCACTACGAGCGCCACCACAAGGTGCGCTACACCGAGCAGGCGCTGCAGGCCTGCGTGGAACTCACCGGACGCTACATCACCGACCGTTTCTTCCCCGACAAGGCGATCGACGTGCTGGACGAAGCGGGCTCGCGCGTACACCTGCAGTCGGCCCGCGAACCGGCCGAACTGCGCGAAATGGAAACCGCCCTCGGCCAGGTGCAGCGCGAACGCCGCGAAGCGGTCGAGGCGCTGGTCTACGAGAAAGCCGCCTCGGCGCGCCTGCGCGAAATCGCACTCCGCTCGAAACTGGGCGAAAGCCGCGCCGAATGGCAGCGGTCGCTCGAAACGAACCCCGTGGAAATCACGGCCGAACACATCCAGCAGGTCATCACCGCAATGACGGGCATCCCCGCCGAGCGGATTTCGGACGGCGAGATGACGCGCCTGCAAACCCTGTACGACCACCTCGCACAGCGCGTCGTGGGACAGCAGGAGGCCGTGGAGAAAATCTCCCGCACGATCCGCCGCTCGCGCGCCGGGCTCAAGGACGAGAACCGTCCCATCGGCGTATTCCTCTTCGTGGGGCCCACGGGCGTGGGCAAGACGCTGCTGGCGAAGGAGGTGTCCAAATGGCTCTTCGACGAGCAGCGGGGGCTGATTCGCATCGACATGAGCGAATACGCCGAGAAACACAACGTGGCGCGCCTGATCGGCTCGCCTCCGGGATACGTCGGCTACGGCGAAGGCGGCCAGCTTACCGAGGCCGTACGCCGCCAGCCCTACGCCGTGGTGCTGTTCGACGAAATCGAAAAGGCACACCCCGAGGTATTCAACTCGATGCTGCAGATTTTCGACGAGGGGCACCTCACCGACGGTTCGGGCCGCAAGGTGGACTTCCGCAATACGATCATCATCATGACCTCGAACGTCGGGTCGCGCACCGTGGTGCAGAAATCGGTACAGGTCGGATACAGCACCGTATCGAAGAGCGCAACGGCTACCGCCACCCCCAAATGCGAATACCGCAAGGCACTCGAGGAGACCTTCGCGCCCGAGTTCCTGAACCGCATCGACGACATCGTAATGTTCCGCACGCTGGAGATTGCCGACGTCGAGCGCATCATCGAACTGGAACTGCGCGGACTGTTCGAACGCACGCGCAGGCTGGGGTACAAGGTGAAGATTACCGACGGTGCCAAACGCCGCCTGGCGGCCATGGGCTACGAGTCGCGCTACGGCGTCCGCTCGCTCAAGCGCACGCTGATGGACAACGTCGAGGAACCGCTTTCGACGCTCATCATCGACGGTAAACTCCACGAGGGCGACACGGTGGTCGTCGAATCGGACAAGTCGCACGGCGTAAAAATCCGCGTGGCGTAACGGGCGGAGCCGCCCGCAAAGCAGGGGCCGGGATATATCCCGGCCCCTTTTTCATACCCGTGCGACCATTTTTTCCACAAAAACAACGTCCGTTTTTGCATTTATTCCTATATTTGCACGAATTCTTCACCTGCGTTTTAACAAGTCGATATGCGTCCGTTCTTCCTGCGTACTTTGCCCGGGCTGCTGCTTCTGGCATTATATACCCCGATTCCTGCTCCGGCTGCCTCCGGCACAGCCGACAGCCTGCTCAACCTGCTGCCGCAAAGCTCCGATGCCGCCGCGCGGCACCAAATATACGTCCGGCTGGCCGACATGCATGCGGACAGCCTCGCACTCGCCGCCACCTACTGGGAAAAGGCGCTCGGCGAAGCCCACCGGGCCAGCGACACCTACGGATGCAAAGACGCGCTGGACATCCTCGTCCGTAAATTCGCAGGCCGGGACACACTTCGCACGCAGCGCTTCATCCGGCAGGCGGACAGCCTGCTGCCCGGACGCGAACACGCCCTCTTCCGCGCATCGCTCCGCGCCTACTGCATCTGGAAGCAGATGAGCAGCAACAACTCGATTGAAACGGTGGCCCGCGAGCTGACAAAACTCAAGCAGAGGAGCGGGGACGGTCTCACGCCCGAAGATCAAATCGAGTGGGAGTTCCTGACGGGCCTCTCCACCGACTTCTGCTCGATGGCCGCCGAAGCATACGACAACATCCATGCGGCAATCCCCTACGTGGAACAGGCCCTGCAGAAACTCGGAAAATATCCGCAGGAACAGCGGCTCCACTTCGAAAAACTCTGCCACGACGAACTCAGCGACCTCTACATGCTCACCCACGACAAACGTGCCGCCGCCGAGATTGAAAAATGCATCGCCCTGCATCGCAAATGGCTGGCCATGGACAAGCGTTTCGACCGCCCCGACCGCGATACGACGACTTACCTGATGCACGCTTACGCGAAAATGGTTTTCCTGCGCGACCTCATCAGCAAGGAGAAAGCGACCGAATATTACGAGAAATGCATGCGGCTGGCGCGTGCAAAGGGCGATTTGGGGGAAATTTACAGCACCAGCGCCCGCTATTACCAGCACATGGGCGACAAGCAGCGGGCCGTGGCCTATATCGATTCGGCCATCGCCAACTACAAACTAACCGGCCAAAAGGTCGACCTTGCCCCCATTTATGCCACGCAGTCCTACCTGTACGAAGAGATGGGGGACTATAAGAACGCCCTCGGGGCCGTGCGCAACGCCAATCTGCACCGGTTCGACAACCGCATAGAAAAGGCGCAGAGCAACCTGGCCGAAATGCAGGCGCTGTTCAACGTCAACCAGCTCGAACTGGAAAAGACCCAGCTTGACAACCGCAACAAATTCGTCATGCTCGTCACCGGCGGCATCGTCCTGCTGCTGCTCGTCGGGTGGAGCACTTACCAGCACATCATGGTCAGACGGCTGAAACAAACCAGACGGCAGCTGCTTGCCGCCAACGAAGAGGTGTCACGCCAGAGCCGCCGGGCCATGGAGAGCGAAAAAATGAAGACAGCCTTCATCAACTCAATCTGCCACGAAATCCGCACGCCGCTGAACGCCATCAGCGGATTCTCCGAATTGCTGCTCGAAGAGGGCCACGACGAACAGGCCCGCAGCGGATTCCGCAAAGAAATCTGGGCGAACACGACGGCCCTGACCCGGCAGCTGGAGAACATGCTGGAGCTTTCGAAACTCGTCAGCACCGAGGAGCCCCTCCCGTGCGTGGAAACCGACGTCTGCGCGCTTTGCCGTGAACGGCTGCTGCTGCAGAAAGGGCTGTCGGACAACCCCTCCGTAGCATATATAATGGACGACAAAGGGGGGGGGTGCACCGTCCCGACCAATCCGTTCTACCTGACGCGCGTCATCGACAACCTGCTGCAGAACGCCGCCAAATTCACCGCCGCAGGCAGCATCACACTCGCCTGCCGGAACGACGAGCGGCAACGCACGCTCCACATCAGCGTCAGCGACACGGGCATCGGCATTCCGCCCGAGAAGCAGGAGTGGGTCTTCGACCGCTTCACCAAGGTCGATCCGTTCAAACCCGGCTCGGGCATCGGGCTCTACCTGTGCCGCCTGATTGTCACCCGGCTCGGAGGTGAAATCCGCATCTGCCCCGAATACAGCGAAGGCTGCTGCATCCTGATCACCCTTCCGTACTGATCCGCCGCCGGACGCCTTCCGGGCCGGTTTTTCGCGCCGGAACGGGCCGGCGGATTGCAATCCGGATAGAAATACCTATCTTTGCACCCTAAATCCGGATTTCAGATGTACAGTTTCTCGAAATACAAAGAGCAGTATAAATCCAACCTGCTGCTGGCGCTGCCCGTCGTGCTGACGCAGGTGGGCCAGATACTCACGCAGGTCGCCGACAACCTGATGGTCGGCCGCTACGGCGGCGACGACCCCATACCGCTGGCTGCCGTATCGTTCGGCGGCGCGGTATTCTTCATCCTCTTCATCGCCGCCATCGGCATCGCGCTGGGCATGACGCCCCTCGTGGGCGAACTTTACGCGCAGGGCGACCGCGAGAAATCGGCCGGGCTGCTGCAGAACGGCATCCTGTTCTACGGGCTGCTCGGCATCGCGATGGCCCTCATACAGTACGCGGTCATTCCGCTCATGTACCGGCTCGGCCAGCCCGTCGAGGTCGTCGACATGGCCATCCCGTACTATAAAATGCTGGTATTCAGCATGCCGTTCGTCATGCTCTTCTTCGCCTTCAAACAGTTCCTCGAGGGCGTGGGCAACACCAAGGTCGAGATGGTCGTGACGATTATCGCCAACGTGGCGAACATCGGCTTCAACGCGGTCTTCATCTACGGCCGTTTCGGGCTTCCCGAAATGGGTGCCGCGGGCGCGGGACTGGGCACGCTGCTTTCGCGCATCATCGCCCCCATCTTGATGATCGGCTACTTCTACAACCGCCACAAATACCGCGCATACCTCGACGGGTTCTCGCCCCGCAACTATTCGTGGGCGACGGTGAAGAGCCTGCTGCACATGGGGCTTCCCATCTCGCTGCAGATGTTCCTCGAAGCCTCGGCGTTCGTCGGCACGGGCATCATGATGGGCTGGTTCGGCCAGATGGCCAAAGTCGCCATCAGCGCCAACCAGATCTCCACGACCATCGGAAACTGCGCGTTCATGATCGTCATGTCGATCGGCGCCGCCACCACCATCCGCGTGTCGCACTGCTACGGCGCGCGCAATATCGGCGAACTTTCGCTGGCGGCCAAAGCCTCCTACCACCTCGTGCTGGCGTGGAACGCCTGCGCCGCACTGTTTTTCATCACCCTGCGCAACGTCATCCCGACGTTCTTCACCACCAACCCCGAAGTGATCGCCATCGCGTCGCAGCTGCTGGTTTTCGCCGCGCTGTACCAGCTCTCGGACGGCATCCAGAACGTGTCGGTAGGCATCCTGCGCGGCATACAGGATGTGAAAATCATCATGCCTATCGCCCTGGTTTCTTACTGGCTGCTGAACCTGCCGGTGGGTTACCTGCTGGGCTTCACGCTCGGCATGGGCCCCTCGGGGCTCTACCTGGGTTTCTCGTTCGGCCTGTCTGCCGCGGCCGTGATGATGATCCTCCGCATCCGGCGCAGCATCCGCAGGCTCCGCACAGCCTGTTGACGGCAGTTTTGAACCAGTCCGGTGCACGTTAAAAAAATTTTCGTATCTTTACGCAAATTATACCCACCAATGGATACAGAGAACCAACATACGAAAGAATTTAAACCCGAAATAGGCCGCGGCTGCTCGTTCTGCGACTGCGGCACGGAATGCGAGGCCAAACTCTGCGACGGATGCTTCAAGCTCCACGAAACGGCATGGCTCGAGGAGTATCCCCAGAATGTCCCGACCGACATCGTCGAGGTGCGCTTCAAGAACACGCGCCGCTCGTTCTTCCAGAACGCCAACAACCTGCCGCTCAAGCGGGGCGACATCGTGGCGGTCGAGGCTTCGCCCGGCCACGACATCGGCGTCATTTCGCTCACGGGCGACCTGGTGGCCCGCCAGATGCGGCGCACGGGATTCAACCCGTTCAACGGGGAGTTCAAAAAAGTCTACCGCAAGGCCAAACCCTACGACATCGAAAAGTGGCAGGAGGCCATCGCCCTCGAACACGAAACGATGATCGCCTCGCGCCAGATTGCGGCCGACATGGGCCTCAACATGAAAATCGGCGACGTGGAATACCAGGGCGACAAGACCAAGGCCATCTTCTACTATATCGCCGACGAGCGCGTCGATTTCCGCGAGCTGATCAAGGTTTTCGCCGAGCAGTTCCACATCCGCATCGAGATGAAGCAAATCGGCGCCCGCCAGGAGGCCGGACGCATCGGCGGACTGGGCGCCTGCGGCCGCGAGTTGTGCTGCGCCTCGTGGATGTCGAGTTTCTCGAGCGTCACGACAGGTGCCGCCCGCGTGCAGGAGATTTCGCTCAACCCCCAGAAGCTGGCCGGGCAGTGCTCGAAACTCAAGTGCTGCATGATGTACGAATACGACACCTACGTCGACGCCCGCAAGGAGTTCCCGCGCCTGCGGGAGCCGCTTCAGGCCATGGACGGCGAATATTTTCTGGTCAAGAGCGACATTCTGGCCGGTACGATGACCTTCTCGTCGAGCAAGGATTCGATGGTCAATGTCACGACGCTGCCCCTGTCGCGCGTCCGGGAGATCGTCGCCTTGAACCGCGCGGGCAAGAAAGTCGAGCAGTTGCAGCACGCCGACGACATCCGTCCCGTGACAGAGGAGCCGACCTACCGCTCGGAGGAGGACAGCATCACCCGCTTCGACTCGGCCAAACGGCGCAGCAAGCGCGGCCGCAACCGCGGCAAGCAGAACGGCCAGGAACCCCAGGAGGCCGGACAGGAACGCAAACAGGCGCAGCCGGGACAGCAAGCCCAGCAGGGCCATCAGGAGCGCCGTCCGCGCCGCAACGACCGTCCCCGGGGCGGCGAAGGCCGAAACAACGGCAACGGCGAGCGCCGCAACGGCAACAACGAACGCAACGACGGCGCTGCCCGCAACAACGGAGCGGCCGACAACGGCGCAGGCAATGGAAATGGAAATGGCAATGGCAACGGCGAACACCGCGAGGGCGGCAACAAGCGCAACCGCAACCGCCGCCGGCCGAACGGCGCAGAACGCCGCGAGGGCAGCAACAACGGAGGCAACAACAACGAAAGCAGCGGAAACAATAACGGAGGGCAGAACGAATAGACGGTGAAACGGGCAGTACGTGACATAACGGCACGCCGAACCGTCGCCGGCCCGCTCCCTCAGGCGCACGACCGGGCGGATTCCGCACCGGCGACACCCCGGGGCGCCAAGGTGTTTCAGAACGTACGGCGCACCGCTGTAGCAGCTGCGGCGCTGCTCGCAGGAGGCTGCCTGTCGCCGCACCAATCGGCAGTGGCCGACGTCGACGCCGCGGCATGGAACCGGGCGGCAGTGCTCACGCTCACCAACAGCGACACCACCACGCTGCGCGATTTGGAACTGTTCCTTCGCTGCAACGACCTCTTTACGGAGGATTCGCTGACGGTGCGGATTACGGTGCTTACACCCGACTCGCTGCGCCATGAAGAGCCGTTCCTGCTGGTCATTCCCCCCGCACACACACCGGCCGCGCTCTCCCGCGAGGCCGATGTCGCCTACCGCCGCCGTGTCCGCTTCGCCCGCACGGGCGACTACCGCATAAAAATCACCCCCGGCCGTCCCGTAAAAGGGGTCGAGGCCGTCGGCATCAATATCGTAAAAAGCCAATAAGATACAATGGGCAAGGACAAGCTCCGCAGGTTCCGCGAAAACCTGACTTTCGACTGTTTCGTACAACCCGAATTCGACGAGGTATTCCGCTGCGACCACCCGCTCAAAGGGCGCTGGCGCAGTGACTTTTTCCACAACGACAACCCGATTGTGCTGGAGTTGGGCTGCGGCAAGGGCGAATATACCGTGGCGCTGGCCGAACGCGACCCGTCACGCAACTTCATCGGCATCGACATCAAGGGGGCCCGCATGTGGCGCGGGGCCAAAACCGCCACGGAACGCGGAATGAGCAACGTGGGTTTCCTGCGCACGCGCATCGAGTTCATCGGCGGGCTGTTCGCCGAAGGCGAGGTCGACGAAATCTGGATTACGTTCCCCGACCCGCAGCTCAAGAGCCGCCGGGCCAAGAAGCGCCTCACCTCGCCGCTTTTCCTCGAACACTACGGCCGCCTGTTACGGCCCCACGGGCACATCAACCTCAAGACCGACTCGAAACACCTGTTCGGCTACACGAACGAGGTCATACGCCGCTTCGGGCTTCCGTGCGAGGTTTCGAACGCCGACATCTACGGCTCGGGCTATGCCGACGAGGTGCTGTCGGTCAAGACCGCCTATGAAAAGCGGTTCCTCGAACTGGGGCTCCCCATCACCTACACCCGCTTCTCCCTCGCCGGCCGCCGCGATTTCCCGTGGTTCGACTGGGAGGAGGACGAGAAGCTCGAAAAGGACAACGAACAGGAGCGCCGGGGCTGACCGGACGGCAAACAGGCCGGCAAAGCGGCTGCCGCGGGCAGTTTGCACCGGCCACACCCCTCGTACCACATCCGGTGAAAACGGCGCGGCGATTTCGTCCGCCGTTTCGCTTTCCCGGCACAACAATTTCACCCGTTGTTTCGCGCCCCGGACAGGCAGTTTCACCCGTTGTTTCGCCCCCGGCACAGGCGTTTCACCCCCGTTCATCGTTACGACAGCACCCGGCAATACCCCGCTCCGGCGGGGCTTTTCACTCTCCGCCGAGAATCCGCTTCGGCCGCCCCGTTTTCCGGCACCCGCTTTTTCACGCCGGCCGTACAACCTCACCCAAACACCCCCTCCGTCGCCATCCCGGGTGTCCGGCAGGCAACGCTTCACCTCCATGTCGC
>NZ_CABMQJ010000053.1 GCF_902388705.1 uncultured Alistipes sp.
CAATCCGGCGTCGCTGGGCATCTGTACGCCGCAGCAGCTGCGTGCCCAGAGCGGCTGCGAGGGGCTGCGCTGCATCGCGCTGCAGCTGGCCGTGACCGATGCCGCGACGATCAATGCCTACGACGACGTGCTCTCGGTCTACGATTCGGCCGAAGCGCTGCGCGAGAAAATCATGCGGCCGGGCGACGGCGCACCGCGCGAGGAGCGGCAGGAGCCGTTGAGCCTCCGCGAGCGGGAGATTGTCGTCTGCATCGTCAAGGGAATGACCAACAAGCAGATTGCCGACACGCTCTGCATCTCGACGCACACGGTCATCACGCACCGGCGCAACATCGTGGCCAAATTGCAGATTCACTCTCCGGCGGGCCTTACGATTTACGCCATTGTCAACAAACTGGTCGACCTGTCGGAAATACGGGATACGATTACTGAAATATAACGGTTATGGCACACGAACACCACCACGACCATGCGGTCACTTCGCTCAACAAGGCTTTTATCCTCGGCATTACGCTCAACGTGGCGTTCGTGGCCGTGGAATTCGCCGTCGGACTCTGTTACGGCTCGATGGGCCTGCTCTCCGACACCGGGCATAACCTCTCCGACGTGGCGAGCCTGCTGCTGGCCATGCTGGCTTTCCGCCTTGCGCAGGCGCATGCCACGCCCCGCTACACCTACGGGTACAAGAAGAGCACGGTGCTCATCTCGCTGCTCAACTCCGTCATCCTGCTCATCGCCGTGGGAGTCATCGTCGCCGAGAGTATCGGGCGCATGCTGCATCCGGCGCCCGTTGAGGGCGGTGCGATTGCATGGACGGCGGGTGTCGGCGTGGCGATTAACGGCTTCACGGCGTGGCTTTTTATGAAAGACAAGGACAAGGACCTCAATGTCAAGGGCGCTTACCTGCATATGGCTGCCGACGCGCTGGTTTCGGTCGGCGTGCTGGTTTCGGGCCTCGTGATTTCGTGGACGGGCTGGACAATCGTCGACCCCGTCGTGGGCCTTGTCGTCGCCGCGGTGATTGTGGCGTCGGTCTGGTCGCTTACGCGCGACAGCCTGCGCCTTTCGCTGGACGGCGTGCCCGTCGGAATCCGCGTCGACGAGCTGGAGAGGACGATGGCTGCGGTAGCTGGGGTCGAAGCCGTGCACCACATTCATGTCTGGGCCATCAGCACCACCGAAAACGCCCTTACGGCGCATGTGGTGCTCTCGGATATGCCGCATATGAATACGATCAAGCAGCGCCTCAAGGCGCAGTTGGAGGCGGCCGGCATCCACCATGTCACGCTCGAGTTTGAGTCGCCTGCCGAACATTGCTCCGACCGCTGCGACTGAATTGTTCGGCCGGAGGACGAAAACGCCGCCCCATACTTTGGGGTCGGCGTTGTTTGTTCCCGTTGATAGTGCCATCTTTGTCCCCCGAAACAAGTTTGGGAGATTCATGTTGTGACGTAACTTTGCGATGCAGCCGGCCGTAGGCCGGCTGCATTTTGTTTCAGCGCAGGGCCTGCTTGCGGCGGGGAGAGGCGCGCTGCAGGGTGTCAGGGGACGGGGTCGTAGCCGCTGCCGCCCCACGGATGGCAGCGCGCCAGCCGCCGGAGCGTCAGCCACGCTCCTTTCAGCGGGCCGTGCTTGCGCAGTGCCTCGATGGCATACTGCGAGCAGGTGGGCGTGAAGCGGCAGGAGGGGGGCGTAAAGGGTGAAATGCAGAGCTGGTAGAACTTCACCAATGCAATCAGCGGCAGCGCGCAGATGCGCTTAAAGACGCTCCGCGACTGCTTCCAGAATCCGGCGGACTGCATGGGTGATGGTTTTGTAGGACAGCACCTCTTTCGAGGAGTAAATCAGGGCCAGGTCGAGGTTGACGGGGCTGCCGTTGTGCAGCAGCTGCTTTTGCAGCCGGTATGCCTCCTTGGTGCGGCGGCGCAGCAGATTGCGCTTGTTGGCCCGTTTATGAAACTTCTTGGGTACGGAGAACAGCACCTCGGCCGATGGAATCTCGTCGGCTTCGGTGTACCAAACGTAACGGAACGGAAAAATGAAGCCGCTCTCGCCGCTTTCGAACATGCGTCGTACGGCGCCGAGCGAACGGAGCCGCTCCGTACGTGGAAGCGAGCAGTCGGGCATGGTTGTATTATTTGCGGGGTTCGGCAGGACGGCGCGTGCGGCTCTTTTTGGCCAGTTTATGCTGCTGGCTGCGTATGAACTCCTCTTTTTGTGTGTCTGCGGTCAGTTCCACCGGCTCGATCGCTTCACCCTTTTGTACCTTGTTCAGGTAGATGTCGATGGCTTTCACCATCGAGGGTGCGGACGGCGTAGGGGCGTTGGCCAATACGGTGATGCCTGCGGCGAGTGCGGCGCGCAGCGTACCTTCGCCGAATACGGCTACGGCGGGCAGGTTCTCCGTGCCGAACTTCTCGACGAGGGTCTTGACGTCCGAGGGCGAATAGAGCGCCAGCAGGCCGTAATCTTCGGGTTTCACGTCGTCGAGCTCCGACGCCACCGTTCGCGCCAGGATGACCGGGTCAACCGCCAGTTTGAGCTTGGCGAGCGTTTCGGGCAGCTCGGGCTTGTGGGGCTCGCTCAAAGCCAGGATGAATTTCTCTTCCTTGTGCTTGATTATCAGTTCGATAAATGAGGTGAACGAACCGTCGGCAAATGAGATTTTTCGTTTGCGGTATACGATGTATTTCTGCAGGTAGAGCGCCACGGCCTCCGTCTGGCAGATGTATTTCATGGTTTCCGGCACGGTGATGCGGGCCTCTTCGCAGATATGGAAAAAACTGTCGACCGTCGTGCGCGAAGTAAAAATAACGGCCGTATGTGTCAGTATCTCGACCCGCTGTGCACGGAATTCTTTCAGGGATACGCCTACTACGCGGATGAAAGGTTTATAAGCAATCTCTACGTTGTATTTCTCGGATAATTCGTAGAACGGGGACTTTTCGATGACTGCGGGCCTCGGCTGCGATACCAATACTCTCTTAACTTTCAATGCTGACCTAAATTTAACGTTACTTCATTCACTGGATTATCTTGCCGCGAGCAGCCATAAGAGGCTGAATGGGAAGATTTCCACGATGCAAAGGTACAAAAACCAATGCAAAATCGAAACTTTTTTGGAAATAAACAGATTCAGAACCTCTTTGAGATACAGTATGACCGTTGCGAGCAACCCGATGACTATGATGCAGAACCAGGCGCTGCCGGTGCCCCGGGGGCAGAGCGCGAAAAGCAGCAGGAACGGCGAGGTGACGATGACGCCCAGCGTGAAATAGGTTCGTTTCAGCAGGACGAGCTGCGAGACGAACGGCTGGGTGAGCGTCACGGCCCCGGTCAGCCTTACGGCCGCCAGCTGAAATACCGCCACGCCCGCGAAGGCGAGTGTCGAGAGCAGGCAGAGCGCCAGCACGGCACCTTGCGGCAGCGTTTCGATCAGGTAATCCGGCATGAGCGAATCCCCGTATTTGACCGTCATGACTCCCACGAAGAGCATGCCGATGGTCGTGGCGATGTTCAGGAACCGTGAGAAGCCGCTGCCGCCCGGGTCTTCGGTGAGGCGCTCTCCCGTAGCCCTGTCGCGCGATACGCGCGTCAATAGCAGGCGCATGTCCCCCAGGTTGCGGTAGAGCAGCATGGCATAGGTTACGGCGAGCAGCAGCACGAAACTCTGGAAAACGGGGTTGCCGGTAAGCGAGGGCGCCTGCATGCCCTGCAAGGGGCTTGCATGTGCGGGGACGGACGCCGTGCCGAAAACCGTTTCGGCCGGTGCGTCGCGCCAGGGCGAGTCCGCCTCTGCCGGCCTGACAAACGTTTCGGGGGAGAAAAACGGGAGCGAATCGCCCTGTATCGCACCGGATGTCAGCGAATCTGCCGCCAGCGAATCTGTTACCGGATTTGCCGGCGAACTGGCCGCTGAATTTATCCTCGAATCAGCGGCTGAATTTGCCGTCGCATTTGACCCTGGGTTCGCCCCTGCGTTTGTTGCCGGATTCGCCGCCTGTGGATGTGCCGCGGAATTTGCCGCCGGGGGTGTCCCGGCCGGACGTATCGTTGAATTAGCCGCTGTATTTGTCACTGCATTTGCTGCCGGGTTCGCCTCCAACGGGCGTGCCGCGGAATTGGCCGCTCCATTTGCCGCCTGTTCTCCGTCGGCCTGTTCTCCGTCGGCCTGTTGTGCGGCGGCCTGTTGTGCGGCGGCCTGTGTCGCAGGCGTGCCGTGCGGGCGTACAGCGAGGCTGTCGTGGCTGCGGTGCGTTGCCGGAGAGGGCTGTGCCGGTGCCTGCTGTGCCGCGGGAGGAGTGCCGGGCGTTTGCCGTGCGGCCGGCGAAGCGGCGCCATGTACGGACATGGCACCGGAATCCTGCGTTCGGGGCAGCGAAACCGGCTCGGTATGTATCGACATGCCGGTCATCCCTCGAATATGCGTTTGAGCGTAATGCGGATGGTCGTGCCTTTGCCGATTTCCGATTCCACGACGGCGATTTTACCCTGGTGGTAGTCTTCGACGATGCGGCGCGAAAGCGAGAGCCCGAGGCCCCAACCGCGGGTTTTGGTCGTGAAGCCCGGTTCGAAGATGCGTTTCCAGTTCCCTTTCGGAATGCCTTTGCCCGTATCCTTGACGTCGATCATCACGTTTTTATCGTCCGACGAGATGCGCACGTCGAGCGAGCCGTGTCCCTGCAGGGCGTCGAGCGAGTTTTTCATCAGGTTCTCGACCACCCATTCGAACAGGGCGGAGTTGATGTTGGCCTGCACGGGGGCGATGGCCAGTCCGTTGTAGTCGAGCGTTACGTTGCGCGGAATGCGTTTGCGGAAATACATGACCGATTCACCCACCACTTCGTTGATGTTGGCCGGCGTAAGCGGCGTTTCGGAACCGATTTTCGAGAAACGGTCGACGATTTTCATCAGGTGCGTGAGGTCCTTGTTCATCTCCTCCACGGCGCTCTGGTCGACGTCCTGCGAGCGCAGGTATTCGATCCAGCCGAGCAGCGACGAGGTCGGCGTACCCAGTTGGTGCGCCGTTTCTTTGGCGAGCCCTATCCAGACGCGGTTCTGCTCGTCGTGTTTGGACGAGCGGAATGCGATGAACCCCAGCAGGATGAAGGCCGTGATGACCAGTATCTGCACGTAGGGGAAGTAGTAAAGGGATTTGAGCAGCGCCGAGCGTCCGTAGAAAATGATGTGGTAATGGTCGTTCGACCACCAGAAGCGCACCGTGCGCGGCGTGTTCTCCTCCGTGAACTTTTCGATTTGTTTCCGCAGCCGGTCGGGATGGTCGATGATTTTTTCGGGGACGAGGTGGAACTGGAGCACCTCGAGGTTCTCGTTGGTCATGATGAACGGGATGTTGTTTCCGTTCGACACGATGTCCTTGATGAGCGGGTCTTCCATCGTGCCGCCCATCACGTTGCGGTTCACGCGCTCCATGGCGTGGGCCCACAGCGCCACGTCGTGCTGCTCCTTTTCCTTGAGGCGCTTGGCCATGTCGTTGGTGTAGAGCAGCGAAATCATGCCGAGGGCCACACCCACGATGATAACCACCACGCGGTTGCGGAACGAGAATATGTCGCGGCGGATTTTCATGGCCGGGCCTTATTTGCGCGGGGTGTCCTGCCCGGTGACGATTCGTACGTACTCCTCGCCGTCGCGGAGTATCTCCGCGGCGCGGCGTACGTCCCCGTCGTCGGCGAGCGAGTGTTCGATGACGCCCTCGGTGTAGCCGTGGCGCATGACGATGTCGTTGTTGATCGATTCGACGATCTCCTTGCGGTAGGTTTCGAGGTTGGTGGCCGTGTCGTCCTTGAGCGTCGAGTCGATTGCGGCGATTTGCTGTTCCACGTCGCCGAAGCGGTCGCTTTTGGCGGCCTCTTTGAGTTTGCCGAGCGCCCGCCGCGTATCCGATTCGTAGGGAACCTGCTTGTCTTTCATGAATTCGGCGAAGTCGGCATAATCCTGATCCGTAATCGAGAAGGTGCGGATGTCGATTTTTTGCTCCGGATGGCGGCGCGTGTAGTCGTCGCCGAAATCCTCGATGAATCCCAGCGCGTAGAGCGTCATGGCGAAGCGGCTGATGTATTCCGGCTCGGTGCGCACGTCGGGCATGATGCCGCCCCCGTCGTAGACCTTGCGGCCTGCGCGGGTCGTATACTCCGAGATGAGCGAGTCGGGCACGGTGCGTACCGAGCCCTCCTGCGAGTGCGAGTAGTCTATGGCCTGTATGCAGCGTCCCGAGGGGATGTAGTATTTGGCCGTGGTGAGTTTCAGCATCGCGTTATAGCCCAGCGGCCGCGGCGTCTGCACCAGTCCCTTGCCGTAGCTGCGCTGGCCGACAATCACCGCGCGGTCGAGGTCCTGCAGGGCGCCCGTTACGATTTCCGAGGCCGAGGCCGAGTTGCCGTTGACCAGCACCGCCAGCGGCAGGTCGGGCAGTATCGGCTCCGAATCCGTGCGGTAAATCCGCCGCGAATCTTCGGTGCGGCCCTTGGTGCTGACCACTTCGGTGCCTTTCGGGACGAACATGCCCAGGATTTTAATCGCCTCCTGCATGATGCCGCCGCCGTTGCTGCGGTAATCGAGGATCAGCCCCTTCAGTTCGCCCTCCGCACGCAGCCGTTCGATGGCGGCCCGCATGTCTTCGTAGCACCCCTCCGTAAAATCGCTGTGGCGGATGTAGCCGATGCCGTCGCCCACCCATCCCGCGTAGGGCACGCCCGGGATGGCGATGCGCTCGCGCTGCAGCGTGACGGTTTCGGTGCCGCCCGTCAGGTGCTCGACGGTCACTTTCACCTTGCTGCCCGGATTGCCCTTGAGCCGCGAGCTGACCTGCTCGGTGGTGAAGCCCCTGGCGTCGGTGCCGTCGATGGCCAGAATCCGGTCGCCGATTTTCAGCCCGGCACGGTCGGCGGGCGAGTTCTTGTAAGGCTGGGCGATAATCACCCAGTCGCCCCGCTTGCGTATCAGCGAGCCTACGCCGCCGTATTTGCCGGTGGTGAGCAGTTCGAAGTCGGACATCTGGTCTTCGGGGATGAACTCCGTGTAGGGGTCGAGGTCGCGAACCATGCCCTCGGCGGCGCCCTCCATGAGCTTGTCCGCATCGATCGGGTCGACATAGCCCAGCGACAGCTCGCGCATCATGTTGACCGTAATCTCCATGTTGCGCCCCAGCCCGAAGTCGTTGCGGGCGGCGAACGTCAGCACGGCCGCCGTGAGCAGGTATCTGTATCCTTTCCTAATCATTTCTGGTCATTTGTATGTACGAATCCAGCCGGTATTCCACCCGGGCTACGCCGCGGCGTATGCCGTCGAGGCAGATCCACTGTCCGTATTGTGAAACTTTTATTTCGTCCTCCCACAGCAGCAGCAATTTGCGGAAGAAGCCCTCGGCGCGGAACGTCATCACGCCGTCCGCCTCCCCGCGCAGCGAAAAGCCTGCCGATTTGAATGCGTTGACAATCTGTTCGCGGTTCTGCGTCACGTCGCCTTCGACCTTGCGCGTCACGAACCCGAATTTGGGATAGAAAGCCGCCAGCAGTACGATGGCCGCCAGCAGCGTCGCATAGCGCGTGGTGTGGAACATGACGTAGAGCGTCTGGTCGAGGGTCAGCGCCGAAGTTCCCGTCACGAGCATCAGGGATACGATGGCTGTACAGATAACGCACAGGGCGACGAAATATTTTAACGAGCGGATGAAGTATTTCATAATAATAGTCGTTTTTGATTCTGAATTCTTATCGTTACAATGCGCTTGCCGGGCGTTGCTGCGCTTTTCGGCGTGTTTGCGGGTCTCTCCCGTCCGGGCTTGCGCAGGAGGCGTTTGCCGCAGGCGGCCCTGTTTCCCCGTTATCCTTTTCCGAGTTCCGCGATGCGCTGCGCCACCTCGTGCATCAGCCACCTGGGGGTCGACGTGGCGCCGCAGATGCCCACCGAGGCTGCGCCTTCGAACCATGCCGGGTCGATTTCGGCCGCTTCCTCGATGTTGCAGGTGCGGGGATTGGCCCGGCGGCACACCTCGAAGAGCACCTTGCCGTTCGACGATTTGCGGCCGCAGACGAAGACGATTACGTCGAAACGGCGCGCGAACTCCGCCAAGTGCTGCTCGCGGTTCGACACCTGCCGGCAAATCGTGTCGTCGATTCGTACGTCGTCCGGGTTTGCGGCCCGGCGGCGCATTTCGGCGCCCAGCGCTTCGAACAGCGCGATGCTCTGTGTCGTCTGCGACAGGAAGTAGACGGGGCGCGTGAAGTCGAGCAATCGGAGGTCTTCCCCGCTTTCGATGACGGTTGTGGGCGCCTGCACCTGCCCTGTCAGACCCACCACTTCGGCGTGTCCCCGCTTGCCGAGTATGACGACCTGTCCGTTCACCGGGCGCATCTGTTCATGCGCCTTCACGACGCGGTCCTGCAGGCGGGCGACCACCGGGCAGGTGGCGTCGATTAGCGCGATGCCCAGCTCTTTCGCGCGCGCGTAAGTGGTGGGCGGCTCTCCGTGGGCGCGGATGAAAAGCCGGCTGCCCGCCAGCTGCGGCATGTCGGTGTGCGTTACGGTGCGCAGTCCCAGCCGTTCGAGGCGCTGCACCTCGATGCGGTTATGGACGATGTCCCCCAGCGAATAGACCGTACTCCCTCCTGCGAGGGCTTTCTCGGCCTCCGAAATGGCCCGGACTACGCCGAAGCAGAAGCCCGATTTGTCGTCGATTTCGATTCGCAAATCTTTCACGGTGCCGTGCGCACGGTGAACCGTGCATCTTTATTTGTTTACCCGTTCGAATTCGTTCATAAACCACGCCATCTGCTGCTCGACGGTCATGCAGCTGTTGTCGAGTACGATGGCGTCGTCGGCCTGGCGCAGGGGCGATATGGCGCGTCCCATGTCGGCCTTGTCGCGTTCGCGGACGTTGCGCTCGATCTGCTCGAGCGACACCGGGTCGCCTTTGGCGCGCAGTTCGTCGTAGCGGCGGCAGGCCCTGACCTTGGGGTCGGCCGTCATGAAGATTTTCAGCTCGGCGTCGGGAAATACCACCGTGCCGATGTCGCGGCCGTCCATCACCACGCCGCGGCGGCGTCCCATCTCCTGCTGCATGGCCACCAGTTTCTCGCGTACCGCCGCGATGGCGCTCACGCGGCTCACGCAGTTGCTTACCTCGATTGTCCGGATTTTGCCCTCCACCAAATCGCCGTTGACGTAGATGTCGCTGGCGCCGCGTTCGGGGTTGAAGCGGAACGTAATCGTAATCTGGTCGAGCAGCTTTGCCACCGCGTCTTCGTCGACGATGCCCGAGCGAATCGCCCCGTGCTCGAGGGCATAGAGCGTGACGGCGCGGTACATGGCGCCCGTGTCGATGAAGATGTAGCCCAGCCTGCGGGCGATGGCCTTGGCGAAGGTGCTCTTTCCGCACGACGAAAAACCGTCGACGGCGATTATGATCTTGTGTTTGTTATCCGACATTGGGGAATATATCAAAGAATGTTGAAAGTATCGTGTAAATACCCAGGATTCCGATAATGAGGCCCGCGACGTGGTTGATGGTCAGCATGTGGCGCGGGCGGAAACGGCGGCGGAAGAGGTTGATGACGAAGGCCAGCATCGTCCACCACGCCGCGGCGCCGCCGAAGAACCCGGCGATGATGAACACCGAGCGCATGAAGCCTCCGAAACCTTCGTGCGAAATGTCGCCGCCCGAGATTTTGAAGACGGCGAAGAAGGCGAGGATGTAGGGAATCACCATGATGAAATTGGCGATCGTGAGTCCGAAAATCGAGGCGAAATCCTGCCACAGCGAGGTTTTGCCCGCGCGGTTGCGGCGAATCTGCGGCACGGGGTTCTGGGCGAAGATGTAGACGCCGACAATCACCACGAAGATGCCGCCGATCACGCGCAGCAGGGTGTTGTACTGCTCGATTTGCGTCTGGAGCATCGAGTAGAAGAACAATGCCGCCATGGCCATGAACGTGTCGGCGCACGCCACGCCGATACCGGACACGATTCCCGACCGGCGGCTTTTAGACAGGGTGCGCTGGATGCACAGCACCGCCACGGGGCCGACGGTGATCGATGCCGCCACGCCCACGCAGATGCCGCGAAACATTACGTCCAAAATTTCCAATGCCATTTTCTCTGGTTACCGGTTTTTTCAGGCAACAAAGATACGAAAAACCTCGGACATCCGTCAAGCCGGGGCAAAAAAAGGGCGCGGCGGATTGTCTGAAATGTCCGGTGTGTTGATAAAATATCGAAAACTTTGGCCGTATAGTTGTATATCGGCAGTTGAAAGTCCCTATTTTTGTATTAAACAACAACCGGGCCTATGGCAGAAATGAAACAATTCGGAATCGACCTCGAACTCGACGATACGGTGGCGCAGGGCCATTATTCGAATCTGGCGATTATATCCCACTCCACCTCGGAGTTCATCATCGACTTTGCGACGGTGCTTCCCGGCGTGCAGAAAGCGCGCGTCAAGAGCCGCATCATACTCACGCCCGAGCATGCCAAACGACTGCTGCGCTCGTTGCAGGACAATATCGTGCGCTACGAGAGCAACGTGGGTAAAATCGAGATACCGACCCCGCCGCCCGCTTCCGAGGCGGGCCCCAAGATGGGGGAGGCGTAAGATACGGGACCCCCGGATGCCGCGGCATCCGGGGGTTCGTTTTTTTATGCGGGTTTTGCTGTCCGGGCGGCCTTTTTAGACGGGTCGGGACGGGTCAGAGCGCTTCGGCGACGACGTACGTACTGCCGCCGATGAAAATCATGTCGTCGTCGTCGGCCAGCTCTTTGGCGCGGGCCACGGCGGCCGGGACGTCGGCGACGGTTTCGCCCGTGAGCCCGTAGATTGCGGCCTTGGCAGTCAGATCCGCCGCCGGGAGCGCCCGCTGGGTCTGCGCCTGGGTGAAGATGTAGTGCGCGTCGTGCGGCAGCAGGGGCAGGATGTGCGCCAAATCTTTGTCGCGGACGAAACCCACTACGCAGTAGAGCCGCTTGTGCGGCGTGGATTTCAGCTGTTCGGCCACATAGGCGATGCCCTGGGGGTTGTGCCCCGTGTCGCAGACGACGAGCGGCTGTTCGCCCAGCTTTTGCCAGCGGCCCATGAACGAGGTCAGGGCCGCGGTGTCGCGCGTGCCCTCGAGGAATGCGCGGCGGGAAATCGTGAGCGGGGTTTCCTCGTGCAGGAAGTCGACCGTGGCGGCGGCTGTCACGATGTTGCGGCACTGGTAGCTGCCCGTGAGGTCGAGCTCGACCTCGAAGTCACGGTTGTCGCGCGTGCGGTGCATGCAGAAGTGCTGGCGCCCCTCCGCGCAACCGCAGTTGCTGCACGAAAATTCGTTCTCGGCGTAGATGATTTTCGACTTGTTGGCTGCAGCGACCTGTTCGATAACCCCGTTGTAGCGGACGTCGCCCTCGCCGATGATGATTGGAATGCTCTTCTTGATGATTCCGGCCTTCTCGGCCGCGATTTTCGGGAGCGTGTCGCCCAGCAGCGCAGTATGCTCGAGCGAGATGTTGGTGATGACGCTCACGACCGGGACGATGATGTTCGTGGCATCGAGCCTTCCTCCCAGCCCCGTTTCGATTACAGCCACCTCGACGTCGCTCTGCGCGAAGTAGTCGAACGCCAGCGCCGCGGTCATTTCGAAGAACGACAGCTCCAGTTCGAGCATCTTGTCGTGGTGCTTGTCCACGAAGTTGACCACCTTTTGCTTGGGAATCATCTCGCCGTCGACGCGGATGCGCTCGCGGAAATCCTGCAGGTGGGGCGAGGTGAAGAGCCCCGTGCGGTAACCCGCCTGCTGCAATACCGAGGCGATGATATGCGATACGGAGCCTTTGCCGTTGGTGCCCGCCACGTGGATGGTGAAGAAGTTGCGCTGGGGGTTGCCGATGTGGCGGCAGAATGCGGTGATGCGCTCCAATCCCGGTTTGTAGGCCGTCGCGCCCTTGGTTTCAAATGCAGGCAGCGACGAGAAAAGGAATTCGAGGGTCTGGGTGTAATTCATATCGGGTTTCGGATTTTATTTGACCAGGTGGTTCTTCTTCCTGACCCGGTAGGCGACGTAGTAGAGCACGCAGAGCAGCATCAGGTATTCGGAGATGCGTCCCAGGTAGTCGCCGTATCGGGTGTAGAACGTGAGTTCGGAGTTGAGGGGTACGGCCGCCGTGATCACGCCCCGCTTTTCCCAGCCGAGGGTTTGGCCGACATCGCCGCGCGCCGAGATGAAGCCCGACATGCCCGTGTTGGCCGAACGTGCGATGGCGCGGCGGTGTTCGATGGCCCGCAGGCGCGAGATGGTGAACAGGTGTTTGTAGCCCGGCGTGTCGCCCCACCAGCCGTCGTTGGAGATGATGGCCATGAACTGTGCGCCGCGGCGTACGAAATCGCCGAAGAAATCGCCGTAAAGGCCCTCGTAGCAAATGGCCGGCCCCACGCGCGTTCCGCCGTGGTCGAACGCCGTGCCGTGCTGCCCCATGCCGATTTGCCCCACCACGCCGCCCAAATCGATTACCAGGAATTGCAGGATGTCGAAAAGTACGGTCGGGGTGTTTTCCACGCCGATTACCAGTTTGCCTTTGTGGTGCAGCTGCAGGCGGCCTGCCGAGTCGAGCCCCACGGCCGAGTTGAATACGTCGTAGTAGCCCGCGCCGTAGGGATCCTGCCGGGCGGTGCGGGGCTGTGAGCCCGGCGCATAGTAGCGCAGCGTGTTGGCTCCCGTGACGAGCAGCGCCCCGGGGTGCTGCGCCCGGAGGCTGTCGGAGAGTTCCGTCCAGTAGGGTGCGCGCATACCCGTGTCGCGGAAATCGGAGAGTTCCGGCTCCCAGTAATGTCCCGGCACGGCCGTTTCCGGCAGCAGGATGAACTCCGCCCCGGCGGGGACTTCGGCGAGCAGCTCGACGATGTTGCGTTCCTGGAATTCCGCGCGGCCGTTGAACTTGTCGTAGCAGTCGACATCGGGCTGGACGAGGCTCACCTCGGCCGTCCCCTCGCCGGGCTGCTGCCAGCTCCACCAGATGCCCAGCGAAACGGCGGCCGGGACGAGGAGCATGCCTGCGGCCGCGGCCCAGCGTCCGGCGCTGCGGCGGG
>NZ_CABMQJ010000054.1 GCF_902388705.1 uncultured Alistipes sp.
GGAGGGCGGCAGGGTGCTGCTGACGGCCTACGACAGACGCGGTTACCGCGTGGCGGTGCAACCGGCTGCGGACAGTGGGCTGATTCCCGTCGCACCGGCCCGGCTGCCGCTCAATACCCTGAACCCCGGGCGCAGGCGCTGGGAGGTCGTGAACCTCGATACGGTGCGTTTCACCGAAGCCGATTCGCTGCGCCAGTGCGGGACGTTCCGCGCAAAACGCTACCGCAAGGTTCCCAACCTGGTGAACGTCCACAGCTGGATGCCCGTGGCGTTCAACCCGTTCGATGCCGTGGACGAGCACAATATCGACCTCAACCTGGGCGTCACGCTCCTCTCGCAGAACCTGCTGTCGAACACCGAAGCCTACGCCTCGTACGGCTGGAACCGCAACGAGGGTTCGCTTTTCAACCTCGGCGTGCGTTACTTCGGGCTGGGCGTGCACCTCGACCTGGACGCGTCGTACGGCGGCAACCAGCTTTTCTATTCGCTCGTGTCGTACGACCCCGAGTCGGGCGACCCGGTTTACCAGAAGCGTCCCAGCCCTGACAAATACTATTCGGTGGGCTTTTCGGCGACGCTGCCGCTCTACTTCCAGCGCGGCTACCACACGCGCACGCTCTCGGTTTCGAGCGGCTGGAACTATTCGAACGGCATGGTCGCCAACCTCGACAAAATCGAGTGGAACAGCGGCAGCATCTCCAACATCCAGCGCATCGGCTTCCGCCGGGGGCTGCACAAGCTCTCGTTCGGCCTGGGCTACTCCGACCAGGTGCGCATGGCGCACCGCGACTTCGCGCCGCGCTGGGGGTACACGTTGAGCACTTCCTATACGTTCAACCCCGCCAATACGCACTTCAGCGACCTGATTTCGTTCTTCGGGCAGGCTTACCTGCCGGGATTCGCGGCGCACAATTCGCTCAAAGTGGCCGCCACCTACCAGACTTCGGTCGGCGGGTACAAGTTCCCGGCGGGATACGCCCCCTTGAGTTACAAGTCGACACGGCTCATTCCGCGCGGCTTCACTTCGGCCGACATCGTGTCGAACAACTATACCGCCGCGTCGCTCGACTACCAGCTTCCGGTGTGGTATCCCGAGGGCGGTATCGGCTCGGTGATTTATTTCAAGCGTATCCGGCTCAATGTCGGCGGCGACTATGCGCAGTTCCGCCGTCCTGCGGGCGAGGGGATGGACTGGCGGCGGATATGGTCGGTAGGCGGCGACATCGTGTTCGACATCAATGCATTCCGCCAGCCGGCGTCGGCCACGTCGACCTTCAAGCTGTCGGTTTACCACCCCAGCAGCGGCGGGGTGTGGTGGGCGGCGGCCGTGGGACTGCCGTTCTGATTGTAATAAATTTTGTATCTTTAGCGCAAAATTCAGGTGTATGGCACAGAAGAAAAAAGCGGGTATCAGCCCGAAAACGATAAAATGGATATGGTGCGTGGTCTTTGCGCCGTTCGCACTGCTGCTAATCATGCTGCTGCTGACGGCCGCGGGGCTGTTCGGCCGCATGCCGTCGTTCGAGGAGCTGGAGAATCCCCGCAGCAACCTCGCCACCGAAATTTACTCGGAGGACGGCAAGGTAATCGGTACGTTCTTCGTGCAGAACCGCTCCTATGTCCAGTACGCCGACCTTTTCCCGGCCGATTCGACGCTCCATATCCGTCTGGCCGGCCACGAAGTGCCGCCGATCGTCGCGGCGCTGATTTCGACCGAGGACGCCCGCTTCCGCTCCCACTCGGGTATCGACATTCCGTCGCTGGCACGCGTGGCGGTCAAAACCCTGCTCCTGCAAAACACTTCGCAGGGCGGCGGGTCGACCATTACGCAGCAGCTGGCCAAGAACCTTTTTCCGCGCGATACGGCGCGTAACGCAGGCCGCATCACCCGCACGTCGAAACTCGTGGTGTCGAAGCTCAAGGAGTGGATTACGGCTCTGAAACTCGAATACAACTATACGAAAGAGGAGATTGCCGCCATGTACCTCAATACGGTGGAGTACGGTTCGAACGCCTACGGCATCAAGTCGGCGGCGCTGACCTTTTTCAATAAGGAGCCGCACGAGCTGAATGTGCAGGAGGCCGCTGTGCTGGTGGGCGTGGTGAACGCCCCGACGCGCTACTCGCCCATACGCAATCCCGACAATGCCTTCGCACGGCGCAACCTCGTGCTTTCGCGCATGGAGGCCGCCGGGGCGCTGACGCGCAAACAGCGCGACTCGATCAGCGCGCTGCCCATCGTGACCAACTACCGTCCCGTGTCGCACAACGAGGGTACGGCGACCTATTTCCGTGAGATGCTCCGCCTGGTGATGAACGCCGAAAAACCCAGGCGCAACCAGTTCTACACCGAATGGGACTATGATCAGGCTGTCAAGGAGTACGAGGAGAACCCGCTGTACGGCTGGTGCCGCAAGAACCGCAAGGCCGACGGCACGCCCTACAATATCTACCGCGACGGACTGAAGATTTACACCACGATCAACTCCACGATGCAGACCTATGCCGAGCAGGCCGTGCAGAAGCAGATGGAGTCGGTGATTCAGCCCCGCATGGATGCCCAGTACCGGCGCACCCGGACGCTTTTCATCGATGCCGACCGCGAGGAGCGCGACCGCATCATGCGCCATGCCATCCGTTATTCGGACCGCTACCGCGAGATGAAGAACGCCGGGGTGGGCGAAAAGGAGATTAACGCCTCGTTCGACAAACCCTGTTCGATGAAGGTGTTCACCTACAAGGGCGAGCGCGACACGCTGATGACCCCGCGCGACTCGATTCTGCACCACAAGCGGATTATGCGCGCCTCGTTCGTGGCGCTCGACCCCCGTACGGGCTATGTCAAGGCGTATGTCGGCGGCCCCAACTTCCGCTATTTCAAATACGACATGGCCAAGCAGGGCAAGCGCCAGATCGGTTCGACAATCAAGCCTTTCGTCTATACGTTCGCCATCGACCACCTGGGCATGACGCCCTGCACGATGGTGCCGAACCTTCCCGTGACAATCGAAACGGCGAACGGCACGGTGTGGTCGCCCAAGGAGGCGGGCAAGGTCGAATACGACGGCGTGCTGCATCCGCTGCGCTGGGGGCTGGCCCGCAGCCGCAACAACTACTCAGCGTGGATTATGAAGCAGGCCAAGCAGCCTGCGGCGGTCGCCGACTTCATTCATAACATGGGTATCCGCAGTTTCATCGACCCCGTTCCGGCACTGGTGCTCGGCTCCTCGGAATCGAACGTGTTCGAACTGGTGAGCGCGTTCTCGACTTTCGCCAACGAGGGCGTGCACAACGACGCGATTTTCGTGACCCGCATCGAGGACCGTCAGGGGAACGTGATTGCCAACTTCATACCCCAGTCGCAGGACGCCGTCAGCGAGCGCACCGCCTATACGATGCTGACGATGCTGCAGGGGGTGGTGACCTCCGGAACGGCCGGGCGCCTGATTCGCGACTACGGTTTCGCAGGGGTGGAAATCGGCGGAAAAACGGGTACTTCGAACAAAAACCGCGATGCGTGGTTCATGTGCGTCGCCCCCAAACTGGTGGCGGGCGCATGGGTCGGCGGCGAAGACCAGTCGGTGCACTTCGTGTCGGGCGGCGAGGGCAGCGTGATGGCGCTCCCGATTGTGGGCGACTTCATGAAGCGGGTTTACGGCGACGGACGCCTCGGTGTGAGCCGTGCCGACCAGTTCATCCGCCCGGCGGTGATGCCGCGCTACGATTGTGACGAGGAGGAAGAGCCGGACGGACAGTCCGCCGATGCCGAAGCGTCCGATGACGATAATTTCTTCGATTGATAAATCCCGGAGCCCGGGAGGATAAAAACGTGGAAAGGACGGGGCATTTGCCCCGTCCTTTCCACGTTTGCCGGTGCGGATGACCGTCCCGGTCGGAGCGGGGGTGTGTCTGCGGATGAAAAACGGGCCGCCCGTGAAAGGGCGGCCCGTCGGGTGCAGTCTGTGCCGGGTTATTCCCCCGACTGACTAATGGTGTGGTCGTTCGTGATGAAAGGACGCTGCGCCTCCTTTTGCAGGATGCCCGACGTATTCCGCTGCGACTTGGCTGCCGACGGTTTGTAGTCGGTCGACTTGCGCACCATCGTGTAGGGCCCGACGAAGAAGTCCTGGTAGGTGTACGGATCCATCGCCGTGAGGTAGTAGTTCGACCCGTTCTTTACGTTCCAGAAATCGACGGAGGTAATCGTATAACCGTCTCCGGAGGTCAGCTTGCCTTCGGCACCCGTCACGACGCCTTTGCCGTCGCCGTCGGGTTTCGCCTCGAGGCAGACGCCGGATGTGTTGAGCAGGCCGTACGCTCCGGTGGTGTGGTGCTGGTAGCGCGGAAGCAGTTGCAGGCTGCCGCCGTCGTCGAGGGTGGCGATTCCCGTCCGTTTGTATATCTTGAAACTCTTGGTCGAACTGGTGTAAGAAACGTAGAACTCGTAGTCGTCCTTAAGCGACGTGTAGCCCCAGCCGCGGATGAAGTAGGTGCCGTTTTGTGTTCTGGGCCGGATTACGATGTCGAAGCTGTACGAGGTTTTCGATTTCTCGGACGAAGCCGAAGTCACTGTCCATGTTCCCAGCCATGCCTTGTAGGCATCGGTCATCGCGTCGGGCAGCTTTGCCGTCGTTACGCTTTGCCGGAAAATCTTCGTCGAGGCGGACATGTAGTTGGGGTCGACGCCGAAGCCTAACACCACGTATTCCGCTTCGTCGTACAGGTAGCTGAATGTAACCGTCTTTATGCCCGAGTAGAGTTTCGCGCTCGTGAGGCCGGCGCAGATCATCGTCTGCAGCTCCTTGTCGGTGTAACCTTCCGCTTCCCATGCCGGGAGAACCGTTACGTAATATTTGTCGGAGTTGGACGGGGTAGCCTTTACCTTGACCGAGTTGAATGTGGTCGTGAGTTCGTAATCGAGCGTATTCTCCGAAACGGCCGGCTTGGGCCCCGAGATGATGAACGAGTCGTCTTCGTTCGCGAAGTAGTAATCCTCCTTCAGTTCGAGCTGCTGTGCGGTGACGCCGTTGATTGTCAGCGGCTCGTACAGTTCGATTCCCGTCTTGGTGTAGATGAACGGGGCGGCATAGGATTTTATGCCCTTGTCGGTTTCCTGCCGGATTGTGAGGTTGCGGTAGAGGAATTTGCCTTCCGAGGTGGTGATGCACTCCAGCGAGTCGCCTTTCACGACGCAGACGTAGGAGGGGAATTTCATGTTTCCGGCGGCATTCTTGTAGGCCTGCATTTCGGATGCCCAGTCGTCGGTCTGCAGCGGGGTGAGCGTGTAAAGGCTGCCCGACTTGACGCCGCGCAGGAGGACTTTCTCGGGTTCCGCACTCAAAACCGTCCACAGGTAGTCGCCCTCGAGCCCCTTGTAGTTCGAGCCGTAGCCATCCGGGTTACGCGGGTGCACGAAGTAGTTGATTAACTCGTTCTTGGTGTCGAACGTCAGGGTGGCGCCCGCTTCCTGTCCCATCGAATAGAGGCTGGTGACGGTCTTCGTCGCGTTTGCTATTTCCGAGCAGACGGTTACCTGCCCGTCGGCGAATTTGAAGAAGAGGTTGAACCCACCGAAAGCCTGCGTGGGGTTGGGGTAGTATTTCACGGCCCAGCCGTGCTCCGCACCCTCGAGCACGGAGATGGCTTTCGCGACGGCCTCTTCGATCCGGTCGCTGGCGCTTTTGTCGAAATAGTCGTTCTCCTCCTTCAGGCAGGAGTTCATCACCAGCGGGAGCACGCCCAATAATAATATCGCTAATTTTTTCATGGTTCGAAGTTGTTAGTGTTAGTCGTCCAGAGATTCTAAATCCATATCGGGAACTTCGTCCGCCCGCCGCAGTACCGTTTCGCGGAGCTGGTCGATGTCGATATTCCAGCTGTTTTGCAGGTAATTGCGGACGATTTCGAACTTCTGGTTGATAATGGCCGCGCCTGCGGTGCCTGCTGTCGTGAGCAGGCTGTCCCAGGTCGCCTGCGGGCGGGTGACATAGATGGAAATCAGCTCGACGAAGTCCTCCGTGTCCTCGGAGCCCGCGTAGCGGCTGATGAGTCCGAGCTGGAGCGCCGCAGCGTCCGTCTTGTAGGTGTCCCAGCAGGCGTCGCCTACGTACAGCGTACCTGTAATCTCCTTGAAGTCGGTCGTGTAAGGCTTGGTCTGGTTCAGGATGTGGGCGAATTCGTGGTGAATCGTCTTGAAGTAGTTCGTGCTGGCGTTGATCGAAGCTATTTGCAGGGCGTCCACGTTGAAGAGCGTGATTTTCTTTCCGCCCTCGGCCGTACCCAGGATGATCGAGCCGTTGCTTTTGTAGGCCGGCGATCCCGTGAGGAAGAGGATTTTCGGGAAATACGAGCGGATGAACTCGCGGCTGCCCGTCACTTCGTCGTAGGGCTCGAGGCAGAGTGCGATGACGAGCTTGGCCAGCGCGATGGACTGGTTGTAATCGGCCGGCGTCAGGTAGTAACCCATGCTCGACTCTATGTCCGAGTAGCGGTATTGGAACTCGATATTGTAGGGTGTCATGTAGTGCCTGTCGAGCCAGCGGTCGAAATCGTTCTTTACGACCTGGGGCTCCCGGATTACGCTCGTCGAATCCAGGTCGTCTTCCGAGCAGGCGGTAATGGCTGCGCAGAAGAGAAGCAATGAAAGGAAATAAATGAGATTCTTTTTCATGGTTCAGCTCTTTGTTAGTCGTTCGTTATCTGGGATTTTTCGTCAGGCCGGCAGCGATGACGTCGGCCGGGAGCTGCAGGCAGCGGCGCGGGTCGCGGTTGCCGCCCTCGTCCGACATTTTGTCGGTGATTTTGACCAGGGTGTTCTCGTCCTGGTCGATCAGCCGGCGGTAGATGGTGATGCCGTAGCGGCGGGTGTCGAACCAGCGCATGCCCATGTGCATGAATTCGATGCGGCGCATGAACAGGATGGCGTGAATCATGTTCTCCTGCGTGCCGGTTTCGACGAGAAATCCCGGGTTGAGCTCTTTCTTGGGCGTCCTGTTCTTGTTCTTCAGGTCGTCCGGCTTTTCCGGGTCTTTGTCCGTCATGTCGTAGGCCAGTTTGTCCGCCCAGTTGTTAATCGACTCTTCGGTCAGTTCCTTGTAGTAGGAGGCGGTGATCTGGTTTTTGGCCCACATGTTCATGTCGGCCAGGGCCGAGGTGTAGTCTTTCTTCATGATGTAGGCCTCGGCGCGGTTCAACAGGGCCTCGTCGGCGCTGGCGATGACGAACAGCGAGTGGGTATATCCGATTTTCTGCACCGGGTCCGTGTATTCGAAAACATAAGGGGTTCTGGGCAGGATATAACGCCCCGAGCCGTAAATCCAGGTGCGCATTTTCCAACCGTATTTGCTTCCCAGCGGGCTCATCGTGGTCGATGACGTTTCGGTCGTTTCGTAGGTTGCGATCGATTTGCCGTGGGTGTAGCGGTTGACGCTGCCGTAGCTGCCGAATATGGCGCCTGCATCCGACATCCCCGTGGCAATCAGGTAGTTGGCCTTCACCGATGTGCTGTTGTAGGCTTTCGAGATGTCGTTCAGCGGGTTGCGCGGGAAGCCGGCGAGGTAGGCCAGATCGCGGAGCTGCGACTGCGGATCCGAGCCCAGGGCCATGCCTGCGTATTTGATGGCGTTGTCCCAGTCTTCGTGGAACAGGAAGACGCGCGATGCGAAACAGCAGGCAGCCTTGTAGTTGAAGTGGTATTTGGGAATGTTGTAGATCGCATCGTCGATCAGCGGAATACCCTCTTCGATGTCGGCAATCATCTTTTCGTAGACGTCGGCGACGGTGCCCCGGTCGTATTTGGGATTCAGCTCGGTTTCGGCATGATCCATATAGGGCACGCCGAGGTCTTCCGGGTGGTTGGTGTTGTAGTGCATGCAGAACATGTTGACCAGCACCCAGTGGCCGTAGGCGCGGCACAGGAGCGCTTCGCCCCGGGCGGCTTTGAGCGTCGGCGTGTTCGCCCCGCCCAGGTCCTGGATGGCCGAGAGCGCCTGGTTGGCCGCAGCGATGGTAACGTAGGCGTTGCTCCACACGGCGTTGGGGTTTTCGTTGGTTTCCACGGCACTTACCTCCTGCCAGTTGTAGAGCTCTTCCTGAAGTTGATTGTGGCTTTTGGTCGAGCCGTAGTCGTCGACGTTGTCCGACGAGAACTCGGCGCACATGTTATAGCAGTTCTTCGGATAGGCCGACACCAGCATCTTGACGATTTTCTCTTCGGAGTCCAACTCGGCGCGGCTGTCGGGCATTTTATCCAGGAAATCGTCACAGGATGCGAGGGCGACCGCCGCCAGCGCAAGGATTAACGGATATACGATATGCTTTTTCATAGTTTGTCTGTTCGTTTAACGTGGGTGATTTACAAGCCGATGCGGATGGTGAGCGTAAACTGGCGGGGTACCGGCGCCGCCACGCCTCCGGTGTTGAAGAACTCCGGATCCTGGCCGTTGAGCTTCTTGTCCGCATAAATCAGGAAGAGGTTGGTCGCCTGCAGTTTGACCGAGAGGCTCTGGAACTTGAGCCTCGAAATCAGCTTTTTGGGGAATTCGTACGTCAGCGAAATCTCCTTCATGCGGATGAAGTCGCCTTTGGCGATACGGGCGGTCGAGTAGTTGTATGCGCTGTACGCCCGCGACAGGTTGTTGTTGTCGTGGTACATGCGCTGCGAGAGAATGGTCGGGATGTCGGTGGTCTTCTCGTTCCCGGCGACTACCCAGCGGTTCTTGAACTCCCGCGGCATGGCGGTCAAATCCGAATAGTAGGACTTGAATACGGGGTTGAGGCGCACCACGTTTCCGAACGAATAGGTCATGAAGACGTTCAGTCGCAGCCCTTTCCATTGGAAGATGTTGCCGAACGAACCCAGGTCGGTCGGGTCGACCGAACCCGAATATTTGAGGAACGAAAGGTTTTCGCGTTCCTGGAAGTTGATGCCGGTCGTCGAAATGTCGCCTTTCTGGTCGAGGAATGTCGGCAGTCCGATTTCGTTCAGGCCCATGAACGGAATCGAGAAGAGCGACCGTACGGGATAGCCCTCCATCGTGAAGCCCGTGCCCGCAATCAGGTCCATCACGCGTACCGAGGTTTCGAGTTTGGTCACCCGGTTGTGGATGTGCGAATAGATGAAGTCGGTCGTCCAGCTGAAGTTCTTGGTCTTGATGTTTTTCGTCGAGAGGCTGATTTCGACGCCGTTCGATTTCATCGTGGCCACGTTGCCTTTTTTCTTGATGATGCCGCCGATACCCTGCGTCGTCACGTCGCCTATCAGGTCGAAGTTGTCGCGCTTGTACCAGTCTACCACCAGGTTGATGCGGTTGTTGGCAAAGCCCATGTCGGCGCCGATGTTGAGCTCGTGCTTCTTTTCGTAGGTGAGCGACGAGTTTTCGAGGTCTTCGATTTGCAGTCCCGACTCCCCGTCGCCGGCCGACGGCCGCCACGGATTGTAGGCGTTGATGACTACGCGCGAGTTGGTCACGCTTGCGGGGCCGCGGTCGGCAGTCAGCGAATAGGAGGCCTTCAGCGTCATGTGGGAAAGGGCCGGCTGCGCTTTCTGGAACCACGGCTCCTCATGCAGGTTCCACGCCCCGGAGATATTCCAGGTGGGCAGCCAGCGCGATTTGCGCGATTTGCCCAGTTTGTTCGTACCCTCGTAGCGGAACGTGCCGTTGACCGTGTAGCGTCCCTTGTAGGAGTAGGTGCCGTTGAAATAGTAGGCGTTGTTGCGGTAGAACGTGTCGCCGATGGTGAAGTATTTCGAACCCTCCTCCTGGCCTTTCTTGAATATCCTGTAATCGTAGAACGGCGTCATGCCCATGTCGTACTGCAGGCCCCAGCCGCGGAACCAGGTGTTGTGGCGGTCGCTCGAGTTGACCTCCATACCGGCGAAGAGGTTGATGATGTGGGCGTTGTTGATGGTCGTATTGTAGGTGGCCGTCAGGCGGAAGTCGTACGAGTACATCTTGTGGTCTTCGCGTTCGTAGATGCCGCCCACGGGCAGTACGACCTCTTTGACGGCGTAGGGATTGTCCGGGTCTTTATACAGGAACGGGTTGTTGTCGCGCACGGTCGTCGGCGAATCGGTGCGGTAGGCCGTGGCCTGGTTCGATTCGTCGGTGATGTGGTGCTCCTGCGTCGTGGCGTTGTATTTCACGGCTGCCAGGGCTCCCAACTCCAGTCCCGGGACTACCGTCCATTTGAGCTCGGCCTGGAACTTCGTGTCCACGACGCTCAAATCCATGTAATTGGCGTTCAGTTCGTGCAGGATGTTGAACGGTGCGTAGTTGCGCGTGTAGTAGGTGTCCTTGTCCAGCGTACGCGAGGTGTTCATGGCGTAGGAGTAGGGGTTGATATCGAAGTCGCGCTTGACGGTGCCTGTTACGGCGTCGGTCGAGCTGGAGAGCGTCCCCGGGGCTTTCTGCTTGCGGTACGATGCGTTCGAAATCAGGTTGAGCGTCAGGTTTTTGTAGATGTTGTACGTGGCGTTGAGGTTGGCCGTGTAGCGGGATACCTTGCTGCTTTTGGTCCAGCCCGGGTCGTAGAGCGCACTCAAGGAGGCGTAGTAGGACGATTTGTCGGTGCCCGAGGTCAGGCTGACCGAATGGCTGTGCATGATGTTGTTGTTGAAAAGCGCGGAGAACCAGTCCGTGTTGCGGTATTCGGCGGCGCGCAGGTAGTCGGTGATTGCCGTGGGGGTATTCTCCATGCGCGACGCGGAAATCAGGCTGTACATTTTGCCGTAGACGCCGCTCTCGGAGCGGTTCGCCGTTTCCGCGAGGTTCAGCCAGCCTTTCTTGCGCATCTCCTCGTATACGGCCATCTGGTCCTGCGAATTCATGATGTTGAATTCGTTGTAGGAGGGAATCATGCGGTAGGTAAATTCCCCCGTGTAGTTGATGCGGCTTATGCCCGAACGGCCTTTCTTGGTCGTGATGACGATCACGCCGGCCATGGCGCGCGCACCGTAAATGGAGGTTGCGGAGCCGTCCTTGAGGATATTGAAACTCTCGATGTCTTCGGCGTTCAGGCCTGCGATGGCCGAGGAGATCAGCGTCGTGGCGTCGCCCGAGGAGAGCGCGTCGGCGTCGATGTCCACGACATCCTCCATGATAACGCCGTCCACCACCCACAGCGGTTTCGAACTGCCGAAAATGGAGGTGGCGCCGCGGACGCGGATTTTAGGCGCCGTGCCGAACGTACCGGAAACGTTCTGGACGGACACGCCCGCCGAGCGTCCTTCGAGGCCGCGGCTGATATCCGCCATACCCGACAGTTTCACGTCGTCTGCGATGAGCTGGTCTGAGGCGCCGGTGAACAGGCGCTTGTCCGTTTTGGTCATACCCGTGACCACGACGGCCTCCACGGCCTGGGCGTCGGGTTCGAGTTTTATATTGATGTTGGGGGCGATGTTTGCCGTCTGGGTTTTGTAACCCACATACGATACCTGAAGCGCCTCGCTCCCGGCGGGGAGGTCTTTCAGCAGGAATTCACCTTTTATGTCGGTCGATGTGCCGACTGTGGGGTGATCTTTCACGACAACGGTGGCTCCGATGACCGGAACGTCGTTCTCGTCGACAACGGTACCCCTGACCGATTTGGTCTGTGCCGAGACAGCCATCATGGAGAGGACGGTCAGCAGCGATAAGAGAATCTTTCGTCTCATAGGCAGATGTTGTTAAGGATTAATTGATTGTGCACGGGCGTTTCCCTTATCGCGGATAAGAAAAACACTTTTTAATCGACGCTCCCGGGGATGGGAACCGGGAGCTTGCGTCTGGTTCGGGTTTGGAACGGATGGCCCGGCGCCGGCAGGCAAGCGGCCGGATACGGGCGGAAAGGCGCTATTCCCTGCGGCTTTTGCCGGGAGGAGCGTCGTACCGGGGACGGGTGCGGCCCGGACGGCTTCCGGGCGTTTCTCCGGGAGCTGCTGAACGTTCCCCTGCCGGTGCGGCGGGAATGCGGTTGTCCGGGCCGGGTGCGTGGCGGGCGAATGCCCGGGCTGCAACGCTCCCGGAGCGGACGGACTTATAAGAATATGGCGGAAAAAAGGTGCAGGACTTTCGATGTGGGGGACGCCTTGCGTTCCGTCCTGTCTCCGATAAGAACATAATGTGCGAATACGGTCGTTCGGCGCATTCGCTCTTCAACCATCTTTTCACGCAGCGTGTTTCGGCCGCGCGTCAATGCGTAAATGTTTTCCATGGCATTTCATTTTAAGGGGATGGGTGTTCTTTTCAGCCGGGAAAAATGTTCCTTTCGGTTTTACAAAATTACAGGAACACCCTCCGCTGCAAGTATGAATTCATCTGATATTAGTATGAAAATATCTCATTCAGGGGCCTGTGGGCGGGGGTGGCGTTTGCAATTCGTGGTGTTTACCTATTTTTACGTTGAATTTCTGCGTATTTCACCTGATCCCACCCTATGCGTTTCGTATACCTGCTGCTGGCGGTCTTTTTAGGCCCTGTGGTTCCTGTGTCTGCACGGGATATTTGCCGCGACTCGTTGCGCGAGGGGGCTTCGGATTGTTCGTACCTTGCGTGCGTGGATCCACACGCTCCCCGCAGCGGTTGTCCGTACCTGTACCGCGACGCTGTGCGTGGAGGGGCCGGACGCCGGGACGACGGACACGGTGGCGGCCGCCCGCTTTTCGCGGGGCC
>NZ_CABMQJ010000055.1 GCF_902388705.1 uncultured Alistipes sp.
ATGCGTACCGGCGGTCGTCGTATAAAGTCAGCCAGGCTTATTTCGCGAAACCTTTGCCGATGCCGAGGAAATCCTCTGCCTTGAGGGCTGCGCCGCCGATCAGGCCGCCGTCGACGTCCTCCTTGGCGAAGATCTCGGGGGCGTTCGAGGGCTTGCACGAACCGCCGTAGAGAATCGCCGTATCCTGTGCTGCAGCACCGAATTTGTCGGCCAGCACTTTGCGGATGTAGGCGTGAATCTCCTGCGCCTGCTCGGCCGTTGCGGTCTTGCCCGTACCGATGGCCCATACGGGCTCGTATGCGATTACGAGCTCCTTGTACTGCTCGTCGGTGAGGTTGTAAACGACCTCTTCGATCTGGGCTTTGACCACGTCGAAGTGTTTGCCGGCTTCACGCTCTTCGAGGTTCTCGCCTACGCAGTAGATGGGAATCAGCCCGTTGGCATATGCCTGCGCCATCTTCTTGTTGAGCGTTTGGGAAGTTTCGCCGTAGTACTGGCGGCGCTCCGAGTGGCCGAGGATTACATATTTGCAACCCAGCGCTGCAATCATCGAAGCGGCGATTTCGCCCGTATAGGCGCCTTTGGCCTCCGTGGCGCAGTCCTGTGCGCCGAGTGCGATGTCCGAGCCCTTGAGCGCTTCGGCAACCATCGACAGGTGCGTGAACGGGGGGCATACGATGAAGTTGACGCACGAGCAAACCTCGCCGCGGCCGGCTACGATACCTTTTGCCAGTTCTACACCTTCGGCGGGAAGCGTATTCATCTTCCAGTTGCCTGCAACAATTTTCTTTCTCATTTTGTTAGGTTTTTATTGTTATAAATCCGAATTTCCTTACTCCTCGCACCACTTTTTGACCTCCTCTATCAAGGGGGCTTTCAGTCCGAGTTTGTTTTTCTTGTTGAAGCCGCACAGGTCGTTGAAGAATTTGCCCGGGGCGAGTTTCTTCAGTGCGTCGACCGTGATATAACCCATTTTCTGGATGACGGGCACCCACTCTTCGGGTACGCCTATAGCGATGTATTTCTCCGCGGGGTCGCTTACGGCTTTCTTTTCGGGGCGCATCTGCGGGAAGAACAGCACGTCCTGAATCGAAACCTGGTCGGTCATGAACATCGTCAGGCGGTCGATGCCGATGCCCATGCCCGAGCACGACGGCATGCCGTATTCCAGTGCGCGGACGAAGTCCATGTCGATGAACATCGCCTCGTCGTCGCCCTTCTCCGACAGGTGCAGCTGTTCCTGGAAACGCTCCAGCTGGTCGATCGGGTCGTTCAGCTCCGAGTAGGCGTTGCACAGCTCCTTGCCGTTGACGAACAATTCGAAACGCTCCGTCAAATCGGGATTCGAACGGTGGCGCTTGCAGAGCGGCGACATTTCGCGCGGATAGTCGCAGACGAACGTCGGCTGAATCAGCTCCTCTTCGCAATATTGGCCGAAGATGGCGTCGATCAGTTTGCCCTTGCCCATTGTTTCGTCGATTTCGACGCCGAGGCGTTTGCAGGCCTCGCGCAGCTGCTCCTCGCTCTGCCCCGTGATGTCGTAGCCGGTCTTTTCGCGGATGGCGTCGGTCATCGTCAGGCGGCGGAACGGGGCCTTGAACGAAATCTGCTTGCCGTCGAGCGTCAACTCCGTCGTGCCGTTCACGGCTATGGCCACGCGCTCGAGCATCTGCTCGGTGAACTCCATCATCCAGAGGTAGTCCTTGTAGGCCACGTAAATCTCCATGACGGTGAATTCGGGGTTGTGCGTGCGGTCCATACCCTCGTTGCGGAAGTTCTTGCCGAACTCGTATACGCCGTCGAAGCCGCCGACAATCAGTTTCTTGAGATACAGCTCGCTGGCGATACGCAGGTACTGGTCGATGTCGAGGGCATTGTGGTGCGTGATGAACGGACGCGCCGCGGCGCCGCCCGGAATGGGCTGCAGAATCGGGGTCTCGACCTCGACATAGCCTTTCTCGTTGAAGAATTCGCGCATCGTGGCGATGATCTTCGCGCGTTTGACGAATACGTCGCGTACCTGCGGATTGACCACCAAATCGACGTAGCGCTGGCGGTAGCGAACCTCGGGGTCGGTGAACGCGTCGAACGTCTGGCCGTCTTTCTCCTTGACCACGGGTAGCGGCCGGATCGATTTCGAGAGCACCGTGAAACGCTTGCAGTGCACCGACAGTTCGCCGGTGTTGGTGTGGAACGCGAACCCCTCGATGCCGACGAAGTCGCCGATGTCGAGCAGCTTCTTGAATACCGTGTTGTACAGCGTGGGATCACCCTCGGGACATACGTCGTCGCGGCGGATGTAGACCTGGATGCGGCCCGTATGGTCCTGCAATTCGAAGAACGAGGCGCTGCCCATGATACGGCGCGTCATGATGCGGCCTGCGATGCGGACATCCTGGTAGTTGCCTTTGGCCTCGTCGTAGTTGTCGGCGATTTCCCGGGCCGTGGCCGTCACTTCGTAGCGGGCTGCGGGGTAGGGATCGATGCCCAACTCGCGCAGGGCTGCAAGCGACTGCCTCCGGAGTTGTTCCTGTTCGGTGAGTTCGATCGTCATATCGTGTGTTTTTGAGTTTTCGGATTATCAATCGTGCAAAGTTAATAAATTCTGCTGAAATTTGGTTCTGCCGGGCCGTGCGAATCGTTGTTTTCGCCGCTGCGGTCGATTATATACCTTTTGCAAGCCGGTTTGTACGATTTGAAACAGCCCCGTTTCGACTCCGGCACTAATTTTAATCTTTCGAATTTTTACTTTAAATCCGTATTTATGAATTTCAATGCCTCAATCATCCGCCCCGTAGTCTTGCGTCTGCTGGGCCTGGCCGGGTGCCTCGCACTGCTGTCGGTGAGTTGCAGCAAGAGCGACGGCGGCGATCCCGATCCCGTTCTCAACGTTTCACCCCGGAGTCTGACTTTCGATGCGGCAGACGCCGCCAAAAACAGGGTGACGGTCGAATCCAACGGCACCTGGAACGTGACTCCCGACGCGGGACTTGCCGTCGACAAAAGGTCGGGCAACGGGAACGGAACCTTCACCGTGACCGACGCCCCGGCCGGGAAAAGCAGTACGCTGATCGTTACGATGGGAGCACTTTCGCAGACGGTGACCGTCGTGCGGGATGCCGAACCGGTAGTTCCGAGCCTGGAAGTCGCTCCCGAAACGCTCGAATTCAAACCCGGCGGTGCGGGCAATACCGTCGAAGTGACCTGCAATACCGCGTGGACGGCTTCGGCTTCGAACGGGGCCCTCAAATTCACGCCCGCTTCCGGCGAGGGGAACGGCACTATCACCGTCACCGATATGGCCGAAGGCGAAACCTATACGCTGACCGTCACCGCGGGCGAGGGGGCAGATGCCGTCGGGCGTACTGTTTCCGTGACCCGCAAAGCCGCTGTCGACCCGGTTACGGTGCTCTTCAGCCTCGACTTCGGGGCTGCGCCTGCCCAAGCGATTTTTACCGATGCGTTCGAAAGCTGGAAAACCCAGACAGGAACCGGTGCTGCGGGTGTTACGTACGATGCTCTCGGCGTGAAAATCCGCGGAAGCTACGACGGTGCCTCCGCCGGGGCGTCGGGCAAGGGGTATGCGACCATGACGGCTACCAAAACCACGAATCATTTCACCGTCCGCAATATCGCCCTGCCTGCGGATGCGAAAGATTTCACCCTCTCGTTCTATGCGATTTTCCCGGCGGACGACGTGATTCTCTCCGTGAGCGACGGCTCCGCAGCCAGGGAACTCGCCTATCAGGGCTCCCCGGCTTACAATACGTGGAAAAAGGTGACTGTCGGGTTTTCGCTCAAGGACCCCGTGTCGCAGCTGACCCTTTCGCTCGCGCCGAAAAAGGCGTTCACGTTCGAGGAACGCCAGTACGGTCTTAATTTCGACGACATCGTCCTCATGACCGGCGGGGGCGGCCAGCAAATCGACTTCACCCCGGCTTCCTACCGCTGGGCGGAGCTTCCCTCCGATTTCGAAACGCCCGCGACCGACCAGTTCGTGCATACGACGTGGACTACGACCGTGACGAGCGGCAAGCACGTGCGCAACTATACCTATTGTTACGATACGCGGCGTCACAATCCTGTCTGGGTGGCTTATCCGCACCACAGTTGTTACCTCGAGGGGTCGGGCCGTTCCGACGAGCCGTGGGCGGCCGATCCGGCGCTTCCCGAATCGCAGCAGTCGAAAATCTACGGCACCTCTCCCGACGACAAGTTCCAGTATTGGACTGCCGATCTGGTCACCGGCCGGTACGGTGAGGGCTATTGGTCGCGCGGACACCTCTGCATGTCGCGTGAACGTTCGGGCAAAGGTTTGGAAATCAACGTGCAGACGTTCCGGCCGACCAACATAGCGCCGCAGCCCTCCGAACCGAGTCCGTTCGGAAAAATCTGGGGGAATGTCGAAACCGTCATTTCGGGCGGAGCGATTCCTGTCGATACGCTTTATATCGTGGCCGGGTGCTATTACGAAAACGATAACCAGGTTGAAAAGGACGCTTCGAATTTCGGCGTCTTGAGCTCCCTTTCGAAAGCGTGCGTCATGCCGACGCACCAGTTCAAGATGGCCGTGCGCAAAAAGACCGCACAGGTAGGCAAACCCATTCAGGAATGCACGGCCGCCGAACTGCAGACCATCGCCTTCTGGGTCGAAACCCTTACGCGGAGTTCGGCGACGGAGTTGTCGGAGTTGGGCGAGTTCATCGTGCCGGTTACGTTCGTCGAGGAGAAGATGCAGGTGAAGTTCTTCCCCGGCATTCCCGACGCTGCCAAGACTTCGAAAGGAACCCTCGCGGAGTGGGGGTACTGATGCTGCACCGTATCATGTCGGCGGGGGCTGCCTTTTGAGGCAGCCCCCGCTGTGTTTTCGCAATCCGCATCAGGCTGCCGGGGCGCTCCGGCGGCGTGCCAGCCTGCGGTAACCCCACAGTGCGGCGTATCCCAGTGCGATGCCGACCAGCGTGCCCCACACGAGATCCATCGGGAAATGCTTGCCGAGGTAGATGCGCGAGTAGCAGATGACGACGGTGCAGGCGGCCATCAGCCACGTGAACCACCTGCGGCGGATAGCGCCGCACGACAACACGGCCAGCGCCACGATGGTCGCCGCGTGCGCCGATACCGTGCCGTACATGCCGCTCACGGCTTCGCGCGGGACGTGTACGGCCCAGTCGTGCGGGATGGCGGCCCGGCGCAGGACGCGCAGTGAGTCGGGGGTGATGTTGAGCCCCTCGAGCGCGGGGGTGAACATGGGCCGCGGCCGTGGGGTGAAATCCGGCAGCAGGCCGCCCAGCAGGCCGTTGTGTTTGAAAATGCCGGATACCATGTCCGACAGCCCCAGGGCGGCGAGCATCAGCACGAAGAATACCAGCATCCCGCGCCAGCCGCTGCGGCGCCATACGAGCCACAGAATCAGTGCATAGAGCGGCAGCCACATCGTCGTGCCCGAAATGGTGAGCATCACGCGGTCGAGGGTTGTGCCGCCGTCGAAGTTGAGTGCCATGAACAGGCAGTGGTCGAAAGTGTACATAACGGTAGTCTTTGTTTTACGCGGAATTCCGAGCTGGCGGGCCGGCTGCAGCCGCGGTCGGCGGCCGCCATTGGATGCCGCTATGCGGCCGGACGGATGCTCCGGGTTGTCGTTGCCATTTTAAAACTGGAAATAAATGAACGGTTGTATGTCGCTCGATTTTATTTGCATTACGCACCATATCATCGCCGCGGCCATCACGATTTGCAGTACCAGCGGGGCATGCGCCACCAGGCGCTGCGCTATGCGGTCGACGGAGGCGGGCAGCATGTGTAGCGCGTATCCTGCGCCGAGCAGGGCAAAGACCCCGGCATAGCCTGCGATAACCTGCGGAATCATCGGGGCGTTGAAGTTGTAGAATATCTGGTGCAGCATCAGTTCGACGGTCTGCATCGACTCGGCGCGGAACATCAGCCAGCCCAGGCATACGATGTTGAACGTGAACAGAATCCCTGCGGCACGGCTCCACCAGTGCATCTGCTCGCCCGACGCTTTGGCCCCCGGTACGAGAGCCATCCACAGTTTGTGCAGCGCCAGTGCCACGCCGTGCAGCGCTCCCCAGAGGATGAAACGGACGGCGGCGCCGTGCCACAGTCCGCCCAGCAGCATCGTGACGAGCAGGTTGGCGTAAGTCCGTATTCGGCCTTTGCGGTTGCCGCCCAGCGAAATGTAGAGGTAGTCGCGCAGCCACGAGGAGAGCGAGATGTGCCACCGCCGCCAGAATTCGGTGATGGTGGCCGATTTGTAGGGTGCGTCGAAGTTCTTGGGGAAGCGGAAGCCCAGCAGCAGCGCGATGCCGATTGCCATGTCCGAGTAGCCCGAGAAGTCGCAGTAGATTTGCAGGGCGTAGCCGTAGATGCCCATCAGGCATTCGAATCCCGAGTAGAGCAGCGGTTCGTCGAAGATGCGGTCGACGAAGTTGAGCGAGATGTAGTCCGAAATAATCGCCTTTTTGAAGAGGCCCGTCAGAATCAGGAATACTCCCGTGCCGAACATTTCGCGTGTTATGACAATCGGGTTCCGGCGTATCTGCGGGATGAAGTCCCGTGCGCGGACGATGGGCCCGGCGACCAGCTGCGGGAAGAACGAAAGGTAGAAAAGATAGTCGCACCAGTTGTCGAGCGGCTTGAGCTGTCCGCGGTAAATGTCGATCGTATAGCTCATCGACTGGAATACGAAAAACGAGATTCCGACCGGCAGGAAGATGTTCTGGAATTGCAGGAAGCCCTGCCCGAACAGTTGGTTGGCGATGTCGATCAGGAAGTTGGTATACTTGAAATAGGCCAGCATGCCGAGGTTTACGGCGACGCTCAACACCACCAGCCAGCGTTTTGTCCACACGGCGCGGGCCGCATGGATGCCCTTGGCAATCCAGTAGTCGCTCGTGGCGGCAAAGACCAGCAGCAGGAAATAGATGCCGCTCGACTTGTAGTAGAAGTAGAGCGAAAAGAGGATGACATAGACGATGCGGGCCATCGGCGCCCGGCGCAAAGCGCTGTATACAAGCATGAACCCGGCGAACAGGAACAGGAACAGCCCGCTGCTGAAGATTAGCGGCGAGGAGGCGTCGTAGGTGAACAGCGCCTGCAGTTTCTCCATTATGCCGTCCGTTGCGGGAAAAGTCATTTCAGGGGTGCGTTGAGGTTTTCGGTAACAGCGGCCGGCAGCAGTTCCCGGTCGATTTTTTGCCGCCGCAGGCTGTCGAGTACGGCCTGTTCGGCCTGCCGGCGGATGCGGGCGGCCTCCGCCTCGGCATAGGCCTCGTACGCCCCGGCGTTGATTGCGTCGAAGAGCGACCACGCCACGCGGCGGCCTCCGGCGTAGTTGATGTGCGTGAAGTCCTTGCCGGCCCAGCCGTTGGCGACGAACTGCTCCATGCCGCCCAGCGAGCGCATGGCATCGCACGTCGGCCAGAATGCCGCACCGGTGTTTTCGGCGGCCTCGCGCTGGAAGCCGAGCATGTAGGGAATGGCGTCCATCGGCTCGAAGCCCGTGTCGGTCTTGATTGAGCGGTCGCTGACGCCGAGTACGAGTACCGCGGCGCCCGGGAAGCACTGCCGCACGTAAGCGATCATCTTCTCGATTTGCCGGGCGTAGTTGGTGTAGTTGCGCACGCCCGTCTGCATGATGTTGAGACCGTATTGCAGGATTACGAGGTCGTAGCCCGCCAGGGCGTTTACCTGTGCGTTGACCGACGGGTTGGTCCAGAACATCGCCTGCCCGTTGTTGCTGCGCACCGAGTAGTTGTCCACCACCACGCCGCCGGCTTCGAATACCGCGCCGTAGCCGATAAACCCGTCGGTGCCGGAAAGCACCTTGAACCCGAGCGAACGGATGCGGGGCGCCGTGACAATCGCCTGCCGTACGGCGGGGGCACCCTCGACTTCGAATTCATGGCGCAGCGTGTCGTTGAGCGTCAGCTCGATGCGGCTGTCGGCAGGGCTGATGAAGAACACCCGCGCCGTGGTGCAGGTGTCGAGCCGCTGCCGGAAATCGGTGCACTCCCAGCGGGTCGAAGCGCCGGCCGCAGGCTGGCATACCCAGCCCGAAACGTAGAAATTCCCGCGCAGGTGCTGGGGAGCCGCCTTGCGCTGCATGATGTTGTAGGACGTCCAGCCTTTCGACTGGGTTTTGATTGTGCGGCGGAAAGCCGTCAGGGGCGATGCCATCGGTGCAAATCCCGCGCCTCCGCCGCCATAGGCCTGCTGCAGCTTTTCGCGCAAATCGGCCGTGAGGATGTCGCCCTCTATGAACGAGTCGCCCAGCACGGCGATGCGTACGGGGCGTGCGGCGTAGAGCAGCGTGTCGTAGAAAGCCCGCAGGCGGCTTGAATCGGCCGGCCGGAACTCTTCGATTCCGACGAGCGTCGGGTTGAGCCGCGTACTGTCCGGTGTGACTTTGCGGTGCGGTAGCTCCCCGCTTGCCAGCGTCCATTCGAACGTAAGGCGTACGGGACGGGGAGCCGTGTCGGCCTCGATGCGCTCGGCTTCGATTTGTTCGGCCACCTGCGCCATGTCGACGTGGAAATCCGCCTCGTCGAAGAGTGCGGGCTCCTCGGCCGCGGGAGCCGCGTCGTCGAAAGCGAGGATGTCCGAGAGGATATTGGCCCGGCGGAGTTTTACGCCGCCGAGGCTTTGCGGGGGGATAAAACTCACGGCCCCAAGCACTGCGATTAGCGCCAGGGCCGCAATCCATCCCCGGTGGGTGTAGTCTTTTTCAGGGGTTTCCATCGATGGTTCAGTCGCGCCGTCCGAGGATCAGGAAAACCCAGTAGAGAACCGAAGCGACGGCGCTCAAGGCGGCTACGAGGTAGGTGCGTGCGGCCCACGAAAGGGCCTCCTTGGCCTGTGCGAGCTGTGCGCCCTGCATCGTGCGGCTGACCTGCAGCCATTCCAGCGCGCGTGCCGACGCGTTGTACTCCACGGGCAGCGTCACCAGCGAGAAGAGCGCCGACATGGCGATCATACCCACGCCGATCCAGCAGACCACTTCGTTCTGTGTCGTGGCGAGGAGCACCAGTCCGAGGATGATAATCCACGTCGCGGCGGTCGAGGAGAACTGTACGACCGGAACCAGCTGCGAGCGGAGCGTCAGCGGGGCGTATCCGCGGGCGTGCTGCACGGCGTGGCCGCATTCATGGGCGGCTACGGCGGCTGCGGCGACGCTGGTCGACGAATAGACGCTGTCGCTCAAATTGACGGTCATCGTCTGCGGGTTGAAATGGTCGGTCAGGTGGCCGCCCACGTGCGTCACCTTGACGTTGTGGATGTTGTTGTCGCGCAGCATCTTTTCGGCGACCTCGGCTCCGGTCAGTCCGCCGGGGAACTGCACTTTCGAATATTTGCGGAACACCGCCTGCAGGCGTGCCTGCACGATGTAGCCCACTACGCCGATGACGATAATCAGCACGAACATCCCCATCTGTGCGCCCGAATATTGTACCGCCTTTGCGCTCGGCTCGGCGTAGTATCCTGCCTGGAGCAGGGTGAAAAGCATGTGTGTCATAATCTATTTCGTTTTTTTGTAGGTGTAGTACGCACCCGCCTGCTGTGCGGGCATCAGTACCATATCATTAACGTTCATGTGGGCGGGTAATTGTGCCGCCCATGCGATTGCTTCCGCAATATCCTCGCCGGTCAGCGGCGTCACGCCGTCGTAAACCCGGTCGGCGCGCTCCTTGTCGCCGTGGAAACGCACCTCCGAGAACTCGGTTTCGACCATGCCGGGGCGTATCTCCGTCACCTTGATGCCGCTGGCGAGCAAATCGGCGCGCATGGCCTGCGAAATGGCGTGCACGGCGTGCTTCGAAGCGCAGTAGACCGCACCGTTCTCGTAGGGTTCCGTGCCGGCAATCGAGCCGATGTTGAAGATGTGTCCGCCGCCTGCGGCCACCATCTTGGGCGCAATGACCCGCGTGACGTAGAGCAGTCCCTTGACGTTGGTGTCGATCATGGCGTCCCAGTCGGCCGTGTCGCCCTTGTCGATGTGCTCGAGTCCGGCCGCGAGCCCGGCGTTGTTGACCAGCAGGTCGACGCGTGCGAGCGGCTCCAGGTGCTTCTGCACCTCCTTTTCGCTGCGCACGTCGAACACCAGCGCCGTGCAGCGGCCGCCGGCCCCTTCGATTTCGCGTTTCAGCGCTTCGAGCCTTTCAGCACGGCGGCCCGTTGCCGTGATGTCGTATCCTTCAGCCGCGAGCCGCAGCGCCGTGGCGCGCCCGATACCCGATGTGGCTCCTGTGACCAATGCTTGTTTTTTCATAAAAGTGGGTTTACGATGGGCAAAAATACGAAATTATTGTGTTACTTTGCATAAATTTCCGAGCAAAATAAATACCGTGAATCTCGCTTTTTTCATCGCCCGCCGGACGGCGCAGCACACCCCGGGGAACAAGCCCGGGGTTATGGAGCGTATCGCCGTGATTTCCGTGGCGTTGAGCGTCGCCGTGATGATTCTCGCGATGGCCGTGATTATGGGCTTCAAGCGCGAGGTGGCGCACAAGGTGACGGCTTTTTCGGCGCACGCCGTGGTAACGGGGATCCGGGGCGCCGGTACGCTCGATTCGCAGCCCGTGCGCCGCAGCGCCCGCACCGAGGCGATGATTCGCTCGACGGAGGGATTCGCTTCGATGGCCCCCTATGCCGTCAAGGGCGGGATCGTCCGCACGGCCGACGCCGTGGGCGAGGTGATGCTCAAGGGGGTGGATACGGCCTACGACTGGTCGGCATTCCGCGAATGGCTTGTCGACGGCGACCTGCCCCGTGTCGGGGATTCGCTGCGTACGAAAGACATCCTGCTCTCGCGCAACCTGGCGGACAGGCTGATGCTCGGCGTGGGCGACCGCGTCGAGATGCTTTTCGTCGAAGCGGACGACACGCCCCGCCGCGACCGGTTCAAGGTCGCGGGCATCTACTCCTCGGGGATGGACGAGATGGACAATACGGTCATCATGACCGACCTGCGCAACGTGCAGCGTCTTGCGGACTGGGCTCCCGACGAGATTTCCGGCTACGAGATTTTCACCGCCGACCTCTCCCGGGCGGACGACTTCGCCCGCAGGCTGGGGCACGAGCTGCTCTACGACGATGCCGATGAAACGGCGAACCTCGCCGTGAGCAGCGTCACGGAGCTCCATGCCAATATTTTCGACTGGCTGAAAGCCCACGATGTGAACGCCGCCGTGATTATCGTCATCATGCTCGTCGTGGCTTTTTTCAACATGACTTCGGCGCTGCTGATTCTCGTGCTCGAGCGCACGCGGATGATCGGCCTGCTGAAAGCGTTCGGGATGCACAACGCCATGCTGCGACAGGTGTTCCTCTGGCGCGCGGCGTTCATCACCCTGCGCGGACTGGCATGGGGCAACGCCGTGGGACTGGGGCTGTGCCTCCTGCAGCGATATTTCCACCTGGTGAAACTCGACTCCGAGGGCTACCTGCTCTCCGAGGTGCCCGTGTCCCTGGGCTGGGGCTGGTGGCTGGCGCTCAATATCGGTGTGGTGGCGGCGATCGTCGCGCTGCTCGTCGTGCCGACCTGCATTGTATCTTCCGTGAAACCCGACGAATCGATTCGATACGAATGACCGTGAAACCGTATAATACCGAACAGACCAAGAAAGAGGAGGTGCGCGAGATGTTCGACAACATCGCACCCAAATACGACCTGCTGAACCATACGCTCTCGATGAGCATCGACCGCATCTGGCGCCGCCGCGTAGTGCGCATCGTGCGCCGCGCACAGCCCCGGCGCATCCTCGATGTGGCGACCGGCACGGGCGATCTGGCCATCGAAATGGCGCGCCGTATCCGGGACGTGCAGGTGCTGGGCGTCGACCTCTCGGAGAAGATGCTCGACGTGGCGCGCCGCAAGGTCGCGGCCCGCGGGCTGGACGAGCGGGTCGTGCTCGACGCGGGGGATGCCGAGCATCTGTGTGTGTCGGACGCTTCGGTCGATGTGGCGACGGTGGCTTTCGGCGTACGCAACTTCGGCGACCTCGGGGCCGGGCTGCGGGAAATGGCCCGCACAATAAAACCCGGGGGCAAAGTCGTTATACTCGAGTTTTCGCGGCCCCGCAACCGGGTGTTCCGGGCATTGTACGAGTTCTACACCTATAAGATACTACCCCGCATCGGCGGCATGGTGTCGAAAGACAAACGGGCCTACGAATACCTTCCGGCCTCGGTCGGGGAGTTTCCCGCGCCCAAAGAGTTCATGGCGATGATGGAGCGGGCGGGATTTCGCGAGTGCCGGGCCCGGAGCCAGAGTTTCGGGATTGCGCAGATATATGTCGGACAGCGATAATGCGATAAATATGGAGCGAAGCCATACACGAGCGGCGGCCGGGCCGTATTACCGGGCCTTCGGTGCGCGGCCGGCGGCCGAGTCGGCTGCTGCGGCCCGCTTCCCGCTATCCGCTGCCGG
>NZ_CABMQJ010000056.1 GCF_902388705.1 uncultured Alistipes sp.
ACGGCGTTGATCGAACCGATGCCGCGGATGAGCACCGAGGCGCCTTCGCCCGGCTGGCCGCCGCCCGACGCCACCTGCACGCCGGCGACGGTGCCCTCGAACGATTTGGTGACGTTGCCTACGATGCGTTTCTGCAATTCGTCGCCCTTGACCACTGCGGCCGAACCGGTGAACGACTCTTTTTTGGCCGTACCGTACGCCACGACCATGACGCCTTCGATTTCGGCGGTGTCTTCCTGCAACGCGATGTCGATTCGGGTGCGGCCTGCTACCTGCACTTTAGCCGGTTTGTAACCGATATAGGATACCAGGAGCGTGGCGTCGGACGGCACGTTCGGAAGCGTGTAGACGCCCGAAATGTCCGTGCTGGCTCCCTGCGTGGTACCCTCCACGATGACGTTGGCCCCGATGACGGGCTCGCCGTTGGCTCCGGTTACCGTGCCGCTGACGGTGGCATTCTGCGCCGAGGCGGGCGCCATGCACACAAGCGACACTACGCACCAGAGGATTGCTGCTATCTTGTTCATACGTGTACTCTTATTTTAAAATCTGCTTGTTGTGAATGATTGTCCAGAGGTCGCCTTCGGGACGTGCTCCGGCCGGCAGCGGGAAGCTCTTTGTCGGGAAGAGAAATTCTTCCGGATGGGCGATGGGCCTGCCGACGGGCGATTCGAGCGCCTGCGGGGCTGCACTGCGGGTCACCGCCAGTGCGGCCGCCGGAGTTTCGGGCGCCGCGTCGGTCGTGACCGAACCCCACTTGGTGAGTTTGTCGCCCACGGTGTTGGTGGCCGTGACCATGAAAACATAGGTCGTTTCCGGCTTTATGCCGTGCTCCGCGTCGAAGATGATGGCAAAGCCGCCGCCGTTGATGTAGGGTATGTATTCGTCCTTGATGTCCGAGCCGTACTCCTCGATCAGCTGCGGGTATTTCGAGGTGGGAATGTCGGCGATGGCGGTTTGCGGGAAGATGGCATAACGCGCTGCGGCGATTTCGATGCCCTGCATGGCGCCTGCGATGGTGCTGTAGGTGGGGCCGTACTGTTCGTTTTTCAGGCCGCTGACCGTGAACCATGTCGCCGCCGTCGCGCTGGTCTTGGTGGTGACGGAGTTGACGCAGAGCGTTTCCTCGCCGCTCGACGAAACGGCGAGCGTAATCAGCGTATAGGACGTTCCGGCGGAGGCTGCGGTGATGCTCGTGTAGCCGTCGGTCGTGCTGATCATCTGCAGCAGGGACTCATCGAGCTGGTAGCCGTACCGGTCGTCGTTCAGGAAGTCGGCGATTGCCTTCTTGTCGTTGACGTCGGGGAACTGCTGCATGAAAAGGCTGGTGCGAAGCGTGCGGTAACGGACTTTAGTAACGTCCTCTCCGTGCCAGTTGGTCCATACCGAGTTGGTCCAGCCGTAGCCGGTCAGGCCGAGGTAGGCGTTGGTGATGTAGAAATTCTGCCGGAACCAGTCGCTGCCGCCGTAGTTCGGGCCGGCGGAGTAGCCGTCGGACGTGGTTTTGAACTGCGTGTAGGAGAGCCCCCGGGTAATCTGTCCCTTGAGGTCCATGCCGAATGCGAACGCCACGTAGCTCAATTCGGGCGTAAGCCCCGTGACCTGGATGGTCTTGGTGCCCGACTTGAGCAGCGAAGCCATGGCCAGCTGGATGCTGATGCCCTGTTTCTGCGCGAAATCGAGCGCATATTGCTGATAGGCCTCCATAATCTGTTCCGGCGTGTACTTGATGAACGTTGCGGCCGGCATGACGTCGTAGAAGTAGGTTTCGTCGCTGGCCGCGTATACGGCAGCTTCGACGGCGTCCGAGATGATGAGCGTCGGGGCAATCAGGATTGCCGGGATGTCGTCGGCCGAGGTGGTGAACGGCAGCTCGGCGGGCTCCGAGTTGGTGAAGCGCGTCGCGTCGGATGTCATCGCGCGGAGCGAAAACGTATAGGCCCGGTCTTTCGCGAGGTTGGACAGCGTGACCATGCGCTCGGAGGTGGTGTAGGTCTTGCCGTCGACCGTGTATTCGTAGAGCGTCGTTTCGGGCACTTCCGTCCAGCTGATGAGCGTCTTCGAGGCATAGGCGCAGCCGAGCGTCAGCTTGGGCTGCGGGAGCTGCTCGAGGTCGTCGGTCAGGACGTGGATGTAAGAGTAGGCGGATTCCGAGTTCTCGTCACGGAACCTCGGGACGGCCTTGACGGCCACGACGTATTCTTTTTGGCGTTCCAGTTCGCCGAACGCCACCCGGCAGTCGGTGAGGGTGGTTTCGTCGCCTCCGTTGAATGTATAGACATAGGAGCCCGCGCCCTCCACGGCTTCCCAGCGGAGGCTGAACCCGGTAGTCGTCAGGTCGCTGACCATGACCTGCGGCTGGGGGAGCGGCGTGGTGCCGCCCTTTTCCGAAACGTCGTCGTCCGACGAACAGGCGCACAGCCCGAGCAGGCTTCCCGCAACGAGGGCCGCGTATCTGTAAAAGGTTTTCATATATATGCTTTTCATTTTGCGTTAGTTAATAGGTCATTCGACGGTCACTTCGATCGGCTTGCGGATAGCGGCGCCGTCCGATACGATGATTGTCGCCTGTCCTTTGCGGATGCCTTTGATCTGCATGACGCCGCCCTGAAGCGAAACCGCGACGATCTCCGGGTCGGAGATTGTGTAACCCAGCACGTTGGTGGCGAGGAAATAGTCGCCCAAATCGAGGCTCACCGTCGCGCCGGCCGCGACTTTCTGTGCCGGGATGCTGTCCATGCGGGCGACGGTCAGCAGCAGTTTGTAGGTGTCGAGGCTCCCGACGCCCATCATCCCTTCGTATCCGGCGTAGCTACCGGTGCAGAAACGGTCGACGGGCTGCGTGCTGCTCAACAGCGCCTGGCGGAGCATCCCGCCCGTCAGTCCCTTGCGTTTCTCCGCGCCGTAATAGTAGGAAACGGCCAGTGCGCAGGCGCCCGATACGTGGGGACAGGCCATCGAGGTGCCCTGGATGCTTTCGTAGGCCGAACTGCCGTCCTCGGCGACGCTCGTGCTGTAAACCCCGCCGTAGGCGTTGCTCAACATCTGGTCGCCGCCCGGGGCGGACATCGAAACCCATTTGCCGTAGTTGGTGTAGTAGGCCGGGGCGCCTTTGAAGCCCAGGGCCCCGACGCTTACCACGTTGGGATCGGCTGCGGGGTAGGTATTCTCGTTCGAGGCGTCGTTGCCTGCGGCGAAAATGACGATGCCGCCGGCCATCGGGCCCTCCTGGTTGCCGTTCTCGTCCATTCCCGCATATTTGTTGAAGTATTCGATGGCGCGCGTGATGGCCGAATAGCTGCCGTTCTTCCAGTCGGTGTCGGCAATCGAACCGGCCGGGTATCCCCAGCTGTTCTGGCAGATGACGGCGCCGTTGTCGGCCGCGTACTTGATTGCGCGGATCTGGCCCGAGAGGCCAGCGCCCGAGGAGCCCGATTCGTTTTTGCCGAGTATCTCGCACGACATGATGCGCACGCCGTCGCCGCGGCCCGAGCCGCCTGCCACACCGCATACGCCGATGCCGTTGTTGTTCACGGCGGCCACCGTGCCTGCGACGTGGGTGCCGTGCATGAGCTCCTGCGAGAAGTTCAGTTCGCTCGTGTTGTTGGTGAAATTGAAGCCGTATACGTCGTCGACATAACCGTTGCCGTCGTCGTCGATGCCGTTGCCGGGGATTTCACCCTTGTTAATCCACATGTTGGCGGCCAGGTCTTCGTGGTCGTATTTCACGCCCTGGTCTATGACGGCCACGATTACGTCGGGATTGCCTTGGGCGAGCTGCCATGCGGCGTAGACGTTGGCGTCGGCGCCCAATCGGGTCGCCTGCGAATAGACGTTGCCGGTGTTGTTATAGTGCCACTGCAGAATCTGCGAACGCTCGCTTTCGTTGAACGGGAAAGGCACGTTGCGCACTTCGTCGCTGATGGCGCGCGTTGCGGCCGTTACCGCGGCCGGGACGGACACCCGCCGGTAGTCCGACGATACGGCCGGCAGCGAGTACTCGATGATGTCGATGTCCTTGCAGGCCGAGAGCATTTTGGCCATTTCGGAGGTCGGAACCGACGGGTCGTACTGCACGTAATACCACAGGTGCAGCCCCTCCCTGCGGGTGCGCTCCTCGAAGCGGCCGCCCGAGGGGAACAGCCGTTCGAATTTGACGGTTCCGGCCGATGTGAGTATGCGGTCGATTTCGTCGATGCCGCTGTTTGCCGTCTGGCCGCCTGCGGCACGCGTTTTCTCCACGCCGCCGGATGCTCCGGCCTTGAATTTCAGGACGATTTCGCCGTCGATTGCCGCCGCAGAGGCGTTCACGATAACGGGCCCTGCGGTGTCGCCGCCGCGGCTTTCGGTGTCGTCCTTGGCGCACGATGCCGCTGCCAGCACGAGGGCCGCGAGGAGCAGCGATTTAAAGATATGTTTCATAAACGTCATTGTTTTAATGTTTTACTCCTTTACGCAGCGGATCTGTGCCGAGTAGACGTGGGCTCCCGTCTGGTAGAGGGCCCAGTTCTCGTTGAAGTCCTGGCGGTAGGAATCCGCACTGGTGGTTGCGGGCGTCGGGGCGCAGGTCCAGTAGAAAGCCTGGCCGCTCGTGTAATTGTGGGTGGTCTGGTTGATGGAGGTGTAATAAAGGTTGCCGACCATCGGGTAGTAGTCGCCGGTGTGTTTCCAGCAGCGGCCGCATTTTTCGGCCTTGTTCCAGTCCCACTTCTGGCTGACGCCGTTTTCGTCGTAATCCTCCGCCGGGCCGCCGTTGCGCAGGCTCGTGTTGCCGCTGGGGATTCCCCAGATGTCGCGGCCGGGAACCTTGTAGCCGACGGGGCAGGGGTCGAAGATGGTTTTCTCGGCGCCCCACAGGTCGGAATGGGCGATATTCTCCTCCTTGCTCGCGCAGTACCAGTTGTAGTTGTCGCTGTAATAGGGCTGCAGGTAGGCCATCGGGTTCAGGATCGAATGGGGAATGTTGCCCGGAGGCGTGGTCAGCGGCAGCGCCTTTTCGTGGAGCAGCCAGGAACCCGAGCCGTTGCCGACTTCGTAGTTGGTCTGGTTGTAGGCGGGGATGTTGCCGCTGTTGGCGTCTTCGTAGTAAGGCGAACGCGAGGGCGTGAAGGGGTCTTTGCGGCCCCACTGGTAGAACATGCCGCGGTTGTCGATATCCATCGGCTCGTTGTTCAGGGCGCCGAGGTTGCGGTCCATGATTTGCGCGACGACCTGTTCGGCGGGGTTGACGTGGTCGTGCGACGTGATCTCGTCGTCGCAGACCCAGATGTGCCAGCTCCAGAGGATGTTGCCGTTGATGTCCTTCACGGCGATGACGGCGTTGCCCTGCGAACGGCCGGTCGAGAAAGCCACGTAACCGTTTTTGTAGACCGGGGCTCCGTCGATGATTTCGCGCGACATGGTTTTGTCGCCGTCGTTGCGGGCCTCCCACAGCAACTCTGCGGCGGCGATGCCGGAAATCCCGACGCCGTAGGCCGCGATGTACTCGCTGCGTCCGTCGCCTTTGCCGTTGCCCTTGACTGTGGCGTCGAACTTATAGGCCTTGCCCGTGCGGGCGATGTAGCAGTTCGAGGTGCCTTCGGCGCTCAGGTTGACGCTGCGATCGGCCCGTTGGACGAGCGTGACGGTTGCGGTGACCTGCGTGCCGTCCTTTTCGCCGCTGACGACGATATTGCCCGTCAGCGTTTCGGGTCCTGCGTTTATCGAAGCCTCGACGGCCAGCGTATTGTCGTCCCTGCGGGTGACGGCGAACCAGTCGCCCGTGCTCACGTAATCCCACTGCCCGGCGTTCGTCGCCACGGCGACCGAAGCGATGCCGCCGTCGGAATCGAAAATCAGCTTGTCGCTCGACACCTCCACATAGGCCGGGTTTTCGGGTTGCTCCGGTCCTATCTTGGTGGTTTCGGTGCAGCCTGCCAGTATGGCCGCCAGCGCTGCTGCAATGCTATATATGATATATTTCATGTCCTGAATATTTTACGTTGTTACTGTTTCCAGATGTCCGGTATCTGTGCGTAATCGGTCAGCTGCGTACAACCCTTGAAGCAGCCTGCGGTGCTGGTGAGCGCCGTGAGCCCGGACTCCGTCGCGTTATCCGTCGTGCGGTCGTAAAGGTGGTATTTCCTGCCGTTGACGGTGGTGTAGGGCGATTCGCCCGCGAGCGACGTACAGCCCGAGAAGGCGTTCGAAACGCTCTTGAGCTTCGTGCATTCGTCGAAGATGTTCACCGGAACGCTCTTGAGCGACGAGCAGTCGCGGAACAGGCTGGTGACGCCCGTGAGCTTGGCTGCGTTGACGAGCAGGTTCTCGCCGACTTCTTCGAGGGCCGTACAGCCGTCGAAGACCGAGCCGAACGTCGTGCTTCCGCCGCAGTTGAAGACGTTGGAGCCGACTTTGCGCAGCCCCGTGCAGTAGCGGAACATACCCGTCCAGGTCGATATGGTCGAGTTGTTCTCGAGCAGTCCGTCCGGAATCTCCTCGAGCGACGTGCATTTCTCGAAAGCGTACATGAACGTCGTCGACGCGGCTTTCAGCCCGCTGAACGCATCGGGTGCGATGCTTTCGAGGCTCGTACAGCCGTTGAACAGGTACGACAGCGTCTTGGTCTTGGTGCTCGTGCCGAACAGCTGTGCGGGTACGGCCTTGAGCAGGACGCAGTTCTGGAAACACTTGGTGAGGGTGGTCACTTCGGTGTTGTTTTTGAACAGCCCGGCCGGGATTGTCTCCAGTGCCGCACAGTCGATAAAGGCCTGGTCGAACGTCGAAGCCTTGGCCAGCCCGTCGAACATGCCCGCGGGGATGCTCTGCAATGCGGCGCACTTGGCGAACAGGAAGTCGCATTTGACCGTTGCCGCGCTCTGCCCGAAGAGTACGCCGGTGGTCTGGAGCCCCGTGCAGCCTTCGAAAGCATTGGAGTAGACCGTAACCTTGGCGTTGGCGGCGAACAGTCCGTCGGGCAGCGAGGTGAGGTTCACGCAGTTGGTGAATACCTTGCCGAATGCCGTGATTTCGGGGTTGCGGCTGAACAGTTCGGCCGGAACGGAGCGCAGTCCGGAGCCTGCGAACAGGCTGGTCGCGGTCTTGAGCGCCGGCAGTTGTGCGAACAGGTCGCCCGGAACGCTTTCGAGTGCCGTGCAGTTTTCGAACAGGTTGGCTGCGCTGTTGATTTTGGGAGCTCCGGCGAATGCGTCGGCGGATACCGTCCGCAACTTGGTGCAGCCCTTGAACATCGAAGCGATGCTCGTGCAGGAGATGCAGCCGTCGATGATGTTGCCGCCGATCTCCTCCAGTTCCGTACACCCGGCGAACAGGTTCGAGAACGAGGTGACTTTCTCCAGTCCGCGGAACAGCCCCTCGGGGATTCCCTTCAGTGCGGAGCAGTTCTGGAATGCGTTGGCGAACGAGGTGACTTTGATGTTGGTCGCGAACAGGTCGGAGGGGAGGGTGGTCAGTGCCTTGCAGCCTTCGAACGCGCTGCTGAACTGCGTGACGGTGGTGAAGCCGTCGAACAGTCCGGCGGGAATCTCCGTGAGCGAGGTGCATCCCTTGAAGATGTTGTTGAAGGCGTTGGTGGCGAGGCTTTGGAACGCCCCGCTGTTTTTGAACAAATCGCCCGGGATGCTCTGCAGTTCCGTACATCCGCTGAAGCAGGTCATGAACGTGGTGACGTTCGGGCAGCTGGCAAACAGCGTTCCGGGAATCGAGGTGATTTTCGTGCCGTTGAACGTGCTGCGGAAGTCCGTGCACTTCTTGTTGTTGGCGAAAAGTTTGGCCGGGATTGTTTTCAGGCCCGTTCCCTGGAACGTGTAATAGAAGCTCTTGCACTCCGGCTGGTTGGCGAAAATATTCTCCGGGATGGATTCGAGCGTGGCGACGCCCGAGAAAATCGAACTGAAGTCGTCGATTTTCGGGTTGCTGGCGAAAAGTTTCTCGGGAACGGTCTTGAGCTTGGTCGACGAGAAAACGACTCCCACGTTAATCAGTTCGGGGTTGTGGGCGAAGAAGTCTTCGGGTACCTGCTCGATCGAGGTGTAGGAGAATGCCGTCCGCACCGATTCGAGTGCCGGACACTTGTGGAACAGGGCGTCCGGGATTTTATTCACGGCGTAGGCGAACTGGAACATGCCTTCGACCGTCTTGAGTTTGGCCGCGTAATCGAGGAATCCCTCGGGTATTTCCTCGAGGATGTCGCAGTGGTAGAATGCGCTCTTGAAGCTGGTGACATCGGCGAAGGCTTCGGTCTTGTCCGTCGCAATCTTCTTGAGTTCGGTGCACTGGTAGAGTGCGCTTTCCATGGATGTCAGTCCCGTGCGTCCCCAGTTGTAAATCTCGGTAACCTGCCGGGCCTGGTTGTAGGAGGAGATGTTGATGTTCGAGCTGTTGATCGACGGCACGCTGCCCTTGACCGATACGACGTAGTAGTCGGCGTCGGTATAGGTGTGCTGGGGGAATGTCCCCGTGACGTTCTCCTCGATGGTGCCGTCGCCCCAGTCGATCGTGGCGTTGATTTCCTTGTCGAACGGCAGGCGGGCCCGGAGGTCTGTGGCCGTGACGTTGAGCCCGATGATGAACGCGTCGAAATCGAAGCCCGTCTGCGAAACGGTTACGATCTGTTCGGCTACGTTGGCTTTGCCGTCGCCCGCCGTGATGGTGATCGCCGCCGAGCGCGAGGCGGCGTCGGGGTTGTTGGTCAGGGATACTTTCAGTCCCTCGTCGGTGCGGTCGACGGTGAGCCAGTCGCTGCCCTCGGTGAGGGTGTATTCCCATTCGAAGTTGGATTCCACGGTGATTTCTTTCGCCTTGACGGGGGTAGCCTCGAACGGAAGGGTTTTCAGGGAGGTGGTGATGAGTGCGGCGCGGTCCTGCGTCACGCGGATCGTTTCGGTGACGGGGTTGCCTCCGCCCTTGCCTGCGACCAGTTCGAATGTGGTTTCACGGTCGGCGGCGCCCTCGTTGGGGTCGAGCGTCAGGGTGACCGTGTTGCCGTCGCGTTCGACGAGCAGCCACGTGCAGGCCCTGGTTTCGAAAAGCCACTCCTCGTCGGTGGAGAGCACCTCGAACGCAGCGGTCAGTTCACCGCGGGCGGGTATCTGGAAATTGTTCTCCGACGCGGAGATTTCGAGCGTGCCGTAGGGGTTCTGCGACGCGGTGATGGTGGCCGTCTTGTCGCCGGCGGTGATCGTGACGGTCGCTTGCTGCGCCTGCTCGACCTTGTTGCCCTCGCAGCTCAAAACGAGTTGGTCGGCCACGTCGTCCTTTTCGATGGTCAGCCAGTCGGCGTTGACGGCGGTGTATTTCCAGGCCACATTGGTCTGTATGTCTACGACGACTTCGCCGCCGAGGCTTTTGAAGCCGATGGCGGCATTGAGGTTGTCCTCCGTCTGGAACCACGTGTTCTTCGACGAGATGCCCAGTTCGGCTGTGACGCCGGAGGGCTCTTCGCCGGGGGTGGGGTTGATATAAGTGATGGTATCTTCGGAGCAACCCATCATGCCGAGCAGTGTGACTGCCAGTGTGTATATGAACTTTTTCATGCGTGTTGCGGTTTAGTTGTTAACGGGGGAAACGGGGAAGCTCTCCGCAGGCGGCGTGATGTCCGCTGCGGCCCGGGTGACGGCGGTCGCGGCGACGGGTTTGTCCCACTCCACGAGGTACATCGTTCCGGTGGCGTAATAGAGGTCGCTGAACGACACGTACTGCTGCGACTGGTATCCGATCAGTCCCAGCGTCAGGTAGGCGCCCTCGAATCCGCTCAAGTGGATTGCCTTGCGCATCTGGTCCGCATCGTCGTTGTAGCCTTCGCCCAGTGTGCCCGTGAGCGAACCGCCGGTGAACGAGCCGGTGTTCATGTTGATTGTCATCAGGTAGTAGGCGCGTATCACGGAGGCGGAAAGGTTCACCTGCAGGCACTTGCTGCCCAGTTCGATGCTCAACGCCCCGGTCTGCCTGTCATAGGAGGCCTCGATGACCGTGCCCTTGACGAAAAGGTCTTTGATGTAGACGCTCTTGCGGTATTCTTTCTGCTCGACGGTGCAGAACGCGCCCGTGCCGCTTACGCCGATCGGCGAGCCGCCGTAGTACCAGTTCTGGGCGTAGAGCCCGTAGTATCCCAGAAGTTTGTAGTAGGGGTTTTCGGCATGGGATATCTGCGATACAGCCACTTCGCAGGTTTTCGTATCCGTGCCGTTGGTCGAGCTGACCGTTATTTTCGCCGTACGGTGCGCGTCGGGATTGGGTGCGGCCGTGAGGGTGACGGTGCTGTTGGCCTGGTTGCAGTCGACTGTGATCCACGGTGAGTCGCTCGTGGCTTTCCACTCGCCGTTGGTCACGACCGTGAAGATGTAGTTCTCGCCTTCGGAGTCGAATTCGATTCCGTCCGAAACCGTGGTCGACAGAAGTACCGTTTCGAGCGAAAAGGCCTGATGGACGGTGATTTCATGCTCGTCCCGTGCCGATCTTACGGTAATCTTCGAATTGCGGGTGTCGGAGGTGACGTTGCCGCCTGCGGAGATGGTCAGGTAGCCCTCCCCGGGATGCAGTGTCACCCAGCTGTCCGGGCAGCTCGCCTCCCATTCGGAGGGGCAGGCTACCGAGATGGTGGTCGTTCCGCCTTCCATGGCGAACGCGACACTACTTCGGGAGAGTACGATCACGTCGGCGATCTCCTCTTTTGTCTTGTCGTCGCAACTGCTCGTCACGAAAGCGATAAGACCGATCAATAGTGTAAAACATCTTCTCATAAATGGTTTGATTTTGGGAAATGAATGAAATGTTGCCTGGCTGTCGGCAAACAGTCTTGTGAAATATTGCACATATAATTTTTGCGAACTGATAATATTCGGTTTGCAATATAAATAAAAATTGCTGTCAATATTCTTAAAAGGCGCAAAATCTTTTGTTTTGTTTTCCACATTTTAAGCGTTTTGATTTGTGAATTATATTGTAATTAATTGTTAATTAGCATGTTGGTTTATTTGTGCGGGCGTGCTGCCGGGGTTTTGCTTTTGTTGTTAAATATTGACTTATTGTTTTGCTCGGTTCTATATTAAATATTGTCTTTTATCCCGATTCGGCAGGATGGCCAGCTTTTTCGGACTTTTTATGTCCGGTATTGTCGCGGATTTTGTTAATTTTGCAAAAAATAATGCATGGATTCCGTCGAACTACTCGCTCCCGCCAAAGATTTGCAGTCGGCCATGGCCGCCGTGGACTACGGCGCCGACGCCGTATATATCGGCGGGGCGAAGTTCGGGGCCCGGTATGCGGCCGGCAACAGCGCGGAGCAGATAGCCCGTGTCGCGGAGTATGCCCACCGTTTCGGGGTGCGGGTGCACGCGACGCTCAACACGTTGCTGTACGACGATGAACTGGAAGCCGCCGAGCGGCAGGCCCGTGAGCTGATTGCCGCCGGAATCGATGCGCTGATCGTGCAGGACATGGCCCTGCGGCGGATGAACCTGCCCGTCGAGCTGCACGCCTCGACACAGATGTGCAACATGACGCCCGCGCAGGCCCGGTTCCTCGGGCAGAGCGGCTTCGCCCGGGTGATTCTCGAACGGGCGCTGTCGCTCGGCGAAATCCGCGAGATTTGCGCTGCGACGACGGCCCAGGTCGAATGCTTCGTCCACGGTGCGATTTGCGTTGGTTACAGCGGCCGCTGTTTCCTGTCGCGGTCGATGTCCGGGCGCAGCGGCAACCGCGGGGCGTGCAGCCAGCCGTGCCGCCTGACTTACGACCTGACGGACGGCAGGGGCCGCACCTATATGGCCGGGAAACACCTGCTGTCGGTGCGCGACCTGAACCTGTCGGCGCACGTCGGCGACCTGCTGGATGCGGGCGTGCGGTCGTTCAAAATCGAGGGACGGCTCAAAGATGTCGGTTATATAAAAAATGTCGTGGCCTTTTACCGCCGCGAGGTCGACGACGCGCTGGCCGCAAGGCCGCACCTGCGGCGCGCTTCGGTGGGTCGGAGCGTCGCGGATTTCACGCCTGACACGGCCAAGAGCTTTACGCGCGGGGAGTCGGCGTATTTCCTGATGGGCAAGCGGGCGGGCGTAGCGTCGTTCGATACCCCCAAAGCAATCGGCGAGTATGTCGGCCGTGTGTCGCGCGTGGAGAAGAACCGTTTCCGCCTCGACGGGACCCGACGGCTCGCCCCGGGCGACGGCATCTGTTTCCTGACCCCGCAGGGATTGGTCGGCACCAACGTCAATGCCGTGGCCGGCGATTGGGTGACCCCCAACCGCATGGAGGGAATTGCGCCGGGCACGGAGGTCAGCCGCAATTACGACCATCTCTTCAACCAGCTGGTGGAGCGCAGCCGCACGCGGCGCGTGATTCCGGCAACGGCGCTCGTCGAGGTTTCGGCCGGGGGTGTCGTGATGTGCTATACCGACTGCGAGGGCGTGACGGCCCGGGTCGAACGCCGTGCGGCGCTC
>NZ_CABMQJ010000057.1 GCF_902388705.1 uncultured Alistipes sp.
TTCTGCCGCGGCGGAAGGGCGGGACAGGACAGGGGCCTGCCGCAGCGGCCTGCGCATTTGGGGGAGCAGCGGAGCCCGTCCGTGTACGGCGCTCCTTGCGGAGCGGAGTATACATGCGGCTCCGGCGCGGACGGCATTTGTCCGGACATGGGTTATTTGACGAGAACAAACATAACATAAACATACAACATTATGGCAGACTTCATCTATCAGGAGCCGTTCCCCGTGGGGGAAGACAAAACCCGGTACCGTCTTTTGACGAAAGATTACGTAAAGGTCGTCGAGTGCGACGGGCGTAAGATACTGAAAGTAGACCCTGCGGGCCTTGAACTGTTGTCGAAAGCCGCGTACAGCGACGTGTCGTTCTACCTGCGCGCCGCCCATTTGCAGAAGCTGCGCAATATCCTCGAAGACCCCGAAGCCACCGACAACGACAAGTTCGTGGCCTACACCATGCTGCTCAACCAGGTCGTTGCGGCCGAGGGCGAGCTTCCGACCTGCCAGGATACCGGCACGGCCATCTGCATCGGCCACAAGGGCGAAGACGTCTATACGGGCGCCGACGATGCGAAATGCATCGCCAAAGGCGTGTACGAAACCTACAAGGAGCGCAACCTCCGCTACTCGCAGGTCGTGCCTTTCACGATGACCGACGAGAAGAACTCGGGGACGAACCTCCCGGCGCAGATTGACATTTACGGCGGCCACCCCGGCATGGAGTACGAATTCCTCTTCATCACCAAGGGCGGCGGTTCGGCCAACAAGACCTTCCTCTACCAGCAGACCAAGGCGCTGCTGAACGAGAAGTCGCTGACCGAATTCATCAAGACCCATATCAAGGATCTCGGCACGTCGGCCTGCCCGCCGTACCACCTGGCCCTCTGCATCGGCGGCACGTCGGCCGAAATGTGCCTCTCGACCGTGAAAAAGGCATCGGCGGGTTACCTCGACGAGCTGCCCACGTCGGGCAACGAGGGAGGCCGCTGCTTCCGCGATTTGGAGTGGGAGGAGAAGGTGCTCAAAATCTGCCAGCAGAGCGGCGTCGGCGCACAGTTCGGCGGCAAGTACCTCGTGCACGACGTGCGTGTAATCCGCGCCCCGCGCCACGCGGCTTCGTGCCCCGTGGCCATCGGCGTAAGCTGCTCGGCAGACCGTAATATCAAGGCCAAAATCACGCCCGAGGGTATCTTCCTCGAGGAGCTGGAGAAGAATCCGGCGCGCTTCCTGCCCGCACAGGCTCCCGCCATGTCGCCGGCCGTGGACATCGATTTGGACGAGGGCATGGACAAGGTGCGCGAGATACTCACCAAATACCCGATTAAAACGCGCCTGAACCTGAAGGGCACGCTCATTGTAGCCCGTGACATCGCACACGCCCGCATCAAGCAGATGCTCGACGAAGGCAAGCCGATGCCCGAGTACTTCAAGAAGCACCCGGTCTATTACGCCGGCCCGGCCAAGACGCCCGACGGCATGGCTTCGGGCTCGTTCGGCCCCACGACGGCCGGACGCATGGATCCCTACGTCGACCTGTTCCAGTCGCACGGCGGTTCGCTGGTGATGGTGGCCAAGGGCAACCGCACGCAGCAGGTGACCGACGCCTGCAAGAAGTACGGCGGTTTCTACCTCGGCTCGATCGGCGGCCCGGCTGCGATCCTGGCGAAGAACTCCATCAAATCGGTCGAGGTCGTGGACTTCCCCGAGTTGGGCATGGAGGCCGTGCGCAAGATTTATGTCGAGAACTTCCCGGCATTCATCATCGTCGACGACAAGGGCAACGATTTTTTTGCCGATTTCAAGCATTAAAAACCGGCCCGCGGAATACTAACGGGCAAAAGTTTACGTTGTAAAATCTGAAAGAGATTTTATTGTAAAGCTCAATGAGAGATATCATTGCGAAAATATCCCTGACGGCGCTCCTCGTGCTGGCGATTTTCTCGGCATCGGCTGCCGAGAAAGTCACTTTCGAGGCCTCTTCGCCGCTGACGGTCGCCGTGGGCACCCCGTTCCGTGTGGAATTCGCGCTCAACGCCATGCCCGACGACGGCACGTTCAAGGCTCCCGCATTCGAGGGGTTCGACGTGATAGCCGGGCCTGCGGAGGCCCGGGGGCAGTCGATTCAGATTGTCAACAATGCGATGACACGGGTGATAAATTACACAATCACCTATGTGCTGCTGCCGCAGGCCGAGGGCAACGTTACGGTCGGCTCTGCGGAGATTGCGGTCGACGGTACGACCTACCGTACCAAGCCGCTGCCGATCGAGATTGTGGACGAGGGCAAGGCCCCGGCGGCGAATGCTCCGCAAGGAGAGCCGCAGCGCCGCGAGGAGGTTGCGGGCGACAATTCGGCGCAGAGCCGGGTCGCCAAGGACGACATCCTGCTGCGGGCCATCGTGTCGCGCACGTCGGTCTACAAGGGCGAACCCCTGCGCGTGACGTTCAAGCTTTACGAACGGGTGCCGGTCGTAGGGTACGACGAGGTGAAGTTCCCCTCGTTCAACGGTTTCTGGGCGCAGGAACTCAATACGGACAACGCCCGCCGCCAGCGTGAAACTTACAACGGCAAAGTCTACGAAACGCTCGTGGCCAAGGAGTACCTGCTCTATCCGCAGCAGGCCGGCACGCTCACCATCGAGCCTGCCGAGCTGACCGCCGTGGCGCAGGTCATCATCCAGAGCCGCCGCAACGCAGACCCCTTCTTCGGGGGAGGGCACGACTTCGTCAATGTCCCCCGTAAGGTGCAGAGCCCGCAGCTGAACATCACGGTCAAACCGTTGCCGGCGGGTGCTCCCGCCAGCTTCAGCGGTGCCGTGGGGACGTTCACGATGGACGCCGCGCTGCCTCCCGAACGGCTGGCCGCGAACTCCGCGGCGACCTACACCGTGAAGATTTCCGGTACGGGCAACCTCACGTTCGTGCAGGCGCCCAAATTGACGCTGCCGAGTTCGTTCGAGCAGTACAACGTCAAGACCACCGAGTCGATCAACACCTCGGCGGCCGGCATTTCCGGTTACCGGCAGTTCGAATACCCCTTCATCGCCCGCGCCGAAGGCACGTACGACATCGAACCCGTGGAGTTCAGTTACTTCGACCCCGCGCGGATGCAGTACATGACACTGCGTTCGAAGCCGCTGGCGCTCGACATCACGCCCGACACCAAGGGAGGCGGCGACGCCTATGTCGTGCCGGGGCGCGGCATGTCGAAAGAGGAGGTCAAGCTGCTGGGGCAGGACATCCGCTTCATCAAACTGGGCAATGCGCAGCTGCGCCCCGTGCGCGAGCCGTTCCTTTTCAGCACGCTTTACTGGATACTGCTCTTCGGCATACTGGTGCTCTTTGCGATGATTTACGCGGCGCTGCGCAAGCAGATCCGCGAGTCGCAGAACGCCGCCCTGGTGCGCGGCAAGCGGGCCAACAAGGTCGCCGTACAGCGTTTCCGGGCCGCAAAGCGGTACATGGAGGAGCAGAACCGCCACGCTTTCTACGAGGAGATGCTCCGGGCGCTGTGGGGCTATATGAGCGACAAGTTCAACATTCCCGTGGCCAACCTGACCAAAGAGAACGTCCGCGAGGAGCTGCACAAGCGCGGTGTGTCGGCCGAGGCGTCGCAGCGCTTCACGGCCATCATCACCAAGTGCGACGAGGCGCAGTACTCGCCGGCCGCATCGGCGCAGATGAGCGAGGTGTACGGCGAGGGCGTGGATATTATTTCGCGTATCGAAGCGGTGATAAAACGATGACAACGTTTGCGTTAAGCGGGTGCGGGAGCTGCGGGCCGACTATGCCGGGCACTGCAAACGAAGAATAAAATTCAACAGCCAATGAAACGAGCGATTATATGTTTCCTGTTGCTGCTGGGCTGCGGCGCATCCCATGCGCAGGAGCCGGCCGACAGCCTGGTGCAGGCCGCGGCGGAACCTGCCGGCGCCCCTGCGCAGCCGACGGCGGCCCAGTTGTGGGACACGGCCAACACGGCTTATATCAACGGCGATTTCCACAAGGCAGCCGAAACCTACGAACAGATACTCTCCCGCGGGGTGGGCTCCGTGAAACTGTATTACAACCTGGCCAATGCCTACTTCAAGGAGGAGCGCATGGGCAAGGCCATCCTCTTCTACAACCGGGCCCTGCGGCTGGCACCCGGCAACGACGACATCCGTTACAACTTGAGCGTCGCCGAAGCCCGCACGAAAGATAATATCGAGGATATTCCCGAGTTTTTCCTCGTGACGTGGATGCGCGGCATCCGCCATACGATGAGCTGCACGGCGTGGAGCGTCCTGTCGCTCGCGCTGCTGGCCTGCATGCTGGCGCTGTTTTTGGTCTACCTGCTGGCACAGCGGCTGTCGCTGCGCAAGGCGGGCTTCTACGGCACCGTCGTCGCGGCGCTGCTGTTCATGCTCACGACGTGGTTCGCGCTGGGCGAGCGCCGCGAGATGCTCGACGACAGGTCGGCCGTGGTGATGACCGCCTCGACCGCCGTGAAAAGTTCGCCCGACAAATCGGCGACCGACCTCTTCGTGCTGCACGAAGGTACGGTGGTGACCATCACCGACCGCCTCGACGGCTGGTGCGAGGTGGTGATTGCCGACGGCAAGAAAGGGTGGCTCGAATGCCGGAAAATCGAAACAATCTGAATGTCTAAACTTTTACAGGATGTCGTCGGCGAGCTGTCGAAGCTGCCGGGGGTGGGACGTCGCACGGCGCTGCGCCTCGCGATTCACATCCTGCGCATGGAGCGGGAGTCGGTGGCCGAAATGACGGAGAGCATCGACCGTTTCCGCAACGAAATCAAATACTGCGCGCAGTGCAACAACCTCTCGGACGAAGAGATATGCCCGATTTGCGCCGACGCGGAGCGCGACCATACGACCGTCTGCGTGGTCGAGCAGGTCGCCGACGTGCTCTCGATTGAGAATACGCGGCAGTACAAGGGGCTGTACCATGTGCTGGGCGGCGTCATATCGCCCATGCAGGGTATCTCCCCGTCGGATTTGAAAATCGATTTGCTGACCGGGCGCATCGCCGCCGGCGGCATCCGGGAGGTGATTCTCGCCATCTCGACCTCGGTCGAGGGCGAAACCACGCTTTTCTACCTGATGAACCGGCTCCGGCAGTTTCCCGGGCTGAAAGTCACCTCCATCGCCCGCGGCATCGGTTTCGGCGACGAGTTGGAATACGTCGACGAGCTGACCATCACCCACGCTCTGCGCAACCGCCGGGAGGTCGAGTGACCTGCCAGGCGGATAATCGGGAGGGGTTGAACGAGGGGGCTGTCCGGGATGCCTGACGATCGGGAGCGTCCGGGAGCGGCTGGACGGCACGGCAGGGCAAAAAGGCAACGGCCGGCGAGCGGCAGGGCGGAAAATGGTACGAAACATGAAACGCATTGCCTGGCGGCCCGGGAATCCGCAGCCTGACGACGGCAGCCTGACAATGCGCCGCCCGTGCGGCGACACCGCACGTGCTGTGCCGCCGGCCATGAAACAACACCGCCCATGCATTGCCATCGGCTTGGAAAGTGGCTGTCCGACGGCCATGCGGCGGCACCGGCCTGCAGGCAGCCGCGGCCGGACAGCGATGCCGGCATATACAGCGGTGTTTGCCGGAGTGAAACGCCGCCGGGCAGGGATACCCGCCCGGCCCGAACGCCGGACGGCGCACGCAAACGCCGGGTTGCGCCCCGGCGGCAATGAGAAAGACCCGGGTACAGGATTGTACCGATAAAAAAATATTGCAGTTATGGAATTTCTGACAAACGACAAGCTCACGATCGTGGGCGCGGCCGGCATGATCGGCTCGAACATGGCACAAACGGCGCTGATGATGCGCCTTACGCCCAACATCTGCCTCTACGATCCGTATGCTCCGGCGCTCGAAGGCGTGGCCGAAGAGCTTTACCACTGCGCGTTCGAGGGGGTGAACATCACCTGGACGAGCGATATCAAAGAGGCGCTTACGGATGCCGCGTATGTCGTTTCGTCGGGCGGCGCTGCCCGCAAGGCCGGCATGACGCGCGAAGACCTGCTGAAGGGAAATACGGAAATCGCCGCACAGTTCGGCAAGGACATCAAGGCTTACTGCCCGGATGTGAAGCACGTGGTGGTGGTTTTCAACCCGGCCGACATCACGGGGCTGGTGACGCTGATTTATGCGGGCATCCGTCCGTCGCAGCTTTCGACCCTCGCAGCGCTGGACAGCACGCGCCTGCGCAGCGAACTGGCCAAATACTTTAAGATTTCGCCCGATGAGATCCGCAACTGCCGCACTTACGGCGGCCACGGCGAGCAGATGGCCGTATTCGCTTCGACGACGCTCGTCGCCGGACGGCCCCTTTCCGAGCTGATCGGCCATGAGATGCCCGAGGGCGACTGGCACGATTTGCAGCAGCGGGTGATTCAGGGCGGCAAGCACATCATCGACCTGCGCGGACGTTCCTCGTTCCAGAGTCCGGCCTACCTGTCGATTTGCATGATTGCGGCGGCGATGGGCGGCAAGCCGTTCGTTTATCCCGCTGGGGTGTTCGTGCACAACGACGAGTTCAAGCACATCCTGATGGCGATGGAAACCGAAATCACGAAGCAGGGCGTCAGCTACAAGAACGTCAGGGGCACGGCCGAGGAGAACAAGGCCCTGGCCGACAGCTACGGCCACCTCTGCAAACTGCGCGACGAGGTGATTTCGATGGGCATCGTTCCGCCCGTCGAAGAGTGGCGCAGCCTGAACCCGCACCTGAAATAAGCGGCGGTGCGGCAAACGCAAAAGGGAGCGGGCACCGTGTCCGCTCCCTTTTTTGCGGGATTGCCCGCTTTTTTCCGGATTTTAGTAATTTTACATCGCATGCCGAACCCCGAAGTGCGGCAATACGCGAAATTCCATGAACCGAAAATTGAAACCATGAAACGTATCACGGGAATGCTGTTTGCGGCGGCCGTCCTGCTTTCCGCGGCGCACGCGGGGGCGCAGGGCCCCGAACCGGAGCGTGCGGGGGAGAAACTCGTACGCTTCGACGAACAAATTGCGCAGCAATCGCTGGAACTGAACTACCTTATCTGGGAATGTTACCTGGATTATGTGCGGGAAATGCGCATTGCGCCTGCGATAATGAATTATCCCGGGCTGGACTACCGTGCCGTGTGCGATACGGTGCCGGAGATCAGGGCGCTGGGCAAGCGGCTGCGGGCCGCGTCGGAAGCCTATGCGAAGATTTTGCAGGGCGATCCCAAATACAAAGCCATCCACGAGGAGTATATAGCGCTCAAAGGGGTGGACGATCCGCAACGCCGGAATGCCAACAAGGAACAGTACAACCTGATGTACGAGCGCCTGCGCAAAAAGAATAAAAATTACGAACCGCTCCTGCGGCAGTACCGCGAAGCCGAACGGGAGAGAAATACCGCACTGGTGCGTTTGCTGCTCGACTATTACAAAGCCGAAAGGCGCATGATGCCGACCGGGCCGCTTTTTAAATCCTATTCGGACACGATGCGCGCCCTGCGCGACCGCTGTCCCGACATCGGGCGGCAGGAGCAGGAACTCGGGGTGCTCCGCCGCCTGCGCGGCGAGGTTTACGAGCAGATGCAGCGCGAACGGTTCGGCGTGCCGAAAAAGCAAACGGGCCCGGCGGTGAGTGGTAGCGGCTCCTGACGGGATGCGGGGCGGCATTGCCCGGCTGCCCTCCCGAAATAAAATCCACCCCTGCCGCTATGCTCTGCGGCAGGGGTGGATGCATTGGGGAGTGGCCCTGCAAAGGGGCGTCCCGGTTTTCAGGGCTTGGCCTGGAAGACGGCTTTCAACTCGCCGTCGCTCAACAGCAGCAGCATCGGTCCGTCCATATCGTAATGGGTCGTGGATTCGAGCGCTTTGGCGAATGCGTTCTCCTGCTCCATGCCGGGGCAGGCCATCATCGTCGAGGCCAGCGGCCCGATTTTCAGTGCGCCTTTTTCGGTCGTTTCGTATTTGCCCATCAGGCGGTTGCAGGCCCCGACGCCCGTAATGCGGTTGTCGTCGGCGAGCAGTGTGACGGTGAATTTGCCCTCTTCGGGCTGGATGGTCTTGCCGTCCAGCTGGATCAGCTGCCACTGGGTGCCGACGAGCGGCCGGCGGGTCTTTTTCTGGTAGGAGCGGCAGTTGCAGCACCCTGCGACAAGGGCTGCAGCGGCGGCGAGGGCCGCGATTTTCAGCAGAATTTTCATCATATATTATATAAATGCGTTGTGCAAATATACGGAATAAAATCGTACCTTTGTATGAAATTTGAAAAATACCCCGCTATGAAAAAGATCATCGCATCGCCCCATGCGCCCAAGGCCGTGGGACCTTATTCGCAGGCCGTGGAGGCCGGCGGCGCGCTCTACGTTTCGGGACAGCTTCCGATCGACGGCGCGACCGGGAAGATGGCCGAGGGCGTCGAGGCCCAGACGCGCCAGTCGCTCACGAACCTGCGCCACATCCTCGAAGAGGGCGGATATACGCTCGACGACGTGGTAAAGACGACCGTGCTGTTGCAGGATATCGGCCATTTCGCCGCGATGAATGCGGTTTACGCCGAATTCTTCACCGCCCGAATGCCGGCCCGCGTGTGCTACCAGGTGGCTGCGCTCCCCATGGGGGCGCTGGTCGAGATCGACGCCGTAGCCGCGAAATAGCCGTCGTCCGGCAGGCCACCGGAAGAAATGTGCGCCCCATAAACGTGGGGCGCATATTTTGCCTTTTTGTAAATAATTTGTGGATAAAATTGGTGCGGGGCGCTGGTTTATTCCACGGAAAAGAATCAATTTTGTAGAACCGGATTTTGTCCGGATCGCCGCTAAAAATCTGAATAATAGAATATAGTCATGTCAAAAGCCGCAAAACCCGAGGCGCCGCAGAAGGTCAATTACAACGATGCTGTCGCCGAGTCGAAAAAGTATTTCGACGGGGACGACCTCGCCGCTACGGTGTGGGTCAGCAAATATGCCCTGAAAGACTCTTTCGGCAATATTTACGAAACGTCGCCCAAACAGATGCACGAACGCATCGCATCCGAGATCGAGCGCATCGAGCGCAAGTATCCCAATCCGATGAGCAAGGAGGAGGTCTTCGGCCTCCTGGACCATTTCCGTTACGTAATTCCGCAGGGCGGCCCGATGACGGGTATCGGCAACAATTTCCAGGTGGCTTCGCTTTCGAACTGCTTCGTAATCGGCCATAAGCATCCGGCCGACTCCTACGGCGGTATTTTCCGCATGGACGAGGAGCAGGTGCAGCTCATGAAGCGCCGCGGAGGCGTGGGCCACGACCTGTCGCACATCCGTCCCACGGGCAGCCCCGTGCTCAACTCGGCCCTTACCTCGACGGGTATCGTGCCGTTCATGGAGCGTTACTCGAATTCGACGCGCGAGGTGGCGCAGGACGGCCGCCGCGGTGCGCTGATGCTCTCGCTGTCGATAAAGCATCCCGACGCCGAGCGTTTCATCGACGCCAAGGTCGACACGGGCAAGGTGACGGGGGCGAACGTTTCGATTAAGATCGACGACGAGTTCATGCGCGCCGCCATTGCAGGCAATAAATACCACCAGCAGTTCCCCATCAAATCGGACAATCCCAAATACGAACAGGACATCGACGCCAAGAAACTCTGGGACAAGATTATCCACAACGCATGGAAGTCGGCCGAGCCGGGCGTGCTGTTCTGGGATACGATTATCCGCGAGAGCGTTCCCGACTGCTATGCCGACGACGGTTTCGTGACGGTGTCGACCAATCCCTGCGGCGAGATTCCGCTCTGTCCCTACGACTCGTGCCGCCTGCTGGCGCTGAACCTCTTGAGCTATGTGGACAATCCGTTCAAAAAAGACGCGAAGTTCAATTTCGACAAGTTCCGCGAGCATGTGGACAAGGCCATGCGCATGATGGACGACATCATCGACCTCGAGCTGGAGAAAGTCGAGCAGATTATCGTGAAAATCGCCGACGATCCCGAGGACGAGGACGTGCGCCGCGTGGAGTTGGAGTTGTGGAAGAAAATCCGCGAGATGGCCCGCAAAGGCCGCCGTACCGGACTCGGCATTACGGCCGAGGGCGATATGCTCGCTGCGCTGGGGCTGCTGTACGGCTCGGACGAGGCGATTGCATTCGCCGTCGAGGTGCAGAAGACGCTGGCCGTCGCCGCTTACAGGGCTTCGGTGAAGATGGCTGCCGAGCGCGGTGCGTTCCCGGTTTACGACGCTTCGAAGGAGAAAGACAACCCGATGATCGCCCGCATCCGCGAGGCCGATCCGGAACTCTATGCCCAGATGGAGAAAGTCGGCCGCCGCAACATCGCCATGCTGACGATTGCCCCGACGGGCACCACGTCGCTCATGTCACAGACCACGTCGGGCATCGAGCCGGTGTTCCGCACGGTTTACAAGCGCCGCCGCAAGATCAATCCTTCGGATCACGATACGCACGTCGACTACGAGGACGAAACGGGCGAAAAGTTCCAGGAGTACAACGTCTACCACCACAACTTCGTGAAGTGGCTGGAGGCCAACGGGTACGATACGTCGAAGCTGGCGACGATTCCGGATGCCGAACTCGACAAGTGGGTGGCGGCTTCGCCTTATCACCGGGCTACGGCCAACGACATCGACTGGGTGGCCAAGGTCAAGATGCAGGGCGCGATTCAGAAGTGGGTCGACCACTCGATTTCGGTGACGGTGAACCTGCCGAACAATGTTTCCGAAGCGCTCGTGGCGGAGGTTTACCGCACGGCGTGGGAGTGCGGCTGCAAAGGCGTCACGGTTTACCGCGACGGCTGCCGCGACGGCGTGCTGCTCGAAAAGGACTCCAGGAAAAAGAAGAAAAAGTGCGAGGAGCATCCCGGCGAGGCGCCGAAACGGCCCAAATCGATTCCGGCCGACATCGTGCGTTTCAAGAACGGCACCGAGGACTGGATTGCGTTCGTCGGCCTGCAGGACGGCCGCCCCTACGAGGTCTTCACGGGTAAAATCGAGGAGGACGCCATGTATATTCCCCGCAAGATTACCACGGGCTTTATTATAAAGGTACGCGAGGAGGACGGTACCAAACGCTACGATTTCCAGTACACCGACCGTTACGGCTATACGAACACCATCGGCGGCATCTCGCGCCTGTTCAACGAGGAGTTCTGGAACTATGCCAAACTGATTTCGGGCGTGCTGCGCCACGGCATGCCGATTGAAAAGACCGTGTCGCTGATCGAATCGCTGCATCTGGACAGCGAGTCGATTAACACCTGGAAGACGGGTGTATGCCGTGCGCTGAAGCAATATATCGTCGACGGCACCAAGTCGAAAGGCAAATGCCCGAGCTGCGGACAGGAGAATATGGCCTACCAGAACGGCTGCCTGACCTGCATGTCGTGCGGCTATTCGAAGTGCGGTTGATTCCGTAAGGATTTAATCCTGAATGTAAAAGGCTGAAGACATACGTTTTCAGCCTTTTTTTGTCGACTTCGGCGCTGTTTTTGTGTTATGGCCTGTTAATTAACGGTTTCTGAAGACGACTGATTTTTACTTTTGGGATTAAATATTACAGACCATGAAAAAACTTATTCTATTGTTTGCAGCCGTGGCACTGGCTACGTCTGCGTGGGCGCAGGACACGCCTAAAAAACCGAGCTTCGCCGGTTTCGTATCGAACGGTTTCTGGGATAACTGGGAAATAACGGTTGGAGCCGGTGCCGGTACGGCACTTTCCAACGGAACCAACCCGGGCAGTTTCGGCAACCGAATCAATTTCGAGGCTAATTTCGGGCTCACCAAATGGTTCCATCCGGTGACCGGTATGCGCATTCAGCTGCAGGGCGGCAGGTTCGCGAATTACGATGCGGCGCAGGGCAAGATGACATGGCCCTACCTGTTCGTACACACGGACTTCATGCTCAACTTCTCCAACTGGGTGGGCGGTTACCGTGAAGACCGCGCCTATTATGCCGTGCCGTTCGCTGGTTTCGGATATATGGCGTCGAACTTCACCGACTCGAGCCACGAGGACAACCTGACGGGCACGCACCAGTCGTTCGCCTTCACCCTCGGCTGGCTCAACAAATTCCGTCTTTCGCCGTCGTTCGACTTCAACATCGAGCTGAAGGGGCTGATTGCACCTTCGCGGGTGAGCCCCGTTGCCATGGACGGTTCTTACATGTTCGGTTTCAGCGCTACGGCGGGCTTCACCTACCGCTTCAATAAACGCGGCTGGCAGCGCGGCGTGGCCGGGTACACCGCCGCCGACATTCAGGCGTTCCAGGACGCCGTAGCGGCAAGCATGGCGACGGCCGCCGCCATGGAGGTCGAGAATGCCCAGTTGGCGCAGCAGCTTGCCGCCTCGCAGGCTGAACTCGCCGCCAC
>NZ_CABMQJ010000058.1 GCF_902388705.1 uncultured Alistipes sp.
GGTGCCTCGCCCTCGGCCTGTGGGCCATGGCCGCGGCGGCCTCGATTTCGTTCGGGCCCCTGCTGGGCGGCTACCTGGTCGATGCGTACAGCTGGCACAAGATATTCGACGTGAACGTGCCCGTGGGACTGCTGGCCATCCTGCTGGCGCTCTTCATCCAGAAAGAGTGGAAAAACCCGTCGAAACACCCGTTCGACTGGAGGGGATTCGCAGGCATCGTCGTCTTCATGCCGCTGGCCATCTACGCGCTGGCGCGGGGCAACTCGCCGACCAACCACGACGGATGGGCCTCGCCTACAATTATCGGCTGTTTCGCCGTGGCGGCCGCGGCGCTCGCCTGGTTTATCTACACCGAACTGCGAAGCCCGGCGCCGCTGCTGCAAATCCGGCTGCTCGGGGAGCGCAACTTCGGCATTTCGATGGCCGTGCTGACGCTCTTTTCAATCGGCATGCTCGGCGGCACCTACCTGCTGCCGCTCTACATGCAGCGCGGACTGGGCTACACGGCGCTGATGGCCGGCAGCGTATTCCTGCCCGTAGGGCTGATACAGGGCGTGCTCTCGGCCGTTTCGGGATACCTCACACGCTATGTCAGGCCGCTGCTGCTCGCGGCCGCGGGCATCCTGCTGCTGGCGGCGAGTTTCTGGCTCGCCAGCCGTTTCACGCTCCACACCACCCACCGGCATATCCTCTTCGTACTCTACATCCGCGGACTGGGCATGGGACTCACGTTCGCACCGCTGAACTTCTTCTCGCTGCGGAACCTCACCCAGCACGACATGGCCGCAGCGGCCGGCATCTCGAACAGCATCAAGCAACTCGCGGGAAGCGTCGGCATCGCCATCCTCACAGCGGTTTACTCGGCCCGCACGGCTTTCCACGCCGCACGCGAAACGGCAGCAGGGCCCCAGACCTACGTCGAGGGCGTGACCGACGCCCTCGGGGTGGTGATGTGGCTCACCCTCGCGGCGGGTGTGCCGCTGCTGTGGGTGTTCCGGAAAAAACGGCGGAAAATCCCGGAGCCGGAAGCCGGCCCGGAAAAAACGGTGCCGGAAAAAGGTTGAGAATACCCGGACGGCAGCGGCGTCCCGGAAAAACCGGGGGGGGCAGGAAAAGAGCAGGGCAGAAACCGGAAATACCCGGAGGCGGAAGCCGGAAAAACCGGAACAGGGAGGTCGGGAAAGACGGGACTGGAACCCGAAAATCCGGGAGGACAAGAGCCGGGAAAGTCCAAAGGCGGAAAGCAGGAAAGAACCCGGAAACAGAGCCCCCTCCCGGGAAAAGACGCCGGATGCGGGGACAGCACAAAAACGCCTGCGGAAATTCCGCAGGCGTTTTCACATCGGTGTGCGCCCTTCTACATCAGCCCCATGCGTTTGCGGGCGAAAGGCATGACCCATGCCGGAGCCTGCTGTTTCGACAGCAAATCGCGCATGTACTCCATGTAGGGTTCCGCATGGCGGAAGTAGATTTTCAAACCCTCGCAGAGCGAGTTCTTGGGGCTTCCGTCGGCCCCGCAGGCGAAACGGTGCTTGGGACATTCGCCGCGGCAGGCGAAATAGTAGTTGCAGCGCAGGCATTCGGCAGGCAGCGTGTTGCGTTTATTCAGCCCGAATTCGCGGCGCTTCGGCGAGCGGTAGATTTCGGCCAGCGGCGTTTCGCGGATGTTGCCCAGCCTGTATTCGGGGTAGACGAAGTGGTCGCACGAGTAGACGTCGCCGTTGTGCTCGACGACCAGCGCGTCGCCGCACGTTTCGCCCATCGAGCAGACGCCCGGCTGTACGCCGCACCACTGCGCCAGCGAGGCGTCGAACATCTGGACGTAACAGCGGCCCACATCGCCCACGACCCACTGGTCGAAAACGTCGCAGAGGAATTCGCCGTATCCCCGGGCCGTGACCGACCATTCGGCCAGACGGGCCCCCTCGTATTCGGGCGACACGATCAGCGGGCGGTGGAAGCCGGGTTTGTCGACGACGTGTTCGACGGCGGGCAGGAACTGCATGTAGCGGCTGTGCACCTGATCGCGGAAAAAGCGGTAAATCTCGGCGCCGCGCCCCTCACAGCGCCGGTTCACGACGCTCAACGTATTGAATTCAACGCCGCTGCGTTCGAACATCCGCACCGTTTCCATGACACGGGCAAAAGTGGGCCGGCCGCCTTTCGTGAGGCGGAAGGCATCGTGGATGTCCTCGGGCCCGTCGAGCGAAACGCCGACCAGGAAATTGTTGGCGGCGAACAGGTCGCACCACGCCCCGTCGACCAGCACACCGTTGGTCTGGAGGGTGTTTTCAATCCGCTTGCCGGCGGCGTATTTGCGCTGCAGCTCCATGGCCCGGCGGTAGAAATCGACACCCAGCAGCAGCGGTTCGCCGCCGTGCCAGCAGAACTGCACGGTATCGATTTCGTTGGCCTCGATATACTGTTTCACATAGAGCTCCAGCAGTTGGTCGCTCATCACGGCCTGCCGGCCGCCGTACTGCACGGCCTTGTCCAGGTAGTAGCAATAGCCGCAGTCGAGGTTGCAGGCCGAACCCGCCGGTTTGAGCATGGTGGAAAAAGCCACGGGAGCGGCCTGTTTCTCCGCGTCGCGGAAGGTGAATATCGGTTTCGGTTTCATGAATCGGACGGATGCTGCGGGCAAAATTAACAAAATCCGGTCAATAAAACGGTACAAACGTCCCGAACTGCGGCCCCGCCTGCAAAAAAAATTCGGGCGGCAGCGGGGGTTTTCCGGGAGAATCGTTTAACTTTACCTGCGGAAAAACCAAAAAACCCGAATAATATGAAAAAATCGCTTATCGCACTCGGCATGCTGCTGCTGGCAGCCTGCGGAACCCGGGAATCCGGCATGAAACTGCTGCCCGCCGAAGCATTCGAAACCACCGTCGACGGCAAACCCGTCGCGCTCTACACGCTCCGTGCGGGCGACATCGCCATGCAGGTAACCAACTACGGCGCCCGCGTCGTGTCGCTCTGGACGCCCGACCGCGAAGGCCGTTACGAGGACATCGTACTGGGCTGCGAGTCAATCGACCGCTACCTCGACACGCTGGGCGAGCGTTTCCTCGGCGCCGTGGTGGGCCCCTATGCCAACCGCATCGCCAAAGGCCGTTTCACGCTCGACGGCACGGAATACACGCTGCCGCTGAACAACAACGGCCAGACGCTGCACGGCGGACTGACGGGAGTAGACCGCGTGGTGTGGGACGTGGTTTCGGCCACGGACGACAAACTCGTGCTGCACTACCTCCATCCCGACGGACAGGACGGTTTCCCCGGCAACCTGGATATCGAGATGATTTACTCGCTCACGCCCGACAACGAGTTCCGCGTCGATTACAAGGCCACGACCGACAAACCGACCGTCGCCAACTTCTCGCACCACCCCTTCTTCAACCTCAAGGGCGAGGGCAACGGCACGGTGCTCGACAACGTGATGACTATCAACGCCAGCCACACCACGCCGGTGGATTCGGTGCTGATTCCCACGGGAGAGATCGCCCCCGTGGAGGGTACGCCATTCGATTTCCGTGAGCCCCATACCATCGGCGAGCGCATCGGAGCGGACAACGCACAGCTGCGCAACGGCGGCGGATACGACCACAACTGGGTCATCGACCGCAAGACGGAAAGCGGCGTCGAGCTGGCCGCCACGGTATGGGAACCCGCCTCGGGCCGCACGGTGGAGGTGTGGAGCGACCAGCCGGGCCTGCAGGTGTACAGCGGCAACTTCTTCGACGGCAAGTCGATGGGCAAATACGGCAAGCCGCAGCGCTACCGCGAGTCGCTGGCCCTCGAAACGCAGAAGTTCCCCGACAGCCCCAACCAGGACAACTTCCCCTCGACGGTACTGCGTCCCGGGCAAACTTACACACAGACCTGCATCTACAAATTCGGCGTGAAATAACACACCGGACAACATACGGCAGCGGAGGGCATTGCACAATGCCCTCCGCTGCTTTTTGCCGCCCGGCGACGGATTCCGGCACCGCACGAACCGTCCGCTTTATCCGACGATACAAACAAAAAAATAGTCATATAAATGTTTATTGAGATAGTTTTTGTAATTTTGAGGCCATAATCCGTTTAAAAAATGTTTTATTCAGACCTGAACACCATAAACGACCGGATTTTCAGCGAAACAGAGATTTCAATCGATGAAACCGCCCTGCACGAAGTCGAGGCATGCTACCGCTTCCTCGCGTCTTTCGAGCAGGGGAAAGTCATTTACGGCATAAACACCGGGTTCGGCCCCATGGCGCAGTACCGAATCGGCGACGCCGACCTGAACAGCCTGCAATACAACATCATACGCTCGCACAGCTGCGGCGCAGGAGAACCCCTGCCCGACATTTGCGTGCGCGCGGCGATGCTCGCGCGGCTCCAGACATTCCTCATGGCCAAATCGGGCGTGCATCCCGACGTGGTGAAGATACTGGCGGCAATGCTCAACAACGGCATATACCCGCGCGTACCGCGCCACGGCAGTGTGGGCGCCAGCGGCGATTTGGTGCAGCTGGCGCATATCGCCCTGGCGCTGATCGGCGAGTCGGAGGTTTCGTTCCGGGGCCAAATCGTACCTGCGGCCGAGGCGATGAAGGCGTGCGGCATAACGCCGCTCAAGCTCCGCATCCGCGACGGACTGGCCCTGACCAACGGCACGGCCGTGATGACGGGCATCGGGCTGGTGAACCTCGCCCGGGCGCGCCGCCTGCTGGATTGGACGGTGAAGGCGTCGGTGATGCTCAACGAACTGGTCGAATCGTACGACGACTTCATGGCCCGGGCGCTCAACGAATACAAGCTCCACGCGGGGCAGGCCGAAATAGCCCGCCGGATGCGCGAAATATGCGCATCGGGCCGCCGCCTGCGCAAACGCGAGGTGGAGCTATACAACGGCGACACGGGCGAGGCCCCGACCTTCAGGCACAAGGTGCAGCCCTACTATTCGCTGCGCTGCACGCCGCAGATACTCGGCCCGGTGCTCGAAACCATCTCGCAGGCCGAAAAGATACTCACCGAGGAGTTCAACGCGGTGGACGACAACCCGGTGGTAGACCCGGCGACGGGAACGATCTACCACGGCGGCAATTTCCACGGCGACTATGTTTCGCTGGAGATGGACAAACTCAAAATCGCCGTCACGAAGATGACGATGCTCGCCGAGCGGCAGCTGAACTACCTCTGCCACGACCGGATCAACGAAACGCTGCCGCCGTTCGTGAACCTCGGAAAACTGGGACTCAACTACGGCATGCAGGCGGCGCAGTTCACGGCCACCTCGACCACGGCCGAGTCGCAGACGCTTTCGAACCCGATGTACGTCCACTCGATACCCAACAACAACGACAACCAGGACATCGTCAGCATGGGCACCAACGCGGCGATGATCACGCGGCAGGTGGTAGAAAACGGCTACCAGGTGCTCGCCATCGAAATACTGGCGCTGGTGCAGGCGACCGATTACCTGCAGTGCGCCGGGGAGTTGTCCGACGCCACACGGCAGTTGTATGCCGACATCCGGGCCATCGTGCCGAAATTCACCGACGATACGCCCAAGTACGAAGAGATTGCGGCGATTGAAAAATTCCTGAAACAGCAAGCATGACCGAACCGACGAAATACGCACTCGTGACCGGCGGCAGCCGGGGCATCGGACGCGAAATATGCCTGAAACTGGGCGGCCGGGGCTACTACGTACTGATCAACTACCAATCGAACGCCGCGGAGGCCGAAAAGACCCTCGCGGGCGTCCGCGCCGCGGGCGGCGACGGGGAAACCATGCAGTTCGACGTCGCCTCGGTCGAGGCGGCCGGCGCAGCCATCGCCGCCTGGCAGCAGGCCCACAAGGGCGCCTGCATCGAGGTCGTGGTGAACAACGCCGGCATCCGCGACGACGTGCTGATGATGTGGATGGAGCCGCAGCAATGGCACACGGTAATCGCCACCAGCCTCGACGGGTTCTACAACGTCACGCGGCCGCTGCTCCGCGACATGCTCGTCAACCGTTTCGGGCGCATCGTCAACATCGTTTCGCTCTCGGGCATCAAGGGGCTTCCCGGACAGGCCAACTATGCGGCGGCCAAGGGCGGCGTAATCGCCGCGACCAAGGCGCTGGCGCAGGAGGTGGCGAAAAAGGGGGTGACGGTGAACGCCATCGCACCGGGTTTCGTACGCACGGACATGACCGCAGACATCGACGAGGCCGAAATCAGGAAACAGATACCCGCCGGACGCTTCTGCGAACCTGCCGAGGTCGCCGACCTGGCGATGTTCCTCATCTCGGACAAGGCTTCCTACATCACGGGGGAGGTGATTTCGATAAACGGAGGATTATATACCTGACCACATGGAACAAAGAGTAGTCATCACCGGACTGGGCATCTGGTCCTGCATCGGCACCAGCCTCGACGAAGTAACGCAGGCGCTCTACGACGGACGCCCGGGCATCGGGCTCGACCCGGCACGCAAGGAGCTGGGATACATCTCGTCGCTGACGGGAATCGTGAAACAACCCGAACTGAAAGGGGTGCTGGACCGCCGCAAGCGGCTGTGCCTGCCCCAGCAGGGCGAATACGCCTACATGGCCACGGCCGAGGCGATGCGCAACGCCGGGATGGACGAGGCGTTCCTCGCGGCGAACGAAGTCGGCATCATCTACGGCAACGACAGCAGCGCCGCCCCGGTAATCGAGGGCATCGACATCATCCGCGCCAAGCAGAACACGGCGATGGTCGGCTCGGGCAACATTTTCCAGTCGATGAACTCGACCGTCACGATGAACCTCTCGGTGATTTTCAACCTGCGGGGCATCAACCTCACCCTCTCGGCAGCCTGCGCAAGCGGCTCGCATGCCATCGGCATGGGCTACCTGATGATAAAGCAGGGGCTGCAGGAGCGCGTGGTATGCGGTGGCGCACAGGAGGTGAATCCCTATTCGGTGGGCAGCTTCGACGGGCTGGGGGCTTTCTCGACGCGCGAGAGCGACCCCGCGGCGGCATCGCGGCCCTTCGACAAAGACCGCGACGGACTGGTGCCGAGCGGCGGCGCCGCGACGGTAATCCTCGAAAGTTACGACTCGGCGGCGGCACGGGGCGCGAAGATACTGGGCGAAGTCATGGGCTACGGATTCTCGTCCAACGGCGAGCATATCTCGGTGCCCAACGTCGACGGCCCGCGCCGCTCGCTGCTGCGCTGCCTCGCGGACGCCGGGATGCAGCCCGCAGAGATACCCTACGTCAACGCCCACGCCACCTCGACGCCGCTGGGCGACTACAACGAAGCGCTGGCAATCGCCGAAGTATTCGGCGACAGCAGGCCCTACGTCGCCTCGACCAAGGCGATGACCGGACACGAAATGTGGATGGCCGGGGCGAGCGAAATCGTCTACTCGATGCTGATGATGCAGCACGGATTCATCGCCCCGAACATCAACTTCGCGGAGGGCGACCAGGCCACTTCGAAGCTCAACATCCCCGCCCGGCGCGTCAACAGGGAGTTCGACCGTTTCCTCTCGAACTCGTTCGGCTTCGGCGGCACAAACTCGACCCTGATTATTAAGAAACACCAATAAACCCGCTCAAAAAAAATGACAGAACAGGAACTCATCGAAAAGATCGATACCGTTTTGGCCGATGAATTCGAAGTCGACCGCCAGGTCATCACGCCCGACGCCCCGCTGCTGGAGACGCTCGACCTGGACAGCCTCGACCTGGTGGACGTCGTGGTGCTCGTCGACCGAAACTTCGGCGTGACGCTCACAGGCCCCGACTTCAAGGAGCTGAAAACGTTCCGGGACTTTTACGACCTGATCATCGGCCGGACGAATGGAAAATAACGACACACAGTGGAGCGGGCGCTCGCGCGGCGGCAGTTTCGGATACGGCTTCTTCATCTTGCTGATGCGGGTATTCGGAATACGTGCCGCGTATGCTTTCCTCGCACTGGTGGTCGTCTATTTCATCCCTTTCGCACCCCGCGCCACGCGGGCCGTGTGGTTCTATAACCGCCGTATCCTCCGCTACGGAAGGCTCCGCGCCGCGGTAAAACTCTACGCGCACTACTATGCGCTCGGGCAGACAATCATCGACCGGGTGGCCATCGGCAGCGGCATGGAGCGCAAATACAAATTCGAATTCGAAAACTACGACGCTTTCCTGCGCGTGCTCGACAGCGGCCGCGGCGCGGTAATCGTCGGCGCACACGTCGGATGCTGGGGCTCGGGAGCCGGATTTTTCGGCGACTATGCCCGCCGGATGCACCTGGTGATGTACGACGCCGAATACCGGCAGATAAAAAACATCATGGACAGGCACTGCAAACAGGAGGGCTACAAGGTAATTCCGGTGAACGAGGGCGGCATCGAGTCGATACTCCGCATCAAGGAGGTGCTCGACCGCAGGGAGTACGTCTGTTTCCAGGGCGACCGCTTCGTCGAAGGCAGCCCGGCGGTACCGGTGAGCTTCATGGGCCGCGAGGCCCGCTTCCCGGCGGGGCCGTTCGCCGTCGCCGCGAAATTCCGCGTGCCGGCGGTCTTCTACTACGCCATGCGCGAACGCGGCAGGCGCTACCGCTTTGTCTTCGACATCCCCGACGAGCGGCAGGGCCGGGATAAAAACGCCCTGCTGGACAGCTACGTCCGCTCGCTCGAAGCCGTGGTAAGGCGCTACCCGCAGCAATGGTTCAACTTCTATCGGTTCTGGTCGTGAGCGCATACAGCATCTTACTCATCTCGGCAAACCGCCACACCTCGCCCTACCCCGTTTATCCGCTCGGACTTTCATACCTGAAAACCCACCTCGAGCGCACGATAAGCGGGATACGCGTCGATATGGCGGACTGCAACCTGCTCACCGACGCACAGCTCGCGGAGCGCATCCGCACGCTGGCGCCCCGCTACATCGGCTTATCGCTGCGCAACGTCGACGGGGCCAATTCGCTCGACAGGCGGGGATTCCTGCCCCAATACAAGGCGCTGATGGAGGTAATCCGCGGGGCCAGCGACGCCCCGGTCATCATCGGCGGGGCGGGATTCTCGATCTACCCGGCGGCATTCATGCGGGAGCTGGGGGCCGACTACGGCATCCACGGCGAGGGCGAGGGGCCGCTCGCCGAGCTGCTCGGGGCGCTGGAGCGCGGCGACCGGGAAATCGACATTCCGGCGGTCTGCACCCGCGACGGCCGCACGGGAAGCGGCCGCAGGAGCTACCTGCCGGCAATCGAGGTGGAGTTCGAGCCGGAACTGACTGGCTATTACTGGAAACGCAGCGGCATGCTCAACATCCAGACCAAGCGGGGATGCCCCTACGACTGCATCTACTGCTCGTACCCTTCGATCGACGGGCGGTGCGTGCGGACGATGGATCCCGAGGCCATCGCCGAAAATATCCTGCGCGCCAAACGCGACTACGGAATCAGCTACCTGTTCTTCACCGACTCGGTGTTCAACATCTGCCCGGAATACAACGTCCGGCTGGCCGAAACGCTGCTCCGGCGTAAAACGGAGGTCGCATGGGGCGCCTACTTCTCGCCGCGGGGCATCGACGCCGAGCAGATGCGGCTGTTCCGCGCCTCGGGGCTGACGCACATCGAATACGGCACCGAGTCGTTCTGCGACCGGACGCTGGAGGCCTACGGCAAGCATTTCACGTTCGGCGACGTCGAGCGTGCCAGCCGGCTGGCGCTCGACAACGGCGTCTACTACGCCCACTTCCTGATTCTGGGCGGCTACGGCGACACGCAGGAGTCGGTGCGCGAAACCGTGGAAAACTCGCGGCGGCTGGAATATACCGTCATGTTCCCCTATGCGGGCATGCGCATCTATCCGCATACGCGGCTGGCGGAGCTGGCCGCATGGGAGGGCGTCACAGGCCCCGACGACGATTTGCTGGCGCCGACTTACTACATCGCCCCGGACTTCGATCTGGAGCAGACGCGGCGCGCGGCGCTGGCCACGGGCAAGGCATGGGTGTTCCCCGACGACGAGCAGAGCGCGCTGGCGGAGACGCTGCGGCTCAAACGCAACAAAAAAGGACCGTTATGGGAGTATTTGAGAAAGTCCTGATTACGGGGGAGGAGATACTGGAATATATCCCGCAGCGGACGCCGATCGTGATGGTCGACGCTTTCTACGGCATCGACGACCGGGGACAATCGCGGAGCGGGCTGACCGTGCGCGGGGAGAACATCTTCGTCGCGGACGGCGTGCTGGACGAATGCGGCATCGTGGAGCATATCGCCCAGTCGGCGGCCCTGCGGGCGGGGTACATGAGCCGCAGCCGCGGCGAAAGGGTGCCGCTGGGATATATCGGGGCCGTGAACGACCTGAAAATCCGTTTCCTGCCCCCAATCGGCAGCCGCCTCGTCACCACGGAGGTGATCGAACAGCGCATAATGAACGTAACTTTGATCTCGGCACGCACCGAATGCGACGCGAAGACGGTCGCGGAGTGCCGGATGAAAATATATCTGGAGGAGTAATGGTACGCAGGAAAACGGCAGAGGCAAGCCTCGTGAGCAAGACATCGCTGCGCGTGCGGTTCAGCGAGGTGGACTCGATGCAAATCGTGTGGCACGGCGAATACGTGCGCTATTTCGAAGACGGACGCGAGGCGTTCGGGCGCGAGTTCCCCGGGCTGGGGTACATGGATATTTACGCGAGCGGCTACACGGCGCCGGTGGTGGAGCTGCAGCTGCAATACCGCAAGCCGCTGCGCGTGAACGACACGGCGGTCATCGAAACCCGCTACATCGCCACCGAGGCGGCCAAAATCTGTTTCGAGTACACGATTCGCAGCGCCACAGACGGCGCAATCGTCGCCGAGGGCAGTTCGACGCAGGTGTTCCTCGACAGCCGGGGCGAACTGCAGCTGCTCTGTCCCGAATTCTACCGCAAATGGAAAACGCGATGGGACGTGAAGTAACCGTCTGGTGGGGGCCCGACTACATCATCTCGTCGCTCGGGTTCGGCACGCAGGAGAACATGGCCGCCGTGCGCGCCCAGGCGACCGCCCCTGCGCCGTGGCACGACGGCACGCCCGTCTGCCTGATCGACCGTGCACGGCTGCGCAAACTGGCGGCGGAACAGGGCCTCGCCGGGTACACGCCCGCGGAGCAGGCGGCCCTGCTCGCACTGGGCGAGGCAATCGCCACATCGGGCATTTCGCCCGCGAACGAACGCGTGCTGATTATCCTCTCCACGACCAAAGGCAATATCGGCCTGCTGGGAAGCGACCCCCAGAAATGCGACCTGAACCACACGGCCGGCGTCATCGGCCGCCATTTGGACGCGGCGCACCGGCCGCTGGTGATTTCGAACGCCTGCATTTCGGGCGTGTCGGCCATCGTCATCGCATCGCGGCTAATCCGCAGCGGAGCCTACGACCATGTTTTCGTCGCGGGGTTCGACCTGCTGTGCGACTTCATCGTCAGCGGGTTCAACGCCTTCAAGTCGGTAAGCCCCACGCTCTGCCGCCCCTACGACGCGGCACGCGACGGGCTGACGCTGGGCGAGGGGTGCGGCGCGGTGCTGCTGACGCGCGACAGGACGCTTTCGGCAACGGGAATCGCCGTGGCGGGAGGCGGCATCTCGAACGACGCCAACCACATCTCGGCTCCCTCGCGGACGGGCGACGGACTCTGGTACGCCGTCCGCGCGGCGCTCGAAGAGGCGCAGATTGGCGCAACAGCAATCGGACTGGTGAATCCCCACGGCACGGCGACCGTCTACAACGACGAGATGGAGAGCCGGGCGCTGAACCTCGCGGGACTGTGCAATGTTCCGTGCAACTCGCTGAAACCCTATTTCGGGCATACGCTGGGCGCCTCGGGCGTAATCGAGAGCATCATAACGGTGCGGGAACTGTGCGAAAATAGCTGTTTCGGCGTAAAGGGCTATGCGCAATGCGGGGTGCCCTATCCGCTCGACATAAGCGCCGCCCACCGGCAAATCCGCACGGATGCGGCACTGAAAACCGCCTCGGGATTCGGAGGCTGCAACGCGGCCGTGGTATTCCGGCGCGGGACGGGGGATGCTGCCGGGCCCGGCGGTGCGGAAAACCGCGCACGGGAGGCAACCGGAGCGGGAGACGGAGTTTGCAGTATGCCGGAAAACGACGGCAGGCCGACGGCAGGCGACAGGTGCGAGTCCGGCGCCAAGCCGGCCGGCACGACTGGCGGCACGATGGCGGGCACTATGGCTGGGGGCTGCC
>NZ_CABMQJ010000059.1 GCF_902388705.1 uncultured Alistipes sp.
CGACCTCTTCTTCAGCGACGGCACGCGCATCGGCGTGACGGGCATCCCGGACAACGGGGATCCCAAAGTGGTGGAATTCGCCCCCAAACGTGTCAGATGGGTGCGCTTCGTCGCCAACGACGCCGTCGGCTCCCATATCGGGCTCTCCGAAATCGAAGCTTTCCCGCCCGCCGAAGCCGGAGGCGATTTCGTGTCGCAGGTCGACCCGTTCATCGAAACGACCAAGGGGCGTTATTTCTTTTTCATCACGGGCAACCAGCCCTTCGGCATGATAGGCGCGGCGCCCCTGACGCGCAACCGCAACCAGTACGGCGGCGGATACAACTACAACACGACCGAGGTGCTGGGCTTCCCGCAGATACACAACTGGGTGCTGGCCGGGCTCACGCTGATGCCCACGACCGGCAATGTCGATCCCACGCGCGGCGAACGACACTGGAAATCGGCATTCCTGCACGAGGACGAAATCGCTCAGCCGGGCTATCACCGCCTTTTCCTGAAAGATTACGGCATTTGGGTCGAGCAGACCGCGACCGACCGCACAGGGCTCTACCGCCTCACCTTCACGCACGACGCCGAAGCCGACCTGCTTATCAACCTGGGCGGCTACCTGGCCTCGACGACCATGCGCAACGCCCGCGTGCGCCGCGTCGGGGAGCAGGAAATCGAAGGCAGTTTCGACACGTACGGGCGCCATTGGGGCGGCCCCGAGAACGTCAAGGTCTACTTCGTCGTGCGCTTCGACCGGCCTTTCGACCGCCTCGACGGCTGGGCCGACAGCTGCCGCTATTACGGCATCGACACCCTCGCGGGCTCTTCGGCGATCACCCGGCGCCATCCGCGCGAGGAGTTGAGCTACCTCGACTCCCCCACGTCGGGCGTTTCGGCGCATTACGCCGTCCGCACCGGCGACCGCATCCATGTCCGCACGGCCGTCTCCTACGTCAGCACGGACAATGCCCGGGAGAACCTCGAACACGACGCTTCGGCCGGGGAGGAGTTCGATGCCGTACGCCGCAGCGCCCAAAAGGAGTGGAACGAATGGCTGGGCCGCATCGAGGTCAGGGGCGGCACGCAGCAGCAGCGCACGAAATTCTATACGGATCTGTGGCACGTGCTGCTGGGACGGCATAAAATCGACGACGTGAACGGCGAATATCCCGACCTGACGCAGGGCGAGCGCTACCGCTCCTTCACCCGCAACATCCGCCCCAAAACCCGCACGCTGCCCCGCGACGAACGGGGCGACGTCCTGCACCACATGTACAATTCCGACGCATTCTGGCTCACGCAGTGGAACCTGAACATCCTCTGGGGACTGGGCTGGCCGGAGATGCTCGACGAAATGTCGGCGTCGCTCATCCGCTATGCCGACAACGGCGGACTGATTCCCCGCGGCCCCTGCGCCGGCGGTTACACCTATATTATGTCGGGCTGTCCCGCCACCCCGCTCATCGTGTCGGCTTTCAACAAGGGGCTGCTGACCAAATGCGATCCGATGCATGCTTTCCGGACGATGCAGCGTAACCACATGCCTGGCGGCATGCTGGGTATCGGGGAGTTCTACCTCGAATCGGGGTACCAGCCCGGACGGGCCGGCATGACAATCGAATCGAACTTCCAGGACTGGGCCCTCTCGCAAATGGCACGGCGCCTCAATCTGGGCGGGGAGGCCGCCGCGTTCGGCCGCCGCTCCGAGGGATGGCGCAAACTTTACCGTCCCGAACAGCAGCTGCTCTTCCCCAAAGACGAGCAGGGCAACTGGCTGCACGACGATCCGCTCAAGGGCACCGGCTGGATCGAGGCCAACTCCTGGCAGGCGACATGGGGCGTTTCGCACGGACTGCGGGAGCTCGCGGCCCTGATGGGCGGAAACGACAAGTTCTGCGAAAAACTCAATTATGCCTTCGAACAGGCCGCGCCGGAGGATTTCGTATTCGGCTACGGGAAAGGCTACGTGAGTTACGCCAACCAGCCCGGCTGCTCCAACGCCCACGTATTCAGCTGGGGCGGAAAGCCGTGGATGACGCAGTACTGGGTACGCCGCGTAAACGAGCAGGCCTACGGGGCGACTACACCCGACCGCGGCTACGGCGGACACGACGAAGACCAGGGACAGATGGGCGGCGTTAGCGCCCTGATGTCGCTCGGGCTGTTCAGCACGCGCGGCACGGCGGCGGCGCACCCCGTATACGAGATTACCTCGCCCGTTTTCGATGAGGTGACAATACGCCTCGACAAACGCTATTACCCCGCCGACCGTTCCGACCGGTTCGTAATCCGCACGTACGGCAATTCGGCGGAAAACGTCTATATCCAGCGGGCCCGGCTCAACGGCCGCACGCTGAAAACATTCTGGTTCCCCCACGAGGAGTTCGCCCGCGGCGGTGTGCTCGAGTTGTGGTTGGGGCCCGAGCCCAACAAACGATGGGGCACGGCGGGATTTCCCGAATAAAAAACGCCGTAGCACACATGCATGGGCGCATCCGGTCAGCGGATGCGCCCGTTTGCGTCAAACCGCCAGCATGTTTATACAAACACGAAGCATGAAAACGGCGAGAACCGGGCCGCGGCACGAAAAATCGCGGGGTCATTATGCATACCCCTGAAAAACCCGCCCGCAGGCAACAGCGGGCTTCGGCACTTATGCAGCCTTTAACTTCGGACATTTCATCCTCCATAAAGTCCGAAACATCCACCGGCCGGACATGAAAAATAATCGAAAAAACAACCGAAAAAAGTTGCATTTTAAAAATCTATATTTAAATTTGCAGTACGCAATAATGTTCAGACATTATGAAAAATGTTCAAATGTTAATCGAAAAGCTCCAGTTCAACAACCTAAACTTTTAAACCATGAAACATTTTTACCCAAACATTTTCGCAGGCAGGCTCCTTCGGAACAGGCTGCCGGGCGTAATGCGGGGCGGACTCGTCCTGACATTGTCGGCCCTGCTGCTGCCTGCCGCGGCGGAAGCATCGGAAACTAACGGCGGCACGACGGCCGGCACCACCCAAACCGACGGGAGGGGGGGGGAAATCCGCTATGCCGTATCCGGCGTCGTTAAAGATGCGCACGGCGATGCAATAGCCGGCGCCTCCGTCGTAATCAAAGGCACTTCCCGCGGTACGCTGACCGACAGCAACGGACATTACACGCTCGAAGGCGTAAAGGCGGGCGATTTGCTCGAAATCTCGTTCCTCGGCATGCTGCCCCAGACCGTAATAGCGAATGCGGGACGCACGACGGCCGACGTCGTACTCCCGGAAGATACAATCGGCCTGGAAGACGTCGTAGTAACGGGTTACACGACAATGAAACGAAAAGACATCACGGGTTCCGTAGCATCCATCTCCTCCGACCGGATTGCCCGCATACCCGCATACAACATCACCACTGCCCTCACAGGCATAGCCGGCATCCGCATGGACGGCGGTTCGATCCGCATCCGCGGCACCCGTTCGCGCAATGCGAGCAACGACCCGCTGATCGTCCTCGACGGCATCACCTACGATGAAACCCTGGCCTCGATCAACCCGGGGGACATCGAATCCATCGACGTACTGAAAGACGCATCCTCGACGGCCATCTACGGCGCACGGGGTGCCAACGGCGTTATCCTGATAACCACCAAGCAGGCGAAGCTGGGCAAGACGGTGGTAACCTACGACGGGTTCGTGGGTGCCGGCGTCAACAACCGCGGTTCGCTCGACGTGATGGACGCCGACGAATACATCGCTTTCCAGCGCGAGGCGAGCCGGGCCGCAGGAGTGTGGCACAGCGAAGCGGACGACGCAAAGGCATTTTTCGGCGTCGAGCTGGCAAACATGGGGAAGGTGAACACCGACTGGATGGGCAGCAATTACTTCAACAAAAAGCGCCTGTGGACGAGCCACTCCCTGACCATTTCGTCTGCGACAGACAAGAGCGCCTACAAAATCGCATTCAACTACAAGAACGAAGACAAACGCTACAAGAATGCCGGGAACGACCACTTCTACCTGACCGCCGACCTTTCGCACAAGGTGCTTCCGTTCCTCAAGGTGGGACTTTCGAGCCGCGCCTACTACATCGTCAAGAACGACAAGCCGGACATGTTCAACCAATTCCTGCATATGTCCCCGCTCACGGAAATCAGGAATGAGGACGGCAGCTACAACGTCTATCCCTTCGGCGACCCGTTCGTGAAGAACCCCTATATGAACGAGAGCGACGACGTCTACAAGGACAAGACCGAAGAGTGGAAGCTCTTCCTGCGTTTCTTCGCACAGATCGACCTGGCCAAAGGCCTCACGTTCAACACCAACTTCGCATACAGCCCCGCCTTCTCGTCGCGCGGCTATTACTACGACAACCGTTCGGTGTCGTATACCGACGAGCGCAACGTCGCCTTCATGCACAACAACCGCAAGGCCGACTGGGTATGGAACAACGTACTCAACTACAAGCGCGCGTTCGGCAAGCACAATATCGACCTGACGGCCGTATACGAAATGCAGAACCGCCAGACAGTCAACGCATCCATGTCGGGCAAAGACCAGGAGTCGCCCGCCTATCTCTGGTACAACATGAGCCGCCTGACCGACTCGAAAACGCTCTCGTCGGGTTTCGTCCGCCAGCAGATGGTGTCGGTGGTGGGCCGCGTGCAGTATTCCTACGACGACCGCTACATCGTAACCGCATCGTTCCGCGAGGACGGGGCCTCGCAGCTGTCGGCAGGGCACAAGTGGGCGTTCTTCCCCTCGGCGGCCGTCGCATGGCGCATTTCCGAAGAGGCGTTCATAAAGGACGTGGAGTGGATTTCGAACCTCAAACTGCGCGCCTCGTACGGTATGACGGGCAACTACTCGATCGCCCCCTACGCCACGGCAGGCACCCTGCACGGCAAATACGCCAATTTCAACGGCGGGGAAACGCACCGTCCGGGACTGGAGCCCGAAACCCGCCCGACACCCGACCTGGAGTGGGAGCGTAACAAGATGCTCGACATCGGCCTCGACTTCGGATTCCTCAAGGGACGCATCCACGGTACAATCGACTATTACGATTCGAAGAGTTACGACCTGCTCTACCTCAAGGTGCTTCCCTACACCTCGGGATTCAACAAGGCGTGGACGAACATCGGCGACACCCGCAACCGCGGATGGGAGGTAAGCCTTTCGACCGTTCCCGTGCAAACGAAGGATTTGCACCTGGGCGTGAACCTCTCGTATTACCGCAACAAGGAGGAGCTGGTGCGCCTGCAGGATCCGAACATGAAAGAGGACATCAGCAACGGCCTGTTCGTAGGGTACCCGGTCAACGGCGTGCACTACAACTACAAGCAGGTGGGCATCTGGCAGGAAAACGAAGCCGACCTGGCTGCCATCTACGGGCAGAAACCCGGCGAGGTGAAAATCGCCGACCTGGACGGCAACGGTAAAATAGACGGCAACGACCGCATGATTCTCGGCACGACGCGCCCCGACTGGGTGGGCGGCCTGCAAATCAATGCGGAGTGGAAAAACATCGACTTCTCGATCGACGTATACGGGGAGTTCGGCTCACTGGCCCACGACGGACGCAGCACGAGCGAGTGGGCGAACCAGCTGGGGCGCTGGAACACCTACAAAATCGACTACTGGACACCCGAAAAACCGTCGAACCGCCATCCGCGCCCGGTCGAAGGGCAGTCAATCAAGTACCTCGACGCGACGGGATATTACAAGAACAGCTACGTCAACATCCGCAACATCACGCTCGGCTACACCCTGCCCAAGGCATGGATGGGACGCGTGGTGAAGAAAACACGCTTCTACGTGACGATGAACACGCCGTGGCGCTACAGCCAGCTCCAGAACACGGGCGGCATCTCGTGGTGGGAGTCGTTCTATATCTTCGGCGCAAATGTCCAGTTCTAACCTAAAATCCGAAAACCGAATATGAAAAAGATATTTATCCTGTTCGCTGCGGCCCTTGCGGTCGGCCTGACCGGATGCGTGAGTTTCCTCGAGGAGGAATCCTACGGTTCGACGACCGAACTCTTCAAGGAAGAGAACGGCATCAAGGCTCTGGTATACCAAAGCTACACCAAAATCAACAACCTCTACGGCGGCGACGGACAATGGCCGCTGATGACCGAGCTGGGTACGGACATCTACCTGCGCGGCAAGAACCAGGGCGACGTGGGACTGTGCGACTACTACGGACTGGACGCCACAAACGGCAACGTGACCTGGCTGTGGAACCACTGCTACAAGGCACTCTCCAACATCAACATGTTCTTCGAAACCATCGACGAAACACCCTTTGCCGACGAAAGCGAGAAAGATCAGTATAAAGCGGAGATGCATGTCATGCGCGCCCTGTTCCTCTGGATTATCACCGAAACCTGGGGCGATACGTACCTGCCGATGTCCACCGACGAAACCGAAGGAACGGAAGCCCGCCGTTCGCCGCGCGCGAAATTCTACGAGGAGATCATCGGTTCGCTAAAAACGGCCATCGGACTCTTCCCCGACACGCGAACAACGGAATCGGGCCGTATCGACATGCCTGCCGCAAAAGCGTTCCTCGCCCGCATGTACCTCTACGACGAACAGTGGGACGAAGCGGCCGACATGGCATCGCAGGTAATCGATCACTACGGGCTCGAACTCTGCCCCAGCCTCAAAGACCTGTGGGCCGACGACAAGACCAACAAGGAGTTCATCTGGACGACGGAATTCACCGACGACGACGCATTCCGGCAGGCCAACGGCTACTGGTCGTGGTACGCCATGTACATCGACCGTTTCCCCGGCGTGCAGACCATGCTCAAATGGACGGGATACGGCGGCTGCCAGGCAATTCCCTCGCCCTACTTCATGGATTTGTTCGACCGCGACGCCGACAGGCGCTGGAGCGACCTGCACCAGTGGGTATGGTACTACAACGACCCGGAGGACGACCGTTCGGCATTCCCGCTCAACCAGTGGCGCGAATACATCGACACGGCACTCTACCTCTGTCCCGACGTCCTGCCGCTGGCCGAGCACAAACGCATGGAGAAGACTTTCACCGTCTTCGACCGCAACGACATGTTCGACAAGGACGGCATTCCGCAGGATCGCTGGACGTTCATCGGCATGACCAAATTCTACGACCACACCCGGCCCGGCAACATGTCCACGCTCTCCGACCGCAGCTACCCCGTAATCCGGCTGGGCGAACTCTACCTGATCCGCGCCGAGGCACGTATCCGCAGCACGACGGCCCAGGACCTGGAAGGAGCAGCCGCCGATATTACCGAACTGCGCAAACGCGCCGTCAACCACGAAAAACCAGAGTACGAAGAGGCCATGAAAGTCACCGAGGCGGACATGACGCTCGATTTCATCCTCGAGGAGCGGGCCCGCGAGCTTTTCGGCGAATGGCAGCGCAGGCTCGACCTGAAGCGTTTCGGCAGGCTTATCGACCAGGTGAGAATCTATAACCCCGACGCGAAAAACAACATCAAGGATTACCACATCGTCCGGCCCATACCGCAGACGCAGTTCGACGGCATGCCCGACTGGACGACGCTGGGACAAAACGACGGTTATTAATCAATAATTTGCTAACTTTACGAACGACTATGAAACGCATACTGAAAAATTTCGCCGCCGTGCTCTGCGCCGCACTGATATGCTGTGCATGCAGCGACGACGACTACACCGAAGCCCACCGGTCGCTCATCGCACTGATCCGACAGGCGGAAACACTCGTCGCCGAGTCGGTAGAGGGAATCGAAGAGGGCGACATCGCCCCCGGGTCGAAGAAAATATTGCAGACACGTATCGACCAAGCCTACTACATCATGAACAACACCTCGCGGGAAGAGGGCTACCAGAACGCCTGCAAGCAACTCGAAGAGGCGATAAAGGCTTTCAGCGGGAACATCGTCAAGGCGGGGATTCCCTATTTCAACGCAGGCTCGAAAATGAACCTCGGCCCCGCCGGCGACTGGAACCTCACCGAAGAACTGACCTGGGAGATGAAAGTGCGCTTCGACGAATTCGCGACGGGCGACCAGAACATCATCTCCTGCGAGCAGGGAAAAGGCGCCATCATGATTCGCAACAACGGTGCGAACCTGCAATTCTACGTCAACGACGGAGGCTGGAAAGGCGGCACCTGCTGCAAAATCGAACTCAACAAATGGTACCACATAGCCGCCACCTACAAGGCCAACGTCGGGATGCACTTCTACCTCGACGGGCAGCCGGTGAAGAGTTTCACGTGCGGCAAGGCCATCGTGGAGCCCACCTGCAACCTGCAGCTGGGAACGGCGCCATCGTACTCGAACCGTTACATGCGCGGCAACATCCAGCACGTTTCAATCTGGGCGGACGTCCGCACCCCGGAAGAGGTGGCGGCAGACACGGCCTGCAACTTCACGGGGTCGGAAGAGGGGCTGGAGGCCTACTGGCCCCTGACGCTCAACGTCGGCGCGGAAATCACCGACAAGACCGGCAACCGCGTGGCCAGGATGACCGACATCACATGGAACGATCCCGAATAACAACCCACTCGATATGAAAAAAACAAGAATTTTAATCCTGACAATCCTGGCAGCCCTGACATGCACCGGCCTGCGGGCGGGCACCTATCGGCACCCGGTCTGGGAAATCGGCCGCAAAGACGGCTCGGCAGCGGAATTCGCACTCTACGACGGGGCGTATTCCGACCTGACACGCAAATTCCCCGGCGCATTGGCCGCCTGCGAGGCCGGGCACAGCACCCCCGCAGAAATCCCCTACATCCTCCCGGGGCCCCAGGACGGATGGGCCGGAAACAACCGCGGCACGCTGCTGCTGCGCTTCGGGGCCGACAGGCAGGCCCCGCAGGCCGCGATGCGGCTGACGCTCTACCTGGTCGAATCGCAGGCCGCATCGCCGGCGACGCTCGAAATCCAGGCAGGCGATTTCCGCACGACGGTACGCGCGCCGAAAGGGGAAAACACCGACTTCCCCGATAACAAGCGCACCACGGCCCGCGACCTGAAAATCGAGGCCGACATACCCGCCGGGACTTTCCGGGCCGGGGAAAACATGCTCACCATCCGCAACATCGCCGGCAGCTGGATCGTACTCGACGCCATCGTGCTCGAAGCCGACCGCAGCGTGAAGTGCGTACGTCCCGGCGACGGGGCCTGCATCGTCGGCAGCGAATCGAAACCGGGGTTGGTGTACGGCCGCACCAAAGAGGAGCTGCGGCACCCCGTGACGGTAAGCCTCATCAACTGGGGCAAACCCCGCCGCGCGAGCTGGAGCTACGACGGCACGCCGGGCGGCACGGTCGAGCTGGCAAGGGGCATGAACACGGTTGAAATGAACATTCCCGAGGGATACGCCGGACGCACGGTGAAGCTGGAAGTACGTCCGCAACGCGGCGAAACGCTGTCGACCGAGGTGAAAATCGCCCCCGCCGCCAAGTGGACGCTCTACCTGGTGCAGCACACCCACACCGACATCGGCTACACCAAGCCCCAGACCGAGATCCTGACCGAGCACCTGCGCTACATCGACTACGCCGTCGAATACTGCGACCTGACGGCCGACTATCCCGAAGACGCGAAATTCCGCTGGACGTGCGAAGCGTCGTGGCCCGTGCGCGAGTGGTTGCGCATACGCCCCCAGGAGCAGGTGGACAAATTCATCAAATACGTCAAAGCGGGCCAAATCGAGGTGACGGCGATGTTCTTCAACATGTCGGAGCTGTCGGGAGAGAACAATTACAAGACGTTCCTCGAACCCGTGACGCGCTTCCGCGAACTGGGACTGCCCATCGAAACGGCCATGCAGAACGACGTGAACGGCATCGCATGGTGCCTGGCCGACTACCTGCCCGACCTGGGCGTGAAGTATTTCTCGATCGGTTCGAACAACCACCGCGCCCTGATACCTTTCGACCGGCCGACGCTCTACCGCTGGGAGTCGCCCTCGGGCAAAGGCATGTTGATGTTCCGCGGCGACCACTACCACACCGGAAACTCATGGGGCATCCAGACCGGCGACATGGCGCGCGTGAGCAACGGGATCTTCGCCTACATCGACCGGCTCGAGAAGAGCGGATACCCCTTCCCGCTCATCGCCGTGCAGTATTCGGGGTACCTGACGGACAATTCGCCCCCGTCGATGCGCGAATGCGACCTGATACGCGCATGGAACGACCGCTATGCATGGCCCAAACTGCGCAGCGCCACGTCGCATGAATTCCTCGAACGCATCGACCGCGAACACGGCGGCGAGCTGCCCGTCTACCGCGCCGCCTACCCCGACTGGTGGACAGACGGGTTCGGCTCGGCAGCCCGCGAAACAGCCGCCTCGCGCAAGACGCAATCCGACCTCATCACCATCGAAGGCATGCTTTCGATGGCCGGAATGGCCGGGCTCGGCCAGACCGACGGCACCCACGACGAGCTGCGCCGCATCCATGAAAACCTCCTCTTCTACGACGAGCACACGTTCGGCGCCGCGGAGAGCATCCGCAACCCGGGATGCGAGAATTCGCAGGTGCAGTGGGCCGAAAAGGGGTCGTACGCATGGGAGGCGCTCAAGAGCACGCAGCTGCTTTACGAGGACGCCGCAGGCCGGCTGCAAGGCAAACTCTACCGGTCGACGCACCCGACGCTCACGCTCTTCAACCCGCTCGGCTGGCAGCGTTCGGAGCTGACGACCGTGTATATCGACTTCGAACTGATCCCGGAGGGGCGCGCTTTCCGGATCGTCGACGCAGAGGGTAAAAGCCTGCCCGTGCAGCCCATCCGCTCGCGCCGGGAGGGCCGCTACTACGCCATCTGGGCGGAAAACATCCCCGCAATGGGTTACAAGACATTCGAAATCGTACTCGACCCGGGCAAGGCCGCCGAGCCGCAGCGTTCGGAACTCGCCGGCAACAGCCTCGAGAACGACTTCTACCGAATCGGATTCGACCCGGCGACGGGAACCGTTTCGTCGCTCTACGACAAGCAGCTCAAAGAGGAGCTCGTCGACCCGGCCTCGCAGTGGAAACTGGGAGCGTTCATCTATGAATCGCTCAACGGCGACCGGAACCAGATGGAGCGCAAGGTATTCGACAATTACCGCCGCTCGACGCTTTCCAACGTACGGTGCCCGGGCGTAACATCCGGGGAGATCTACCGGAGCGTACGCTTCAGCGGCAAGGCCGAGGGATGCGACGAACGTCCCGGCGTGCAGCTCGAAATACGCCTCTACAACGACGTGAAGCGCGTGGAATTCTGCTACGATTTCGTTCGCAAGCCCGAAACCGACCCGTCGGCGATTTACGTCGCCATGCCGTGGCTGCTCGAAGGCGGCGAACTCATCTTCGACGTACCGGGAGGCACCGTCCGCTCGGGCACGGACCAGATTCCCGGAACGAGCGCTTCGTGGAACACCGTCCAGAATTTCGTCGCGGCACGCAACGACCGGGCGCAGATACTCGTAAGCAGCGACGCCGTGCCGCTCTACCTGCTCGGGAAACTGCTCGACGACCCCTACCGCCAGCCCCGGACTTACGAAAAACCGCACGTGTTCCCCTGGCTGATGAACAACTACTGGACGACGAATTTCCGGGCTTCGCAGGAGGGCGAATTCAAATGCTCGTTCGTCGTCAGTTCGACCGCCGACACGGCCAACTCCGCGGCATCGCGGTTCGGGTGGAGCACCCGCGTTCCGCTCTATGCGCGCGTGATGCCCGCGGCAACGGCTGCGAACGGACAGCAGCGCGAACGGTCGTTCCTGCGCACGGGATGCGACCACGTGCTGATAACCTCGTGCACACCGACGGCCTCGGGCGAGGGCATACTGCTCAACCTGCGGGAAACCGACGGACAGGCGGCGACGTTCAGCCTGCTCGATGCCGGAGGCCGCGCCCTGCCCATCGAAACGGCCGATGCGACCGGACGCGTGCTGAACGAAGGCAAGGTGACGGCACTGACGCTGAAACCCTACGAAAACCGTTTCGTCATCGTGAAATAACCGAGCGGAACGGCCGGCGGGCAAACGTGCCGCCGGAGCGAACGAAGAGGAGTGTCCCTTTACGGGGCGCTCCTCTTTCGTTTCGGGCGGCGCAAGGCCGGCCGGGGCGGGGTTCGCCCGCCCGCTGCGGGCACAGCAG
>NZ_CABMQJ010000060.1 GCF_902388705.1 uncultured Alistipes sp.
GGATTCGCCGTCGGACGGACGTCCGCCGTAGGCACTCCCTGCGCCGCGGCCGCCGTAACCGTTGTTGCCGCCCGCACGGCCCGCTCCCTGCTGTTTCTGCTGGAAACGGTAGTCGAAACGGCGGCGCAGCTCGTCGATGGCCGAAGCCCCGGCCCCGTCGGGCGAACGGCGCGGACGATCCAAATCAAAATCGGCCTCAATAAATCGAGGGTCTAATTCATGCAAAAAACGACTTGGCCTGGCCAACTCCCTCTCTCTTGTTCTGAAATTCAACCGCATTTCAGTACAAGATATGGAAACTGAAATTTTAGCTCGCGTAATGGCCACATAAAATAAGCGCCGTTCTTCTTCCAGCCCATCGAGCGATTCTGCAGTACGCATTGACGGGAAAAGCCCTTCTTCGACACCGACAAGATATACATAATCATATTCCAATCCCTTTGAAGAGTGGATTGTCATTAAGGTCACTCTATTATTATTTTCGGGGTCATCTTTTTTATCGGCATCAGTCATCAACATCATACTTTGCAACCATTCTTCAATGGTTGCAATCTCTTCCGGATTGCGAGTCCCTTCGTCGATCTCCAGCTTACATCTGTCCTCAAACTCTTGCATCGATTTCAACAACTCAACGACCGGATTCTCTTTGTCATCCCATATTGATGAGATATCCAGCATATTTTCCGCACAATAGGCAGCAACGACCCCCGATTTAGCAAGAACCTCTTGTCCGAAATCGGAAACACTTTTGCTGCTGCGGGACAGCGATAAAGCACGTATTATTGACACGAACTCGGAAACTTTGCGTGCGATCGTTCGTTTAATCGGATCTGTAGCAGGTTCTCTCACTAATGCATCCACAGCTTCCCACATTGACACACCTTTATCTGCCGCCAGTTGAGAAATTCGTTCAACAGTCGTTTCACCGATACCACGCGTTGGGTAGTTGACAATACGGCGGAAAGCCTCATCATCGTGAGGATTTATTACCAAACGGATATAAGACAACAAATCTTTAATGACCTTATGGTCATAAAATGATGAACCCTTATAAATCCGATAAGGAATACTGAATGCACGAAGCTGATTCTCTAAAGCACGTGATTGATTATTTGTACGATAAAGAATCACTATATCCGATAAATCACAGCCTGTTTCGCCAACTACGGTTCGTATGTTGGCAGCGACCTTTTCAGCCTCCTGATGTTCATCGTAAGCCCTCCAAATACGAATCGGCTCGCCCACGTCGCCCGCCGAGAAGCAGTGCTTCTCCATGCGTTTGGAGTTGCGGACGATAACCGAGTTGGCCGCGTCGACGATCGTGCGCGTCGAACGGTAGTTCTGCTCCAGTTTGAACACCATGGCATCGGGGAAATCCTTTTTGAAAGAGAGGATATTCTCGATTTTGGCGCCGCGGAACGAATAAATCGACTGCGCGTCGTCGCCCACCACGCAGACCTTGGAATGCAGCTGCGACAGGCGGCGGATAATGACGTACTGCGCATAGTTGGTGTCCTGGTACTCGTCCACGAGGATGTACCTGAACAGCTCCTGGTAACGCGCCAGCACGTCGGGGGCGTCGCGCAGCAGGATGTTGGTCTGCAGCAGCAAATCGTCGAAGTCCATCGCCCCGTTGCGTTTGCAGCGCTGGCAGTAGATGTTGTAGATATTGCCGAACTCGGGAATCTGCGCCTGCCGGTCTTCGGCGGCGTAGACCGTATTGGCCAGGTAGGCCCCAGGCGTCACCAGGCAGTTTTTGGCATAGGATATGCGCGAAGCCAGCAGGTTGGGCTTGTATTTCTCGTCCGGAAGGTTCAGCTCGCGGACGATGGTCTTGATGAGGTTCTTGCAGTCCGACGGCTCGTAGATGGTGAACGACTCGGGAAAACCGATTCGTTCGGCGTTCTCCCGCAGAATCCGGGAAAAAACCGAGTGGAACGTGCCCATGCGGATATAGCGGCTGCGGTTGTCGGGAAGCATCTGCGCGATGCGCTCGCGCATCTGCTGGGCGGCTTTATTGGTAAAGGTGAGCGCCAGGATGTTGAACGGCGCCACGCCCTGTTCGATCATATAGGCGATACGTGCGGTCAGCACGCGGGTTTTGCCCGAACCGGCGCCCGCGATGATAAGCGACGGGGAATCGTAATTGATTACGGCGTCGTGCTGTGCGGGGTTCAGGCCTTGTAATATCGGTGAAGAGTTGGATTCCATGACCGCAAAGTTAATAAGAATTAAGAAAGAATTTTTCAAAGAAAATAATATCTTTGCATTGCTAACGTTAAAAAACTAAATCCGACAACAATACGGCAACGTTTTCGTCAAGCGGGTGCAAAGGCTGCGGGCAGACGATGCCGGGCGCAGAAAATAAAGCATGAAATTCAACATACAATAAAACAATGAGCGAAGTCATCAACATCAAAGAACTCAACGAGCGCATCGAACGCGAATCGGTATTCGTCGATACGCTCCGCACGGAAATGGGCAAGGTCATCGTCGGCCAGAGCCACCTGGTCGACACGCTGCTGATCGGCCTGCTGTCGAACGGACACATCCTGCTGGAGGGAGTCCCCGGACTGGCCAAAACACTGGCCATCACGACGCTGGCAAAAGCCGTCGACGCCTGCTTCTCGCGTATACAGTTCACCCCCGACCTGCTGCCGGCCGATTTGATCGGTACGCTGATATACTCGCAGAAAAACGAGGAGTTCATCGTCAAGAAGGGCCCCGTGTTCGCCAACTTCGTGCTGGCGGACGAAATCAACCGCTCCCCGGCCAAGGTGCAGTCGGCACTGCTCGAGGCCATGCAGGAGCGGCAGGTGACCATCGGCGACCAGACCTATCCGCTGCCCCAGCCGTTCCTCGTGCTGGCCACGCAGAACCCGCTGGAGCAGGAGGGCACCTACCCGCTGCCCGAGGCGCAGGTCGACCGTTTCATGCTCAAGGCCAAAATCTCCTACCCCAAGAAGCAGGAGGAGCGCGACATCGTGCGCATGAACCTCTCGGGCGCAGGCATGCCCGAGGTCAACAAGGTCATCTCGCCCGAGGACATCATCAAGGCCCGCAAGGTCGTGGAGGACGTCTACATGGACGAGAAAATCGAAAAATACATCATCGACATCATCTTCGCCACGCGCGAACCTGCGGAATACAACCTCCAGAAGCTGCAGAACCTGATTGCATACGGCGGTTCGCCCCGTGCGTCGATTTCGCTGGCCAAGGCCGCACGCGCCTACGCCTTCATCCGCCGCCGCGGCTACGTCATTCCCGAGGACGTGCGCGCCGTCTGCCACGACGTGCTGCGCCACCGTATCGGCCTGACGTACGAGGCCGAGGCCGAAAACATCACTTCGGAAGAGATCATCACCGACATCCTCAACAACGTAATCGTACCCTAACGATGCAGCAGACCGAGAACGATATTCTGAAACGCGTCCGTAAGATCGAAATCAAGACCCGCGGTCTTTCGAACGAGATCTTCGCCGGAAAGTACCATACGGCTTTCCGCGGACGGGGCATGTCGTTTTCCGAAGTCAGGGAGTACCGTGCGGGCGACGACGTGAGGGACATCGACTGGAACGTGACGGCGCGCTCGCGCAAACCCCACATCAAAATCTACGAGGAGGAGCGCGAGCTGACGATGATGTTGCTGGTCGACGTTTCCGCTTCGCGCATGTTCGGCTCGACCGACCGGCTGAAGAAGAACATCATCACCGAAATCGCCGCCGTGCTGGCATTCTCCGCGGCGCAGAACAACGACAAGGTGGGCTGCATCTTCTTTTCGGACAAGGTCGAGAAGTTCATTCCCCCCAAGAAGGGGCGCAGCCATATCCTGATGATAATACGCGAACTGGTCGGCTTCCGCCCCGAATCGGCGGGCACGAAGCTCTCCGAACCGGTGCGCTTCCTCACCAACGTCAACAAGAAGCGCTGTACGACGTTCATCCTCTCGGACTTCATGGATTCGGCCAAAGACAAGGGCGCGTTGGAAGACGCGCTGAAAATCGCCGGCGGCAAACACGACCTGGTGGGCATCCGCGTCTACGACCCCCGCGAAACGGAGCTGCCCGACGTGGGCATCGTGGAGCTGAAAGACGCCGAAAGCGGCCGCAAAGTCTGGGTCGACACCTCGTCGCGCGCCGTGCGGGAGCATTACGCCCGGAATTGGCAGCGCCGCAGCGCGGAAATCGAATCGACGCTCAAGCACAACCGCATCGACTCGGCGATGATTTCGACCGACGGCGACTATGTGGCCGAACTGATAAAACTGTTCAAACAGCGATGAAACGACTTTTTACAACCCTATTGCTCCTGATGGGGGCCGCCGCACAGGCACAGCCCAACGTTCCGACCATAACGGCGCACATAGCGCCCGACAGCATCCTGATAGGCGACCGGTTCGACCTGGTGGTCGACGTGGACAAGGATTTGGTGCAGGTGGTGGAGTTTCCCCAATTCGAGAACAAGCCGGGAAGTCCCGTCGAACTGTACAAGGAACACCCGATCGACACGCTCGAACGCGACGGCCGCCACCTCAAACTGCGCAAACGCTACACGCTGGCGGCGTTCGAAGAGGGTAAATGGAACCTCGGCAGGCCCGCCGTGCTGTATGCCGACAAGAATATCGTCGACACGCTCTGGGCGCGCGATTCGGTTTACCTCGAAGTGGCAACGTTTCAAATCGACTCGACGTCGCAGTCGATTTACGACGTGAAGCCCCAATGGAACCTGCCGTTCCGTTTCGGGGAGGTCAGTGGTTACGCCCAATGGGGTGCGCTCGCGCTGTTGCTGCTGCTGGCTGCCGCCTATGCGCTGAAACGCTACCTCGAAAGCCGCGGCAAGCGGTTCGGCGACCTGTTCAAGGCCGCACCGCCGCAGCCGCCGCACGTCGTGGCAATCAAGGCGCTGGAGGCGCTGCACCACCAGAAGCTGTGGCAGAACAACAAGCACAAGCAGTATTACTCGGCCCTGACGGACATCCTGCGCACCTACATCGCGGCGCGCTGGAGCATCGGGGCCATGGAGATGACCTCGGACGAGATTATCGAGGCGATGCGCTCGGCGGGGCTGCCCGACAAGGCCGGCATGGATTTGACGGCGATTCTGCGCGACGCCGACCTGGTGAAATTCGCCAAGGCGACGCCCGAGGCCGAGCAGAACGAGGCCGACTACCTCAAGGCTTACTACTTCGTCGAGGAAACGAAACTCGCCGAGGAGGAGCCGACGGAAGAGCCCGACCCGATGAACAACCAAAACACGTAACAAGATGTACAGACTCCTATACATGGTATTCCTTTTTGCCGCCCTCGGGGCCTCGGCGCAGAACATGCCCGAGCGCAGCGAGGTGCGCCGCGGCAACCGGCAATACAACAAGGGCAACTACGAGAAGAGCATCGAACGTTACGAGCGCGCCCTGGGGGCCGCACCGGAGTCGTTCGAAGCGATTTACAACCTCGGAAACGCCCTGTACAAAGCCGAACGCTTCGACAAGGCCGAGCAGACCATGCGCAAGGCCGCGGCCGATTCGCTGCGGGCGGACGGGGAGCGCGCCGAGGCGTTCTACAACCTCGGGAACGCCCAGTTCAAGCAGCAGAAATACAAAGAGGCGCTGGAAAGCTACAAACAGTCGCTGCGGCTGAATCCCGACGACCAGGAGGCCAAATACAACTATGCCTACACCAAACGCCTGCTCGACGAGAACAAGGACGGCGGCGGTGGCGGCAACGACGACCAGAACCAGGACAAAGACCAGAACCAGGATCAGCAGCAACAAGGCGGCGGAGAGGACAAACAGGACAAACAGGACGGCGACCGGCAGCAAGACGACCAGAATCAGCAGGGCGACGACCAGGAGCAGCAGGGCGAGCAGCAGAATCCCCCGCAGCCGGACAAGGGCGACGAGGGCGATGAGCAGGGAGAGCAGCAGCCCGTTCCGGCGGGTATCTCCCCGCAGGAGCAGGAGCAGATGCTCGACGCCATACAGGCACAGGAAGACCGCACGCAGGACAAGCTCAAAGAGAAACAGGGCGTCGTGGTGCGCGGAAAGAAAAACTGGTAAAACAAGGGAACTATGCATTTCGCATCACCATATTATCTGTGGCTGTTGTCGGCACTCGTGCCGATGATCGCCTACTACGTCTGGCGGACGTTGCAGGGAGGCGCGGCAATCCAGATATCGACCGTCGAGGGCGTCGTGCGCGCACCGAAGACCGTGCGCTACTACCTGCGGCACCTGCCGTTCGTACTGCGTGCCGCGGCGTTCGCGCTGCTGATCGTGGCGCTGGCCCGTCCGCAGGACGTCGAACGGCTCTCGCGCACCAACACCGAGGGTATCGACATCATGCTCGCCATCGACGTTTCGGGCTCGATGCTCGCCCGCGACTTCCGGCCCGACCGCATCACGGCGGCCAAAGAGGTGGCCGGCGCGTTCGTCGCCGACCGCTACGGCGACCGTATCGGACTGGTGGCCTTCGCAGGCGAAGCATTCACGCAGAGCCCGCTGACCACCGACCAGGGAACCCTGCAGACCCTGCTGGCGCGCATCCGAAGCGGCCTGATAGAGGACGGCACGGCAATCGGCAACGGACTGGCGACGGCAATAAACCGCCTGCGCGAAAGCGAGGCCAAGTCGAAAGTCATCATCCTGCTGACCGACGGCGTGAACAACCGCGGCGAAATAGCGCCCCTCACGGCGGCCGAAATCGCCAAGGCACAGGGCATCCGCGTATACACGATCGGCGTCGGCACGGAGGGCATGGCCCCCTATCCGGCCGTCGACATCTACGGAACGCCCACCGGGGGCACGGTGATGGCCAAGGTCGAAATCGACGAAAAGACCCTGCGCTCGATTGCCGAAATGACCGGCGGCGAATATTTCCGCGCCACGGACAAAGCCAAGCTGAAAGCCATATACGACCAAATCAACCAGTTGGAAAAGAGCAAAGTGGAGGTCACGGAGCACGTCACCTACCACGAACAGTACCTCCTGTGGGTGCTGGCGGGACTGGTTCTGCTGCTCGCCGAGTTCCTGCTCTCGAACCTGGTGCTCAAACGGATACCTTAACCGGAAATACGGCTCCGGCCCCGGCAAAGCCCTCCCTTTGCCGGCGGAAAGATTCAGGAGGGAATGTCGCTTTCCGACGGGCACGGCAGGTGCCTTAATGCAGACCCGGCGGGTCGGACAGCGACAGTGAACCGCAAAACAATCCGCCGGGCCCGCACTCGTTATGTTCAGATTCGCAAATCCGCAATATCTCTGGCTGCTGCTGGTCGTACCGGCACTCATCCTGCTGTTCTGGGCCGCGGCACGCAACCGCCGCAAACGGCTCGCACGCTTCGGACGCCCCGAAGTGCTGGACGAGCTGATGCCCGAGGTTTCGACCGGGCGCACCCTGCTGAAATTCATCCTTTTCTGCACGGCCGTCGCCCTGACGGTGCTGGCAGCGGCACGCCCGCAGTTCGGCTCGAAACTCCGCGAAGAGAAAGCGCAGGGCGTCGAGATGATGCTCGTGGTCGACGTGTCGAACTCGATGCTGGCCGAAGATTTCGAACCCAACCGCCTCGAGCGGACGAAATACGCCGTCAACAAACTTTTCGACGGTTTGCAGCAGGACCGCGTGGGGCTGATCGTCTTTGCCGGGGAACCCAAGGTGCAGCTGCCGATCACCTCGGACTACCGCATGGCCAAGGCTTTCGCCAAGCGCATCGACCCCTCGCTGGTGGCGGCGCAGGGCACGGCCATCGGCAAGGCGCTGTCGCAGGCGCTGCTGTCGTTCTCGGGCGAAACCGAGGATTCCCACAGCCGCGTCATCATCCTCGTCACGGACGGTGAAAACCACGACGACGACGCACTGGCCGCCGCACGGAGGGCTGCCGAAATGGGCATTCGCATCTACACCATCGGCATCGGCACCCCCGAAGGCGCCCCGATTCAGATCGGCGGCGAATTCATCAAGGACGAAAAGGGCGACATGGTGGTTTCGAAGCTCAACGAGGAGATGCTCGCACAAATCGCCGACATCACGGGCGGCGTCTATGTCCGCTCGACGAAGCAGTCGATCGGCCTCGACGAAATCGTGAAGAGCATCAACGAAATGGAGCAGACCGAACTCTCGATGATGCGCTTCGAGGAGTTCAACGAGCAGTACCAGTACCTGCTCATCGCGGCACTCGTGCTGCTGCTCGCCGAGTTCCTGCTGCTCGACCGCCGCAACCCGCTGCTGGCGCACCTCAACATCTTCCGCGAGTAGCCGTCCGAAGGGGGGGGGCAATAAGGGACAGGCAGCCATTCTGCGCAGGCCGGCACCTGCCGGGCCGCACGACACGCAACCAAAACCCACGAGATATGACGAGTATCAGGAATAAATGCGTGCTTATCACAGGCGGAGCCTCGGGAATCGGGCGTATCATGGGCCGCGTGGCCCTCGAGAAAGGCGCCCGGAAAGTAATCGTCTGGGACATCAACCAACAGAACATCGACAAAACCCTCGCGGAATACGCCGCCCCGGAACGGACGGCGGGCTACCGCGTGGACGTCGCCGACAACGACGCCGTGGCCGCGGCCTACGCCCGCACGCGGAGCGAATGCGGCGACACGGACATCCTCGTCAACTGCGCGGGCATCATCACCGGCAACAAGACATTCGACAAACAAAGCATGGAGGAAATCGTGCGCACGATGGAGGTGAACGCCCTGGCGCCGATGGCCCTCTGTTTGCAGGTGCTTCCCGATATGATTGCGCGCGATTCGGGACATATCTGCAACATCAGTTCGGCGGCTGGCATGATTGCCAACCCCCGCATGTCGGTCTACGCGGCCAGCAAATGGGCCGTCGTCGGCTGGTCGGACTCGGTGCGCATCGAACTGCGCGAAGCCCGCAGCCGGGTACGCATCACCACCATCGCACCCTACTACATCGGCACGGGCATGTTCGAGGGCGTGCGCTCGCGGCTCATGCCGATCCTCGACCCGGAAAAAACGGCCCGCAAAATCATCCGCGCCATCGAGCGCGAGCGCGGTTTCAGGGGCATCCCGTGGGGATTCCACCTGATTCGCTTCGTGCAGGGCATCCTGCCCACGGCGTGGTTCGATTGCATCATCGGCCGCTGGTGCGGCATCTACTCCACCATGAACCATTTCACCGGACGCAAACAACAAAGCCTATGACCGTCGAAAACACACCGCAGGATCGTATCGCCGCCGTCACCGCGGCCCAGAAAACGTTTTTCCGCTCGGGGGCGACACTCCCCGAAACGTTCCGCCGCGGGATGCTCCGCCGCTTGGAAGAGGCGCTCCGCACGTGGGAAAAGCCCCTCTGCGAAGCACTGTGGGCCGACCTGCACAAATCCTGCGAGGAGGCTTACCTCACCGAAATAAGCATCATCCGGGGCGAGGTGCGCAACCACCTGCGCCACCTGCACCGCTGGATGCGTCCCCGGCGGCGGCCGACGCCGCTCAAGCTCTTTCCGGCAAGCAGCCGTATCGTGACCGAACCGCTCGGCACGGCGCTAATCGTCGCCCCGTGGAACTACCCCGTGCAACTGCTGCTCAACCCGCTCGTCGGGGCGATTTCGGCGGGATGCACGGCCGTGCTGAAGCCGTCGCCCTACACGCCGCACGTGGCGGAGGCAATCGGGAGGATGGTGGCCGAAACCTTTCCCGAGGAGTACATCGCCGTGGTGCAGGGCAACCGCGACGTGAACACCCTGCTGCTGGCCGAACGCTGGGACCTGATTTTCTTCACGGGCAGCCCCGCGCTGGGACGAATCGTAATGGCCGCGGCGGCGGAGCACCTCACGCCAGTCGTCCTCGAGTTGGGCGGCAAAAGCCCCTGCATCGTCGACCGCGGCGCCGACATCGACGTAGCCGCACGCCGCATCGCATGGGGCAAGACGCTCAACGCCGGGCAGACCTGCATCGCCCCCGACTACCTGCTCATACACGCCGAAGTCAGCGAACGGTTTACGGAAGCCTACGCCAAGGCGCTCAAAAGCCTGCACGGCGACGACGCGCAGCAGAGCCCCCACTACGTGCGGATGGTCAACGACCGTGCGTTCGAGCGCGTCGCGGGTTATCTCGAGGAGGGTAAAATCCTGCTCGGAGGGCGCACCGACCGGGCGGATCACTACATCGAACCCACCCTGCTGGCGGAGGCGGATCCGGCGGCGCCCGTCATGCGGGAAGAGATATTCGGCCCCGTGCTGCCGATGCGGACGTTCCAAAACACGGACGAAGCCGTGGCATTCGTCACGGAGCGGGAAAAACCGCTGGCGCTCTACTACTTCGGCGACCGCAGCACGGCGAAAAGGGTGCTGCGCCGCACCTCGTCGGGCGGGGCGTGCATCGACGACACCATCATGCACATCGCCAACGACCGCCTGCCGTTCGGCGGCGTGGGCAACTCGGGCATGGGGCGCTACCACGGACGCGACAGCTACGACGCCTTCTCGCACCGGCGCGGGGTGGTCGCGACCCCGATATGGGTCGACCTGCCGTTCCGCTACGCGCCCTACAGGTTCTTCAAGTGGGTGAAAGGAATCCTGTAAGGGAGCTCCCCGTTTCAACGATAGTAAGTCCCTGCCGCAATTGTTGCGGCAGGGACGGTTTTTCCGGGGCTTCCGCAAGTTTCCTTTTTCCGGAATATCGGAACGCCGGAGCGGGAATCCGCGGAATTTTACTACCTTTGCGGCGCAGGCCCGCCTTGTCGCTGCCGGCTTCGGCCGGGGGAGGAAAGTCCGGGCAACACAGAGCACCGCGCAAGCTAACGACTTGATATTCGTGAGGGTATAGAAGCGTAACAGAGAACGACCGCCCGCAGGGGATTTGCTTAAATCCCGGCAGGTAAGGGTGAAAAGGCGGGGTAAGAGCCCACCGCGGGGGCAGCGATGTCACCCGGCAGTACGTCTCGCGGGTTGCAAGACCGTGTATACCGGCAATTAAGGGTTGCTCGCCCGATGCCGGGGGGTAGGTTGCTAGAGGCGGCAGGTGACTGCCGTCCCAGATAAATGACAGGGGCCCGGGCATCGTCCCGGGAACAGAACCCGGCTTACAGGGCCTGCACGTACGGGGATGCCGCTTTTCGCAGCATCCCCTTTTTCATGCCCCCGGCGCAAGCAGCAAAGGCAGCGGACGAAAAAACCGGGGGGGGGCAGAGACAGAGGGGAGCCCCGGAAAGAACGGGGGGGGGCGGGAAACCCCGGCAGCAAACGGACAGACGGCGCAGGAACGGCGGGAAACCGACGAGGAAACCGGCAGGCAGACAGCGGGCAGGCTGCGGGCAGGCTGCGGGCAGGAATGGCGAATTGGCAGCGACGAATAGCGGGCAGATTGCGCACGAACGGCAGGAAAACCGGCAGGCAGACAGCGGGCAGGCTGCGCAGGAATGGCGGAATGCCCGGCGGGACACACTGTCCGCCAGTCTTTCGCTCCGGCAGGCACCCTGTCCGGGGGCAGGCGGCAGGTTGGCATTTTTTTTGACACTTCCGCCGCAATGGCGAACCTGCGCGAACATATCCGGCAAAGCAGCGGCTACAAATGGTGGATACTGGGCATGATTATGCTCGGGACATTCATGGCCGTACTGGACGTGACGGTGGTCAACGTCGGGCTGCCGGCCATCATGTCGGCGTTCGGCATCGGCATCTCGACGGCCGAATGGGTCATCACGGCCTACATGATAACCATGACAATCATGCTCCCCTCGGCCGGGTGGTTCGCCGACCGCTTCGGAAACAAACGCATCTACATCCTCGGGCTGGTGCTCTTCACGCTGGGTTCGTGGCTTTGCGGAAAAGCTTCGGGCGACATGTTCCTGATTGCCTCGCGCGCCCTGCAGGGCGTCGGCAGCGGCATCATCCAGTCGCTGGGCCTGGCCATCGTAACGCGCGAGTTCCGGCCCGAGCAGCGGGGCCTCGCCCTCGG
>NZ_CABMQJ010000061.1 GCF_902388705.1 uncultured Alistipes sp.
CATGCCCACAATCGGCAGGGAAGCGTATTTTTCGCGCAGGAAGTCGATGGCGGCAGCCGTGGCGGTATTGCACGCCACGACGACCATTTTACATCCCTGCGCCACCAGGAAAGCCACAGCCTCGTCGGCAAGGCGCCGCACCTCCTCGCGGGGACGCGAGCCGTATGGGCAGTTTTTGCCGTCGCCCAGGTAGACGAGCGACTCGGAGGGCAGCGCACGCCGCACCTCGCGCCAGACGGTCAGCCCGCCCAGCCCCGAATCGTAAACACCTATGGGAGCGTTATTATACATATCGGCAATCATCTCGTTCGTCATTCGCGGCGCACCGCAACGTGCAACCTGCATTCCGGTCCGCCGGGCGTCCGATGCGGACGGCAGGGGCGCCGCCGGACTAATTCTCCAACCGTTTCAAAATATGTTCCACCACCTCGTCGTCGGACAGGGAGTCGCAGTCGACGACCAGATGCGCCTGCGCATAAAACGGCTCGCGCACGGCCATGTCCCGGGCCATGAATTCGATTAGCTCCGCGTCGTTCAACCCCCGCAGGCGGGGCCGCTTCTGCCGCCCGTAGGGGCTCAAGCGGCTCGCAATCCGGCCGGCGCTGCGACGCAGGTATACGGTATACCCCACGGCATTCATACGCGCCATGTTGTCGCGCCACACGGGAAGTCCCCCGCCCGTCGAAACGACCGCAGCGCCGCTTTCGGCGATGGCCTGCTCGAGTATTTCGCGCTCCACTTCGCGGAAACGCTCCTCGCCTTCGTAGCGGAACACATCCGCCACGGAAGCCCCCTCACGCTGTTCGACCAGCGAGTCGGTATCCGTGAACGCCACGTTCAGCCGCCGCGCGAGCTTACGTCCGAGGGTGCTCTTGCCGCAGCCCATGTACCCGATAAGGAAGAGGGGTTTCATCGCCTGCGTCTTAAAAGAGGTTGAGTTGCTCGGGGTCGATGACTTCGTCGGCATCGCCTCTGGCGCGTTCGATTTCGAACTCCACGCCGCCCGTGGCCGTCCCTGTACGGGGCAGGTCGGCAGGGGCCTGCCCGGCTTTCTTCGCGGCGGCCGCCGGTTTGTCTTTTGCCGCCGGCCGTGAGGAAGCGGATGCGGCGGCACTGCCGGCCGCGTCGCCGGCTGCCGAATCAGCGCCGGAAGCACCATCGCCCTCTTCGGGCGCGGTATCCCCGGTCAGCATGTCGCCGGGGAGCTCCTCCGCCTCGTCCTCCTCCGGGGATTCGGGCTCGGGCGGCAGCTCGGGCTCGATAAAGCGCAGCCCGGCCACGTCGTAAGTCGTCAGGCGCTTGCCTTTGGCGCGGTGGCTCTTGACGCCCACGAATTCGTCGACGTCGATTTCGTCCGCCGGGCGCGAAGCGTGCGCACCCTTATAGGTGATTTCGAGTTTGGCGCCCGCCCGCTCGGTGACGGCGACCAAATCGGCCTGCCCCTCCTCGTCGAGGAAGAACTGCATCTTATCGCTCATCTCGGCCGTAAAGCGCTTCATGTAGTAGTATTTCTGCGAACGGTCGTAGTAGCAGACGCTATACACGCGTTCGGGATTGTAACGGCTCACGCGCACCGTTTCGTCGGGGAAATGCTGCACGAGGTCGTATCCCGTGATGTAATACTGGTTCTTCGACGTCCAGACGATAATCCGGTCGTCGCCCTTGAACTCGCCCAGCAGCTTGCCGCGGCCGTCGGCGTTCAGGCGGCGGACATCCTCGTCGAACCAGATATTCTGGCCGCCGAGCGTCGAGGTGCCGCGCTCCTTGAGGACGATTTTGTGGATGCCGTAGCGCGAGAAGAGGTTGCCCTGGCTCTGGCGGCCCTTGATGGCGAGGGTCGAGAAATCGAGGTCGACAATCACCTTTTTCAGGCGCGGACGGGGCTTGAAGTATATCTTCAGCACCTCGGCCTCCCCGTTCGGATTGACCGACATGTAGAGTATCTCGCTGCGGGGCGTGCCCTTGGTGATGTCGTACTCCTTGTCGCGCGTGATGGCCTTGATGGCGCAGCGTTTCATCATAATCGGGCCGTTCTTGCCGTCGCGGTAGAGCACGTTGTAAATCGTGCGCTCGTCGTTGCGCTTGAAGACCCCGATGTAGTAGATGCCTTTCTCGAAGAACGCCTTGTCGCTCACCTTGGTGATGACGTAGCGGCCGTCCTTCGTGAAGACAATCACGTCGTCGATGTCCGAGCAGTCGCATACGAACTCGGCGTCCTTCATCGACTTTCCGATGCCGAAAAATCCCTCGGCGCGGTCCACGTAGAGTTTGGCATTCGTCACGGCCACCTTCGTCGCCTCGATATTGTCGAACTCGCGCAGCTCTGTCCTGCGCTCCTTGCCCTTGCCGTACTTCTCGCGAATGCGCTCGTAGTAGGCCACGGCGTACTCGGTCAGGTGGTCGAGGTCGTACTGCGTGGACTCGATGTCCTGCTCGATTTGTTTGATTTCATTGTCGGCCCTGTCGCTGTCGTAACGCGAAATCCGGATGAACTTCAGCTCCGTCAGGCGCTGCACGTCGGCCAGCGTCACCTCGCGGCGCAGCAGTTTCTTGAACGGCTCCAGCCCCTTGTCCACGGCGGCGTAAGCCTCCTCGCGGCTCTTGCTGCCCTCGATGAGCTGGTAGAGCTTGTTCTCGATGAAAATACGCTCGAGCGAGGCGGCGTGCCACGCTTCGTTCAGCTCGCCGAGCCGTATCTCCAGCTCGCGTCCCAGCAGCCACTTGGTGTGCTCGGCCGAGCGGCGCAGGATTTCGCTCACGCCCAGGAAATGGGGCTTGTCCTCCCAGATGAGGCAGGCGTTCGGGGCAATCGAAACCTCGCAGTCGGTAAAGGCGTAGAGCGCATCGATGGTCTTGTCGCTCGACTCGTCCGAAGCGACCTGAATGATGATTTCGACTTTGTCGGCCGTATTGTCGTCGACTTTCTTAATCTTGATCTTGCCTTTCTCGTTGGCCTTGATAATCGAATCCTTAATCGACTCGGTGGTCGTCGTATAAGGTATCTCGGTAATGGCCAGCGTGCGCTTGTCGATTTTCGAAATTCTGGCGCGCACCTTCACGGCGCCACCGCGCAGGCCGTCGTTGTAACGGCTCACGTCGGCCATGCCGCCCGTCGGGAAGTCGGGGTACAACTGGAAGTCACGCCCCTGCAGATGGGCGATGCAGGCGTTGATGAGCTCCACGAAGTTGTGGGGCAGAATTTTCGACGCCAGGCCCACGGCGATGCCGTCCGAGCCCTGCGCCAGCAGCAGCGGGAATTTGATCGGCAGCGTGACGGGCTCCTCCTTGCGGCCGTCGTAGGAGAGCATCCACTCGGTGGTCTTCTTGTTGAAGACCACCTCGAGGGCGAACTTCGACAGCCGCGCCTCGATATAACGCCCCGCGGCGGCCTCGTCGCCCGTAAGGATATTGCCCCAGTTACCCTGGCAGTCGATAAGCAGGTCTTTCTGCCCCAGCTGCACCAGCGCGTCCTTAATCGACGCGTCGCCGTGCGGGTGGTACTGCATGGTCTGGCCCACGATGTTGGCCACCTTGTTGTAGCGGCCGTCGTCCACGACTTTCATAGCGTGGAGGATACGCCGCTGCACGGGTTTCAGTCCGTCTTCGACATGGGGCACGGCCCGCTCGAGGATTACGTACGAAGCGTAATCCAGGAACCAGTTCTTGTACATGCCCGTCAGTTTGCGCACGCCTCCCTCGTCCTGCGTCAGGCGGTCGAACTTGCCCGCCTTGGCCGGGGCTTCGGCGACAGGGGCCTCGCCGGCCGCGTCGTCGGCCGTTTGCGGGGTCGATGCTTCTTCGTTGAGCGGCTCCTCCCGCCCGATCATATCTTTTTCTTCTGCCATATTCCTTAATTAATTGCGAGATCCTGCTCGACGATGTCCTCCTCGATACGCAGGTTGTCGATGATGAAGCCCTGCCGTTCGTAGGTGTTCTTGCCCATGTAGAATTCCAACAGGTCATGAATCGGGTCGTCCTTGGTGATGCGCACCTTGTCCAGGCGGATATTGTCGCCGATGAACTCCCGGAACTCGTCGGGCGAAATCTCGCCGAGGCCTTTGAATCGCGTGATCTCCGCATTCGCGCCGCAGCGTGCGACGGCTTTCAGCCGCTCCTCCTCGGAGTAGCAGTAAAGCGTCTCCTTCTTGTTGCGCACGCGGAACAGCGGCGTTTGCAGCACGAAAAGGTGCCCGCCGCGAATCACGTCGGGGAAGAACTGCAGGAAAAAGGTCATCATCAGCAGGCGGATGTGCATGCCGTCGACATCGGCATCGGTCGCGATAATCACTTTGTTGTAGCGCAGGTTGTCCATGTCCTCCTCGATGTTCAGCGCCGCCTGCAGCAGGTTGAACTCCTCGTTTTCGTAAACCACCTTTTTCGTCAGGCCGTAACAGTTGAGCGGCTTGCCGCGCAGCGAGAAGACAGCCTGCGTGCGCACGTCGCGGCTCTTGGTAATCGAACCCGAGGCCGAGTTGCCCTCCGTGATGAAAATCATCGACTGTTCGGCCAGCTCGTGCTTGTCGGTGCGGTGTATCTTGCAGTCGCGCAGTTTCTTGTTGTTGAGTGACACCTTTTTGGCCGTTTCGCGGGCCTTTTTCTGGATACCCGAAATCGCCTTGCGCTCCTTCTCGTTCTCGACGATTTTCTTCTGGAGCACCTGCGCCGTTTCGGAGTGCTTGTGCAGGTAGTCGTCGAGGTGCTTGCCCAGGAAGTCCACGATGAAGTTGCGCATCGACACGCCCGGCTCGATCTCCTTGGAGCCCAGTTTCACCTTGGTCTGCGACTCGAAAACCGGATCGGTGACCTTGACCGAAACGGCGGCGATGACCGACGTACGGATGTCCGACGGATCGTAGTCCTTGTGGTAAAACTCCTTGACGGTCTTGGCGATGGCCTCGCGGAAGGCCGCCTGGTGCGTACCGCCCTGCGAGGTATACTGGCCGTTGACGAACGAGAAATAGCTCTCGCCGTAGCCCGTGCCGTGGGTAATCGCCACCTCGATGTCGTCGCCCGACAGGTGAATCGGCGGATAGAGCGGCTCCTCGGTCATGTTCTCGTTGAGCAGGTCCAGCAGGCCGTTCTTCGACACGAAGCTCTTGCCGTTGAGGTTGAATGTGAGGCCGAGGTTCAGGTAGGTGTAGTTCCGCACCTGCTGCTCGACATACTCGAGGTTGTAGGAATATTCGCCGAAAACCTCCTCGTCGACCCGGAACGAGATGAGCGTGCCGTTCTTCTCCTTCACGCCGCTCTCCCACTTGTCGCTCACTTCGAGCCCCTGCGCGAAGCTCACCGTGCGGGCCTCGCCGTCGCGGACGGAGCGGGCCGTGAACTGACTCGAAAGCATGTTGACGGCCTTGACGCCGACACCGTTCAGGCCGACGGTCTTCTTGAAGGCCGAACCGCCGTACTTGCCGCCCGTGTTCATCTCGCTGACGGCCGCCGCGAGCGACTTGAGCGGAATGCCGCGGCCGTAGTCGCGTACGGTGACCACATTGTCCTCGACGGTGATGTCGACCTGGTGGCCGGCGCCCATGATGAACTCGTCGATCGAGTTGTCGACGACCTCCTTGATCAGTACGTAGATTCCGTCGTCGGCCTGCGTGCCGTCGCCCAGCTTGCCGATGTACATGCCGGGGCGCAGGCGGATATGCTCCCGCGGCGAAAGCGTAACGATGGCGTCGTCGCCGTAATTGTCGTTAGGATTTGTATTGAGTAAATCTGCCATAGTCTATTTTTGGTTTCGAATCCCGGCCAGGGCGGCGCACATGGCGTCGTGCACCTCCTCCATCAATTCGTGCGTTTCGGTCGCGGCGACCTTTTCTGCCGGAACGGGGGGCAGCACCCGGATTGTGATGCGGTTGCCCCAGTTGAACATCGCGTTGGGTTTGATGAGCGTCTTGGTGCCGTCCATCACCACCGGAAGCAGATCCACGCCCGCCTCTTTGGCCAGCGTGAAAGCCCCCGCCTTGAAACGGTGAATCTCACCGTCCTTCGAACGCGTGCCCTCGGGGAACACGGCGATTGAAGCGCCGCGCGAAATCCACAGCTTGCCGTCGACGACCATCTGTTCCAGCGCGACGGCCGCGCGGCCGCGGTTGATGCAGATGTCGCCGTGCAGAACGAGGAACTGCCCGAAAAACGGCACCTTGAAGACCTCGCGCTTGGACACCCACCGGAAGTTGAGCGGAATGTAGTAGAGCGCCGGAATGTCTATCACGGTGTTGTGGTTCAGTACGATGACATAACTTTTCTTCCTGTCGATATTTTCCAGGCCGCTCACCCGCTGGCGCCAGCGGGGCGGAATGGCGAAGAAAGTGCGCACCAGTATGCGCGACAGTTCGTGCACCACGCGGCGGGCCTTGTCGAAAGGCCAGCATACGACCAGCGCGACAGCCGACAGCACCATGAAAAAGGTGCACAGCAGCGTCAGGAAGATATAATAAATTACGCTTATCATACATTCAGCGGTTTTGGGTTTCTCCGGCCGCAGGGCCCCGCCTGCCGCCCTGCCGTTTCGCGCCGGCAACAGCCTGGCGGACGGATTGCAGTAGCATACGGGGACAATGAGCCATAATAATTCAATCTGCAAATTTAGGAATTATTCGCCGGATTCCATCCTGCCGCCCGACGATTTATCAACAAAATATCCACTATATACATATGTATCGATTTTTTCGCAAAAATCAAGTACTATGCATTGCAAAGTATAAATATTTTTACATATCTTTGCGGTATCAAATAAAATGCAGCACAGATTACAATTAAACGCATAATATCATGAAAAAACTTCTCCTCCTTATCGTAATGCTCGCAACGGCGGTTTCAGGCGTATTCGCTGCCCGCATGTATCCTGCCGAGGGCCGCGTGGTGGACGAACAGGGGCAGGCCGTGGAGTATGCGACGGTCGTGCTGCTCAAGGGCGGCGAGCAGGTCACCGGCATGGCGACCGACAATGCGGGCCGCTTCGTGCTGAAAGTTCCCACGGGCGAATACACCCTTTCGGTTCAGTACCTCGGCTTCGACCCCGTCACGCGGCAGGTGCATGTCGGACAGGACAACGATCTGGGCGACATCGTACTGAAAAATTCCGCGACACGCATCGAGGGCGTCGTGGTCAGGGCACGTCTTATCCGCCGCGAGGCCGACCGCTTCGTGGTCGACGTGGCCAACGCCCCGGCCGCCATCGGCAAGGACGGCATCGAACTGCTCGAACGCGCCCCGGGCGTATGGGTCGACGACGAGAAAATCTCGATTAACGGCAAATCGGGCTCGAAAGTCTACGTCAACGACCGCGAACTGCGCATGGAGCCGGCGCAGCTGCTCACCTACCTGCGCTCGCTGCGGGCGGAGGAGATACAGAAAATCGAGGTCGTACCGACCACAGGCGCCGACTACGACGCCGACTCGTCGGGCGGCATCATCCGCATTACGCTCAAAAAGCGCCGCGAAAACGGCATGGAGGGTTCGCTGTCGATGCGCACCACGCAGAACGGCCGCCACCATTCCTACACGCCGAGCGGCAACGTCAACATCCACAGGGGCCGCCTCGATTTCTACGCCTCGGCATGGGCCGACTTCGGCAAGGACACGGCCATCTCGGACGAGCACACCGATTACTCCTCGGGCAATACGAACCTCACGTCCCATTCGGAAATCGCCGAACGCGACCGCAACTTCGGCGGCAGCATCGGCTCGGTATTCGAAATCAGCCCCAGGCACAGCATCGGCGCCGAGTTCGAGTACTGGCGCAACAACGAAAAGGGGCCAAACGACTCCTACACCGACCTCACGCAAGCGGGTGTCGTGACCCGCACGGAAAGCCGCTACGGCATACGCAACATCCGCGACAACTACTCGGCGACGTTCAATTACATCTACAAACTCGACACGCTCGGCTCGACGCTCAAGCTGCTGGCCGATTATACGCGCCGTTCAACAAACGCCGACAACGACAATTTCAGCCGCATAACCTCCCCCGCTTCGGTCGTCGACTCGATTTACCGCGACAACTCGTCGAGCCTCTACGACATCACGACCGCCACGCTGGCCCTCGACAAGAAATTTTCGCCCCGCTGGTCGCTGCGCGCAGGCGCCAAATACACCTACAACGACATGCACAACGACGCGCTCTACGAATACGTGAAGGAGGGCGCGTGGGTGCGCAACGACAACCAGAGCTTCACCATCAACTATACGGAGAACATCGCCGCGGCCTACGGCATCGTATCGGCCAACCTCGGGCGCTGGAGCCTTGTGGCTGGGCTGCGCGGCGAATACACCCACACCCGGGGCAAGGGCGGCGACATCTCGCAGAACTACTTCAGCCTCTTCCCCAACGCCAACGTTTCCTATGCGCTTTCGAAAGACGGGGCCTATTCGCTTATCGCGCAGTACGCCCGCACGATCGAGCGACCGCGTTTCTGGAGCCTCAACCCGCAGCGGTTCCAGATATCGGACTACACCTACCAGACGGGTAACCCGGAACTCGACCCCGCATACAAACAGGACGTCAGCCTGACGCTGGTGCTGAAACACAAATACACCCTTACGGGCGGCATGACGATCCAGACCGACGAGATACAGCAGACGATGCGTCCCGACGCGGACGACCCGGAACGCCTGTGCCTGGCATGGATCAACTACGACACGACGAAGAACTACTACCTCACGGCCAACGCACCGTTCCAGTTCGCAAAATGGTGGACGCTGAACCTCAACCTGACCTACATCCGTCAGGGACAGCGCGTCGACCAGCACAGCCCCGAGAAGCATTACAACTTCTATTTCGTAAACAGCTCGACCACCTTCACGCTGCCCGCAAAATTCTACATCGACGTGTCGTACCGCTTCCAGGGGCGCATGGACTTCGGCAACTGCTGGGTCGAACCGCTGCATTTCCTGAACGCCGGGATTAAAAAACGCTTCGGCGACAAGTTCACCGCATCGTTCTCGGTACGCAACCTGATCGAACGGCCGCAGCACATCGGCGCACGCGGCGACGGATTCGTCCGCATGGTCGACGTGAAACAACAGTGGAACGACCGCAGTTTCACCATCGGCGTGACCTACAATTTCAAATCGGGCAAGGCGTTCAAGCGCAAAGCCGTCGAAGCGGGCTCGGCCGACGAGAAAAGCCGCCTGTAAAAGCCGCCGGAATAACGCCGGGGTGCCACGCTCCCGGCAGGCCGGAGCGCTATCACATACGACAAGTGGGATGAAGCCGCGGCTTCATCCCACTTGGCGTGCGTAAAGGCCGCACGCCCTATTTCGCCCTGCGCATACGCAGGAATAGGTGCGGTAGGTGGAGCGATTTGCCTGCGATGATGAGCGTGACGGCGGCAAGTATCAGCACCACGCCCGCCACAATGCGCGGCGTGAGCTGCTCGCCGAAGACCACGACGCCGAAAAACAGCGCCGTAAGCGGCTCCAGCGCCCCGAGAATCGCCGTCGGCGTGGAGCCGATACGACGGATGGCGGCAGCCATCGTCACCAGCGAAACAATCGTCGGGAACAGGGCCAGCGACACGGCGTTAATCCACAGCCCGGGCGTCGGAACCGGTTGCAGGCCGGTGCAGAAGCGCAGCCGCACGACATAGACCGAGAGCCCGAACAACAGGGCGTAGAACGTGAGTTTCTCGGTGGACATATCACGCAGCGACGAGCGGTTGACACCCACGATATAGATAGCATAGCACAGCGACGAAAGGAATACCAGCGCGACGCCGGCAAAGGAGAGCGCCTGTCCGTCACCGCCCTTGTAAAGCAGCGCAATTCCGGTAAAGGCCAGCAGAATCGAAAGCACCGTGGCCCGCGTGACCTTTTCACGGAACCCGACGGCCATGATGACGGCCACGAGCACCGGATAGAGGAACAGGATGGTCGAAGCGATGCCTGCATCCATGTGGTTGTAGCTCTCGAACAGAAACAGCGACGAGAACGAAAACAGCAACCCCATGGCCGCCAGCGGCACGACGTCGCGGCGGCGCAGGGCGAACGACTGCCGCCGCACGAGCATCAGCGCACCGAGCATCGCCACGGCGAGCAGGTAGCGGTAGAAAAGCACCGAATCCACGCCCATGCCCGCCCCGTAGAGGGGCAGCGCGAAGAGCGGATTCAGTCCGTAACTGGCGGCGGCCACAGCGCCCAGCACATAGCCGCGCGTACGGGGATTCGCCATCGTCAGAACTGCACCTGCGGCGCAGCCTGCGCGCCCTCGGCCGCTTCGAAGTAGGGCTTCTGCTCGAAGCCGAACATCTTCGCCACGAGGTTGCCCGGGAAACGGCGCACGGCGACGTTATACGTTTTGGCAACCTCGTTGAACTCCTTGCGGGCCACCGAGATGCGGTTCTCCGTACCTTCGAGCTGCGCCTGCAGTTCGAGGAAATTCTGGTTGGCCTTCAAATCGGGATAGCTCTCCGACACGGCAATCAGCCGCCCCAGGGCCGAGCGCACCTGTGCCTGCGCCTGCTGGAACTCGGCCAGTTTTTCGGGTGTGAGGTCGTCGGCCGAAAGGTTGATCGAGGTGGCCCTTGCCCGCGCCTCGGTCACTTCGGTGAACGTCTGCGTTTCGTGCGCAGCATATCCCTTGACCGTGTTCACCAGGTTGGGAATCAGGTCGGCACGGCGCTGATACTGCGTCTCGACGTTCGACCATGCGGTTTTCAGCCCCTCTTCCTTGTTGACGAAGCCGTTGTACGTTGCGTAGAAGAAGATCACCACAATGGCGACGACTCCAATCCAAATCCATTTTTTCATAATCGATAATTTTATGCTTGATTTCATTCACTATCCAATCTTTGCGTCATCCGCCGTCGCGTACCGCCACCTCCGCAGAACGAACCGCCGCCGAAGCCGCCGCCCGTCCCGGAATCCGCGCCCGTAGGGAATTGCCGCACGCGACAGGAATTGCAACCGGCGACAAGCCACCATCCGGCGCCTACCAGCGCGAACCGGCACCGCCGCCGCCG
>NZ_CABMQJ010000062.1 GCF_902388705.1 uncultured Alistipes sp.
TACGCCGTGCAGGCGAGGCCGGGCCGGTTCGCCGCGCGGCAGTGCCGGGAGCGCACACCACGGCCAATGCGTTGCTGGGCAAGCTGTTCCCGGAGATTGAGGAGCGCGTTCCGGTGCTCTTCTCCGAAATCGCAGCCTCCGTCGAACGGGGCGACTACGACGCCGGGGTGCTCATCCACGAGGGGCGTTTCGTCTACCGGGAACGGAAGCTGGAGCTAATCGCCGACCTGGGGCAGCTGTGGGAACGACGTACCGGGCTTCCCCTGCCGCTGGGCGGCATCGCGGCCAAGAAAAGCCTGCCGGAACGGGTGCGCCGCCAAATCACGGGCCTGATTCGGAAGAGCATCGAATATGCTTTCGCACACCCCGGGGCGTCGCGCGCCTACATCCGCGAACATGCGCAGGAGCTGGACGACAAGGTCATCGACGCGCATATCGCGCTCTTCGTCAACGACTACTCGCTCGGGCTGGGCGACGAAGGCCGCCGGGCCGTCGAAACGCTGACGGGCGTCGTCCCGTAACCGGGCCCAATCCCGGCTGAAACGGGGAGGGCGGAAGCAAACGCAAAGAAGCCGGCCCCCGGAAAGCACGGATAAGCAGTCCGGCACGGAAACTCCGGAGCACAGCGAATACCCTTGCGGCAGGCACGCTGCAACCGGGCAGCCTCCCGGAACACAGCCCGGCCGGCCCCCGGACACCCGGCCCCTGGAAGCAGACTCCGGTACGCTCACGCAGGGACCCGCACAGAACAAAACAGGCATGCCCCGCAACCCCGCATAAAAACCAACCCAACCCCGTCCCACGACATGTACCGCACGACCAACCTCCCCAACACCCGCATCCACGTCGCCGACGCCCTGCGCGGCATCGCCGTGGCGGGCATCATCCTTTTCCACGCCCGCGAACACTTCAACCTCTACTGGAGCGCCCTCGATTTGCCGCGCGCCGGGTTCGGCAGTTGGGAGCAGCCCGCGGCCGACGCACTGGGATTCCTGCTCTCGGGCAAGATGTACGCCATCTTCGCCCTGCTGTTCGGATTGAGTTTCTTCATCCAGAGCGACAACCAGGCCCAGCGGGGCCGCGACTTCTCGCTGCGCTTCGCCTGGCGCATGGCGCTGCTGTTCGCCATCGGGCTAATCAACGCCACGCTCTACAACGGCGACGTGCTGACCTACTACGCCCTCTTCGGGCTGCTGCTCATCCCCATCGGCAAGCTCTCCAACCGCTGGGTGTGGCTCATCGCGGCCGTGCTCTTCATCCAGCCGCTCGAGTTGTGGCAGTATTTCAGCGGGCATACGCTCGCAATCCGCCATATCGAAGGCATGGACACGCTCTACCCGACCCTGGCCACGGGCTCGTTCGCCCAGAGCGCCCGCGTGAGCCTGCTCTACGGCCCGCTCAACTCCTTCAGCTGGGCCGTGGCCAACGGCCGGGGCACGCAGACGCCGCTGATGTTCATACTGGGCATGCTGGCGGGCCGCTACCGCCTGTTCTACGACGAGGGCCGCAACCTGCGCATATGGGGCGCGCTGCTGCTGCTGGGCGCGCTCGGCACCTGGCTCGTGCCGTTCCAGGCCATGCGCAACCTGGCAACGGCGACAGCAATCGTCGCCGCCGTGGTGCTGCTGTGGTACCGGTGGCCGGGGTTCCGGCGGGCGCTGCACGGCATGACCCTCTTCGGCCGCATGAGCCTGACCAACTACCTGCTGCAATCGCTGCTGGGAACCGCCCTGTTCTACAACTGGGGGCTGGGCCTCTACCGCCACGTGGACGTCATCTACGGCACGCTGGCCGGCGTGGGCATCATCCTGGTGCAGTACCTGTTCTGCCGCCTCTGGCTGCGGCGCCACACGCACGGCCCCGTCGAATGGGTGTGGAAAAAACTGACCTGGATCGACATTCCGTTTTTCGACCGCAAAATCGCCTCGTAAAGGGCGATTTTTTCACCTCCCCGTTTGGTTATCCCGATTTTTTTGTATATTTATAGTCGGCTAATCGGAAAATGCCCGGCCGCGCGCCTTTCCGCAGCAGGAAACCCGCCCCGCAGAGCATTCCCGACGACGCCCGGAACCACCGCAAAACCTTAAAACCATACGGGAATATGAAAAACTATTCAGCAAAAGAGCTCAAGAACATCGTACTCATCGGCGCGCCCGGCACGGGAAAAACTACCCTTGCCGAAGCGATGGCCTTCGAGGGTAAGGTCATCGACCGCAGGGGTAGTATCGAGGCGAACAACACGCTCTCGGACAACACGGATATCGAGCACGAATACAAACGCTCGATTTATTCGACCATCCTCTTCACCGAATTCATGGACCGCAAGTTGAACATCATCGACTGCCCGGGCTCGGACGACTTCTGCGGAAGCCTCTTCTCGGCCTTCAAGGTGGGCGACGTGGGCGTATTCCTGTTCAACGCCCAGAACGGCTGGGAGGTCGGCAGCGAAATCCAGGCCCGCTACGCGCGCCTGCTGAACAAACCCGTCATCGGCGTGATCAGCCAGCTCGACGCCGACAAGGCCAACTTCGAGGCGGCCGTCGAGTCCATCCGGGCCTCGTCGCGCGTGAAGCCCGTCATCGTGCAGTACCCCGTCAACCAGGGCCCGGAATTCAACGCCTTCATCGACGTGCTGCTGATGAAAATGTACCGCTTCAAGGACAACGACGGCCACCGCGAGGAGCTGGACATCCCGGCCGAGGAGCTGGACAGGGCCCAGGAGCTGAACAAGGAGCTGGTCGAGATGGCCGCTGAGCACGACGAAGCGCTCATGGAGCTCTATTTCGACAAGGGCACGCTCACGCAGGACGACATCCGCCAGGGGCTGAAAATCGGCCTCTCGAACCGCGAGGTGATGCCCATTTTCTGCACCAGCGGCAAGCGCGACATCGGCACCAAGCGCCTGATGGAGTTCATCATCAACGTGGCCCCCGGCCCGCTCAAGGCGCCTGATTTCCGCTCGACCGAGGGCGAGGCAATCGCCGCCGACGATACGGCGCCCGCCGTGGCGTTCGTGTTCAAGAGCCAGGTCGAGCAGCATATCGGCGAAATCACCTACTTCCGCGTCATCCGCGGCAAAATCGCCGAGGGCACCGAGCTCATCAACACCCGCACGGGCAACAAGGAGAAGATTTCGCAGCTGTTCGCCGTGGCGGGCAAGAACCGCGTCAAGGTGACCGAACTGATGGCCGGCGACATCGGCTGCACGGTCAAGCTCAAGGGCACGCGCACCAACGACACGCTCGCAGCCGCCGCGGCCCCCGTGACCGTCGAGCCGATTGTCTTCCCCGAACCGCGCTACCGCGCCGCCGTCAAGGCCAAGGAGCAGGGCGACGAGGAGAAGCTGGGCAAGGTCTTGAACGACGCCAAGTTCGAAGACCCCACGATTCTGGTAGAATACTCCAAGGAGCTCAAACAGACCATCATACAGGGACAGGGCGAACACCACCTGAACATCCTCCGCACGCGCATCGAAAAGGAGAACAAACTCTCCTACGACTACATCGCGCCGAAGATTCCCTACCGCGAAACCATCACCAAGGTCGCACAGGCCGACTACCGCCACAAGAAACAGTCGGGCGGCGCCGGCCAGTTCGGCGAGGTGCACATGATTATCGAACCCTACTACGAGGGCATGCCCGAACCCAAGAACTACAAGGTTCCCGGCAAGGGCGAGATGGTCGTCAACCCCAAGACCAAGGAGGAGTACGACCTGCCGTGGGGCGGCAAACTGCAATTCTACTCGGCCATCGTGGGCGGAGCCATCGACGCACGCTTCATGCCCGCCATCCTGAAAGGCATCATGGAGAAGATGGACGAAGGCCCGCTGACGGGTTCCTACGCCCGCGACATCCGCGTGGTGGTCTACGACGGCAAGATGCACCCGGTGGATTCGAACGAGATTTCGTTCAAGCTGGCGGCTCGCAACGCATTCAAGGAGGCGTTCCGCAACGCCGGGCCCAAAATCATGGAGCCGATTTACAACGTCGAGGTGCTCGTGCCCTCGGACTACATGGGCGCCGTGATGTCCGACCTGCAGAACCGCCGCGCCATGATTGCGGGCATGGAGTCCGACAAGGGCTTCGACCGCCTGAACGCCACGGTGCCCCTGGCCGAGCTGTACCGCTACTCGACGACGCTCTCGTCGCTCACGTCGGGCTCGGCGACCTACACGATGAAATTCGCCAGCTACGAGCAGGTTCCCGCCGACGTGCAGGACAAACTGCTCAAAGCCTACACGGATACCGACGAGGAGTAGCTCCCCGCCCGGAAAAGGAAAAGGCAGGACACCGCGTCCTGCCTTTTTTCGGTGAATTGCTGCAGGCCATCTGCTTTTTGCGGAAAAAGGTACATATCCTTGCGCGGGTTCCGGCAATTGTTACAGTTGTTACATTGTTTCATGCGTGACACGCCCCTGTAACAATGTAACAACCGCAACAGCCGCGCGCACCCCGCCGCCCGCGGGCCGGCGGTCATGTTAAGTTAATGTTAACAATGGAAGTCGAAACCGTTTCCTCGGAAAAAATGGCGTAAATTTGTTCACAATTTGCACTAAAACCCAACATGAGCGAAATCTACACCGTAATTGTCGTTATTCTGGGAATCCTCGCCATTTCAGGTCTTTTCGTCGGCGTCACGAACGACGCAGTCAACTTCCTCAACTCCGCCATCGGCTCCAAAGCCGCCTCGATGCGCGTCATCCTGGCCGTCGCTTCGGTGGGTATCCTCGTGGGCGTGGTCACCTCGAGCGGCATGATGGAAGTGGCCCGCAGCGGCATGTTCAACCCCGGACTTTTCACCTTCCACGAAGTCATGATGCTCTACCTGGGCGTGATGTTCGCCAACATCATCCTGCTGGACCTCTACAACTCGTGGGGACTGCCCACCTCGACCACGGTGTCGCTGGTTTTCTGCCTGCTGGGCGCCGCCATCGCCGTGTCGATTTACAAGATTTCGAACGACCCCGAAATGGGCGTCGGCTCGCTCGGGCACTTCATCAACACCTCGCGCGCCATGGGGATTGTTTCGGCGATTCTGCTCTCGGTGGTCATCGCCTTCACCTGCGGCACGGTGGTCATGTACATCTCGCGCATGATTTTTTCGTTCCGCTACACGGTGCTTTTCCGCCGCTACGGCTCGCTGTGGTGCGGCGCCTCGCTCACGGCCATCGTCTATTTCGCCATCTTCAAGGGACTCAAGTCGCTGCTCGCGGGCCACGCCTTCGTCGAGCTGGTCGACCGCAACCTGCTGCCGTCGCTGGTGATATGCTGGGCGGTGTGCTCGCTGCTGCTCTTCTTCATCCAGCGGTTCAAAATCAACATCCTGCGCATCACCATCCTCTCGGGCACATTCGCCCTGGCGCTGGCCTTCGCCGGCAACGACCTGGTCAACTTCATCGGCGTGCCCGTGGCCAGCTTCGACGCCTTCTCGATTGCCCGCGCCGCGGGCGACCCGCAGATGCTCATGGGCGCACTCAACGAGAATGTCCCGGCCAATTTCCTGGTGCTGGTGGCCGCAGGCGCCATCATGATACTCACGCTCTGGACGTCGAAAAAGGCCATGCACGTCACCGAAACCGAGCTTTCGCTCTCGGCGCAGGGCGACGAGGGCACCGAGCAGTACGGCTCGTCGGTCATGTCGCGCACGATTGTCCGCGCGGCGCTCAACATCAACGCCGGCATCGAGCGCGTCATTCCGCCGCGCGTGCGCGCCGCCATCTCGCGCCGCTTCGAATACGAGGATGTCGAGCACAGCGGCGCCCCCTACGACATGATACGCGCCACGGTCAACCTCACGACCTCGGCACTGCTGATAGCCATCGCCACATCGCTCAAACTGCCCCTTTCGACCACCTACGTCTGCTTCATGGTGGCCATGGGTTCGTCGCTCGCCGACCGGGCCTGGGGCCGCGAGAGCGCCGTATACCGCATTTCGGGCGTGATGACCGTCGTCGCCGGGTGGTTCATCACGGCGCTGGGCGGCTTCCTGATCGCCTTCGTCGTGGGACTCGCGCTCATTTACGGGGGCACGGGTGCATTCATCGTCGTCACCGTGCTGTGCGGCTACATGCTCATCCACAGCAACTTCATGAAAAAAGGCAAACCCGCGGCTGCCGAGGCCCAGGCCCAGGCCCAGACCTCCGAGGACATCATCGGCAACCTGCGTGAAGAGGTGTGCCGCACGATGGAGTGCGCCACCAAGATTTACGACCGCACGCTGATTGCCGTATTCAAGGAGAACCGCAAGGTGCTGCGCGACATGGTCAAGGAGTCGAACGACCTCTTCTACCAGTCGCGCGAACGCAAATACACGCTGCTGCCCACGCTCAAGAAACTGCAGAGCAGCGACGTCAACACGGCCCACTATTACGTGCAGGTGGTGGACTACCTCAACGAGATGACCAAGGCGCTGATGCACATCACGCGCCCGGCCTTCGAGCACATCGACAACAACCACGAGGGGCTGTCCAAGGAGCAGGCCAAGGACCTGATGTCGATCAACGACGACGTGGAGTCGATTTACCGCCACATCAACCAGATGCTGCGCGACGGCGACTTCACGGAAATCGAAATGGTGCTGACGCTGCGCGACCAGTTGTTCGAGTCGATTGCCGACGCCATCAAGTCGGAGCTCTCGCGCATCAACGAGGCCCGGTCGAACACCAAGGCCAGCATGCTGTACCTGACCATCCTGACCGAAACCAAGAACATGGTGCTCCAGTCGCGCAACCTCCTCAAATCGCAGCAATACTTCCTCAAGCACCGCACGGGGCCGCAGAAGTGGATTAAATAAGCGGCAGGGGGCTCCGGGAATACCGGCCCGATGCCGCAACGTTCTTTCTCTTTTGCAAAAAGCGGACACCCGGTTTTGCCGGAAACAAAAAACGCATACGAAATGGATATAGCCAAAGCCAAACGACGCGAAAATATCGCCGAATACATACTTTACCTCTGGCAGCTCGAGGATTTGCTGCGGGCGCTGCAATTCAGCCCCGAGGCGATTTTCTCGACGCTCATTGGCCCCCGCAAGGACATCGCCGAAGAGCAGAAGCACGTCTACCTGCTGTGGTACATGGATTTGGTCAACCTGCTGCAACAGGAGGGCAAAGAGGAGAAGGGGCACCTGGAACACACGCTGCACCTGATAGCCGACCTGCACGACCTGCACCTCCAGCTGATGAAACTCCCCGTAGGCGAACATTACCGCCGGACCTACGCGCGCCTCGAGCCCGAGCTGCCGCGCCTGCGTGCCGTCGTGGGCAACCCCGGCATGAATGACACGGAACTCTGTTTCAGGGCTTTGTACGCCGCGATGCTCTACCGCATCAAGGGCGAGGGCGACAAGACGGCCGTCACCGACACGCTCGAATACATCTCGCCCGTCGTCGCCGAGCTCGCGGACATGTACGGCAAAGTCGAGCGCGGCGAAATCGATTTGTTCAAAACCGCCTCCCCGAAATAACGTTTGATTCTACGTATTTTCTTCGAAGAAAGCACCAAAGAACCCGCGCCGACGAACATGCCGGGCTGCCAATCTCCGCATGCCGTTTGCAGCGGAATAAGGGCGGCTGCGGCACCGAGCGCCCGGAACGGGCGGGCGGAAAGCGCAGTCTTTCGTGACCGTTCAGCGAGGCGCCGCGTCCGCTCCCGCGAAAACGGCATGCGAATGGGTTTCGGTACTTTTCGCCACCGAAAAGCAGATGGTCGCTTTTGCCATCAGAAGGTACGGTATCGCCTTTTTGCAAAATGGCGAACCGGAAATCCGAATAAATCCCTATCTTTGCATTGCAATCCGTACTGCGGATTGTCTTGACCGGCGAAAAATCTGGAAAATTTATTCGAAACGGTCAGGCGCATATCCTGCTTTGCGGCGCCCGCGCCGTATGGTACAGGATGTGTATGCTCCTACGTCATTACGGCGCGGGCTATATGTGCTTATTTGTTTCAGGGTTTTCCAGAGCCTTTCGCCGGATAAGTAACAGTAGTCCGCGTTCGTTTTGCACGGCATTCCGGGCGCGGCGATACCGACTTTTTAAACCTTTGTCCGCCATGACACCCGCTTCCCGCCGTCCCCGCAGCAACGATTTCCGGTATGCCGACGAACGGCTGCGCTTCGTAATCCGCGCCTCGGGGCTCCACACAGCCCTTTTCGCACGACGCATCGGCGTCTGCGCAGAAACGCTCTACGGCATGCTCCACGCCGGCGCGCCCATGACACCCGAAATCGTCGGACGCATTCACGCGCACTACCCGCAAATCGACCCCGTGTGGCTGCTCTGCGGCCCGCAACGGTAACGGCCAGCACCCGCAGCGGCAACGACCGGCGCCTTTGGGGCGGATTGCCCGGGTTCGGGGCACGGGGCTGCGACGTATTTGTTTTTGCGAAAAATCGAGACGCGGGCCGTCCCTACCCGATCTCCAGCCCCATGATATAGTCGTTCATGTAGAAACCGTCGCCGATCGGGAAATCGCCCTCGCGGAGCTTCCGCATCCCCATCTTCTCGTAGAAATGCAGCGCCCGGTTGTTGCGGTTGACGTTCAGCTCCATACGGCAGGGCGCGGGATGCACCGAACGGATATACTCCACGGCGTGGCGGAAGAGGAACTCCCCGGCGCCGAGGCCCTGGAAGCGGGGCAGGACATAGATTTTCTGCAGGTGGAAAAGGTCTTCCGACTCGTGCTGCACCGACAGGTAGCCGCAGGGCTCGCCGTCGGCCGAGGCGACGAACCACGCGAACTCCCCGCGCATCTCCCGCGCCAGCACCTCGGGCCCGTACATCCACTCCATCATATAGGCCGTCTGCGACGGCGTGATAATCCCGCGGTAAGTCGCTGGAAACACCTCGTCGGCAAGGCTCCGTATCAGGCCGCAGTCGGCCTCCGTCGCTCGTCGGATTGTCAGCATATCGAACAGTTTTTAAATTTCAGGACTCCGCCCTTCCCGTGCAGCGCCCACGGCATCCCGCAGCGGAAACCGGCCGCAGCGGGCAAAAAAAAAGGCCGACACGAAGTCGACCTTTTTAATCGTTTCCCCGGGGGAATTAAGCGTACTTGAACGTCGACTCGTCCGATACGGTCAGCTTCTTGCGACCTTTCGCACGACGTGCAGCCAGCACCTTGCGGCCGTTTGCCGTAGCCATACGGGTACGGAAACCGTGCTTGTTGATTCTTTTCCGGCGCGAGGGCTGGTAAGTTCTCTTCATTGCCATAGCTATATACTTTTTATTGTTTCAGACATTTTTACGGATTGCAAAAGTACAACAAAAAAGTTATCCGCAAAAATTTTTCACGAAAATATTTCGAAAAGCCGGGTAAAAAGCACGAAATCTTTTTATCTTTGTCTGACAAGAGAGCGAAAGCCCGCACGGTTCCCGCCCCGATCGGGATGCCCTGCGCGGCGACGGACTGTCTGCGGCGGGAAACGGTTTCCGCCGGAAATTTTCACGAATTATGGCGATTTTCAAAGTCGAAGGAGGCCACCGGCTTCACGGTAGCATTACGCCCCAGGGCGCCAAAAACGAGGCGTTGCAGATACTCTGCGCGACGCTGCTGACCCCCGAACGGGTCACGGTGCACAACATCCCCCGCATACTCGACGTCATGCAGCTCATCGAACTGCTGCGGTGCATGGGCGTCGAGGTCGAACAGCTCGCGGAAGACACCTATTCGTTCTGCGCCCGGGAAATCGACTTCGACTACCTCCGAACCGAGGATTACCGCCGCCGCTGCACGCGCCTGCGGGGTTCGGTGATGCTCATCGGCCCGATGCTGGCGCGCTTCGGCGTGGGTTACATCCCCAAACCGGGCGGCGACAAAATCGGCCGCCGCCGGCTGGACACCCATTTCATCGGGTTCCAGAAGCTGGGCGCGAAATTCAATTTCGACATCGCCGACGAGTTCTTCATGGTCGAGGGCCGCGAGTTGAAAGGCACCTACATGCTGCTGGACGAGGCTTCGGTAACGGGCACGGCCAACATCGTGATGGCCGCCGTACTGGCCAAGGGCTTCACGACCATTTACAACGCCGCGTGCGAACCCTACCTGCAACAGTTGTGCAAGATGCTCAACCGCATGGGCGCCCGCATTTCGGGCATCGCCTCGAACCTGCTGACCATCGAGGGCGTCGAATCGCTGGGCGGCACGGAACACACGCTGCTGCCCGACATGATCGAGGTGGGCAGCTTCATCGGCATGGCCGCCATGAACCAGTCGGAGCTGACCATCCGCAACGTGTCGTACGAAAACCTGGGCATCATCCCCGCGCAGTTCGCCCGCATGGGCATCCGTTTCGAGCAGCGCGGCGACGACATCCACATTCCCCGGCAGGAGCATTACAGCATCGATACGTTCCTCGACGGCTCGATTATGAACATCGCCGACGCGCCGTGGCCGGGACTCACACCCGACCTGCTGTCGATTTTCCTGGTCGTGGCGACGCAGGCCAAGGGGGCCGTGCTGATTCACCAGAAGATGTTCGAAAGCCGCCTGTTCTTCGTCGACAAGCTGATCGACATGGGGGCGCAAATCATCCTCTGCGACCCGCACCGCGCCACGGTCATCGGCCACGACCACCGCATCCGCCTGCGGGCGACGCGCATGACCTCGCCCGACATCCGCGCGGGCGTGGCGTTGCTGATTGCCGCCATGTCGGCCGAGGGGGTTTCGACAATCCAGAATATCGACCAGATCGACCGCGGCTACAAGGACATCGACGGC
>NZ_CABMQJ010000063.1 GCF_902388705.1 uncultured Alistipes sp.
CCGCCTGCGGAAACAGCCCGATGAAGAGTATTCCGGCCAGCGGCAGCGCCATGGCGGCGATGCGGAAATTGTCGACTTCGCTCGCCTCGGCCACTTCGTGCGTGCGGGGCGCGCCGAGGAACACCGTGCCGTAGAGCTTGGTGAAAGCCAGTACGACCACGCCGCCGATGAACGCCAGCGCCGCGAGTCCGGCCGCGGAGGCGAGCGTGTCGCTGCCCGAGGCGATGCCGTCGAGCATGCCGAGGTAAATCAGGAACTCCGAAACGAAGCCGTTGAGCGGCGGCAGGGCGCAGATGGCCGTCGTGCCGGCCAGGAAGAGCAGGGCCGTCATGGGCATGTGCCTGGCCAGCCCGCCCAATGCATCGAGCGACGTGGTGTGGGTTTTCGAGAGGATATTGCCCGCCCCGAAAAAGAGCAGCGACTTGAACAGCGAGTGGTTGAAGGTGTGGAGCAGGGCGCCCGTCACTCCGCAGATGGCCACCATCTGGTTGCCCGAACTTTTGCCCAGCGCCGCGATGCCGATGCCGATCAGCACGATGCCGATATTCTCGATCGACGAGTAGGCCAGCAGGCGCTTCACGTCGTTCTGCGCCGCGGCCAGAATCACGCCCCACACGCCCGTGACGATGCCTGCGGCGAGCAGGATGAGCCCGGCGGTGTGGAGCATCTGCATGTCGGCGATATGGGACACGACGCGCAGGATGCCGTAGATGCCTGTTTTGATCATCACGCCCGACATCAGCGCCGAAACGTGCGACGGCGCGGCCGGGTGTGCCTCGGGCAGCCAGACGTGCATCGGGAACATACCCGTTTTCATGCCGAATCCCAGCAGGAAGACGAGGAACAGCGGCATCGCGGGCTGCGTGCGGAAATATTCTCCCAGCAGGGCGAAGTCGGCCGAACCGCAGACGGCGTAGAGCTGCACGAATCCTACGAGCAGCAGGGCGAATCCCACGTGCATCATGATGAGGTAGGAGAGGGCGGCGCGCCGGACTTCGCGGCGTTCGGCGTCGAAGAGAATCAGGATGAACGACGCGACGGTCATCAGCTCCCAGAAGAAGAGGAACGAGAATCCTCCGTCCGAAGTGACCACGCCCAGCATGGCGTAGAACATGACGGCCAGGGCGGTGTAGTGCAGCGAAATGTGGGCCGGGGATTTGCGGCGGAGGTAATGCTCGAGGTAGCCCCGCGAATAGAGCGTCGCCGCGACGCCGCCGACGGCGATGAGCAGTACGAACAGCGCCGAGAGGCCGTCCATCGAACCCGAGTCGCTGCCGAAGAGCAGCGTGTCGGTCGTCCACAGCGGCCCGGTGTGCGTTCCTGCCAGCGTTCCGAGCGCTTTGACGGTGCCCCACAGGGCCCCGGCCGCGACGATTGCCAGCGTCGTCCACACCTTGCCCCGGAGCGGGGTGGCGAATACCGCAGCGGCCACCAGCGCGAGCGCGAGAAGTGAATAGAGAAACATATAGCTTGCGTTTACTTAATTTCCAATCCGTTTGCCACGGATGCCATGACTACTGCCGCGACGGCGGCGGTTTCGGTGCGCAGGCGCTGCGTGCCGAGGGTTATTTCCTCGAATCCGTTTGCGAGGGCGAGGGCGATTTCGTCGGCCGAGAAATCGCCCTCGGGGCCGATGAGCACCAGCGCCGCTTGGCCCCTGCGGAGCGTCGCGGGCAGGTAGGCCTTGCCTGCGGGCGACTGCGCCGGGGCGCAGTGGGCGATGAATTTACGCCCTTCGAAGGGCATGGCCGCCACTTCGCTGAACGGCGTGAGCGGATGCAGTTGCGGGCGGTAGGCTTTGAGCGACTGTTTCATGGCCGCCGTGATAATCCGGTCGCCCCGCTCGGGCTTGAATACCCGGCGCTCGCTGTGCTCGGTTTCGAGCGGTATGATTGCGCCGACGCCCACTTCGGTGGCCTTTTCGAGGAACCATTCGAAGCGGTCGGAGTTCTTCGTGGGGGCCACGCCCATCACCAGCCGGTAGGGCAGCGCCTCCCATTCGGCCTGCGTCGTCAGGACGCGCACCGTGCAGCGCTTCGGATTGTCGTCCGTGACCTCGCAACAAAATAAATTGCCCCTTCCGTCAGTTATATGGAGGGTATCGCCTCGTCCCAGGCGCAATACGCGCACACAGTGCTTCGACTCCTCTTCGCCCAGCGTGTAGAGGGGCGGCGTGATGTCGGGGGCGTAAAAAAGTTGCATACCTGTTATAATTTACTAACTTTGCAGCGATATACGGATGCCTTGCACTCCTCCGTGTTCGCCGGCCGCAAAGTTACATAAAATAACACGATAGATGAAACGTATTGCAGGATTATTCACAACACTTTTGCTGCTTATGACACTTGCGTCATGCAACTCCCCGAAAACTTCCGGGGAGAATCCGTTCTTCAGCCAGTGGGACACGCCCCACGGCGTGCCGCCGTTCGACAAAATCCGTCCCGAACACTTCATGCCCGCCCTCGAGCGCGGCATGTCGCTACACGAGGCCGAAATCGATGCCATTGCCTCGAACAAGGACGAGGCTACGTTCGAAAACACGATTCTCGCCTACGACAACGCCGGGCAGATGCTCGCGCAGGTCGAACTGGTTTTCGACATGCTCTGCGCCGCCGACACCAACGACGAGCTGCAGGCCCTGCAGGAGCAGGCGAAACCCCTGCTGGCGGCGCACCGGGACAAAATCCGCCTCGACGACAGGCTCTTCGCCCGCATAAAATCGGTCTATGACCGGCGCGCTTCGCTGGGACTCGACGCGGAGCAGGCCCGCCTGCTGCAGAAAACCTACGACGCGTTCGTGCGTGCCGGGGCCCTGCTCGGCGAAAAGGAGAAGGCGCGCCTGAAGGAGATTAACGGCCAGTTGTCGCTCACGGCCGTGAAGTTCGGCAACAACATCCTCGCCGAGAACAACAACTTCGCGCTCGAGCTGGCGGCGGACGAACTCGACGGCCTGCCGGCAGGCATCCGGGACGCGGCGCAGGAAAAGGCGCGGGAGATGGGCAAGAGCGGCAAGTGGGTCTTCACGCTCCACAAACCCAGCCTGATTCCCTTCCTGACCTATTCGTCGAAACGCGATTTGCGCGAGAAGATTTACAAGGCATACCTGAACCGCTGCAACAACGGCGATGCGTATGACAACAAACAACTCATCAACGACTTCATCCGCCTGCGTACCGAAAAAGCCAAACTGCTGGGCTATCCGTCGTATGCCGCCTATGTCGTGGCCGACGAGATGGCCGGGACGACCGACGCGGTTTACAGCCTGCTGGACGAAATCTGGACGCCGGCCCTCGAGCGCGCCAAAGGCGAGCTGGCCGATATGGACAAACTGTTGCAGCAGGACGAGCCGGGTGCGACGTTCGAATCGTGGGACTGGTGGTATTACGCCGAGAAGGTGCGCAAGCAGAACTATGCCCTCGACGAGGAGATGCTGCGGCCCTATTTCTCGCTCGAGAACGTGCAGGGAGGCATCTTTTACCTGGCCAACCGCCTCTACGGCATTACCTTCCAGCCGGTCGTGGCGCCGCTCTACAACCCCGAAGCGGTCGCCTACGAGGTGCTCGACGCCGACGAGTCGCATCTGGGCGTCCTCTATTTCGACTATTTCCCGCGCAGCGGCAAGAGCCAGGGCGCGTGGTGCGGCAATTACGTCGAGCAGACCTACAAGGACGGCAAGCGCGTTGCGCCCGTGGTGAGCATCGTCTGCAACTTCACGCGTCCGGTGCGCAACACCCCTGCGCTGCTGACGCTCGACGAAACGGAAACGCTTTTCCACGAATTCGGCCATGCGCTCCACTTCCTGTTCCACGACGTGAAGTACCGCGGCCTCTCGGAGGTCGAGGGCGATTTCGTCGAGCTGCCCTCGCAGGTCATGGAGAACTGGGCGTTCGAACCCGAGATGCTGAAGCACTACGCCGTGCATTACCGTACGGGCGAAGTGATTCCGAAATACCTGGTCGAGAAGCTCCGCAAGAGCGAACTCTTCAACCAGGGATTCGCCACCACGGAGCTGATCGCCGCGTCGCTTTCCGACATGGACATCCACTCGACGACCGACTACGAGCCGTTCGACCCGATGGCTTTCGAGCGCAGGGCGCTCAACGAAAAACGGGGCCTGATTCCGCAAATCGAACCCCGCTACCGCTATCCCTATTTCAGCCACATCTTCGACGGAGGCTACTCGGCGGGCTATTACTTCTATACGTGGGCCGAGGTGCTCGACAAGGATACGTTCGAGGCGTTCCGCGAGAGCGGCGATTTGTTCAACAAGAAGATTGCCGCGGATTTCCGTACGAAGCTGCTCGCCCGCGGAGGTTCGGAGGACGGCATGTCGCTCTACCGTGCGTTCCGCGGCGCAGATCCCGACAAGCGGGCGATGCTCAAGGGCCGCGGACTGTGGAACGAACCCGAGCCGGAACCCGCCGAGGAGTCCGCGGTGCCTTTGTAGTCCCGCTGCGGCGTGAAATGTGAAAATTAACCCAATATTTGCAATAACATGAAAAAAGCACTTGTCATCATGATTTTTTCCGCAATGGCGTCAGGCTGTGCCGATAATTCGGTGCCCAAGGCGCAGCTGCCCGAATTAGATATGTCGAATCCCCTGCTGGCGGTGTGGGATACGCCCCACCAGACGCCGCCGTTCTCCGAAATCGAGCTCTCGGATTACGAGCCTGCGTTCGATGCGGCCATCGCCTGCTCGCGCGCCGAAATCGAGGCGATTGTCGACAACCCCTCGAAGCCGACGTTCGGCAACACGATTGTGGCGCTCGAGCGCCAGGGTGCGCTGCTCGACCGTATTTCGGGCGTTTTCTTCAACCTGCTCGAGGCCGCCACGTCGGACGAGATGCAGGAGATTGCCCTGCGCGTGCAGCCCAAGCTGACCGAGTTGTCGAACGACATTTCGCTCAACCCCGAGCTCTTCGCTCGCGTGAAGGCCGTCTACGAGAAACCCGGCCGCGGCCTCTCGAAAGAGGACAAGAAGCTGCTCGAGGATACCTACCGGGGATTCGCCCGCAGCGGCGCGGCCCTTTCGGACGCCGATAAGGAGCTTTACCGCAAGTATACCTCCGAACTGTCGGCAGCTACGCTGCAGTTCGGCCAGAATGCGCTGGCGGCGACGAACGCCTTTACGATCAACATCACCGACCCGAAAGTCGTGGCCGAGCTGCCCGGCTTCGTCAAAGAGGGAATGGCCGCCGACGCCAAGGCCCGCGGCGAGAAGGGCTGGACGGTGACGCTGCAGGCCCCGAGTTACGTACCTTTCCTGACCTATTCGTCGAACCGCGCGCTGAAGGAGAAACTCTGGCGCGCCTCGAACTCGCGCGCGCTGGGCGGCGAGTTCGACAACACGCAAATCGTGAAGCAGATTGCGGCCCTGCGCCTGAAAATCGCCAACCTGCTGGGTTACAAGTGCTATGCGGATTATGTGCTCGAGCGCCGCATGGCCGAGAACACGCCGACGGTCATGTCTTTCCTGAACGAGCTGCTGGACGCAACCAAAGCCTATGCCGACCAGGATTACAAGACGGTGGGCGACTATGCCGCCTCGCTCGGGTTCAAAGGCACGCTGATGCCGTGGGACTGGGCCTATTACAATGAGAAGTACAAGGACGAGAAATATGCGCTCAACGACGAGCTGGTGAAGCCCTACTTCAAGCTCGAAAACGTGAAGACGGGCGTGTTCATGCTCGCCAACAAACTCTACGGGCTGAACTTTACGCCCAACGCCGAAATCGAGGTTTACCATCCCGACGTGACGGCTTACGACGTGACCGACGAAAACGGCCGTTTCATGGCGGTGCTCTACCTGGACTTCTTTCCCCGCGAGTCGAAGCGCTCCGGGGCGTGGATGACCGAGTTCCGCGGCACGAAGATTGTCGACGGCAAAGAGACGCGTCCGCTGGTGTCGCTGGTGATGAATTTCACCAAACCCACCGAAACGACCCCGTCGCTGCTGACTTTCGACGAGGTGGAAACTTTCCTCCACGAGTTCGGACACTCGCTGCACGGCATGCTGGGCGAGGGTAAATACGAGTCGCAGACCGGCACGAGCGTCTACCGCGATTTCGTGGAACTGCCCTCGCAGATTATGGAGAACTGGGCTACCGAGAAGGAGTTCCTCGACCTGTGGGCCGTGCATTACCGGACGGGCGAGCCGATTCCTGCAGAGGTCGTCGACCGGATTGTCGCCGCACAGAATTACCTGGCCGCCTACGCCAATGTACGCCAGCTCTCGTTCGGCCTGACCGACATGGCGTGGCATACGATTACCGAACCTTTCGAGGGCGACGTGGAGCAGTTCGAGGTGAAGTCGATGGCTCCCACGCAGGTGTTGCCCGTCGTTCCGGGTACGGCGATGGCCCCGGCCTTCGGGCACATCTTCTCGGGCGGTTACGCCGCCGGATACTACGGCTATAAATGGGCCGAGGTGCTCGAGGCCGATGCGTTCTCGCTCTTCAAGGAAAAGGGCATCTTCAACCGCGAAGTGTCCGACTCGTTCCGGGAGAATATCCTCTCGAAAGGCGGCACGGAGCATCCGATGGAGCTCTACGTCCGTTTCCGCGGCCACAAGCCCGAAACCAAGGCGCTGATTGAGAAAATGGGACTGGGCAAATAACAGCAGTCCGGCCTTATGAAAAAAGGGAACCTCGCGCAGCGGAGTTCCCTTTTTGTTGTATTTCTTTTGACTGAATTTGCTTCGATTGTTCAATTATTTTTTAATTTTGCGGTTGGGATTGAGAATTTTATATTTATAATTTGGTAGGATTATGCCTCTCGAAAAATTAAATGCGGCACTGATAAGTGTCATACAGGATAGTACGCCCGAGTATACGAATGCGGCGTCCATACTGACCGACAAGCTCAATATCGGCCGGGAGGCCGCTTACCGCCGCCTGCGGGGCGAGGTGCCTTTTGCCTTCAGCGAGGCGGGCGTGCTTTCGGCGCAGATGAACTTTTCACTCGACCGCATCGTCGGTGCCGTCGATTTGGGAAATATACTTTTCCGGTTGAGTTTCAACGATTACCACACGGCGCTCGAAGACTACACCGGGGTGCTCGACCAGGACACCCTCTTTTACCGGGAGGTATCCCCGGATGCCGACGCCGAGCAGGCTATCGCCGGGAACTCCTTTCCGCGCATGCTGTACATGCGTTACGAAACCCTGACGAATTTCAAACTCTTCAAATGGCTCTACCAGCAGGGGCTTATCGACTGTTCGGGGGCGAAATTCGAAGACATGAAAGTTCCCGCGGCACTGCGGAAAAGTTACGGCGAGCTGATACACGAGGCGCAGCAGATGCCCTCGACGACGCTGGTGTTCGACGGCAGCTGCACCAAACGCTGGGTCAACGCCATCTGTACGTTCCGCAACATGCACCTCATTTCGGACGAAAGCGTCGATCTGCTGAAGAACGAGTTACTGCAGTTGCTCGACGAGCTGGAGGAGATTGCCGTCAGCGGACAGTTCCGCAGCGGAAAGCCGGTGTCCATCTACATTTCGAATATGGACATCGAGGCGACCTATTGCTATGTTTCGGCACGCCACTTCCGGGCCAGTTGCATCGAGGCGTTCTCCATCAACTCGCTGCGGAGCGCCGACCCTGCTATGTTCGAACATGTTAAACGGTGGATTCTGGCCTTGAGCCGGTTCGCGACACTGATCTCGTGCAGCGGGGAGTTGCAGCGGATTCACTTCTTCAAGCGTCAGCGTGCTATCGTAGCAGAATTGGAAAGGGAGGGTATAGAACCCTCCCCCGAAGTCATCCAGGAGTGAACGGAACCTTGCGTCTAGCTCCTTGTGTCCATCCCGTGCTTCAAATCCTGACGGATTTTCCACTTGCGTCACTTTTGCGGGTGTAACCCGCCCCTTGCACAATCCCACTTGAATTCTTCATATCTCCTGTGCATTACAAAAGTAGTATACGGAAATGGTTCCGACAAGACGGAAAACGCAAATGCAGGGGAATTCGTGTGACTGATTTTGATACACATTCCGCTTGCCGGCCCGGTTTTTGAAAATCAGATTTGAAAGTCGGCGCATTTCGTCGATTTGCGCACACGACCGCGGAGCGTGTTTCGAATAATGAAACCGGCGTCCGGGCTGCCGAAACGGGTCGGACAGGGGAGAACAATAAAAAAAGCGGGGAGATTATCCTCGCTTTTCAGTTGAGCTACCAGGATTCGAACCTGGAATAACAGGACCAGAATCTGTTGTGTTACCGTTACACCATAGCTCAATAGATTTTGGTGATGCAAAAGTAGAACTTTATTTTTCAATTGCAAAGAAAATTCCGAAATTTTTTTAGTACATTTGCTTTAATCATCCGCTTGCCGGATGAACCTGAAACTAAAAACAACGTAAAATCAGAAAATTATGGGAATTAAGTTCCGCCTTATCGTCATGAACTTCCTCCAGTACGCCATCTGGGGTTCGTGGCTCATTTCGCTGGGCGCTTACCTCGGGGGAGGCCTCGATTTCACCGGACTGCAAATCGGGAGTTTCTTCGCGACGATGGGCATTGCTTCGTTGTTCATGCCTGCCGTGATGGGCATCATCGCCGACCGGTGGATTCCGGCGCAGAAACTGCTGGGTATCTGCCACCTCGTCAGCGGGGCGTTCCTCGTGGCCGCGGCTTCGCAGACGGCTTATGCCCCTTTATATAGTTGTATGCTGTTGAGCGTGATGTTCTACATGCCGACCATCGCGCTGTCGAACTCGGTGGCCTATAACGCCCTCGATTTGGCCAAACTCGATACGGTGAAGCACTTTCCGCCGATTCGCGTGTGGGGCACGGTGGGTTTCATCGCCGCGATGTGGTTCGTCGACCTGACGCATATGGGCGGCGTGCAAATCAAGCTGACGGCCTGGCAGCTCTATGTTTCGGCGGCGCTGTCGTTTGTGCTGGCCGTATATTCGTTCTCGCTGCCCGGATGTCCCGTCGACCGCAACGTCAAAGCGAAGTCGTGGGTCGACACGCTGGGCCTGCGCGCCTTTGCGCTCTTCAAGCAGAAACGCATGGCCATCTTCTTCATCTTCTCGATGCTGCTCGGTGCCGCGCTGCAGATAACCAACGCTTTCGGCGACTCCTATATCCAGAGTTTCGGCTCGATGGCGCAATACGCCGATTCGGCCATCGTCAAACACTCGGTGATTCTGCTGTCGCTGTCGCAGATGTCCGAAACGTTCTGCATCCTGCTGATTCCGTTCTTCCTGCGGCGTTTCGGCATTAAGAAGGTGATGCTCATCTCGATGTTCGCCTGGGTGCTGCGCTTCGGGTTCTTCGGTATCGGTAATCCCGGTTCGGGCGCCGCGTTCCTCATCCTTTCGATGGTCGTTTACGGCGTGGCGTTCGATTTCTTCAATATTTCGGGGTCGCTGTTCGTCGAAAAGGAAACCAGCCGCGAAATCCGCTCCTCGGCGCAGGGCGTCTTTATGATTATGACCAACGGCTTCGGCGCATTTTTCGGCTCGTATGCCGCAGGCGCCGTCGTCGATGCCTGGGGATGGCCCGATTCGTGGTATATCTTCGCCGGCTACGCCCTTGTGGTGGCCGTGGTGTTCGCAGCGGTTTTCCGCTACAAGCACAATCCGGCCGAAATGGGAAGCGTGAGTCATTGACGGATAATCCGGCGGCCGGGAGAACCCGTGCCGCCGGAATTTTCTTGCCGCCGGAGGGCTGTGCCGACGGGTGTTCCCGTCCTGACGTTTCCGCTCGGGTGTTTCTGTCCGGGAGTTTCCGGCTCCGGGATATTTCCTGTGGGGCTGCGTTTGCCCGCGTCGGGGGTTTACCGGACGGTGTTTGACCGTGCCGGGGAATTTCGGCGTGCAGGGACTTTGTCTGCGTCGGGATACTTGCGGCGGCGGGCGTTTGTTCAGCGCCGGAGCATTTTGACATGCGGGATGCCCGCTTCGAAATACCGTTCGGAAACCGCTTCGAAGCCGAGCGTGGCGTAAAATCCGGCGAGGTATTCCTGCGCCGAGATGCGGACGGGGACGGGACCCCACTCCCCGGCGATGTAACGCAGGGCTTCGAGCATCAGCCGTCGGCACAGCCCGCGGCGGCGGTAGGCGGCGTCGACCAGCACCCGTCCCACGGAAACCTCTTCATAGACAATTCCGGCCGGAATAATCCGCAGGAATGCGACCACGCGGCCGGCGTCCTCCATCCACAGGAAGATGCACCGGGGATCGACCGCGTCCGCGTCGGGTTCGGTGATGTGCTGTTCGAGGAAAAAGACCGCTTCGCGCGCCTGTACGATGCGGTGGTATTCGTGGGCGGTGAGCTTGCCGAAATGGCGGATGATTGTCGGATACATATTGTTTTCACTATACATACAAAGATACTTTAAAAAATGGAAAATACGGACAGGATATATGTGGATGCCGAGACCTGCATCCGCTGCGGCCGCTGCGTAAAGGTATGCCCCGCGCAGATTTTCGAACAGGAAAAGGCGGGTGCTCCCGTGGTGCTCTGCAAACCTGAAAATTGCATCGGCTGCGGGCACTGCGTCGCGGCGTGCCCCACGGGCTCGGTACACCATGCCGGGTTTCCCGCGGACAGGGTGCATCCGGCGGACTATGCCGCCCTGCCGACACCCGGGCAGGTCGAACTGCTGCTGGCCGTG
>NZ_CABMQJ010000064.1 GCF_902388705.1 uncultured Alistipes sp.
GATTCCGCCCGACGAAATCCCGCCCACGTCGATTATCCGGGAATTCATCGGCGGCAGCAGTTTCAACTACTGATTCCCCGCCCCGCCGCCGGTATGGGAAAGGCCCAGTCCATCGCCACACAACAGCCGCTCCGCGCGCTTGCTCCCGGATACGGGCGGCGCGTTCCGCGGCAGGGCAGGGCCGCCGGGACACGACGCGAATCCTGCCGCCGGCCCGGCAAGGAAAATATCTGCCGGACGCGCTTGCGGTCTTCGAAAAAAAACTATTTTTGCATTGCGAATGCGCACCCCTACACGACACACGGCAATAACTAATTAAAAACCAAATATGTTCGACAAATTCTCCGAACGCCACATCGGCGTCAGCAACGAAAAAGACCTCAACGCCATGCTCGAGGTAATCGGCACCGGATCGGTCGAGGAGCTAATCTCGCAGGTCATACCGCAATCCATCCGGCTCAAGAAACCGCTCGCCCTGCCCGCCGAGGGTATGAGCGAGTATGAATTCGCCGCCCACATCCGCACGCTGGCCGAGCGCAACCGCTGCCTGCGCTCGTTCATCGGCATGGGCTACTACCCCTGCGCCGTTCCGGCCGCCGTCACGCGCAACGTCTTCGAAAACCCCGCGTGGTACACCTCCTACACCCCCTACCAGGCCGAGATTTCACAGGGCCGCCTCGAGGCGCTGCTGAACTTCCAGACCGCCGTAATCTCGCTCACGGGCATGGAAATCGGCAACTGCTCGCTGCTCGACGAGGGCACGGCCGCCGCCGAAGCCATGCTGATGATGTTCGCCCTGCGCTCGCGCGAAGCCGTGAAAGAGGGGCGCAACCAGCTCTTCATCGACCGCAATATCTTCCCGCAGACGCTCGACGTGCTGCTGACGCGCAGCGAGCCGTTCGGCATCGAACTGATTATCGACGAATACGACGAATACAGCTTCACCGGCAGGGAGTTCGGCGCCATCGTCCAATACCCCGCCGCCAACGGCCAGGTGCGCGATTACTCGGACTTCACGGCCTCGGCCCACGCCAAAGGCGTGCTGGTCACGGCCGTGGCCGACCTGCTCTCGCTGGCGCTGCTCAAAGCCCCCGGCGAATGGGGCGCCGACATCGCCGTGGGCACCACCCAGCGCCTGGGCAACCCGATGGGCTTCGGCGGCCCGGGCGCAGGCTACATGACCACGCGCGAAGCCTACAAGCGCAACATGCCGGGCCGCATCATCGGCGTTTCAATCGACCGCCTCGGCAACAAGGCGCTGCGCATGGCGCTCCAGATGCGCGAGCAGCACATCAAGCGCGAGCGCGCCACCTCGAACATCTGCACCGCCTCGGCCCTGATGGCCTCGATGACGGGCTTCTACTGCGTCTACAACGGCCCCGAAGGGCTGAAACGCGCCGCCGATACGGCCCACCTGGCCGCCGTGACGGTAGCCGGGGCCCTCGAAGCGATGGACTACAAACTCGCTTCGTCCGCCTACTTCGACACGCTCGAAGTCGCCGCCGAAGCCGCCGTCGTACAGTCGCTGGCGCTCGAGAGCGGCATCAACTTCTACTACCCCACCGAGGGTTCGGTGCGCATGTCGTTCGACGAGGTGACCACCCCCGGGGAGATCGCCGAGGTAATTCGCATCTTCGCCGCCGCCAAAGGCCGTAAAGCCAAGGCCGTAAAGCCCGCCGCCGAAAGCAATATCCCGGCAGCCCTGCGCCGCAGGACAGCTTACCTCACCGAGCCGGTTTTCAACACCTACCGTTCGGAAAGCGGCCTGATGCGCTATATCAAACGGCTGGAACTGCGCGACATCTCGCTCGCCGATTCGATGATTTCGCTGGGTTCGTGCACCATGAAGCTCAACGCCGCGGCGCTCATGCAGCCGCTCTCGCTCGCCGGCTTCCAGATGATGCACCCCTTCGCCCCGGCCGACCAGGCCGAGGGTTACATGCAGCTCATCGCGGAACTGGAGCGCGACCTGGCGACCATCACGGGCTTCGCGGCCTGCTCGCTGCAGCCCAACTCGGGCGCCGCGGGCGAGTACGCCGGACTAATGGTGATTCGCGCCTACCACCAGAGCCGCGGGCAGGGCTACCGCAACGTGGTGCTGATTCCGGCCTCGGCCCACGGCACCAACCCGGCGTCGGCGGCCATGGCCGGCATGAAAATCGTCACGGTGGCCTGCGACGACAAGGGCAACATCGACGTCGCAGACCTCGAAGCCAAGGCCAGGGAGTACAGCTCGGAGCTGTGCGGCCTGATGGTGACCTACCCCTCGACGCACGGCGTGTTCGAGAGCCGCATCCGTGAAATCGTGGACGCCGTGCACGACGCGGGCGGACAGGTCTACATGGACGGCGCCAACATGAACGCGCAGGTGGGCCTGACCAACCCCGGCTACATCGGCGCCGACGTCTGCCACCTCAACCTGCACAAGACATTCGCCATGCCCCACGGCGGCGGCGGCCCGGGCGTAGGCCCCATCTGCGTCGCCGAACACCTCAAGGCGTTCCTCCCCTCGCATCCGGTTATGCCGACGGGCGGCGACGAGGGCATCACGGCCGTTGCATCGGCCCCCTGGGGCTCCGCGCTGCTGCTGCCCATAACCTACGGCTATATCAAGATGCTGGGCGAAAGCGGGCTGCGGCGCGCCACGGAGATGGCCATCGTCAACGCCAACTACATGTCCGCAGCGCTCGCACCGGAGTACCGCACCTATTATTCGGGCGAAACGGGCCGCGTGGGCCACGAGATGATTCTCGACCTGACCTCTTTCAAGAAGGACTACAACATCGACTGCGGCGACATCGCCCACCGCCTGATGGACTACGGGTTCCACGCCCCGACGCTTTCGTTCCCCGTGCACGAAACGCTGATGGTCGAGCCGACCGAGTCGGAGCCCAAGGCCGAGATGGATCGTTTCATCGAGGCACTGGTAAGCATCAAGCGCGAATGCGAGGCCGCCGTCGGCAATGCCGACAACGTGGTGGTCAATGCCCCCCACACGGCGGCGGAAATCGCAGGCGAATGGCCGCATCCCTACACCCGCGCCGAGGCGGCATTCCCGCTCGGGTGGGTGCGCGAGGCGAAGTTCTTCCCGTACGTTTCGAAAATCGACAACGGCTACGGCGACCGCAACCTCTGTTGCCGCAACTGCGAGTAGCCGCACGCCGCACGCAACAAAAAAACGGATGGCACGCAAAGTCCATCCGTTTTTTATTTCAACCGGAAAAGCACGCCGATACCGAAAAAAAGAGCTCCGGCGGCAAAAAACACGCTTTTTTAGCATGATTATCGCAAGGGCCGGTTCATACGGATACACGAAAAAAGCCGGAGCCGCACAACCGATTGCAAAATAAAAACTTAATTACTATCTTTGTCAATTAATACGACCGCAATAAATTTATAATCACATTACAATGAAAGTAGAACAGAACAAAATGGTCGGCGTGGACTACAAGCTCACCGTCGACGGACAGATCGCAGACCAGTCGCGCCCGGGCCAGCCGCTCGAATTCATCTTCGGAACAGGCATGCTGCTTCCCAAATTCGAAGAGGCTATCCTCGGCAAGGAGATCGGCGAGGCTGTATCGTTTACCCTCGAGCCCAAGGACGGCTACGGCGAGCTGATCGCCGACGCTGTCGTAGACCTGCCGAAAAACATATTCATGGTCGACGGCAAACTCGCCGAGGACATCCTCTTCGTGGGGAGCCAGGTGCCGATGAGCGACAACCAGGGCAACCGCATGATGGGCATCGTCAAGGAGGTCGGCGACGAAACCGTGAAAATGGACTTCAACCACCCGATGGCGGGCAAGACGCTCAACTTCGACGTGGAAATCGTATCGGTGCGCGACGTAACGCCCGAGGATTTGCAGGGCGGCTGCTCGTGCGGCGACTGCGGCGACGATTGCGGCGGCGGATGCGACCACGAAGGCGGTCACTGCGACTGCCACTAACGACAAAGCGGGACTGGAAAGCCCCGCTTTTTTTCAACCCGACACACACGACCATGACCCAGACTGAACTTACGACACTGCTCGCGGCGGGCGTCCTGCGCGACCTCGACCTGACGGGCCGGGAGCTCAAAGGCCTCGACTTCGGGGGCTGCACGCTGGAGAACGTCACCTTCGACGCGTGCACGCTCACCGGGTGCTGCTTCGACAACTGCACCCTTTGCCGCGTATCGTTCCGCAAGGCGGCGCTTCGCAACTGCCGTTTCCGCCGCGCGGCGATTTCATGGAGCGACTTCCGGTACAGCGAAACCGAGCGGGCGACTTTCGAAGAGGCCGACATCCGGTTTTGCGACTTCTACCGCGCCATGCTCACCGGCATCGTCATCATGCGCAAATCCCGGATCGCCGACACGAGCCTCTATTACACCTACTTCGGCGAAGGCGTGAACATCCGCCGCGAAAACCTCGCCGGCGACAGGCTGCTCCAGCAGGACTACGACAAGTACAGGCAGTTCCTGGTGGAGTGGAACACCAACGGCACGGGCGTGCGGAAAAACGACCGGGACAACCAGTCGGCCTGGAGCCCCGACGCTTCGCTCCGCTCCCGCTGGGCCGATGCGGAGGAGATTTACAAAAACCTCAACGGCCTGTGGGCGGGAACGGGTTTCCTGCGCGATGCCAACTGGGCCTACGTCAAGGGCCGCCGCATGGAGCGCCGCCGCATGCTGGCCCAATGGCGCGGCACGCCGCCGGCGCGCAAACCTGAACTCGCGTGGAAAATCGGCACCAACCTGCTGATGGACATCATGTTCGGCTACGGCGAAAGCCTGCTGCGCATGGTCGCGACCTATGTATTGCTGGTATTGCTCTTCGCCTACATTTTCCAGGGCAACGCCTCGCTACCCTCCTACCTGCACGCCTTCTGGATCAGCCTGAAGAACATGGCCGGCGTGGGATCCGAGCAGCTCAACGGCATCTCCCCGCTGGTGGACATGCTCAATGTCCTCCAGACGACGCTCGGCATCCTGCTCACCGGAATTTTCGGTTTTATCCTCGGCAACAAAATCCGCAACCAGTAACCGGCAAGCGTCCATGCCCCGACGCGCTCCGGGCATCCCCGCACAGCCCCGGGACATCCCTATCCCCGGCACTCGATCGAATAAACGAAGCTGTCCGCCTTGTATACGCCGATATTGTATTCGACCGGCTCACCGTTGGCATCGTAGACGAACCGCTTGCGGATAAGCACGGGGTCCTGGGTCGTAATCCGGAGTTTTTCGGCGATGAATTCGTCGGCCAGGGCGGCGGAAATCTCCTCCTTCGACGTACGGACGATTACCCCGTAGTCTTTGGCCAGGATTTCATAAAGGGGACGGCTGAAATTCTCCGTTCCCGTGACGGGAATCCGGGGGTTGAAATACGAAATAAAATAGACGAACGGGTAGATTTCGTTTCCGCGCAGCCGTTCGAGCGTGAAGAGGCTCTCGCCCCGGTCGACGGAGAAGAAATTGGCGACCTCGGCGTCGGGCCGCTTCCAGCTCAAATGCAGTTCGAAATTCCGCACTTTCACCCCGAGCGCCTTCATCTCCTGCGAGAAGCTCATCCAGTTCTTGGCTCCGCTGAAGATACTCCGGTGGGCGACCCGCGTGCCGTAGCCTTTCTTGCGAACCAGCAGCCCCTCGTACACCAGCTTGTTGATGGCCTGCCGCAGGGTGTTGCGCGAAATGTTCAGCTGTCCTGCCAGGGCGACCTCCGGGGGCAGCAGTTTGCCTTGCAGGTACTCTTTGCGCGAAATCAGCTCCCGCAGCATCTCCTCGGCCTGTTTGTGCAAAGGCTCGGGGCTATTCGGATCGATATAAGCCATCGTCTTGTTTTTTCTGCAAAGTTAAATTTTTATTTGGAAACTATTCTTTTTTTTACATATATTTGCAACATATTAAATATGTTCATACATTTGCAGTGGTTAAAATCATAAAATACTGACATACTGCAATAAAAATGACTACTTTACACAAATATCAGGATAACATAAAACAGGATAACTACCATGCGTAAATCGAATTACGATAAATTTCCGGCCATAAAGGCCGAGGGCGAAGCCGTCTGCGGCTGGGAGGCGATTGGCGCCGCCGTCGGTGAGATGTTCCGGGAAGGGGATACGGCCGTCGTGGCCCTCGAATGCTATACCGGCGTACATATCGAAGACTTCTTCGCCAACCTGAAACCCGGGGGCGTGCGCATCGTCGACACGCGCGACTTCTTTAAAAGCATCGACGAGGTGGAGAAGATGACGGCGCGCCACATGACCGGCGACGTGCTCTTCGGCTACGTCACGGATTTGAAGATGGAGGATTTCATCGACTGGGACAAGGTCGCGGCGCAGCAGGCGCTGCTGGGCGGCAAAGAGGGGAACGTGCTCGTCATCGGCAGCGGCGCCGCGCTGATCGCCCCCGCATACCGGAAACTGATCTACGCCGACATGGCCCGCTGGGAAATCCAGCTCCGCTTCCGGCGGCGGGAGTTCGACGGCCTGGGCGTACACAACCGCAACGAGGCCACCTCGCTGCAGCACAAGCGCGCCTACTTCATCGACTGGCGGGTCTGCGACGATTTGAAACGCCGGCTGCTGGAGCGCATCGACTGGTGGCTCGACGAGAACCGGCGCGAGCAGCCCAAGATGACCGCCGCCCGGACGGTCATGCAGGCGCTGGCGCGCGCCGCGCGGAGCCCATTCCGCGTCGTGCCGTTCTTCGACCCGGCGCCCTGGGGCGGACAATGGATGAAAGAGGTCTGCGACCTCGACCGCGAAAAGGAGAATTATGGTTGGTGCTTCGACTGCGTGCCCGAAGAGAACAGCCTGCTGCTCGACATCGGCGGCGTGCGTTTCGAGATTCCCTCCGTGAACCTCATCTTCACGCATGCCCGTGAAGTGCTGGGCGAGCCCGTGGAGGCCCGTTTCGGCAAGGAGTTCCCGATTCGGTTCGACTTCCTCGACACGATGGGCGGCGGCAACCTGAGCCTCCAGGTGCACCCGACCACGCAGTACATCCGGGAAACATTCGGCATGCAGTACACGCAGGACGAAAGCTACTACCTGCTCGACGCCGGGGACGACGCCGTCGTCTACCTCGGCCTGCGCACCGGCATCGACAGGGAGGCCATGCTCGCCGACCTGCGCGAGGCACAGGCCGGGGGCAAGCCGTTCGACGCGAAAAAATACGTCAACAAACTCCCGGCGAAAAAGCACGACCACTACCTCATTCCGGGCGGCACGGTGCACTGCTCGGGCGGCAACTCGATGGTGCTGGAAATCAGCTCCACGCCCAACCTCTTCACGTTCAAGCTGTGGGACTGGCAGCGGCTCGGGCTGGACGGCAAACCGCGCCCCATCAACATCGGGCACGGAAGCCGTGTCATCGACTGGGGCCGCGACACGGAGTACGTGCACAAGTACCTGGCGAACGTATTCGAGCCGGTGGCCGAAGGCGAGGGATGGCGCGAAGAGAAAACGGGCCTCCACCGCAACGAATTCATCGAAACGCGGCGCCACTGGTTCACGGCGCCCGTCGACCACCACACGGAGGGCAGCGTCAACGTACTCAACCTCATCGAGGGCGACGAATGCGTCGTGGAGAGTCCCGACAACGCATTCGAGCCGTTCACGGTGCACTACGCCGAAACGTTCATCATCCCCGAATGCGTCGGCAAATACCGCATACGTCCCGTCGGCACCCAGCCGTGCGCGACCATCAAAGCCCGCGTGCGGGTATAACATAAAGTATTCCGGAAACAACGACTAACCGAACCGCACCATGTACGACAACGACGACCGAGTTGTGCTGACCCTCGACGCAGGGGGCACCAACTTCATATTTTCAGCCATCCAATACGGCCGGAGCATCGTGGAGCCGATACGGTTGCCCTCCAACTGCCACGACCTGCAAAGCTGCCTCGACACGCTCGTCGACGGCTTCACACGGGTGCGCGAACGGCTGGACACCCCGGCGGCAGCCATCAGCTTCGCATTTCCGGGCCCGGCGGACTACCGCAACGGCGTGATCGGCGAACTGCCCAACCTGCCCGCATTCCGGCAGGGAGGCGTGGCGCTCGGCCCCTATCTCGAAGAGGCGTTCTCGCTGCCCGTGTTCATCAACAACGACGGGGCGCTGTTCGCCTACGGCGAGGCCATGGCGGGCACGCTGCCCCACATCAACGGGCAACTGGCACGGCACGGGGCAAACCGACGCTACCGCAACCTGCTGGGCATCACCTTCGGCACGGGCTTCGGGGCCGGCGTGGTCGTCGACGGACAGCTGCTCGTGGGCGACAACTCGGCCGGCGGCTGCATCTGGTGCTTCAACCACAAAAAGGACAACCGCTACATCGCGGAGGAGGGCGTCAGCATCCGGGCTGTGAAACGGATTTACAGCCGTTTGAGCGGCGATGCATCGGAACTCACGCCCTACGACATTTTCAACATCGCCGAGGGGAAACTCCCGGGCGACGCCGAAGCGGCGAAGCAGGCATTCGCCGAGCTGGGCGAAATCGCGGGCGACGCCATCGGGCAGGCCAATACGGTCGTGGACGGGCTGGTGGTCATCGGCGGCGGCCTGGCGGGCGCCTCGAAATACTTCATGCAGCCGCTGGTCGACGAACTCAACCGGCAGATCGGCACCTATGCCGGGGACTCGTTCCCGCGCTCCCAGAGCCGCGCCTACAACCTCTGCGACGCGGCCCAGTCGGAAGCCTTTTTCACGGAAGATTTCTCGGACAGCGTAAAAATCCCGGGCTCGGCGCGCACCATACGCTACGACCGCACCCGGGTGTTCGGGGTAATCACCTCCCGCATCGGAGCAAGCGAAGCTATCTGCCTGGGAGCCTATGCGTTCGCACTCGGCGAACTGGACAAGAGGCGGGAGTTGTCCGCGGACAGCGGGAAATGACAATCCCGACAAACGAAAGGCGGAAATTCGGATTTCCGCCTTTTTTTGTCATTACAGGCCTGTGAAAATCCGGTAAATAGATTATATTTCGTAACTTCGCGGACGGATTCACTGACTATAAAGACCGGGAACGGGGATTGAATATTGTATACCCTGCGACAATACCTGACGACGCTGGCCGACACCCACGGACTGACCAGAACCTTGGGTGAAATCGTCGTGTGCCGCGACCAGCAGGGACGCATGTGCTACACGGCCGGAAACAGCGCCGTCGTGTTCCGCATCCGGCACGAAGGCCGGATTCGCTCGCTGCGCTGCTACACGCGGCCGGTGCGCCACCTGCCCGAAATCTACGGCGAGCGGTTCCTGCCCCGGGAGCTGTTCCTCTACACCTCGCCCGAAAGCGGGGTCTGGGCCGACGTCGTGCTGGGCGAATGGATCGAGGGACAAACGCTCCACGAGGCCGTCGCCGAAGCGGCCGCGGCAGGCGACACGGCGCGGCTGCGCACGCTCTCCGCGGCATTCGACCGCATGGCCGCGACCCTCACCTCCGACTGCTGGGCCCACGGCGATTTGAAACCCGAAAACATCATCGTCGGTGAGAACGGCCGCCTGCACCTGATCGATTTCGACGCCGTATTCCTGCCCGCCTTTGCCGGGGAGCCGAGCCCCGAGCTGGGCACCGCGGCTTTCCAGCATCCGGCGCGCACCTCCCGGGATTTCGACGCCGCACTCGACGACTACCCCGCAGCGCTGATTTCCACGGCCCTGCACGCCCTGACACTCGACCCGACACTCTACGTACGCTACCACAACGCCGACGGACTGCTTTTCTCCCCGCAACAGATACACACCGACGAGGCGCTGCGCGAAGTGATCGCACTTTTCCAGCGCACCTGCCGGGCCGTCCGGTACCGCATCGCCCGGCTGCTTTACGCACCCGCGCCGCACCTCTTCGGAATTGCAGACCTGCTGGCGTGGGCCGTACGGGAAGAGCAGCTCCACTCCGGCGCGCAATCCGTCCCCGCCGGCCGGCCAACCGCCGGAAATGCAAGGGCCGCAGGATCCGGCAACGGCGGAAGAACAACCGCAGGATCCGGCAGCGGCGAGCCCCGGAACGCCCTTGGCGCAGAGTGCGCACCCAACCCCGCAAAGGACGGAAACTGCGGGTGCGAAGCCGGCGAATACGGCCTGCAGGTGTATGCAGCCTGCGGGTGGGGCACGCACGCCGGGAACCGTCAGGCAGCCCCCTCCGCCCGGGGC
>NZ_CABMQJ010000065.1 GCF_902388705.1 uncultured Alistipes sp.
CAGCGCGTGGGCGCTGGTGACGGGCGCAGGCTCGGGCATCGGGCGCTGCTACGCCCTGCGGCTGGCGGCGCTTGGTTACCGGCTGGTAATCGTGGGCAACAACGCCGCACCGCTCGAAGCCGTGGCGGAAGAGATTCGCACGGCGGCAAAAACAGCAGACAAGCTCCCCGCAGCGGAAGCGGCACAGCAGGAAACGGCACAGCAGGAAACGACACGGACGGACGCAAAGACTTCCGCCGCATGCGAAGTGCGGATCTTGGCGATGGATTTGGCGCGCCCGGAGGCGGCACAGGAGTTGTACGACCGCACAACGGCCGAGGGAATCGGAATAGACGTGCTGGTGAACAACGCCGGGATATTCTCGTTCTGCGACATACTGGCCACACCCGCCGAACGCATCGAGCGCATCATCCTGCTGCACGACCTGACCGTGACGCAGTTATGCCGGCTCTATGCCGCCGACATGGTTCGCCGCGGCGTGCGGGGGCACATCCTCAACATGTCCTCCTACTCGCTGTGGATGCCCTTCCCGGGGCTGGCGCTGTACAGCGCGTCGAAAGCCTACATGCGCTCGTTCTCGGTGGCATTCGCCAAAGAGGTGCGCGAACGGGGCATCCGCGTCACGGCGGTCTGCCCGGCGGGCGTGGCGACCGACCTCTACGGACTGACACCCTACTGGCAGGGAATCGGAAAGAAACTCCGGGTGCTCATCACCCCCGACAGCTGCGCCCGGCGCGGACTGCGCGCCCTGTGGCGGGGGCGGCGGTGCATCGTGCCCGACTGGTGGAACCGCGCCTGGATACCCTTCTGCAAACTGCTGCCGATGTGGGTGCTCCGTCCCCTCCGCCGCTTTACGATGCGGTTCCAGAAATAGCGGGCCGAACGGCAAAAACAGAAAAAAGACAACAATGGACGACATGCAACAAATAAAAAACGTGATTTTCGACCTCGGGGGCGTACTCGTAGACCTCGATATCGAACGCTGCATCGCGGCGTTCCGGCTGCTCGGCATGAACCGGGTCGCCGATTTGGTCAACCCCTACTACCCCGCCGAGATGATAGGACGGCTCGAACGGGGCGACATCTCCTTCCACGAAGCCTGCGATGAAATGCGGCGGCTGGACAACCGGCCCGGCGTGAGCGACGCGGAGATAGCCGGGGCCTACGGCGCATTCCTCACGGGGATCCCAGTCGCCAAACTGCGGCAGATTGCACGGCTGCGCGAAGCGGGCATCTGCACCTACGTGCTCTCGAACAACAACCCGGCGTCGATGGAGGTTATCCGCGGCCAGTTCACGGCCGACGGCCGCACGATGGACGACTATTTCGACAAAATCTACCTCTCCTACGAACTGCGCGAGCTCAAACCCTCGGAAGCCATCTTCCGCAAGGTAATGGCCGACAGCGGCGTAGTACCCGCGCAGACGCTCTTCATCGACGACGGACAGAAGAACGTCGACACGGCGCAGGCGCTGGGGTTCGCGGTTTACATGCCCGCCCCGGGAGAGGATTTCGGACACCTGTTCGACGAAATAACGAGAACGAAATAGCGGCGCCGGCCGGGATACCCCGGCCACCGGAACCGCAACCCGACATAAATAAATGCGTCATGAAAAAATGGGTTAAAATCACCCTGATCGTCGCGGCAGTCATCGCCGTACTAATCATCGCCGCGGCAATCGCCGTATCGCCCGTGGCAAAGAACTACATCGAAAAACACGACCGCGAGCTGCTCGGCCGGACAATACGCATGGAGCGGCTGCGAATCAACATTTTCACAGGTCGCCTGCGCCTGCAGGATCTCCGCATCGGAGGGGCCGACGACTCGACGACTTTCTTCCGGCTCGACAGTTTCGACATGCGCATGCGGCTGTGGCCCCTGCTATCGAACCGCGTGCATGTCAAGAAAATCACGTTCACAGGGCCCGACGTAAAGGTTTATCAGCGGGGCAATTCGTTCAGTTTCGACGACATCCTCGCCCATTTCGCAGGCGACACAACGGCTGTGGCCGCAGAGCCCGAGAAGCCTTCGAAGCCGTGGGAAATCGGCATCTACGACATTTCAATCCGCAACGGCCGCGTCTTTTACAAAGACCTCGCGCTCGATGCCACATGGGGCATGAACGACATCAACCTCCACATCCCGGGCGTCTATTTCGCTGGCGAAAAGACCGATGTGGGGGCCGTGCTGAATTTCGCCGAGGGCGGCTCGCTCTCGACCGACGTGGGCTACAACATCGAAACATCGGAATTCGACATCGGCATCCGGCTGCAGGACTTCGCGCTGGCGGGGACACTGCCCTATTTCCGGCAAGCGATGAACGTTTCGGCCGTAGACGGACGGCTCTGGGCCGACGTACGCCTGCGGGGCAGTTCCGAGCACCTGCTCTCGCTGCGCACCGACGGCACGGCGTCGCTCGCGGGATTCGCCCTGCGCGACGACCGGCAGCGTCCCGTCATGGGTGTCGACACGCTGGGCATGCGGCTCGCCGAGGGCGATTTGGGAAAAATGCGTTTCCGTTTCGACCGCATCTATCTCTCGGGGCTTTCGGCACTGTTCGAAATGACGCCCGACGGCAACAGTTTCACGGCGCTGATGAAATCCGCAGCGGCACCCGAAAGCGTCCCGGCCGATACGGCTGCGGCCACGCCTGCGGATACGGATACAGCGGCAATGCCGGCGCCCTCGCTCCAAATCGCGGATCTCGAAATCGCAAACGGCCGCGTAACGATGCGCGACATGACGCTCCACCGTCCGTTCGAATACACCGTATCGGAAATCCGCATGCACAGCCGGGATTTCGACCCTTCGAAACGCAACAAGCTCACGGTGGACGCCCGGATGCAGAAAACAGGCTCGGCGAAACTCCGCTGGGAGGGTGCGCTCGACAACATGGACAACCAGAACATCACGCTCTGGCTGACGAACCTCGACCTGCGCGACTTCGGTCCCTACTGCGAGTTCTTCACCGCCTATCCGCTGACCAAGGGCAACCTCACGTTCCGCAGCCAGAACGTCATCCGCGACCGCTACCTCGACGGCACCAACCACCTCGACATGTTCGAACCGAAAGTGGACAAGAAACGCAAGGACATCAAGCCGGAAATGAGCATTCCGCTCAAGCTGGGACTCTACGTACTCAAGGACAAGAAGGGCCACGTGAAAATGGATCTCCCGGTCAAGGGCAGCCTCGACTCGCCGGAGTTCTCCTACCGCAAAATCGTACTCAAGGCAATCGGCAACGTGCTGCTGAAAGTGGTGACGGCGCCGTTCTCGTTCCTCTCGGGCAGCAGGGACAACCTGGAATACATCGACATCGACCCGCTGCAATACGTTTTCACGTCGGAACAGTACGCCTCGCTGGACAAAATCGCACAGGCGCTGCAGGATAAACCCGAGATGCACATTGCGCTGACGCAGCGCGTCAACATGTCGCGCGCCCTGCCCCGGCAGGCTGAAAACGCACTGCGCATGGCTTATGCCGCACACCTGCGCGCCGCCGACTCGACAGCACAGCAACGGCTCTCGATGCTCGAATACGAGAAGATACAGCAGGCGGACATCCGCACCCCCCAAATCATGGCCTTTGCCGATTCGCTGCTGGCGGCGCGCGGCATCTCCCCGCAGGGGCTCTCGGCCTACGCCAAGGCGACAAAGCTCTTCGGCGACGAAGCGGCCCGGCAGCTGGCACGGATGATGGCCGCACGCAACAAGGCGCTGGCCGACTACATGCAGTCTACGCACGGGGCGGCAGCTCCGGTATTCCGCGTGCAGACGCTGGATTCCGTAGCCCTGCAAAGCTACACGGGCCGCGACCGCTACACCATCGCACTCGAAGTCGACGGCGAAACCGTGGAGGTCGAGGCGGAAGACGACGGCAACACGGCAGGTTCTGCGGAGGCTACGGAAGTTCCGGGAACAAATGCAGGCGAGGTGTCGGCCACGGACGCCGCGCCGGCCGGCGGAACGCACGAAACGGCCGCTTCCGGCTCCCCGGGAAACGACACTTCGGCGGCAGGCCAGGCAAACAGCGCGGATACGGCACAATAAGGCGGGAAACTTTATATGCTGCGAGTAACTGTTGTCGCGCATATTCTGGTTTACACAAACGGGCAGAAAACGTGTAAATCATGCCCAAAACAACAAAATCGAAACGTCTGCGACAAAACACAAAAAAAAGCCTTCCAGTACTATCTGAAAGGCTTTTTTTGTCTGTCGGGGTAGCGGGATTCGAACCCACGACCCCCTGCTCCCAAAGCAGGTGCGCTAACCGGACTGCGCTACACCCCGTCGTTCCCGACCCTGAAACCAGTGATTGGCCTTCCCGCCGGCCCCGGAGGGCTGCTTCGTGTCAATCCCGGGCTTTGCCGGCCGGGGGAACCTTTCCGGTTCCGGGGTGCAAAGATAACGGCTTTTTTCCGTTCCGCAAACTTTTTCCCCGAAAAGCGGCTGCTGTCCGCCTCTGTCACTTCGGGGGGGGGCGAGCTGCCGGATGTATTTCCTGCAATCCGGGAGGGGACATCCGCCGAAGCTCACCGCGCCGCGGTTACGTGCTTTCACATCGCGGGAGTTTTTCCGCCTGCCGAAACTTTTCCCGGACTTGCCGAAACTTTCCCGGAAACGAGATGACTAAAAAAAAGGAACCACCAAATAATTGGCGGTTCCTTTTTGTCGGGGAGACTGGATTCGAACCAGCGACCTCCAACTCCCGAAGCTGGCGCGCTAACCGGACTGCGCTACACCCCGAACTGTTTTGAGTGCCCTTATCATTTAAGAGCGCACAAAGATAAGTCGAAAATCCGAAACGTCAAAATTATTTCCGCAAAAATCGACTCCCCGCCCCTATTTTTCGCCGCCGTACGTTGCTTTGCGCCCGCGGGGAAAAACCGGCAGGCACGGCTGCCCCCGTCCCGGCGACGAACGCATCCGCACAAAACCCGACAAATCCTAACGGCAGGGAAAACTACAAGCGGTGGTAATGGCAATAGAGCAATTCGCCGTCGTCACCGTGCAGGTGCATGCCGCCACCGAGGCAGTAGCGGAACATACTGCAATCGGCACACGCGCCGCGGCGCGCCCATTCGCGGTTGCGGAACTGCCCGAAACGGTTTTGCCACACGTCCCAGAATTTGTCCCGGTAGATATTCCCCTGGTTGAAATTGGCGCGAATCGACGTGCAGCCCGAAATGGCGCCGTCGACACGAATCGAAGCCACCGATATACCTGCAGCGCACTGGTAGAAATGGTCGCGCACCTCGGTTTCGTAGCCGCCCAGGAATCCCTCGCAGGCGTAGCTGACGTCAATCCGCCCTTCGCGGCGCGTCCGTCGGATAAATTCGAGCATCTCGCGGAACTGGACATCGGTCATGCGCAGCGACGGGTCGTCCTTGGCACGGCCCATCGGGAAAATCGAAAAGAGCCGCCAGTGCTTCACCCCCTCGGCAATCAGCATTTCACGGAAAGCCTCGAGCTGCGGCACCATGGCTCCCGTAACGCAGGTCACCGCATCGTAGGCCAGCGACGGCTCGCGGACGATAAGCCGCAAGGCGTCCAGCGCCCGGTCGAAGCTGCGGGGATTGCGGCGGATGTAGTTGTGTTCGCGCTCGAAACCGTCGAGGCTCACCGAAATGGAACGCAGCCCCGCCTGCATAAGGCTCTGCAACCGCGTCGCGGTCAGAGAGAGGCCGTTGGTCACCATGCCCCAAGGATAGCCCCGGCGCGTGACTTCTGCCCCGGCACGCTCCAAATCGTCGCGCACCAGCACCTCACCGCCCGAAAAGATGACGAGCACCCCGGCAGGATCGACATGGGGCGTAACCTCCTCGTCGAGCACACGCAGGAAATCTTCGAGCGGCATGTCCGCAATGCCGGGATCCACGCGGCAGTCGCTGCCGCAATGGCGGCACGAAAGGTTGCAGCGCAACGTGCACTCCCAAAAAATCGTGTCGAGTTTGTGTCCGGCGACGGTCGAAGCGTAAAGGTCGGAAAAGATATTGAGGGCCAAACGTTTGCGAAGGCCCAAACGACGGCGGGACATGGCTTACTCCCGAGCGGTCTTTGCAGCAGGCGTTTCCGTGCCCTGCGCATCCGCATCAGGCGTCTGATCCGCAGCACCGGACTGCCTTGCGTCGGGCACCTGCACACCGGACTCTTTGGACGGCGCCACAACGGGCTCATCCCTGCCGGGATAACGCACGCCGTACATCACGATTATGCGCGGGTGACTCACCGAATCGCCTATCTCCTGCGCTCCGGCTTCCCGCTCCTGCCCGGTTTCGCCCCCGGCAGGTGTGTTTTTCACCGTTGAGCAGGCTGTGGAGAAGCCAAGCAGCGCAGCCAGAGCGAGTTTCAGTTTTTTGTTCATATAGCCTCGTCATTAGTGACAACCTTGTGATGACAAAGATAAAAAAATTCCGCCAAACCGAAAAAAACATGCCAAAAAGTTTTGAAAGCCAATGTTTTTTATTTTACTTTGCCGAATACATTAACACTTTAATTAACAAATTTATGACAGGTAAGGTAAAATGGTTCGATAGCAAGAAAGGCTACGGATTCATTACGGGTGAGAACGGCAAAGAAATCTTCGTTCACTTCTCGGGTATCGTAACGGATGGTTTCAAGTCGCTCAACGAAGGTCAGGCAGTCGAATTCGAAGTCGGCAACGGCGCCAAAGGCGAACAGGCTGTGAACGTGACGATCATCGAGTAAAAGAACTCCTTTCAAATTCAGGGAATAAGAGCAAAATAACTCAAGATATTCACAAGCACTGAATTTCATGTAATTAACGGTGTCAGGACTATGTCCCGACACCGTTTTTCGTTGCGCTGCCGCGCACCCTGCCACTCGCGGGGTGTGCAGCGTGCACGGGAATGCGGCTCAATTACGCGCAGGATAGAGGTATCCCGTAAAATCGAGGACGTTGGTGTCATGCCCGGCACGCTCGTCGTTAATCCGGACAAAACATTTATTGGTATCCTTAAACAGCGTCACGCTCACCTCCCGCTCCTGTCCGAACCCATGCCCCCTGATTTTCAGACGGCAGTGCAAATCGCCGTTCTTTTTATATTCGGGTTGCGACAGTTCGGGGGTATCGTCCTCGATGTTCGGGTAGTTCCCATAACAATCGTGATTTTATCGGTAGGCAAATCCCGGAAGGTGTAACCATACTCCCGGATACAACACTCTTTTCCAGAAACGGCCGGAGTCAGGAGGCCCGCGTTCATTTTCTCCACAATACACTAAAAAATATCCGGCCGGCACAGCAGCGCCCCGATTTTCTTGTCCGTTTAAAAAATAAATCGTACTTTTGGGCGTCCAATTAGGTTAATTCAGGTTCAAACATAAAAACCCAAACAAAACCATGAAAGAAGCAATAGCAATTCTGACTGGCGGCGGCCCCGCACCCGGTATGAACACCGTTGTGGGCAGCGTCGCAAAGACTTTCCTCCGTAAAGGTTACCGCGTAATCGGCCTGCACGAGGGCTACACGGGCCTGTTCAATCCCTCGCCCCGTACGGTGGACATCGACTACCCCATGGCCGACGGCATTTTCAACCAGGGAGGTTCGTTCCTGCAGATGAGCCGTTTCAAACCCAAGGATTCGGATTTCGACAACAATTTCAACCTCAAGTTCTTCACCGACAACAACGTCAAACTGCTCGTGACGGTCGGCGGCGACGACACGGCATCGACCGCGAACCGCATCGCCAAGTTCCTCGAGGCAAAGAAATACCCCATCGCCAACATCCATGTCCCCAAGACCATCGACAACGACCTGCCCCTGCCCAAAGGGACACCGACGTTCGGCTATGAGTCGGCCAAGGACAAGGGCGCCGTTATCGCCCGCGCCGTCTACGTGGACGCACGCACGAGCGGCAACTGGTTCGTGCTGGCTGCCATGGGCCGCAGCGCCGGCCACCTGGCATTCGGTATCGGCGAGGCCTGCCACTACCCGATGATCGTCATTCCCGAGATGTTCGACAAAACGGAAATCACGGTCGAAAAAATCGTGAACCTCGTGATTTCGTCGATTATCAAGCGTAAAATCATGGGCATGGACTACGGCGCCGCAGTTATCTCGGAAGGCGTGTTCCACGCATTGAGCGACGAGGAAATCCGCAAGAGCGGCATCCACTTCACCTACGACGAGCACGGACATCCCGAGCTGGGCAAGGTGTCGAAAGCGCATATCTTCAACGAGATGATCGAGAAGAAAGTCAAGGAGCTGGGCATCAAGGTCAAGAGCCGTCCGGTGGAACTGGGCTACGAAATCCGCTGCCAGACCCCGATTGCATACGACCTGACGTACTGCTCGGAGCTGGGTATCGGCGTACACAAGCTCTTCGCCGAGGGCAAGACCGGCTGCATGGTATACGTGGATTCGGAGGGCAATGTCAATCCGCTCTACCTGAAAGATTTGCAGGATCCGACCACGGGCAAGATTCCGCCCCGTCTGGTGGACATCAACTCGGACAAATTCTCGTCGGTGGTAGAGAACATCATCAACGCCGTCACGCCCGCGGATTACGAGGCTGCCAAACAGTACGTCGCAAATCCCGAGGAGTACGACTTCCATAAGATTCTTAACTGGAAATAATTCCGTTCACAGAACGATACGCAAGTTCCCGGAGGCAACTGCTTCCGGGAATTTTTTTACCGTCCCGATAATTTTTCGTTTTTTCCTTGGGTCTGCGACCGAATTTTCTATCTTTGCATCCGAAATTCCAAACCCTAAAATCGAAATCCCATCCATGGAAAGACCCGAAAACCCGAACGACGTATTCGACCCGATGCCGGACGAAAGTCCCGTACGCCCCGTGGCCGACACCCCGGCTGCCGACCAACGCGCACAGGCCATGGCCGAAGCGCGGAAAAACCTGCTGGCCGGTGTGCTCTGGTGCGCAGGCGGACTCGCATTCAGCTTTATCACCTATTATTTCACCTCGGCGGGCGGCAGGTATGTAGTCGCCACGGGTGCAATCATCTGGGGTGCGGTACAGGCGGTCAGGGGCCTTGCCGTCATGCTGAAAATCTATTACGGGGAGGGCCGTTTCTCCGCATTCTGGCGTACGGCCGCAATCGCCGTATGCTCGCTCGCGGCCCTCGTCTACCTGGGGCAGCTCTCCGTAAGGATGCTCGGCGGCGAAGATGTGCAACTAATCGAAACCGAGCAGCGCTACGCCTGCGATTCGCTGGGCCTCCGGTTCCGGGTTCCGGCCGGATACACCGCTCTCGAAACCAGCGGCGAGCCGGAAACGGAAACGACCTACGCGCACTACAACATCTCGACCTACAACCAGGATATCGGCATCAACATCGAGGGTGTCATCGGATTCCTCGACCCGCAGGAAATCGAATCGGCCGCCGACCTGGCGGAATACTGCACGAACCGGGACTCGGTCTATTACAACGCCGGCATCATAGCCCCCACACAACAGGTCGAAATCGGCGGACGGCAGATGCTGAACAGCGAGGGGCGGACAAAGGAAAACCCGGGACTCATCTACTCGGTATTCGACCTCGTGCACGGCAACACGCTCGTTACGGTCAGCTTCTGCTACGAGGAGAAATCCTACGGCAAGCCGCATACGCGGCAGCGAATCGAAAAACTCCTCTCGGGCATCGAACTCTATTAAAGGGAGGAGGCATATACAGGAACAAAGGACGGCTTTCGGGCCGTCCTTTGTTTTTATCAGAAGAGCGTCGGCACGGACTGTGGCAATGCCGGCGCGGCGCGGTGCAGGTTCACCAGCTCCAGTCCCCGGCGCAGGGCGCGGCGGACGGTGTAATGCGTGCCTCCCGGCGAACCGTCGTACCAAGCGACAAGCAGCGAAGCATGCTCCACGAGGTAGTTATTGCGCACCGCATAGCACCCCGCGTGGTAAGCCGGGGAGAGCACGACGCAGCGGTCGGCGGCAGCCAGCACACGGCGGAACCGTTCACGGTCGGCGGCGGAGAAACGCCCCTCCTGCCCCGCGAAAGGCACGACGGCCACAAGCGTCAGGCCGGGAAGCGGGCCGGACGGCGGATTCGCGCCGGCG
>NZ_CABMQJ010000066.1 GCF_902388705.1 uncultured Alistipes sp.
CCCTACCTGCCGCCCCCCCCCCCCGTGCGACACCCCACGCCTGACAACAACTCCGGCTCTTTCCTCGGACTTCCACCCCCCCCTGCCCGGCACACCCGAAGTCATCCCGCACACCCCCTGCCCGGCACACCCGACCTATCCCGCGCCTTTTCCACACCCCGTCTGCACACCTGCCATCTCCACACGCCCCCTCCGGCACACCCGTCATATCGCCCCGGGCAAACTGCATCGTCCGCCCGCACTGCGGAAGCGGAGGATATTCGCAAAAATTTTAATAAAATATTAAAAAATTTACCGGTTTCATACAGTCGCCCGAACCGCCCGGTTTTCCGGCAACCGGAAGCAAAAAACGGCCGCGGGATAAGATATTGTCACCTAAAACCGAAACAGGGAGCAAAGAAGATCAGCCGCGGCGGCCGAAAAATCCCATCCGCTGTGAACAATCTAACAATAAATTTATATATTTGCGATATTGTTTTCAAACCCCACTAATCCGAAACAAGACATGGACAAAACCAATGTACGGGAACTGCAGGACGTCGTGATTCGCTTTTCGGGCGATTCGGGCGACGGCATGCAGCTGACGGGCACCCTCTTTTCAGACACCTCGGCCCTGCTCGGCAACGGCATCTCGACGTTCCCCGACTACCCCGCCGAGATCCGCGCACCGCAGGGGACTGTGGCGGGCGTGTCAGGATTCCAGGTACACTTCGGCAGCCACCGGGAGCTCAACCCCGGCGATTACTGCGACGTGCTGGTGGCGATGAACCCCGCCGCACTGAAAGCCAACCGCAAATGGCTCAAGCAGGGAGCCACGGTTATCCTCGACGGCGATTCGCTCACCGAGGAGCACCTCAGCAAAGCGGGATTCGCGACACTCGACCCGATTGCCGAGCTGCAGCTCGACGAGTACAACGTCGTCATTCCCGACATCACCTCGATGACGCGCGAGGCGCTCAAGCAGACGGGCCTCGACAACAAGGCCGTCGTCAAATGCAAGAACATGTTCGCCCTGGGCATCTGTTTCTACCTCTTCGACCGCCCGGAGGCCTACGCATACAAATACCTCGAAACCAAGTTCGCGAAGAAAAACCCCGCCGTAGCCGAAGCCAACAAGCTGGCCATCGACGCCGGATACAACTACGCAGCCAATACGCACCAGTTCGCCAACACCTACACCGTGGCCCCGGCCCCGCTCGAGAAGGGCACCTACCGCTCCATCAGCGGCAACGTCGCCACGGCCTGGGGACTGTGCGCCGCCGCCGAGAAAGCCGGGCTTCCGCTCTTCTGCGGATCGTATCCGATCACCCCGGCCACGGTCATCCTCGAAGAGCTGGCCAAGCGCAAGGACCTCGGCGTAAAGACCGTGCAGGCCGAGGACGAAATCGCCGGCATCTGCACCGCCATCGGCGCCGCTTTCGCGGGTAATTTCGCCGTGACGACCACCTCGGGCCCCGGCCTGTCGCTCAAGAGCGAGGCGCTGGGACTGGCCGTGATGACCGAACTTCCGCTGGTGGTGGTCGACGTACAGCGCGGCGGTCCCTCGACGGGACTTCCGACCAAGACCGAGCAGAGCGATTTGGCGCAGGCGCTCTACGGCCGCAACGGCGAGTGCCCCGTCATCGTCGTGGCGGCATCGTCGCCCAGCGACTGTTTCCACTACGCCTTCGAGGCCGGACGGCTGGCCATGGAGCACATGACGCCCGTCATCCTGCTCACCGACGGATTCATCGCCAACGGCTCCGAACCGTGGCGCATTCCCGCGATGAAGGATTACCCGGCCATCGTCCCGCCGATTGTCGACCAGGCCCCCGAGGGCGGCTTCATGCCCTACGTCCGCAACGAGAAACTGGCCCGCGGCTGGGCGTTCCCCGGCAAGGTGGGCCTCGAGCACCGCGTGGGCGGCCTCGAAAAGGACTGCGTCAAAGGCTGCATCTCGCACGACCCCGCCAACCACCAGAAGATGGTTTCGACCCGCGCCGCCAAGGTGGCGAAAGCCGCCGAGGACATCCCCGCACAGACCGTCTGGGGCGACCCGGAGGGCGATTTGCTCGTCGTGGGCTGGGGCGGTACGCGCGGCCACCTGCAAAACGCCGTCGACCAGATGCGCGCCGAGGGCAAACGCGTGTCGCTGTGCCATTTCAACTACATCAACCCGCTGCCGCAGGGCGTGCGCGAGATATTCTCGAAGTTCCGCCGGATCGTCGTCTGCGAGCTGAACGAAGGACAGTTCGCCAACTACCTGCGCCAGACCATGCAGGAGTTCCGCTACGAACAATACAACAAGTGCGAGGGCCTGCCTTTCACGGTCGTCGAACTTTGCCGAAGATTCGAATCCTTATTGAAGTAACGCCATGGCAGAATACAAATACACCCCCGCAGATTTCAAAAGCGACCAGGAGGTACGCTGGTGCCCCGGATGCGGCGACCACGCCATCCTGAACGCCGTGCAGCGTGCGCTGCCCGAAATCGCCGACGCGACCGACACCCCCCACAACCTCTTCACGTTCGTGTCGGGCATCGGCTGTTCGTCGCGCTTCATCTATTACATGAAAACCTACGGTTTCCACTCGGTGCACGGCCGCGCCAACGCCGTGGCCACAGGCGTCAAGGTCGCCAACCCGCGGCTCAACGTCTGGGTCACCACGGGCGACGGCGACTCGCTGGCCATCGGCGGCAACCACTTCATCCACGCCATCCGCCGCAACGTCGATTTGAACGTCATCCTCTTCAACAACGAGATTTACGGCCTCACCAAAGGCCAGTACTCCCCCACCTCGAAGCTGGGCAAAATCACCAAGACCTCGCCCTACGGCACGGTCGAGAAGCCGTTCAACCCCGGCGAGCTGGTCATCGGCGCCAAAGGCACGTTCTTCGCCCGCTCGGTCGACATGGATGTGCAGCTTTCGAAAGAGTGCATGGTGGCCGCAGCGATGCACAAGGGCATGTCGGTGATCGAAGTGCTGCAGAACTGCGTGATTTTCAACGATAAGACCCACGCCGATTTCGCCGCCGACAAGGCTACGCGCGCCGAGCGCACCGTCACGCTGCGCCACGGCGAGAAGATGCTGTTCGGGGCTAACCGGGACAAAGGCATCGTCTTCGAGAACATGAAACTCAAGGTGGTGACCGTCGGACAGGACGGCTACACGCTCGACGACGTGCTGACGCACGACGCGCACGAGAGCGACACGACGCTGCACTCGATGCTGGCGGCCATGAAATACCCCGACTACCCCGTCGCCGTAGGCGTAATCCGCGCCGTCGAAGACGCCACGGTCTACGACCGCGAGGTCGCCCGGCAGGTCGAGCAGGTCAAGGCGCAGAGCAAAATACATTCGGTGGACGAGTTGCTGCACTCGGGCGCCACATGGGAGATCGGATAGCGCCGGAAATACCGCGCGCCGCCCCGCAAAAGGCCGGAATATTCCGGGGGGGGGCGGCAAAAAAAACGCAACGCAAACGGCTCCGGTACCGCAAGGGTACCGGAGCCGTTTCTTTTGCATGCCGGCGGAATCCGTATACGCTGCCGGCCCGGCGTACGCTATGCTCCGGCAGGAGCATGGCGCCAACAGGAATTTCCGCATGGAATCGTCGCTTTCCGGCCGTTCAGGGACGCCGGCTCTATTGCTTGAGCAGCGTGGCGTCGATGATTTCACGCATCTGCGCAATATCCATCGCTCCGTTCGCATGCCGGGGCTCGCCTTGCGTCGGGATAAACAGGAACGTCGGGATGCTGCGCACGTTGAACAGCGCCGCGAGCCGGCGCTCCTTGTCCACATCCACTTTATAGACGCGCAGCCGGCCGGCATACGCCCCGGCGATTTCCTCCATGATCGGCGCCATCGTCTTGCAGGGGCCGCACCACGTGGCGTAAAAATCGATTACCGCGGGCAGCTCGCCCTCGTATTTCCACTCGGAATTCTTCGTGTAGTCGTAAATCTGCTCGCGGAACTCCGCGGTCGTCAATTCGATTGCTTTCATAGGCTGTCGTTTTTCGGTTTCGGAAAGTTCCTGTGCCGTCGCGGCCGAGCCGAACAACAGTACCGTCGCCATTCCGATCAGTGATTTTTTGCATGTTTTCATATCTTCGGTTATCTGTAATGCAAAGATCGGGGTTTTTCGCGCCGCAACCGATGGCCGGACTGCCGGATGTATTGGCCATACTTCCCGCCGTGAACCCGCACGACATATCCCGAACGGCCCTACGGGCAGATTTTCCGGCAAAATTTCACTTTCACCGATTTTTTTCAGGATGTAAATTGCAGAAATAAAAAAATCCGATTATCTTTGCACCCACAACGGGGGATTAGCTCAGTTGGCTAGAGCGCTTGCATGGCATGCAAGAGGTCACGAGTTCGACTCTCGTATTCTCCACCCTTGTAAACAAGGAGTTGCACGACACGGCAACTCCTTGTTTTTTCATATGCACACGGTTTGCACACAACTACAAAAACAGGCAAAAAAATCCCGCCTCCGAATCGCTCGGACGCCTCCATTATTCTGAACATATCGTTTGATTATTCAGATATTTTCCGTTTATTTGCATGAACATATAAAAGTTTATCAATACATGACGAGCACGATAAAATTATCCCTCGATCCCAATTCTTCCAAACCGCTGCACCAGCAGGCCGAAGACCTGCTGCGCCGGATGATTCAGCAGGAGGAATATCGCAAAGGCAAATTGTTCCCCAACGAAGTGGAGCTCTCGAAAGAGCTGAATATTTCGCGCAACACCCTGCGGCAGGCCATCAACAAGCTGGTATTCGAGGGACTGCTCGTGCGCAAAAAGGGATACGGCACGACCGTGGCGCCCCAGAACGTCATGAGCAATGCCCGCAACTGGATGAGTTTTTCGCAGGAAATGCATGCACAGGGCATGGTGGTGCAGAATTTCGAACTGCACATCAGCCGCAAGGCAGCCCCGCAGGAAGCCATCGAATTCCTCGGCGCCCCGGAGGGGGCCAGGCTGCTTTGCCTGGAGCGCCTGCGCGGACGTCCGAACCTGCCGTTCGTCTATTTCATTTCCTACTTCAACCCCGCTATCCCGATGACCGGGGAGGAAGACATGTCCGTTCCGCTCTACGAAAACCTCAGCAAGAACTACGGCATTGTGGTCAAAACCTCGCGCGAAATGATTTGCGCCCGGAGTGCAAGCGCGGAGCTGGCCGAGAAACTCGACATCGGCGAAGGGGCCCCGCTCCTCGTACGCAAACGTTTCGTGCTGGATGTGAACGACATGCCCGTCGAATACAACATCGGGTATTACCGCGCCGACAGTTTCACCTACTCCATCGAGTTCATCAACGACTGATAAAACCGTCCCCGGAAAACAGCCGTCGGGGTTCAGCTACCACCCCAGCAACAGCCAGCCACACCGGGGAACAGCCGCCTACACCAGTGAACAATCACCCCAGTAGCAGTCCCCCGGTGAACAAGCACCCGGAAAACAGCCGCCCGCGGCATTCCGCTCCCGCCGGGCATCCGGCGAAACAGCAAAACAACAAAACAGCAGGACGGCAAAACCGCACACCCGTACTTGCCGCCCTGCACAAAGGGCTGTAAACAGGCCGGCAGCCTGCACAAAAGGAGATTAGACAGCAAAGCCGGCACAGCATCCCCGACGCTCCCGCACATAAGTCCAGGGCCCCCGAGCAAAGCGGCTGCACGAAACAGAGCTTCAACCGAGAGCCGGGGACGACCGGGACGCAACAAAAGGAAGCAAACTGCCCGGACAAACCGTTCCGACGGCATCCGACATACGAAAAGCAGCGGCACCCAAAAAGGTGCCGCTGCTTCCTGTTTTAGGCTGCATATCTATTCCACGCCCCACCGCACATTGGGTTCGGGCCCCATTTCGAGGACGAGCTCCCCGCCCTTGAGCAGTTCCGACGCCGGAAATGAAAACGAATCGAGCCTTTTTCCGTTGAGTTCGGCGCCCTGCACGTAAATATTCCTGCGCGATGCGTTCTTTGCCCGAATCGTAAAACTCCGGCCCCGGCCGTAACGCTCTCCCAGGTCGATTGTCACCTCTTCGAAGATCGGGCTGGCGATTTCGTAAACCGGTTCCGTACGGCATCCGCCGTCGGTCTGGAACAGGCCGAGCGAGGTCATGATCGCCCAGGCGCTCATCTGTCCCTGATCCTCGTCGCCGAGGTAGGCGTTGGCAATGCCGTAACCGTAGTAACGGTCCAGGATCGAGCGGCTCCAGCGTTGGGTGTTCCACGGCGTGCCGGCGTAGTTGAACAGGAATGCGAAGTGCATCGATTGCTGGTTTCCCTGCACAACGGGATGGTCCCAGTATTGGTCGTTTGGGGCGTTGTAGCGCCACGCTTCGTCCTGATTGAAGCCCCAGAGCAGACGGTCGGTGAAGCGCTGCCTGCCGATTTTTTCGACCAGCGCCGGGACGTCCTGCGGCACGAAGAAGGTGAGCTGCCATGCGTTACCCTCGACGTAGTGCCGGTTGGCGCCGCTGCGGAAGGGATCGAAGTTTTCGAGCCATTGGCCCTTGCTGTCGCGCATGTGGCAGTATCCCTCGTCGCTGATGACATTGCGCCACCACGTTCCGCGGTCGTCGAAAACACGGTGAATATCCTCCTCCCCGAGCGACTTGGCGAGCTGCCCCACCGTCCAATCGTCGAAAGCGTATTCCATCGTATTCGAGAAACGCCCCTTGTCGTAGGGAACATACCCATGTTCCATATAGGCGGTCAGGTCGCGGTTGCCGGCGAAGCCCTTGTATACTTTCTGCGCCGGCGTGGTCTGCATCTTGACCGAGGCTTCGAGCGCCTTGCGGGCATCGAAGTCGCGGATTCCCATCTGCCATGCGCTGACAATCAGCGGTATTTCGTGTTCGCCGACCATTACGGGAATGTAGTTCATGCCTGCGGGGCCTTTTGCCAGCCAGCCGTTGGCCTCGTACATCGCCAGCTGCGAATTGACCCAGCGGCTGCTCCATTCCGGCGTCACGAGGTTCCAGAACTGGTTCAGGTTCCAGAATGTATTCCAGAAGGCATCGCAGCCCAGCATGACCTCTTTCGACGGATCGGCCACGGTGCGCACGTTGCCGTCGGTCGAGACCCACTGGCCGTTTACGTCGCTCCATATGTTGCGGCTGCAGAGCGCACGGTACATGTTGTTGTAGAAGCGTACCTTTTCGAGCCGATCGTCTGTCTTCACCTTCAGGCGGCCGAACAGGTCGTTCCATGTATCCGCCTGATTCCGGCGCACGGCCTCGAAATCCCAGCCGAAAGGTTCGGAGACTTCGGCCGCGAGGTTTTGTGCGGCGTTTTCGACACTGACCAGCGAGATGCCCGAACGCACCTGCACGACGGGATGCTGCACGGGATCGAATTCGGCGAACAGGCCTGCGTATTTGCAGGGCCCGCTGACGAGTTCCCGGATGTCGTTGGCGACGGTGTCGTCCTTCCAGCTGCCTAACCGGAGAATCGGCCGGTCGAATTCGACGACGAAGTGCAGTACGTAGTCCTGATCGGCGTCGTGGCTCCATACGCCCGGCGAGAACTGGCGGCACGAACCTTCGATGCGGCGGTCTCCGACCTGCTTCACCGTGACGTTTTTGAGTCGGATGCCGTACTCGGTTTGGGGATGCAGCTCGAGCAGTATACGGCCCGTGCCGCGGTCTGCCGGAAAGGTGAAACGCTCGAATCCGCAGCGCATCGTGGCAGTCACTTCGGCCTTGATGCCGTAGTCGGTCAGGTCGGCGCTGTAATAGCCGATGTCGGCCCGCTCGGTACGTTTGTCGATGCGCGAACGATAGCCTTCGTCGGGTTTCTGCTCGTCGCCGACGCGGGTTTTCAGTTCGCCGTTGGCCGCCATGACACCCAGTCCGCCGAGCGTCCACTCGTGGATGTGGCTGAAACAGCCGATATTCTCGAACGAGGGCTGGTAACCGGCCTGCCATCCCGTATTCTGGTTGTCGGGACTCATCTTGACCATGCCGAACGGCATCCATGGCCCCGGCGCGATCATCCAGCGCGAATGGGCCGTGCCGATGCGCGTGTCCACGTAATCGGCCGGCGTCTGAAGCTCCTGCGGCATGCGTACGACGCTGCCCTGTGCTATTTCACGGCCGTCGCAGAGAATCCGGTAAACGCTCTTTTTGGCTTTCTTCACCCGGGGCATCGGTGCTTCGAACTGATAGCGGCCCGTTTCGATGCGCTGGTTCAGTATCTCCCTGCCGTCGAGTTCGACGCACAAATCCGGACTGCCGGCGAGCCACTCCACGTCGACCAGCAGCGGCTGGACGCGTTTTTTACCGTCGGCCAGTTCGTAGGGCGCCGCCTCGACGCCGCGCACGAAAAATTTATCGGGACGCACCGTTTTCAACCGAACGTCCCCCGTCAGGGCGACCCGGTCGAACATTATCCAGGAGCCTTCGAGTACGGTAATCGTCACCTCGTTGCCGCCTTTGCGGAGCACGTCCGCCCGCAGCGGGATTTCCAACCTGCGGGGCGTCGCTTTGGCGAGGTTGCCCTTGAGTGACAGCGTATCGGCGCTTTTCTCCATCTGGCTGGGCTTGCGCTGCGTACGTATATCGCACCCGGGGGCGTCGAGCTGGAACTTGGCATCCTGCGTATTGACCGAAACCTTTACCAGCGGCAGGAAGTCTTTGGCGTAATCGAGCAGATCGACGACGAGCGTGTACGTCCCCCCGGAGGGGTTCTCCTCCAGCCCGAAGAGGATGTTGACCTGATGCGTACGCCAGCCCGATGTGGGCCATGTGCCGCCCCATGTATCCACAGGCCCGGGCAGCACATAGGGGAAATCGGCCGCGGGATTGGAACGGCCCACCAGATAGAATTTATCCTCATACCCGAAATCGGCCGCCAGGAAGTCGCGGAAGCGATCCGGGGCCAGTGCGAATTCGGCGGGCGTGCCGTCGGCCTCGCCGATACTCCAGACAACCTCCGGCACCGGCCGTGCCGCAAGCCCCGCGGCAAAAAGACAGGCTGTGGCTGCAGCAATCGTTTTTCTTTTTATCATACACAATCGGATTAGCAGAGGGACACACATGTCCATACAATTATGGCGAAAAATAAACATTCTGGATTAAAATACCAAACATACGGAGCGATTTATTTGCATTTATCGACGAAATGCACTATTTTAGTCGGGACAAAACAGTTATTTGTATAAACATATACCGATGAAGAAAAAACTACTGCTCCTGCTTTGCATCGCCGGCTGCCGGCTCCCGGCGGCGGGCGGCACCTACAACATCGCCCCGCGGGCACGCGCCACGGCCTCGTCGTCGCTCAATGCCCAATGCGGCGCCACGAAAGTCAACGACGGCCTTATCCGCCTCGACAATGCGGGCGAATGGGTGTCGGATGCCGTAATGCCCTACTGGGAAAAACTCGACTTCCCCTGGATACGGCTCGACTGGGACGAGGAGGTCACCCTCGCACGCATCCTCCTCTACGACCGTCCCACGCCGGAAGCCCACACGGCGGG
>NZ_CABMQJ010000067.1 GCF_902388705.1 uncultured Alistipes sp.
CGGCACCGCCCGCCCCGGCAAGGCCCCCAGCACCCGGCCCCGCCCGGCGTTCGCTGATTTCGGGTGCTTCGATTTCGGAGCTGCTCGCCGCGGCGGGCGACCCCGACGAGGAGCTTTCGGACGGCGAAACGCCCGACGAAGCGGAAGCGGTAGTCGTCGACCCGGACTGCGCCGAGAAACTGGAGCACGCACGCGGCCGGATACTGAACCTCATCAAGGAGAAACGCCCGCGCTTCGTGCCGGCCTTCGAACTGATGACGTTCCGCGACAACACGATTTCGGTAAGCGTACCGACGACCGAACTGCGCGAGGAGATCCTGCGCAGCAAGACCGGAATGCTGATGCGCATCGCCGAACTGGCCGGAACCGAGGGAATGATCGAACTGGAAGTGACGGTCAACGAGGAAATCCGGGCGGCACGCCCCATCAAACTCGAAGACCGGGTACGATACATAACGGAAAAAAACCCGCTTGTGGCTGAACTGCGCAAAGCGCTGGACCTGGAAGTGGAATAATCGTGAATGACAAGCCCCGCACATGCTTGCAATAAACTCCATCCTCGCGGTACTGTTCATCACGGTTGCACTGATCAGCATCGCTTTCGTGGTTATCCGGACAATCGGGAGCAACAAAAGGTGGAAAGAGATGGAGCCCGGACTTATCCGTCCCGGCAGACACCTTTAACGGAAAAAACAACAAAAAGGCAATCATAAAAATGGCAACAAAGAATTTCATCGAAGAACTCGAATGGCGCGGGATGATCCACACGATCATGCCCGGCGCAAAGGAACAACTCGAAAAAGAGATGACGACGGCCTACCTGGGCATCGACCCCACGGCCGACTCGCTGCATATCGGCCACCTGGTGGGCGTGATGATTCTCAAGCACTTCCAGATGTGCGGCCACCGTCCGCTGGCCCTCATCGGCGGCGCGACGGGCATGATCGGCGACCCCTCGGGCAAGTCGCAGGAGCGCAACCTGCTCGACGAGCCGACGCTGCGCCACAACCAGGAGGCAATCAAGCGCCAGCTGGCCAAGCTGCTCGACTTCGAGTCGGACGCCCCCAACGCGGCCGTGCTGGTCAACAACTACGACTGGATGAAGGACATCACGTTCCTGGAATTCATCCGTGACATCGGCAAGTGCATCACCGTCAACTACATGATGGCCAAAGACTCGGTCAAGAAACGTTTCAGCGGCGAGGGCGACGGCATGTCGTTCACCGAGTTCACCTACCAGCTGGTGCAGGGCTTCGACTTCCTGCACCTCTACCAGACGATGAACTGCAAGGTGCAGCTGGGCGGCGCCGACCAGTGGGGCAACATCACCACCGGCACGGAGCTCATCCGCCGCAAACTGGGCAGCGAAGCCGAGGCGTTCGCCATCACCTGCCCGCTCATCACCAAGGCCGACGGCACGAAGTTCGGCAAGACCGAGAGCGGCAACGTATGGCTCGACCCGCGCTACACCTCGCCCTACAAGTTCTACCAGTTCTGGCTCAACGTCAGCGACGAGGACGCCAAACGCTACATCCGCATCTTCACGCTGCTGGATCGCGAAACCGTCGGGGCGCTGATTGCCGAACACGAGGCCGCACCCCACCTGCGCGTACTGCAGAAGCGGCTGGCACAGGAGATTACCACGATGATTCACTCGAAAGAGGAGTACGAAAAGGCCGTCGAGGCTTCGGCCATCCTCTTCGGCGGAGCCACGTCCGAGGCGCTGCGCAGGCTCGACGAACAGACGCTGCTGCAGGTGTTCGAGGGCGTGCCGCAGTTCCGCGTCGCCCGCACCGAACTGGGCCTGCCGTTCGTGGAGCTCTGCGCCGAAAAGACGCAGGTGTTCCCCTCGAAAGGCGAATGCCGCAAGATGGTGCAGGGCGGCGGCGTGTCGCTCAACAAGGAGAAGGTCGCCGACCCGGTTCGCCCGGTAACGGAAGCCGACCTGATTGCCGGCAAATACCTGCTCCTGCAGAAAGGCAAGAAGAACTACTACCTCGTAATCGCCGAATAGGATGGAGTACCGCATCGTCCTCACGCGCATGGAGTTCCGTGCGATGCACGGCTGCTACGAACTGGAACGCAGGGTGGGCAACCGCTTTACGGTCGATTTGGAGCTGACGGCCGAGCTGGGCGCCGTGGCTACGGACGACGACGTGCGCAAAGCCGTCAACTACCTGACGGTCTACGAGGTCGTCCGTACGCAGATGCGTATCACGCAGCACACCATCGAGCGCGTGGCGATGAACATCATCGAAGCGATTTACGCCACCTTTTCGCAGGTACGGCATGTAAAATGCACCGTATCGAAACTGGCGCCGCCGCTGGGCGGAAAACTCGAAAAGGTTAGCGTCGTGCTGGAGAAATAGGACGGGTGTGCGCATGCATGCGCACACCCGCTTCCATTATAAACAGGTTAGGTCATGCATCATAAGGAGAGTCGTGCCACCCTCGGTGGCAAATTGAGCGCCGTGCTCGTTGCGGCGGGAAGTTCCGTGGGTCTGGGAAACATCTGGCGTTTCCCCTATGTCGCCGGGGACAACGGCGGCGGAGCCTTTCTGGTAATCTACATCCTCTGCGTCCTGCTGCTGGGACTGCCGCTCATGCTCGCGGAGTTTTCGGTGGGACGCGCCGCGCACCGCAACGCCGTGGGTGCTTACCGGGCCCTGAACCCCCGGTGGAGTTTTTTGGGATACAACGGCGTGCTGGCGGCATTCCTGATTCTCGGATTCTACTTCGTGGTATCGGGCTGGACAGCCGAATACATGGTGCACTCCGTCACGGGCAGCATCGCCCGCTTCTCGACCGCCGAAGAGTACAAGAGCCTGTTCGAGAATTTCATCAGCAATCCGTGGCGGCCTGTGGTCTACACCTGCCTGTTCGTGCTGGCGACCCATTTCGTGATTGCCCTGGGCGTGCAGAAGGGCATCGAACGTTCGGCCAAAATCCTGATGCCGCTGCTGTTCGTCATCCTCATCATACTCTCCGTACACTCGCTGCTCATGCCGGGCGGAGAGGCCGGACTCAAGTTCCTGTTCGCCCCCGATTTTTCGAAAGTGACACCCACGACCGTGCTCGTCGCACTGGGGCAGGCATTCTTCTCGCTTTCAATCGGCATCGGCACGATGGTGACCTATGCCTCGTATTTCAAACCCGACACCAACCTGCGCCACACGGCACTCAACGTCACGATTCTCGACACGCTGGTAGCCATACTGGCCGGCGTTGTTATCTTCCCCGCGGTTTTCAGCGTGGGTATCGAACCCTCGTCGGGGCCCTCGCTGGTATTCATCACCCTGCCGAGCATCTTCAACGGCATGCCCTTGAGCATGGTCTGGTCGTCGGTATTCTTCCTGCTGCTGGTCGTCGCGGCCCTCACGTCGACCATCTCGCTGCACGAAGTGGTCACGGTCTACCTGCACGAGGAGTGGCACATGAGCCGCAGGGCCGCGGCATGGACTACGACCGCCGCAACGGCCGCCCTGGCCTCGCTGGCCTCGCTCTCGCTGGGCGTACTGGGCGGCTTGAAAATCTGCGGGCTCACTCTCTTCGACTCGCTCGACTTCCTGACGGCCAATATCCTGCTGCCCGCAGGCGGGCTTTTCACCTGCATCTTCGTGGGCTGGAAACTCGACCAGCACATCCTCAAGGCGCAAATCACCAACGACGGCGAACTGAAATTCCGCATCTACGGCCTCTTCAGCTTCCTGCTCCGCTACGTCTGCCCGGCGGTTCTGCTGCTGATTTTCCTCGACAACCTCGGGGTTTTCTGACCGGACAACCCCGTTTTCCCGGCCCCGGCTTTCCAGCAAACGGGGACTTTCCGCATCCCGGCCGGGCCGGACATGCAATAATTACGTTCCAAAACCTGTCGCCGACTGGAATACAGCCGGATTATCACCGTATTATTCCATTTTCAGCTTGGACAATCCGATTAAATCCGCTATATTTGTTTCGCACTGAAACAAGACACCATTACGATTCACAATCAATTTCCGCTACCCCGGCCGCTGCGCCGAAGGAATGCGGCGTATGCGAAAGGCACAACGCCAGCGGCAAACTATGCTCCACACCACAACCGCGCCGTGAAAAAGACCTGATAATCCGGTTACCGGGAGAGCGTCGGGCACGGGATGAAACCATTTGCGCCGCCGATAAACCGAATAATATAACCAATCATATACAACGACCCAAAAAGACCCGAACCATGAAACGCCTGCTACTTCTCTTCCTGATTTGCTGCAGCCTCTGCGCCGCGGCTTCCGCCCGCCCGATCCGCGGCTCCGTAAAATGCGCCGGGAAACCGATGGAAGGCGTCACCGTCACGGACGGCTACACCTTCACCCGAAGCGATGCACAGGGCGCTTTCACGCTCGATGCCGACGACCAGGCGCTGTTCGTCAGCATGGTAACCCCGTCGGGATACCTCGCGCCCCTGGCCGATGGCGTGCCGCAGTTCTACCTGCCGTACGCCCCGGGCACCAAACGCTACGACTTCGAACTGCTGCCGTGGCCCGGGAGCGGGGATTGCTACGAACTGCTGGCCGTCGCCGACCCGCAGCCCAAGACCGACAGGCATTTCGAGCGGCTGCAAACCGAAATCATCCCCGTACTGCAGGCCGCCGCTGCGGCGAAGAAAGCGCAGGGTGTCAATCAGGCGGTTATCCTGCTCGGGGACGTGGTATGGGATTCGCCCCAACTCTTCGCCGGTGTGAAAAGGGAGTTCGCATCGCTCGGAATTCCCCTTTACGGCGTCATCGGCAACCACGACCACGACCTGCACAAGAGCACCGACCGGGAAGCGACGGAAACCTACCGCTCGCACTTCGGCCCCACCTACTACGCTTTCGACATGGGCCGCACCCACTACGTCGTGCTCGACGACATCATCTACCACGGGGCGCGGAAATACGACGAGCAAATCGATTCGATGCAGCTGCGCTGGGCCGCGGCCTATGCCGGACGCCTGCCCGGGAATTCGCGCGTATGCATCGTCATGCACGCCCCGGCCATGAAGTCATGGCTCGGCAACCGCGTCATGGAGTCGGCCGAGGGGCTGATGGACGCTTTCGCCGGGCACGACGTGCACTTCATCACGGGACATACGCACCTCAACTCGAATTTCGACATCCGCGAGGGTGTCATGGAACACAACGTGGCGCAGGTCTGCGGCAACCTCTGGTATGACCCCATCAACTGGGACGGCACGCCCAAGGGATACCAGCTCTTCCGCGAATGCGGCGGCGACTTCACGTGGGAGTATCAGAACCTCGGGGAGTACCCTTGGCGCCAAATCCGCGTCTGGAGCCCCGGCCAGGTGAAGGAGCATCCGGCTTCGGTGGTGGCCAAAATCTGGAACTGGGATTCCTACTGGACGGTCGTATGGTATGAGGACGGCCGCTACCGCGGCGCCATGCAGCGCACGGCGCTCGACGATCCCGACTACACGGCGCACATCGACTCGCTGAAAGCCGCCGGGAAGAAACTCTCCAAAATACAGCATCCCCGGCCGACGAACTTCTACTTCACGGCCCGGCCCTCGGCTTCGGCCCGGGAAATCGAAATCGTGGGCACCGACCGCTTCGGCCGCCGCTACTCGGAGCGCATCACGCTGCAACCCGGCGAGCGGTAAACCGCACCGTCCACCCCGGAAACCGCCGTCATTTCCCGCCGACAGCGCCGGAAAACGCCCCTGTCACCGAACCGCCTGCCGTTACTTCCGCAAAAGTGCATCCCGCAACCACGGCCCGCACACAGCGGCAGCAGCAACGGCCGACGACGGGGTGTATCCGACACAAAAATAAAAACCGGGCGCCGCGAAGTGCAGCGCCCGGTTTTACGTATTGGGTCGTTTCCTAATTGATGTTCCGCCGGTCGGGTTCATGGTCGGGCGAAGCCGCCTCCATTTCAATCTGCAGCTTGACCATGTTGATGGCCGTCGCAGCCGCTTCGTCACCCTTGTTGCCGTGGCGGCCGCCGCAGCGGTCGAGCGCCTGCTGCATGTCGTTCACGGTCAGCACGCCGAAAGCGATCGGCATGTTCCACTGAATCTGCAACTGCGTGATGCCCTGCGTCACGCCCTGGCAGATGAAGTCGAAATGGCGCGTATCGCCCTGAATGACGCATCCCAGCGCAATCACGGCGTCGACGTCGGTATACTCGGCGAAAAACTGTGCGCCGAGCGCCAGCTCGAACGTGCCGGGGACATACTTGATCTGGATATTCAGGTCGGGACATCCGGCGGCGCGAAGCGTCCGCACGGCACCCTCGAGCAAGGCTTCGGTGACCTCGCGGTTCCATTCGGCCACTACGATGCCGAACCGCATCTCCGCGGCCGAAGGCAGGGGTGAATCGAATTGGGACAGGTTGTGGTTCTTGGTCGCCATAGTGCCCGGTTATTTCACGCTTCCGAGGAGTTTCTCCGCCTCACGCGCGTCCATCGACGCGGGATACGAGGTGAGGATCTGCTCGTAGAATTCGACAGCTTTCTTGTTGTTGCCCTGCGCCTGTTCGGCGAGTCCCGCCTTACGCAGGTACATCGGCGCCGTCAGGTTGTTGTCGGCGGCCTTCACGGCTTTCTCATAGAACTTCACGGCCTTGGCGTAATCCTGCTGCTCGACGGCGATGTCGCCCTGCAGCCCGTAGTTCTGCGCATTGATAAGGGCGCCGGGAATGCCTTTCACGTGCGAATACTTCGCCAGGTATTTGGCGGCGTTCTCCAAATCGCCGGTCTTCAGGTAGCAGATACCCGCATAGTGCATGGCGAGGTTGCCCGAGGGGGTCGAGCCGTACTTGCCGATTACGTCGAGGAACCCGGCGCCGTTGGCATCGCCCTCGAGCGCGAGCCGGTAGTCGGCGTTCTGGTCTTCGAAACGGTACTGCGCTTCGGCGATCATCTCGGCGGCCTTTTCGACACGCGGGGAGACAATCAGTGCGCGGTAACCGTAAACAAGTGCTGCGAGCACCAGCAGGCCGAGGAAAATATACGACAGCAGACGGCCGTTTTTCTCGAAGAAAAGCTCTGTTTTGTTCATTGCTTCGCCGAGGGTTTCCTGCTCGGCTACATGCTGTTTTGCCATAAAGAATATCTTGTTTTTAGTTTATAATTCCGTACGATAGTCTGCAAAGATACAAAACTATTCAGAATGTACAATGCGGTATTCGGATTTTTTGTACCTTTGTAGTATGTACCTGAAGAAAATATCGCTGCTGAATTTCAAAAACATCGCACAGGAGGAACTCGCGCTGTGCCCCGGCATCAACTGCCTGGTGGGCGACAACGGCGCGGGTAAAACCAACGTCATCGACGCGGTTTACTACCTCTCGATGTGCAAATCCTCGCTGGCGATGACCGACGGGCAGAGCATCCGCCACGGGGCGGATTTCTTCATGGCCGAGGGGCAGTACCTCACCGACGCGGGCAAGACCGAGAGCGTCGTCTGCACGTTCTCGCGCAAGGGAGGCAAAGTGCTCAAGCGCAACGGCAAGGAGTACGAACGGCTTTCCGACCACGTAGGCCTGATTCCGGCCGTCATCGTATCGCCGGCCGACAGCGCGCTGATCAGCGATGCGGCGGACGAACGGCGCCGCTACCTCAACGGCTTCATCTCGCAGCTCGACCGCTCCTACCTCTGCTCCGTCATGCGCTACAACGCCGTGCTGGCCGAGCGCAACCGCCTGCTCAAGACCTCGCCCGACGAAACGATGCTGGGGATATACGACCTGCAGCTGGCCGAACACGGCGAAAAGATACACGCCCGGCGGCGGGAGTTCGCCGAGCGCCTGCAGCCCGCCGCCGCGGAATACTACCGGATTCTGTCGGGCGACCGCGAGCAGGTGGAGCTGCACTACAAATCGGAACTCAACGACCGGCCGTTCGAAGAGGTGCTCCGTGCGGCGCGCCAGAAAGACCTCGTGAACGAATTCACCACCTCGGGCATCCACCGCGACGACCTCGTCCTGAAAATCGGCGGATACCCCTTACGCAAATACGGCTCGCAGGGGCAGCAGAAGTCGTTCCTGATTGCCCTGAAACTGGCGCAGTATGCCATCGTGGCCGCCGAAAAAGGCGAAAAACCGATTCTGCTGCTCGACGATTTGTTCGACAAACTCGATGCGGGGCGCGTGGAACAGCTGATCCGGCTCGTATCGGAAGATTCGTTCGGGCAAATCATCATTACCGACTGCAACCCTACGCGCCTGCGCACGATCCTCGACAAGGCGGGCGGCGAGTACGCGCTCTTCACGGTCGAGAACGGCGGGATAAAACAGGGCGACGGCAATCCGCGGCAGGATGCCGCCCATAACGTCGCAGGAGGGGAAACCGGCGAGGACACAGCGACGTCCGCCGCAGACGGGGAGGAGCAGCCATGAGGAGAACCAAAACCATGCTGATGGGCGATTTGCTGGAGGAGTTTTTCAAACGCCCCCATATAGCCGCCAAAGTCGCCGAGGGGAAGCTCCCCGACACGTGGCGCGCCATCGTGGGCGATCGCGCCGCCGACCTCACCACGGAGCTCCGGCTCGAAAACCACATCCTCCACGCCCGCATCCAGTCGAGCGTACTCCGCTCGGAACTTTTCTACCAGCGCGAAGCGCTCAAGGAGGAGATCAACCGCCGCTCGGGCGTGCGGCTCGTCAATGCCGTAATCATCCGATAAGCCGGGAAAGGCAGGCGAAAAAGCCCGACAGCCGGGGCGCACCCGGACCGGGAAACCGGCCGGCATACATCCCGGCTCAACCACAGCCGGCAAACAAAACCGGCCGGCAGACATCCTGGCGCAACCAGAGCCGGCAGACAAAACCGGCCGGCAGGCATCCCGGTGAAACCAGAGCCGGCAGACAAAACCGGCCGGCAGACGTCCCGGCGAAACCAGAGCCGGCAGACAAAACCAGCCGGCAGACATCCTGGCGCAACCAGAGCCGGCAGACAAAACCGACCGGCAGACATCCCGGCCAAAACCATCCCGCCGGCAGGACGCCCCTCCCCGAAAAACCGCCGGACAAGAAAACATCAGACAAAAAAAGGATGCCGCACAAATGCAGCATCCTTTTCTCATTCCCGGCCTGCCGGGGCCTGCGGCGATTAGTGGATAATCGCGGCACGGTTGGCAGCCTGCACTTTCTTGAAAGGATCGGGCGAATTACCCTTGCCCTCGTAGTTCAGCTGCTTGGGATTGACACCTTTCGATACAAGGAAGTCGTAAACCCGCTTTGCACGGTGCTCGGCGACACGCTTGTTCCCGGCCTTGGTACCCGTCTGCTGGTCGGCATGGCCCACGATCTGGTAAACGGTATCTTTCGAACCGCTCTTGATTTGCTCGGCAATCAGTTCGAGGCGGGTCTTCTCCTGCGGCGTCAGCCACGACATGCTGTAATCGAAGAGGATAATCGAAGTGTCGGCTATCGCCTGCTCTTCGGCGGCAACTACCGTAGCGGCGGCCGCTGCGGTAGCCGCTG
>NZ_CABMQJ010000068.1 GCF_902388705.1 uncultured Alistipes sp.
GGCCTGCCGCTAGCGTTCATCCTGAGCCAGGATCAAACTCTCCATTGTATAAAATGTTTTGTTTTTAAATCTTTAGCTCAAATCTCAAAGGTATTGTTTGAAATTCACTCTCTCGCGAGAGTGGAAAACTTTTAGCTGCTCAAATACTTCAAAGAACGCTGTTCAAATATATTGCTATAAAGAACAATTTCTTTCTTTTTGTCGGGTCGAACCTTGCGGCTTTTCCCTTTGTTCCGACCGCCGATTTTTCAGCGGAAAGTGGTGCAAAGATAAGTCAACTTTTTTGAACCACCAAATCTTTTCGAAAGATTTTTTTCAGAAATTTTCAGAACCTTTTTTCCTATCGTTTCGAACCGTATTTCTTATTCGAAGCGGGTGCAAAGGTAAGTCATTTTTCCGAATCTCCAAAAGATTTTGGAACTTTTTTCAAAATTTTTCAGAACGTGTTTTTGGTCGCTTTCGAGTGGTGTTTCTCTCTCAAAGCGGTTGCAAAGATAAGGGTATTCCGGAGTTATTTCCAAATAATTCCGGGACTTTTTTTCGACAATTTCGACACCCGTTTTGCACCCCGCTATCGGTCAGGCAGTTAGTTGTGAAAATTTTTTAATATATTTGCACGAACAAACACAGGAGAGGAATGAAACGGACTTTATTATATATAGGTATGCTTTTTTCGGCCATTTCATGCGGCCGGAACGGCGACCGGCTGCAAACGGGCGACCTGCTTTTCCAGGCCGGAAAGAACTCGGATATGACCGGAGCGATTACCGCCGCAACGGGCAGCGACGGGCGGCTTAATTTCTCGCATGTGGGGATTGCGGTGGCAGCGAACGGTGCGGATTCGGTGCTCGAAGCCACGACGGATGGAGGCGTCCGGCTCACCGCACTGCCGGAATTTCTCGGACGGTCGGCCAAAATCGACGGACGGCCGGCGGTCGTGGCCATGCGTTTGAAAGATACGACGGGGGTTGCGGCGGCGGTACGCCGGGCCCAGAAACTGCGCGGACTCCCCTACGACTATGCGTTCCGGCCCGGCAACGGCGCATATTATTGCAGCGAGCTGGTCTGGGAAAGCTACCTCCGGGAGGACGGCTCGCCTGTTTTCCCGGCCAGGCCGATGAACTTCCGCGCCGCGGACGGCACGCTGCCGCAATTCTGGACAGAGCTCTTCGCACGCCGCGGCGAGGCAGTCCCGGAGGGCGTGCCGGGGACGAATCCCAACGACATGGCGCGCGAAGCGGCACTCATAGAGGTTTTCCGCTGGTTCTAAACAATCCGCTCGACCGTGATGTCGGGCTCCTCGCGCAGCAGGTCGATATAGCGCTCCTCTTCGGTATTGCCTTTGGCACGGATTACCAGCGTGGCCCGGTAAACGACACCGGCGGCACTGCGCTGCGCCTCGACTTCGTAGGAGACGACGGCATACTCCTTACTCTGCAGGCGGTTGAACATGGCGTCGATCACACTGCGATCCGTCGCCGAAAATACGACCATCGTCCGACGCCGCCCCAGTCCGCCGAATACCAGCGTGAGCGCTTCGAGCGCGAAGAGCGTCAGCAGCGTAGCCGCGGCAGCCACGATATACATGCGGCCGCCGGCAGCAAGGCCGATGCCCGCCGTAGCCCAGAGGCTCGCCGCCGTCGTGAGCCCGCGGACGAGCTGGCGGTGGATAATAATCGTACCGGCGCCGATGAAACCGATGCCGCTCACCACCTGCGCGGCGACACGGCTGGGGTCGAGCCCCACACCGGAGTGCGCCAGGACATCGGCGAAGCCGTACTGCGAAACAATCATAATGAGCGCACTGCCCATCGCCACCAGGAAATGCGTGCGGAAACCCGCGTCTTTGACCCGGTATTCACGGTCGAGGCCGATCACCGTACCGCAAAGGCCCGCCACACACAAACGCAATATAAAATCCCACTCCATCAGCTGCGGTTTTAAATTTTGAATAGGAATCGATACACCTAATCCAAAGATACGACAAATTATCGGAACTGCAAACAGGCCCGCCCCGCGGGGAGCGGCGCCGGCACTCCGGGGCAGTCCCGCCGCAGGGGAACTGCAATAACCGGGCGAGAGGAAGAAAAACACGAGATTTTTCGGCGCCCGGGTTGCACAGTGCGGAATTTTTCGTATCTTTGCAGGCTATGTTTAACTAATTAACTATTTACGACAATGCCGAAAATGAAAACTAATGCCGCTGCGAAGAAGCGTTTTACCTTCACCGGCACGGGAAAGATCAAGCGTAAACACGCTTATCACAGTCACATCCTGACCAAAAAAACGACGAAACAGAAACGCAACCTCTGCTATTCGGGTACCGTTTCCGCGGCCGACGAGGCCAAAATCAAGAACCTGCTCGTTAAGTAATTAACCGGCGGAATTTTATTAACCGGAGCGAACCAGCCCCAAAGAATGCGGGAGAACCGTATCGCTGACAGCTCTTCAAAAACTTTACAGTATGCCACGTTCAGTCAACGCTGTTGCGTCACGCGCAAGAAGGAAGAAAGTTTTGAAACTTGCCAAAGGTAACTTTGGTTCAAGGGGAAACGTTTGGACCGTTGCGAAAAACACGGTCGAAAAAGGTCTGTGCTATGCTTATGCACACCGTCAACTCAAGAAGCGGACATTCCGTTCGCTGTGGATTACGCGTATCAACGCCGCAGTCCGCGCCCAGGGAATGACCTATTCGCAATTTATCGGCAAACTCAACACCAAGGGTATCGCTCTGAACCGCAAGGTTCTGGCCGACCTGGCGATGAACGAGCCGAAAGCATTCGAGGCAATAGTTAAAGCAGTTAAATAAGCCTTTCGAAGAAAGGTTTGTAGCGGCGGACACCTCGTGTGTCCGCCTTTTTTTTGCTCCGGCGTATATCCCTACAGAACGGTTTCCGGTATTTTAGGCGGCAATTCCTGTATTTTATCGTACATTTAAGCACTCATATCTAAAAAAGATTATATGCGACACGTTTCCCTCCTATTAGCCGCTGCGCTCGCAACATTCTTCTCCGGAATCGGCACAGCCCAGGCCATACCGGCCAAACCGGGTCCTGTCAAAGTGACCCAAAGCGACGGTACACAGCTCACAGTCCGCATCTACGGCGACGAATTCTATCACTACACACTCTCCGAGGAGGGCTATGCCCTGACAAGCGGGGCCAACGGGGATTATTACTTCGCGACCCTCGACACCCGCGGACAGTTGGTTTCGACCGGAATCAAGGCCAAACCGGTGAAGATGCTCACGGCTTCCGACCGGCAAAAAATCGGCACGCTGAAAAAAGGAGTGCGTCCCGCAATGACCATGCGCCAAAAGCAGATGCGCGCGGCGGCATCCGGGCACACGGCCGTTCCCACGGCACAAAAGGGCGGGATGACTCCCCCGGAAAAACTCGACGGAACCCGGTTCAACCCCTCCGGCAAGCAAAAGGGACTCATTATCCTGGTCGAATTCAGCGACCTCAAATTCACGACGCCCTCCCCACAGGCGGCTTTCACAAGGCTGCTCAATGAGGACGGTTACAACGAAAACGGGGCTACAGGAAGCGCATGGAACTATTACTACGATAATTCGAACGGCCGCTTCGACCCCGAATTCACCGTCGTCGGCCCCTACACGCTCTCGCATCCCCGCAAATATTACTACCCCGGCTCCTCCGATTTAGCCGCGGTCCAGCTGCAACTCATCCCCGAAGCCTGCCGCCTGGCCGATGCCGATGTGGACTTTTCGCAGTTCGCCGAGGAGGGCACCATACGCGACATCTTCGTCTTCTACGCGGGCGGCAACGAAGCCGACGGCAGCGATCCCAACGGCATATGGCCCCACCGTTCAAGCGTATATTTCGGGAACTTCTTCGACGGAGCGGAACTTAACGGCTACGCCTGCTCCAGCGAATTATCCTCCTATTCCGACGGCATCAAGATGGCGGCCATCGGCACATTCTGCCACGAATTCGGGCACGTACTGGGCTGGCAGGATTTTTACGACACCGACTACACGGCATCGGGAGGAAACACCTCCGCATTGGATTACTTTTCGCTCATGTGCACAGGCTGCTACAACAATGACAGCCGCACTCCGCCGTCGCTCAACATACTGGAGCGATGGATGGCCGGCTGGGCCGAACCCGAAGTGCTCACGGCCGGGGGAAACTACACGCTCGAACCTGCCTGGAAAGACAAGGGATACCTCGTGCACACGGAAACGGATAACGACTATTTCCTGCTGGAGGCCCGGGGTGCAGGCAGCTTCAAGTGGGACAATTACATCCCCAAAAACAATTATTATAACGCAGCCCCCGAAAAAAGCCGGGGCATGCTTGTGTACCACGTGGATTATACATCCAGCTCTAAAAATGCCTGGAATAACAATATCCTGAACTGCAACCCGGCCCACGAATGCCTGAAACTCGTCCGGTCGACTCCCGGGAATGCCTCCGCCTATATTCCCGTAAGAACCTATTTCCCCGGAACGGACGGCATCACGCAACTCTCCGCGACAACCAACAAGGACTACATTTCGTGGAATAACGACGAGCCCGGTTTTATCGTCAGCGGAATCCGGCTCGACGGCGAAAATATCCTCCTGACCGCCCAACCCAAATTCGTGCTCAAGGTCGACGTCCTTGCGAACCAGTACGACGCCCTGCTGACTTGGAACGGAGATGCGGCGGCCGTGTGGAAAGTCACCTGGGAATCGGGACAAACGCACAGGGAAGCAACCGTAAAGGGGAGCAATGTCTTCCACATAACCGGACTCACGCCCGCTACGACATATAAGGTGTCCGTCACGGACACCGGCACGACCGCAGTCAACGGCAAGCCCCTGACTTTCGATACGGAGCCGGTGGATGCCGGTAAAAGCGTACACATCGCCGTGCCGGCCGAAGGCTACGCCCACGACATCCCCGCCCTGTTGAGCGTACGCGATTATCCGGGCCCGGTCAGCCGAATCGACTGGTATATCGACGGCCGGAAAACCCAAAACACCTACACGACATTAGCGGCCGGTGATCACCACCTCACAGCCGTCATCACCGACGCCGGAGATCAGTCGCAGCAGTATATCGTCAAATATATCACCGTCAAATAGCATCCGCCATGAAACGACTCAAATACCTCATCCCGCTCTGCCTTGCCCTGGCACTCTCCTGTTCGAAAGACAAAACGGAAGATCCCGCCGTCAAGGCCCAGCGCACGGCGCTGCAAAACACCGAAGCCGTCGGAATCTACCGCAACGGCGACGCATTGCAGCTCTTCGACAAAACGGAACAGCAGCTGCTTGCCAATCCGTCGAAGCTGACATTCCGCATCCAGGACGATACAGGCCTGAAATTTGTCAGCCTGCAACTGGAGTCGATGCCCACCGACGGACAGAAAGTCCGCGGAACCTTTACCGACAACATGGGACTCGCCATCGGCAGCATCGAAGATTTAGAACTGATTAAATTCAGCCCGCAGCACCTTTGGTTCTGGTCTGACAATATGCGTGTGGGCTTCATCTTCCCGCGCATAGGGATGTAATACGGAAAACAAAGCGTGGAAAACTGGAAAAAGACATTCGCCGTTATCTGGAGCGGGCAGCTGGTATCGATATTAAGCAGCTCGGTCGTCGGCTTCGCGATCATCTTCTGGATGAGCATCGAAACCGGCTCGGCCGAGGTGCTGGCGCTGGCCGCCATTGCGGGCATGCTGCCACAGTCGCTGCTGGGGCCGTTCGTGGGGGTTTACGTCGACCGCTGGGACCGCAAGCTGACGATGATACTCGCCGACAGTTTCATCGCGCTCTGCACGCTGGCTCTGGCCGTGCTGTTCTGGCTCGAAGCGGCGCAGATGTGGCATATCTATGTCCTGCTGGCCTGCCGCTCGGTGGGGTCGGCTTTCCACACGCCGGCCATGCAGGCCTCGGTGCCGCTGCTGGCGCCCGAGAAACAACTGACGCGCATCGCCGGCATCAACCAAATCATCAGTTCGCTGTCGAACATCGTCGGCCCGGCGTTCGGGGCCCTGCTCATCAGCCTGACGGGAATCGGCAATATCCTGCTGCTGGATGTCGCAGGCGCCGTCGCGGCCTGCACCGCCCTGCTCTTCGTCCGGATTCCCAACCCGGAGCGGAGCACGCTCAAGCACGACCTGTGGCGCGAGTTCCGCGAGGGATTCGGCGCCATGCACGCCATTCCGGGCATGGGCTGGTTCTTCACGCTGGCCATCCTCGTATGGTTTTTCATCATGCCCGTGGGCGTGATGTTCCCGCTGATGACCCTGCAGCACTTCGGCGGCGACGCCTACGACATGAGCCTGATCGAAATCGTCTGGGGAGGCGGGGCGCTCATCGGCGGCGCCGTCATGGGCATCCGCACCTACCGCGTCAACCGCATCGTGCTGGTGAACCTGATGTACCTGACCATCGGACTGTCGTTCGCCGCGTCGGGCATGCTGCCGCCGACGGCATTCGTCTGGTTCGCACTGCTCTCCACGGTGGAGGGCATCACCAGCAGCGTGTTCAACGCATCGTTCGTATCCGTGATACAAAGCCGCATAGACGCGGGCGTACTGGGACGCGTGATGTCGCTCTATTACAGTTTCGGGCTGCTTCCCTCGGCAATCGGACTGCTCGGCACGGGGTTCCTGGCCGAAAATGTCGGGCTCACGACCACGTTCGTCATCGCCGGCAGCATCATCTTCGTCATCGGGTTGGCGGCGTTCTGCATTCCATCGGTCATGCGGCTCGACCGGCAGCAGCCCGGCGAAGCGCGAGCGGAATAAAGGCGGCAGGATAGACGGCAAGGACAGGCAGAAAAAAACAGGCAACAAGGACGGGCAACAAGGACGGGAGAAAAGGACAGAAGGAAAAACCAACCGCAGGACGGGAGGAAAACCGGGCGGCAGCCGGATACGGGCCGCAACAGGCAGGTGCAACGGCCGTACACGCGGACACAACGACCACACGCGGGGCCCTACCCGACCGGGCGTCCCGCAGGGCCGGGCATAAAAAAAGGCGGTGCGAAATTCGCACCGCCTTTTTCGTATCGCCGGAGATTAAATCGTCACCGTATTGCCGTTGTAGCTGATTGTCTGCTGCACTTTCGTGCCGGCCTCGTTGACCGTCCACTCGACAGTCACGCGCGGCGAGGGATAGAGGCTGAAATTGTAGTTGTCGAGCAGCTCGGCAGTAACCTTGCCGGTACGGATGCTGGTCGTTCCGTAATATTCGCCGTTGGACATGCTGAAACTCATCCTCGTGGAAGAAGCGCCGTCGTACGTATTGAACGTAGCGCCGTTGGCCGAGCCGTTGAACATGAACTTCTTGCCTACGCAGTCGGAGAAGGCGAAGTTTGCATTCTCGGGTTTCAGGGTAAAACGGCCGTTCCAGTCGGAAACGAGTTTCTCCGCATTGGAAATATAGGACTTCTGGCCCGCAATGCTGATTGCATAGGTACCGTCGCCCTCGTTGTAGATTTCCGTCGAACCGCCCGTAAGGATGATATTGTCCCCGTTGGTATTGCCGTTGTACGCCATCTTCAGCCCGTCCTCGAAGGTAATCGACCAGGGATTCGCCGTGCTGGCGTCGACCAACTGCTCCGCACCGTGGGTATCGATCAGCACGACACCCTCGCGCGTGTAGTAATCGATATCGGTATATCCGGGGAAAAACTCGATTTTGTATCCGGTTGCGGTCTTCGTGAGTTTCGTCGAGATGCCCAGCAGGCGATCCATCACGTTCACCTTGTCGACCACGAGGTTGTCCAAATCTTCCACCTCCACTTTGCCCTGCTTCTTGGCTTCGCCCAGCAGCAGCGCCAGGCGCATGCCGATATTGGCCTGCTGCATGGCCACGAAATTCTGGTTCATAGCACCCTGGTAGATATTCACTCCCGGCTGTACGGGCTGCAACTTCTTATAGGTGCTGTCCTCTTTGATACACCCGCTAAAAATCAGCGACATAGCTACCGCTGCTACAAACAAAACCTTCTTCATCATATTGAATTTTTAAATAATATTTGTGATATAAACGTATAATATCGGAAAATACTGCGTCGAACGGGAAAAATTATGCATTTATTCGACTTTCGTCCAGTAAACCGAGCGGCTGAAGCCGAGCAGCGAGCCCCTGACGCGCAGCGTGCGCTCGTCCTCGAACGACACCTCGACCTTGTAGCTTTTGCCTTTGGTCGGATCGTAGACGCGGCCGCCGTTCCACACCCCTTTGGCCGCATCGTATTTCACGCCGTCGACCACCACCACGCGGTCGGCACGCACCGAGCGCTTCGACTTGTCGGGATTCTTCACGTCCAGTTTGGGCGTTCCGTCGGGGTTGTCGGGGTTCTTGAGCCAGACAATCTGCCCGCGGTAGCTTCCGTCCGCCCGGCGTGTAAACTCCACTTTCGACTCCTTGCCCTCCTCCACGGCCTTGTAAGTGCCGAGTATGCGGTCGGCATCCTGCGCCGAAACGCCCGCAGCCGCAAAAAGCGCAACAACCAGCACGAGAAGCCCCTTATAAGTCGGTTTCATTCTTTTTTCAAATTCGATTGCAGCCCAAAGGTACGAATATTTCATATTTTTTCACTATATTGGTCATGTAATGTATAATATTTGAGCATGTACCCAAAACTCTTATTGCTTATGTCCATCCTATCGTTCTTCGGATGCGGAAAGAAAGCGCCCGAATACCCGGCCGACACGCTGACGACGCGTGACGGCACGCAGCTCACGATCACGTTTTTCAAACACGCCTCACTCTCGCTGGAAGCGGACGGCAAATACATTTACGTCGACCCGGTGAGCGGATACGCCGATTACGCCGCACTGCCCAAAGCCGACGTCGTGCTCGTCACCCACTCGCACTACGACCATCTGGACGTGGCCGCCGTGGAGGCCCTCCAGACGCCGCAGACCGAAATACTCTGCGACCGCACGTCGGCCGAGGCTTTCGAGATGAACTGCTACACGATGCGGCCCGGCAGCGTGGCCACCCCGCGCGATTACCTGAAAGTCGAAGCCGTAGCGGCCTACAACACGAGTGCCGGGCACCTGCAATTCCACCCCAAAGACCGGGAGGACTGCGGTTACATCCTCACCGTGGGCGGGTCGCGCATCTACATCGCGGGCGACACCGAACCGACACCGGAGCTGAAAGCGCTGAAAAACATCGACATCGCGTTCCTGCCCGTCAACCAGCCCTACACGATGACCGTCGAGCAGGCCGTCGAGGCCGTCAAGGCTATCCGGCCCGCGATTTTCTACCCGTACCACTACGGCGAGGTGGAGGAAAAGACCGACATCGACCGCCTGGTGCGCGAACTGGAGGGCGTGACCGAAGTCCGCGTGCGGCCGATGGAGTGAGCGATGCCCGGCGGCCGCGGGAAGCGGCAGCCCGGAAACCGGGGAAAAACCGCCGGTAAAAACATGCAGGCGGG
>NZ_CABMQJ010000069.1 GCF_902388705.1 uncultured Alistipes sp.
CGGCATTCCGGAGGCACCCCGGCCCCTTTCCGCCCCGCTGCCCGGCGCTCCGGAAGCTCCGCCGCACTCCGGGCGGCGCAAGTTTCCCGAAGATAGGGCAATAAAACCGAAAAAAAGGGGCGCAACTTTGCTATTTTACAAATTATCCGTATATTTGCATCCCCATTCAGGGGATAATTAACTAATTTTTAAGGATTATGAACAATTACGAAACCGTTTTCATTGTCACGCCGGTACTGTCCGATGCACAGGTACAGGAGGTTGCTGACAAATTCCAGGGTGTCATCACCGAGAACGGCGGTCAGATTGTGAACAAGGAGTCGTGGGGCCTTCGCAAGCTCGCCTACCCTATTCAGAAAAAGACCACCGGTTTTTACTTCCTGGTAGAGTTCACGGGCGAAGGCTCGCTTATCAACACGCTCGAAACGCAGTACCGCCGCGACGAGCGCATCATCCGTTTCCTTACTTTCAAGCAGGACAAGTTCGCCGTCGAGTACTCGGAGAAGCGTCGTGCAAAACTTTCTAACAAATCGGAGGAGTAAACCATGGCACAGGACAACAAAGCACAGTCTGAAATCCGCTACCTCAACCCGGTATCGGTAGACGTCAAGAAGAAGAAATACTGCCGCTTCAAGAAACTCGGCATCAAATACGTGGACTACAAGGACGGAGAGTTCCTGAAGAAGTTCCTCAACGAGCAGGGCAAGATTCTGCCCCGCCGCCTGACGGGTACTTCGCAGAAATTCCAGAAGAAGGTCGCACAGGCCGTGAAGCGTGCGCGCCACCTCGCTATCCTGCCCTTCGTAACCGATTGCATGAAATAATTAAAGGAGGAGAAACAATGGAAGTTATTCTGATCAAAGATATGGAGAACCTGGGCTACGCCAACGACATCGTGACCGTAAAGCCCGGTTATGCGAACAACTACCTGATTCCTCAGGGTTACGCAAAGGCCGCTACCGCATCCGCGCGTAAAATCCTCGCCGAGAACCTCAAGCAGCGTGCACACAAGGACGCCAAGATCCTTGCCGACGCACAGGCGCTCGCCGAGACGATCGCCAACCTGCCGCTCACGCTGGCCGTGAAGGCCGAGGAGGGCAAGCTCTTCGGTACGGTTACCGCCACCGACTTGGCCGAGGCACTGGCTGCCAAGGGCATCCAGCTCGATCGCAAGCTGATCGCCGTCGAAGGCATCAAGACCGTCGGCGAATACGAGGCTACCGTCAAACTCCACAAGGAGGTCAAGGCCGTCATCAAATTCTCGGTTACCGCCGCAGAATAATCAGCAGGGAGGGGCAGGGACAATCCCGCCTTCCGGCATACAGTAAAAGGAGAGCGCAACGCTCTCCTTTTTTTATTTCGGCATACCGGCGCTTCCTGCGCACGGCTGTCAGTGCGGCGCCGCCGCCGGCGGCTCGGGATGCCTCGGCCGCACCGAGTAGGAACGCAGCACCAGCCCCACGCCGACGAAAATCACCAGGGCGAAAACTACCGTGTCGATATGCAGCTTGTCGAGCCCCATCCCGACCGAAATCGCGATTGCCAGCACGGGCTGCAAATAGGTGTAGATGCTCGACACGGTAGGCTGCACGGTCTTGAGCGCATAGTTGAGCATCAGGTTCGGCAGGTAGGTCGGCACCGTCAGCACGAAAAGCGTCGGAAAGAGGGCGTGCCTGGCGATAAGCGCATAATCCGTATGGATAATCTCTTTCAGGCCGAACGGCAGCGCGACGACCGCAGCCACACAGTAGAGCCAGCGCAGCACGGTCGTGATGCGGTATTTGGCAATCAGGCGCTTGAACCACACCATATAAATCGACGTAACACACGCGCAAAGCATAATCATCACGTTTCCCCAGATGTGCGAATGCTGGTGCGCGGCCGAGGCCCCGGTCAGCACCACCGCCACGGCGCCCCCCATGCCGAGCACCAGCCCCGCGACTTTGAGTTTCGTAAAGCGATCCATCCCCAGCAGCACCGAGAGCAGCAGCACCAGAAGCGGCACGATGGTGTCGATAATCGAGCCGTCGATCGGCGAAGTCATCGAGAGGCCGTACATGATGAAGACCTTGCGCAGCACGCCGATCAGCAGCGCGGCGCCGATCAGTTTGCGGATGTCGGCCCGCGCGACCCGCTCGGCTTTCTGCCACAGCAGGGGCACGAGCGAAAAGAGCGCCGTCGCGGCCAGCGACCCCGCGACCATGGCCATCGGATGGACGTAGTGCGGCAGTACGATATTGTAAAACGGGTAATCCATGGCCCAGACGATATTGCATATCAGCAAGGCGATGTGGGGTTTGAATCTGTTCATCCGTAACAAGGTTTAGTGCGCGAAAAACAAAAACAATGCCTTTCCGCCGCCCGCCGCGCAACCGGCAAAACGAAGTGCCGGCGAATGCATGTAAATACCCGCAGGACTTCGACGAATCACATGCGCGATACGACCGTTGCCGGCAGGCAAGGGAACGGAAAGCCCAGGGCCGCTGGCACGGAAGTTGTTTTTTAACAGCCCGATAACAATGCGTTTGCAGACCTTGCACATTATTAACCGTTAAAAACAAAACATCATGAACACGAAAAAAAACAAAAATGCAGACTCGCCCCGCTTCCGGGAATTCTTCCTGGACCAGATCAAAGACATCTACTGGGCTGAAAAACACCTTTCCGCCGGGCTCAAAAAGATGAAAAAGGCCGCTACGAGCCCCGAACTGGCCGCAGCGTTCGGAAAGCACATCGAAGAGACGGCCGGACAAATCGAGGGGCTGAAACGGGTTTTCGCCCTGCTGGGCAAAACACCCCAGGCCAAGAAGTGCGAAGCCATGGAAGGCCTCGTCGCCGAAGCCGAAAGCGTCATCGAAGACACCGAAAAGGATTCCTATACGCGCGATGCAGGCCTTATACTGGCAGCACAGAAAGCCGAACATTATGAAATCGCCTCGTACGGAACCCTGCAGGTTTTCGCAGAGATGATGGGTGAGAAAGAGATTGCCCGCGAGCTGGGCATGATACTCAAACAGGAGGAAGCGACCGACTCGCTGCTTTCCTGCCTGGCCGAGGACGGAGTGAACGAAATGGCCGTGGTCGAGTAAGAGCGCCGTTCCCGTCGTGTCGTTCGAGGGCTTCCTGTTGTGGGAAGCCCTTACGTATGAATGGATTACCGCCTCTCGGGCCGCAGTTTCCCGAACGAAGCCGGCGATGTCCCCGAAAGCTCTCTGCCCCGGTAATAGACCTTCCAGTTGTCCTTGCCGTACCCGCCGCCGAGCCCCTCGAACGAAGAGGCCGAAGCCCCTTTCACCTCCTGCCCGGCATAGAACACCTTCCAGTTGTCCTTGCCGTACCCGCCGCCGAGCCCCTCGAACGAAGAGGCCGAAGCCCCTTTCACCTCCTGCCCGGCATAGAACACCTTCCAGTTATCCTTGCCGTATCCGCCGCCGAGCCCTTCGAACGAAGAGGCCGAAGCCCCTTTCACCTCCTGTCCGGCATAGAACACCTTCCAGTTGTCCTTGCCGTACCCGCCGCCGAGCCCTTCGAACGAAGAGGCCGAAGCTCCTTTCACCTCCCGGCCCCGGTAATAGACCCTCCAGCTGTCTTTCGTATATCCTCCGCGCCGCGGCTTCCTGTCGGGCTGCGAAATGCCGGTTCGGGACATACCGACCTGTCCGTAAGACAGGGAGCCGCCCGCAAGAACCCCAAGCACGGACAGTAAAATCAGAATCAGTTTTTTCATGGCATCGCTGTTAACTTCCGTTATCTAACTGCAAATATACCGGGTTATTGCCCGGCGCCCAAAGAATTTGCCCGCGAAACGCTGCCGGCGACGAATTTTCCGCAGGACGGCTGCCGGAAATACAGCTGCCGGGAATGCCCTCGTTTCAGCGCCCCCTCGGCCACAAAAAAATCCGCAGGCGATATGCCTGCGGATTTTTCATATACCGGCCGGCTGCGGATCGCCCCGCCCCGTGCCGTCGTCGGGAATTACTCCTCGGTTTCCTCTTTTGCCTCCTTGGCGGCTTTCTTGGCGTTCTTCGCCTCGGCAGCCTCCATGGCGCTCTTCAGAGCGGCCAGGCCTGCGATGTCGCCCAGCGTCGTCTTCTCGACCGAAGCGTTGATTTTCTTCACGGTCGACTTCGTAGCGTCCACTGCGGCACGCTTCTCGGCCTTCTCGGCTGCAATCTCGGCGCGTTTCGCCTCCTCGTACGTACGTACGTGCGACAGGGTGATGCGCTTCGTGGCTTTCGAGAATTCAATCACCTTGAAGTCGAGCTTGTCGCCGGCTTTCGGCGTCGTGCCGTCCTCTTTGGTGAGCTGGCGTGCGGGGCAGAAGCCCTCGATGTTCTCGCCCAGGGCGACAACCGCACCCTTGTCGGTCATCTCGGTGATGGTACCCTCGTGGATGCTGTCTACCGAGAACTGGTTCTCGAACTCGTTCCAGGGGTTCTCCTCGAGCTGCTTGTGGCCCAGCGACAGACGGCGGTTCTCCTTGTCGATCTCGAGTACTACGACTTCGATATCGGCGCCTACCGACGTGAATTCGCCCGGATGCTTCACCTTCTTGGTCCAGCTCAAATCCGAAATGTGGATCAGGCCGTCGATGCCCTCCTCGATTTCGACGAAGATACCGAAGTTGGTAAAGTTACGCACCTTGGCCGTGCACTTCGTGCCGACGGGATACTTGGTTTCGATATTTTCCCAGGGATCGGGCGTGAGCTGCTTGATGCCCAGCGACATCTTGCGCTCCTCGCGGTCGAGCGTCAGGATGACGGCCTCGACTTCGTCGCCGACCTTCATGAACTCCTGTGCCGAACGCAGGTGCTGGCTCCACGACATTTCCGACACGTGAATCAGGCCCTCCACACCGGGGGCGATTTCCACGAATGCGCCGTAGTCGGCCATCACGACGACTTTGCCCTTGACCTTGTCGCCGACCTTGAGGTTCTGGTCGAGCGCCTCCCACGGATGTGCCGTGAGCTGCTTCAGGCCCAGTGCGATACGCTTCTTGGCGTCGTCGAAGTCGAGGATTACGACCTGAATCTTCTGGTCGAGCGCCACGATCTCCTCGGGATGGTTCACGCGGCCCCACGACAGGTCGGTGATATGAATCAGGCCGTCCACACCGCCCAGGTCGACGAATACGCCGTACGAGGTGATGTTCTTGACGGTACCCTCGAGGATCTGGCCCTTCTCGAGTTTCGACATGATAATCTGCTTCTGCGCCTCGAGCTCGGCCTCGATGAGCGCCTTGTGCGAAACGACCACGTTGCGGAACTCCTGGTTGATTTTGACAACCTTGAACTCCATGGTCTTGTCCACGTATACGTCGTAGTCGCGGATGGGCTTCACGTCGATCTGCGAGCCGGGCAGGAACGCCTCGATGCCGAACACGTCGACGATCATACCGCCCTTGGTGCGGCACTTGATGTAACCCTTGATGATTTCGTCTTTCTCGAGGGCTTCGTTTACGCGGTCCCACGACTTGAGCTGACGTGCTTTCTTGTGCGAAAGAACCAGCTGTCCGCCCTTGTCCTCGGCCGACTCCACGTAGACTTCGATTTTGTCGCCTACCTTCAGGTCGGGGTTGTAACGGAACTCGGAAACGGGAATGACACCCTCGCTCTTGTAGCCGATGTTCACGAGAACCTCGCGCTTGGTGATGCCCGTAACGGTGCCTTCCACCACTTCGCCTACGTTGACGTTCGAAAGCGTCTTGTCATAGGCCTCTGCGATCTCTTCCTTGGGGTGGTCGTAGACGCCCAGGTCGTTCTCATACGCGTTCCAGTCGAAATTCTCGTTCGTGACTACATTTTTTACTTCTTCCATTTGGAAATTCTTGTGCGATACAATCGCTCGTTAAACGGTTAATAATTAAACTTATAGCCCCTACCCACGCGCTTCGTGCGCGTACGTAAGGGCTACAAAGGTAGCGGTTTTTTGCGAATCTGCAAAAAATCAGGCGGTTATTTACGGTTCCCAAACACCCCGGACGGACATCTCTGTCCGGCGGCAACGGCATCCGGCACAAGCGGCGCGGAACACGACCCGTGCAAGTGAACACGACCGGTGCGGCGCCGGCCGCAGAAAGGACAACCGGAGCCGCGGAAGCTGAAAACCGGAGCGCGGGTCATTTCCGCCGCACCACCTGCTGCCGCGGCTTGTTGTCCGCTTTCAGCGGGCTGTCGTCCCGCAGCTCTTCGAGCAGGATGCCGGCCACGTCATCCCCGGTAATCTCTCCGTCGGTGTAATTCAGGTCTTTGTAATTCCTGTAAACATAGTCGCTCACGGCAATCCTGTAAGCACGACCTTCGCGCAGTTCAGGGAACCGCACGTCGAGCGCGTTGTCCGCCGCATCGGTCACGATTACATAGGGCGTGGTCGAAATCAAATCGATGCGGTGCGCCTCCTTGGCGTTGGTCGCGTCGTTGTACTTCGAGAGAATCATGCGGCGCATGTCGGCGGGCGTCATCGTCATCTCCGCCACCAGCGTGCCGAACGGCTCCAACCCGTATATCTTCGCCGCGCTGACGCCGCCCGCGGGAATCGAGTCGAGGCGCACGCCGCCGATGTGGTAAAACCCGATTTCGGCATCGGCCTCGTCGGCCACCGCCCGGGCCATCCAGTTGGCAAGGCCCCATTTGTCCGCCGCCGTCCCGAAGTGCCCCACGGGCCTGTTCAGCTCCGGGTCGGCGTAATAGGCGTCGACCCGCTTCTGATACGCCGCATCCGGCTCGTAGGCGGACAGCGGGACGATGCGGTAATCGACGCCCGCGACCTTGCTGCCTTTCATGCGAACGGTCGTCACGCCTATGTTTTTGAGGTCTTTGCCCGTCTGCGTCAGCAGCGTGCCGCCGATCAGCGTATCGATTTGCTCGTGCGTGTGACCGCCGATTACCACGTCGTACTGCGACGGCCCTTTGGCGAGCAACTCCGCATCGCGGTCGTCGCCCATGTGCGACACGAGCACCAGCACGTCGCACTTCGGCCGCAGCTCGGCGGCATACTTCACGGCCATCGCCTGCGGATCGGGGAACTCCAGCCCCTCGAAACTCGATGCATTGCCCGCAGGATGCCCCGGCCCCTCGTAGTTGGTCACCACGCCGACGAAGCCGATGCGGAATCCGCCCCGGTCGACAACCGTGTACGGAGGCAGTTTCGGGAAGGTGCAGGTGTCGCTCACCACGTTGGCGCACACCACCTCGAAGTCCATGCTGTCGAGCATGCGACCCAGAAAGGCCTGTCCGTGGTCGAACTCGTGGTTGCCGAGCGTGGCCACGTCGTACCCCAGCTCGTTCATCAGCGCGATAATCGGCATGCCGGGCGTCGCCGCCATGTCCACATAGGCATTCCCCGTCCACCGGTCGCCGGCATCGACCAGCACGACCAGCTGCGCCGTGTCGCGGCACGCCTCGACGGCCGCGGCCAGCCGCGGGAAGTTCTGTATCTTGGCGTGCATGTCGTTGGTCGACAACAACACGAGCGTCCGCTCGCGCGGCGAGCAGGCCGCGGCGACCGCCGCCAGGGCGAGCAGGAGCATCCGTATCATTCTTTTCATAATCTCGGTTTTGAGTTTGTCAAAGTTACAAATTATTCATATCTTTACCCATCATTCAGCATTTTATTTAGCATAAACCCATGGCAGACACCATAACCGTCATCTGCGAAAATCTCGGCGCCCCGCTCCAGGTGGCGATGGGCACGCCGCTGTCCGAGGTGGCCGCGAAACTGACGCCGGGCCGGTATCCGTTCCTGGCGGCCTACGTCAACAACCGCATCAAGGAACTCTACTACAAAATATATACCCCGGTGACCGTCCGCTTCGTGGACATCACCACCTTCGCGGGCATCCGCGTCTACCAGCGGACGTCGTGGTTCATCCTCCAGAAAGCCGTCCGCGACCTTTTCCCGGGGCAGACGCTCCACATCCGCCACTCGATGGGCCAGAACGGATTCTACTGCGAGGTCGAGGGCATCGACGAATTCACCCCCGAACAGACCGCCGCGCTCGCGGGGCGCATGCGCGAACTGGTGGCCCAGGATCTGCCGATATGCCGCTCGAAGGTGCTCACCAGCGAAGTCCGCGCCCGCTATGCCGAACAGGGTTTCGACGACAAAATCGCCCTGCTCGACACCCGTCCGCGCCTTTACAGCGACCTCTACACGCTCGGCGACACCGAGGGCTACTTCTACGGCGCCCTGGCCCCCTCGACGGGCTTCGTCCGGCTGTTCGCCATCGAGCCCTACTACAACGGCTTCTACATCGCCCTGCCCCTGCGCACGGCGCCCGAACGGCTCAACACGAACGTCCACCAGGAGAAGATGTTCGACATCTTCCGCGAATACCAGTCGTGGGTCAAAATCATGGGCGTGCCCACCGTGGGCGACGTCAACGCGAAAGTCCTCGCGGGCGACGCCGGCGGCATGATCAAGCTGGCCGAGGCGTTCCACGAGCGCAAGTTCGCGGAGATCGCCGACGCCATCTACGACGCCAACCTCTCGCGCGGCATGCGCATGGTGCTCATCTCGGGCCCCTCGTCGAGCGGCAAGACCACCTCGGCCAAGCGGCTGGGCATCCAACTCGGCGTGCTGGGGCTGAACCCGGTGCTCATTTCGCTCGACGACTACTTCGTCGACCGGGAGAAAACCCCCAAAGACGCCGACGGGGAGTACGACTACGAAGCGCTCGAGGCCATCGACCTCGAACTGTTCAACGACCACCTCTGCCGCCTGATGCGCGGCGAGAGCGTCGACATCCCGCGCTACGACTTCGTCACGGGCCGCCGCACGTGGCACAAAGACCCGCTGACGCTCAACGAACGGTCGATTCTCATCGTCGAGGGCATCCACGGCCTGAACCCGCGGCTCACGCCCAGCGTTCCCGAATCGCAGAAGTTCCGCATCTACATCTCGTGCTTCACCTCCGTGGCGCTGGACAACCTCTCGCGCATCGCCACCACCGACAACCGCCTGCTGCGCCGCCTGACGCGCGACTACACGCAGCGGGGCGCCAGCGCCGTGGCGACGCTCTCGCGCTGGGCTTCGGTGCGCCGCGGCGAAGAGAAACACATCTTCCCCTACCAGGAGAACGCCGACGTGATGCTCAACTCGTCGCTCTTCTACGAGATTTCGGTGCTGCGCCCCTTTGCCGAGAAAATCCTGCGCGAAGTGCCCGACACGGTGCCGGAATACGACGAGG
>NZ_CABMQJ010000070.1 GCF_902388705.1 uncultured Alistipes sp.
GAAAAAGAGCTCCGGCAGCGGTACGAACAGCAGATGCAAACCCTTGCCGAACAACGCACGCGCACGGAAGCGGAGCTTGCGGCGCTCCGCGCCTCGTCCGCAACCGAAATCGCCGCGTTGCGCGAGAAAAACGCCGAAGAGCGGGCGGCCGAAAAGGCCGAACGCGAGCAGATTGAAGAGCGGTTCCGGGCGCAGTTCCGGAACCTTGCCAACGAAATCCTCGGCGAGCAGTCGAAACACTTCAAGCAAACCAACAAGGAGTCGCTCGACATCCTGCTCAAACCGTTCCGGGAGAACATCACCGAATTCCGCAAACGCGTAGAGGACATCTACACCACGCAGACCGCACAGCGGGGCGAGCTGAAGGCCGAGCTGAAAAACCTCATGGAGCTCAACCGCCGTATCACGACCGAAACCACGAACCTCACCAATGCGCTGAAAGGCAACTCGAAAGTGCAGGGCGACTGGGGCGAAATGCTGCTGGAAACCATCCTCGACAGCTCGGCGCTCATCAAGGGCATCCATTACCAGACACAGTACAATATCAAGGACGCGGAGGGACGCAACCTGCGGCCCGACGTGGTCCTGCACCTGCCCGAAAAAAAGGACATCGTCATCGACTCGAAAGTTTCGCTCACGGCGTTCGTCGGCTACACGGCCGCCGAAAACGAAGCGGAACGCCGCCGCTGCCTCGCGGGGCACGTCGCTTCCGTGCGCCAGCACGTCGCCGAGCTGGGACGCAAGGAGTACCAGCGGCAGCTCAATTCGCCCGACTTCGTCATCATGTTCATTCCCAACGAGCCGGCATTCCTGGCCGCCCTGCAGAACGATGCGGCCATCTGGTCGGACGCCTACGACAAGAAAGTAATCATTTCGTCGCCGACAAACCTCTTTGCGCTGCTCAAACTGGTCGCCGACCTGTGGAAATACAACGATCAGGACAAGAACACCAAAGAGATAGCCGCCTGCGGGCTGAAGCTCTACGAACAGTTAGTGGCTTTCACGGGTTCGCTCGAAGGGGTAGGCACAGCGCTGGACAAGGCGCGCGACGCCTACGACGACGCCTACAAACGGCTCTGCACGGGAAACGACAACATTGTCCGCGTCGGGGAGCGCCTGCGCAAAACCGCGCGCCTGCAAACCCGGAAACAGCACTCCGCGCGCACGCTCGAGCTTGCGGGCGGGGACGACATCCCGGCCATTCCCGAAACGGACACGGCGCCAGCCCGGCCGGAACCCGGCGACGAACAGGAGGAAAAATAGTCCGGCAGAGCGGCGCCGCGGCCAGCAGAATCCCCGCACGCAGGAAACAGCGGCAGGAAACGACACATCAGCAGGGGCTGGAAACGCCCCCGGAAAGTCCCGTCCGCGCACGATAAAACCCCGCAACCTCGGTTGCGGGGTTTTCCATACCCTACGGCCACCTTACGAATTCCGGACCGCTTTCCAGCTCGTGCGCATCCGCGACTCGATGCCCGGCGTCGCATCGTGCGCCATCGTTTCGACAATGTCCTCCCACGCCTCCGCGACCCAGTCCACCCGCCGCCGGCAATGCTTCAATATCTCCACGGCCCAAATCCGCACCGCAACCTTCACCGCGGGGTCGACGGCCCATTGCGCGGCCGTTTCGGCGATTCGCTCCAGGCAGGCCGGTTCGGGAGTATAACGCCCCAGCAGGTCGGCCATGATTTTTGCGAAATGGCGCCGGGCGCTGGCATCGGAGCATGCCGGGAAATCCGTCCGGCAAAAGGAGCCGGCATAAGGCATGAACGACTCGGGCGCTCCGAAATAGATTTTCTCGAGCACATAGGCTCCCCGGAACAGCACCTTGTGCCTCACGGGCTTCGGCAGCTCCCCGAGCGGGGAGGTCACGACCGCATACAGCAACCCGACGGCTCCGGCCTCGCGCACGCGCCGGGCTACCGTATCGGCAAAATCCGAATAAAACGGCGCCGACAACATCCCGGTCAGCTCTTCACGCGTCATGTCGGGCAGGCCTGTCAGAACAACTTTTTCCTAGAAGTGGTCACGACGAAATCTTTCAGGTAGAACGGCTCGAAATAGGCGATATCCACCGTCTGTCCCGCATCGAGCGCCTGCTGGGCCAACCGCGCCAGTCCCCGGGCCGAGGGAGTCACCTCGACCAGCAGGGCGTCGGTCAGCACCTCGGCGCATTTGCGGGCGCCGCTGCCGAAAATCACGAAGGGACGGCCCTGCGAACGGAACGCCCCGAAGCTCCCGGCATCGACCACCTCGGCCGACACTTCGTTCTGCGGACGGCCCTCGGCATCGAACACCTGCGCATACACCTCCATGCGGCGGGCATCGACCATCGGGCAGAGCAGCGCCCGCTCCCAGTCGGGAACGGAGAGTATCCCGGCTTCGTAGTCCTCGAGCGCCACCTCCGTCAGGGCGTCGAGCGAGCCGACGGCCACCAGCGGCTTCTGCAAACCGTAGCACAGCCCTTTGGCGAACGACACGCCGATACGCAGTCCGGTATAGGATCCGGGGCCTTTGCCGACAGCCACGGCATCCAGCTCATCGGGCGCAATCCCCGTTTCGCGCAGCAGTTCGTCGACGAACACACCGACCTTGCGGGCATGGTCGCGCCCCTCGTCGCTCTCGCGCAGCGAAAGCAGTTCGCCGTCTTTCGCTATCCCGACCGAACAAACGTCCGTGCCGGTTTCGATACATAGTATTAAGCTCATATCTTCGTTAAAATCCAATTCAATCGTCCAATACGCCCAACTGCTTCAACGCCTTCGCGATACCGTCGTCGTCGACCGATGCGGCGATGTAATCGGCAGCGTTCAGCGCCTCGTCGCAGGCATTGCCCATCGCCACGCCCGTGCCCGCGGCACGCAGCATCGCCACGTCGTTGCCGCCGTCGCCGAAAGCCGCGACTTCGGCCGCCGACAGGCCGTATGCGGCCATGAACTCCTGCATGCCAATCGACTTGTCCACGCCCCGCACGTTGATGTCGGCGAAGAACGGACACCAGCGGCTGGCAACGAGCGACGGCAACTCGGCCATCACGCGCTGTTGGGTTTCGGCATCGAAATAGAAACACATCTGGCAGCATTCGCTCCGGTCGAAGAGCGCGTACAAATCGGTCTGCTCGGGCACGGGATGCGCCACCATGTGCGCGACCCGTTCGACATCGGGCGTCACCCTATCGACGAAAACGCCGGTCTCCATTTCGAGGGCGACCGGGAAACCGTACTGCCGCCCCAACTCCATGGCGCGCGCGAAATCGGCACGCGGAATCAGGTGTTGGCTTACGACGCGGCCGTCGGCCGCCACGCAGCGGGCACCGTTGAGCGACACCACGCCGTCATAGGGAATCTTTTCCAGCGGTTCGAGGTCGTTCGCAGCGCGTCCCGTGGCGATAAAAAGCCGCACGCCCCGCTCGTGGGCCCGCAGCAGCGCGTCGAGCGCCGAGTCGGGAATCCGGTGTGTTTTAAAACTAATCAGCGTACCGTCGACATCCAGGAAAAGGGCTCGTATCATCGCTTGTAGTTTTTCATCGCCTTGTCGATTTCCCGCTTGGCATCGTTCTCTTTCAGGTATTCGCGCTTGTCGTAGGTCTTGCGTCCGCGGGCCAGTCCGACGACGACTTTCACCAGTCCCCGCTCGTTCAGGAACATGCGCAGCCCCACGATTGTAAGGCCCTTGTCCTGTCCGGCACGCTGGAGTTTGTCCAGCTCGCGGCGGTTCAGCAGCAGTTTGCGGTCGCGGCGCGGCGTATGGTTGTTGCACGTCCCCCACGCGTACTCGGCGATATTCACGCCCCGTATCCACAGCTCGCCCTTGTCGAAATAACAGAACGAATCGGTTAGCGAAGCCTTGCCCGCACGGATGGACTTGATTTCCGTGCCGACCAGCACGATGCCCGCAACGTACTCTTCCAGAATCTCATAGTCGAACGTCGCGCGCTTGTTACGGATATTTATCTTTTTCTGTTCACTCATATACTCGGAAACGGCACAATAATTGCCCATTTATTCGCAGGGGTGGGAATCGGTCAAGGTAACTAATTCTTTTATCTTTGATATGTTTTACACATCTTTCTGTTTATTTTCTGTTTGCACACGGTATGCGTAGCGATTACGTATACGACCCGAGACCCGCCCCTTTTTTTATTCTAACGTCATTTTCAATAAAACATACACCGGCACGCCGGAACCCGGTCACAGGATCAGGCGCTGCAATTTCCTTGCAATCGTCACTTTGACCTTGTTGAAACTGGCCAGCCGCAGCATCACTTCGTTCATCTGCTCGTCCGTCAGGCTCTCGTCCGCGAGTTTGGCCTGCCACTCCCGGATATATCCCTCGATTACTTTCGACTTGTATAGCGTCACGGCCTTGGGCACCCCCACGGCCAGCATCTCGGCATCGCTCTCGACGTGAATATCCTTGCGGCGCCACAACTCGCTCGGGACATAGTTGTCGTCCGAGGTGAGGATGTCCACCGAGAGGTTGCAGACCTCGGGGTCGGGATGGTTCAGGAAAAAGTGCGCCGGCACCTCCACCCCTGTCCCGAGCAGTTTCCATTGCTCGCGGTAGGTCGACAGTATCTGGTTGTAGAGCGGATTGCTGAACGTGAGCCCGTCGTTGTCCAGCTCCATGAAAATCACCTCGGCGACGTTGCACGGCACCATCGTCCGCCCCTCCTTGAATTCGAACGAGCAATGCCCGTATTTCAGCAGGTATTTCACAAGCTCGCGTTCCAGCGCCTCGGTGCTGCTTCCGGCTTCGACACGCTTGACGAACTCCACCTCGGCCTGCGGGACCTGCGGAGCCTCCGTGCGGCGGAGCGTCGTCTGGCGGCGTACGAACTCGTCCGCCTCCCGGTCGCCGGTGGTCGCCATGCGCTTGCGGGCCACCTCCGAGATGAGGATATTCTCGTCGATGTCCATGATGCGGGCGCACTCCTTGATATAAACCGACCGCTGAATCGGATCCGGAATCTGCGCAATCGACTGCACCATGTCGCCGATCAGCGCCGCCTTGCGTATCGGGTCGCCCTCGGCGTCCTTGAGCAGCAGTCTGGCCTTGAAAGCCAGGAAGTCCTGCTCGTTGGCGCGGATATACTCCTGCACCTCGGCGGCCGTATGCGCGCGCGCGAAAGAGTCCGGGTCTTCGGGCTCGGGCAGCAGCACCACGCGCACGTTCATGCCCTCCTTGAGAATCATGTCGATACCGCGCAGCGAGGCGTGAATACCCGCCGAATCACCGTCGTAAATGACCGTGATATTCTTCGTAAAACGGTTCAGCAGGCGTATCTGTTCGGTCGTAAGCGAGGTGCCGGACGAAGACACGACGTTTTCGACTCCGGCCTGGTGCATCGAAATCACGTCGGTGTAGCCCTCGACCATGATGGCGAAATCGAGCTGCTGAATCGCTTTCTTGGCGAAGTAAAGTCCGTAAAGTTCCCGCTTCTTGCTGTATATCTCGCTCTCGGGTGAATTCTGGTATTTGGCGACAGCCTTGTCGGTACGCAGCGTACGGCCGCCGAAAGCGACGATACGTCCCGAAATATTGTGCACGGGGAAGATGACCCGGTCCCGGAAACGGTCGTAGAGCGAACCGTCGCTCTCGCGCTTGAGCGAAAGGCCCGTCGACACGAGGAACTCCGCCTTGTACCCGGCCGCCAGCGCGTCTTTCGACATCCTGTCGCCGCGTGCGGGACAGAAGCCGAGGCCGAATTTCTTGATTGTGGCGTCGGTCATGCCGCGCTTCTGGCGGAAATAGGCCATGCCCACGCTCATGCCCTCGGTTTCGTGATGGAGGTAGTTGGCGAAATAGTCCGCCGCCCAGCTGTTCAGCGCGAACATCGACTCGCGGTCGTCGTTGCGGCGCACCTCCTCTTCGGTCATCTCCTTCTCCCTGACCTCGATGCCGTAACGTTTGGCGACCATTTTCAGCGCCTCGGGATAGGTGATGTTCTCATGCTCCATCAGGAACGTCACCGCATTGCCTCCCTTGCCGCAGCCGAAACATTTGTAGACTCCTTTCGAGGGCGAAACAACAAACGACGGGGTTTTCTCGTTATGAAACGGACAGCAGGCCTGGTAATTCACGCCCTTGCGTTTGAGCGTGACGTATTCGCCGACAATATCCACGATATTGGCGGCGGCGTAAATGCGGTCTACCGTTTCCCTGTCAATCATACCTGCAAAGGTAGTGATAAATTCAGAATTCGAAATTTATTTATACGGCCCTTTGCAGAATAATTGCTAATTTTGCAGCATATGGATTTCAAACTCGTATCGGACTACGCGCCCATGGGCGACCAGCCGGAAGCTATCGCACAGCTCGTCGGCTCGATCCGGCACGGCTCCAAACATAACACCCTGCTGGGTGTCACGGGCTCGGGAAAAACATTCACCGTGGCCAACGTCATCGCGGAACTGAACCGCCCGACACTCGTCCTGAGCCACAACAAGACCCTCGCGGCGCAGCTGTACGGCGAATTCAAAAACTTCTTCCCGGAGAACGCCGTGGAGTACTTCGTTTCGTACTACGACTATTACCAGCCCGAGGCCTACCTCCCGACGACGGACACCTATATCGAAAAAGACCTCTCGATCAACGCCGAGATCGAGAAACTGCGGCTGCGCACCACGGCTACCCTGCTCTCGGGACGGCGCGACGTAATCGTCGTGTCGAGCGTGTCGTGCCTCTACGGCTGCGGCAACCCGGCGGATTTCCACGCCACGGCCATCAACATCCGGGTCGGGCAGGTCGTCAGCTACAAGCACTTCCTCTACAAGCTGGTCGAAGCGCTCTACACCCGCACCGAACGCGACCTGGAGCCGGCGACGTTCCGCGTCAACGGCGACACGGTGGACATCATGGCGGCCTTCGGCGAATTCGGCAGCCAGTGTTTCCGCGTGATGTTCTACGACAACGAAATCGAGGCCATCCAAACCATCGACCCCGCCACGGGCCAGCGCATCCATTCGCTCGACAACCTGACGCTCTACCCCACGAGCCTCTTCGTGACGACCAAGGAGCGCATCAACTGCGCCGTGCAGCAGATATACCTCGATTTGGGCAAGCAAATCGAGTTCTTCGAACGCGCCGGACGCCCGATGGAGGCGCAGCGCATCAAGCAGCGCGTGGAATACGACATCGAGATGATTAAGGAGCTGGGCTACTGCCCCGGCATCGAAAACTACTCGCGCTATTTCGACGGTCGGGCCGAGGGCACGCGCCCGTTCTGCCTGATCGACTACTTCCCCAAGGACTACATGATGGTCGTGGACGAGAGCCACGTAACCCTGCCGCAGGTGCACGCCATGTTCGGCGGCGACCGTGCACGCAAGGAGAACCTCGTGGAGTACGGTTTCCGGCTCCCGGCTGCCAAGGATAACCGCCCGGTGACCTTCGCGGAGTTCGAGCAGCTGCAGGGCACTTCGATTTACGTGAGCGCCACACCGGCCGATTACGAACTGATGAAGAGCGAGGGCGTGATTGTCGAGCAGCTGATTCGCCCCACGGGCCTGGTCGACCCGCCGCTCGAGGTGCGCGTCACAATCAACCAGATCGACGACCTGCTCGAAGAGATCGACAAGCGCGTGAAGAACGACGACAAGGTGCTCGTCACGACCATCACCAAGCGCATGGCCGAGGAGCTCTCCAAATATTTCGACCGCGTGGGCGTTCGCAACCGCTACATCCATTCGGACGTCGACACGCTGGAGCGCATCCAAATCCTGGAAGACCTGCGTGCCGGGATGTTCGACGTGCTGGTGGGCGTGAACCTCCTGCGCGAAGGCCTCGACCTGCCCGAAGTGGCGCTGGTGGCGATTCTCGACGCCGACAAGGAGGGATTCCTGCGCAACGTGCGGTCGCTGACGCAGATTGCCGGACGCGCCGCTCGGCACTCGCAGGGCAACGTAATCCTCTATGCCGACACCTGCACCGACTCGATGCGTTTCGCCATCGAGCAGAGCAACCGCCGCCGCGAGAAGCAAGTGCATTACAACATGGAACACGGGATGCTGCCGCGCCGGGCGCAGAAGAGCGGTACGGGGCAGCGTACGCTGCTCACGGCGCGCACCGACATCCCGGAAATCGATTTGGCGGCCTACCCGATTGCCGAGGAGCATTACATGACGGCCGCCGACGTACGGAAAACCTACGTCGCGAGCGAAAACCTCGACACCCTGATCGCCAAGGCGCGCGAAGACATGGAACGTGCAGCCAAGTCGCTCGACTTCCTCGCCGCGGCCAAGTTCCGCGACCGGATGTACGAGTTGCAGAAGCTCAAGGAGGAAAACCGCAAGAACTGAAACGGGCGTTTAAGTCCGTTTTCGACGAAACCGCCCTTGCCGCAGTTATTTCGGCAGGGGCGGTTTTCTGTTTTCCGGCGCTTGCCGGAAAGTTCTATGCTGCGGATTATTCGCACGCCGCATGGCGGAACGTGAAATACTTGGCGGCCAGGTAGCTGTATATCATCGTGACGAAAGTCGCCATCATCTGCGAGGGCGTAGCCCAGAATCCGCAGAACTCGACGAAGAATTTCAGGCAGACATAGTTCACCACGACCGAGCCCGCGACCGACAGCAGGTAGCGGAAAAGCTGCGTACCCGCAGGAATCGGGGAGCGGCGGAAAGCCACATGGCGGTTCAGCCAGAATCCGGTGAAAAACGTCAGGGGGAAGACGGCCAGCATCGTTGCGACATGCGGTGAAATCACAACGAATCCCAGGTCGAGCAGTTGTTTGTCGAAGACGAAATTATAACCGAGGAAATAACAGACCCAGCTGAACACCACGTTCGCCCCGCCGCAGACGACATAACGGAACGTCTGACGCGGCAAAACGGCAGCGACGGGCCGTATGTAGAACCAGTCGACAAAACGGATTATCAGCCCGGAAAGACGCATCAGCGGGCGGTGTAGGGCCACATGCCGGGAAAACGGTCGCTGTAATTGCGGATAAAGAGCGCGCACGCCTCCGCATCGGCCGCCTCGAACGGCGAAACCATGTATTTACTGCCGTAACGGTAGATTCCGCAGCGCACCGACGCATCCTTCTTCACGGCTTCCGCCGCGGCGCGCGCCGCATTCTCCGGCGTGCTGAAGACGCCCAGCACCACGTAATGACGACCCGAAACGAGTGACGCGGGCACATCTGCCGAACCC
>NZ_CABMQJ010000071.1 GCF_902388705.1 uncultured Alistipes sp.
GGCCGACGAAGCGACGCTGTTCGCCGTGCGCGGCAAGACGGTCTGCGTATCGCCCGGCGAGCAAAGCGTCGAGCGCGACCTGGCCTTGCAGGGCATTCGGGCCGCGGGACTGAAGCTGGCCGAACGGCCCGTGGAACGCGGCGAACTGCCGCGCATGGACGAGCTCTTTTGGGTCGACCACCGGGGGGTGACGGCACTTTCCCGCTGCGACGGGCGCCCGTATATGGCCATTATCGCCGAGCGCGTCGCGGCGGCGCTCCGCAGGTCATTCCAGCAACCGTAAGGGCGGGCCGTAAAGGCCCGTCGGCACACGCCGGTGCGGGAAAGGGAATCGACGCCTGCACAAAAAAGCACCCCGGGAGCGCGCCCGGCACTGCCGTATAAAGGAGGCAGGAACGCATGCGGCGACCCGCTCCGAATCATCCTACCGAAACACGCTGGAATACCTACGGGAACACGGCCCCGCAACGCGCTATAAGAAGCCGGAACCGGGACACCGCCCGGCCCAGCCTTACAGGGAGCATGGGAACACAGCCCGTCGTTGTTTTCCGAAAATATAGAAACCGTCCGGGGCCGGCCCGCATTATCTTCGCCGGAAAACCCCGAAACCATGAAAAAATACCTTATCCTTTACGCCGTCGCCGTGACGGCGCTGCTGGTATACGGCCACGGCCGTTACCGCCGCGAAACCCGCCGCCTGGACCAGAACCAGGAGGCACTGGCCTCCGGCATCGAACACTACCGCACCCGGCTGGGACAGGAGGCCGCCTCGGTGCAGGCCCTGCGCCTGCGCTGCTCCGAATTCGAACGCCTCCGGGCCGCGGACGCCGCCGAAATCCGCCGCCTCGGAATCAAAATCCGCCGTCTGGAAGCGGCCGCGAAAACGGTCGCGGCCACCTCTGTCAGCCTGCGTACGCCCCTGTGCGACACGGTCGTCCTGCGCCTGCGCGATACGCTCGTCGTGCGCGACACCGTGCGGCTGTTCCGCTGGCGCGACGCATGGGTGACGGTCGAGGGCTCAATCGGGACGGATTCCGTCGCGTGCCGCGTCGAAAGCACCGACACCCTCCAACAGGTCGTGCACCGCATACCGCGGCGTTTCCTGTTCATCCGCTGGGGCACCAAAGCCCTGCGGCAGGAGATCGTATCGTCGAATCCGCACACCCGGATCGTCTATTCGGACTTCGTAAAAATCGAGCGGTAAATTAATTCGTAAATTTTAATTCCGTATTCCCAAATATTATTACCTTTGTCGAATATGGAACGGACTGCAATCTTCCCCGGGTCGTTCGACCCGTTCACCCGCGGGCACGCGGCGCTGGTCGACGAGGCGCTCAACCTCTTCGACCGCGTAATCATCGGCATCGGCAACAACACCTCGAAAACGGGATTGCTGACCGTCGCCAACCGCAAGCGGCTCATCGACGACATCTACTCGTCGAACCCGCGCGTCGAAGCCCGTATTTACACGGGGCTCACGGGCGAATTCGCCGAGCAGGCCGGGGCCTGCGCCATTATCCGCGGCGTGAGGAACACCACCGATTTCGAATACGAACGCACGATGGAGGCCACCAACCACCGTATCTACCCCGAGATTACCACCGTGATGCTCTTCACCCCCGCGCCCGTGGCCGACATCTCGTCGTCGACCGTGCGCGAAGTGCTTTCGTTCGGACGCTCGGTCGAGGAGTTCATGCCGCTCGGAATCGATATTAACAAATACCTGTAAGCTTATGATGGAATTCACGGCCGAAATGATCGCCGGATTTTTAGGCGGCGAAATCGTCGGCAACAAAGAGGCAAAAGTACACACCGTATCTTCGATCGAGGAGGGCAAAGCGGGCTCGCTCACCTACCTCACCAACCCCAAATACGAACCACACCTCTACACCACGGGCGCTTCGATCGTACTGGTCGACCGGGCGTTCGAACCCTCGCAGGCGATAGCGGCCACGCTCGTCAAAGTCGACGACGCCGCGGCCTGCGTGCTCAAACTGCTCGAAATGTACAACGCCGCCAAACCCCGCCGCAGCGGAGTGAGCAAGGCGGCCTCCGTGTCGGAGCGGGCCGAGGTGGGCGACGACTGCTATATCGGCGACTTCACGGTCGTCGAGGCAGGCGTGAAAATCGGCAAAGGCTGCCAGATTTACCCGCAGGTTTACCTCGGGGCCGGCGTCAGCGTGGGCGACGGCACGATTCTCTATCCCGGGGTGAAGGTCTACGAGGGCTGCCTCATCGGCCGCAACTGCATCCTGCATGCGGGGGCCGTAATCGGCGCCGACGGCTTCGGCTTCATGCCCAACGCCGCAGGCGGATTCGACAAAATCCCGCAGCTGGGCAACGTGGTAATCGAAGACGACGTGGAAATCGGCGCCAATACGTGCATCGACCGCGCCAAAACCGACTCGACGATCATCCGCCGGGGCGTGAAACTCGACAACCTGATTCAAATCGGGCACAATGTGCAAATCGGCGAAAACACCGTGTCCTCGGCGCAGACCGGCATCGCAGGCACCTCGAAAGTCGGCAGCAACTGTTTCCTCGCGGGACAGGTCGGCATCGCCGACCACGTCAACGTGGGCAACCGCGTGAAAATCGGTTCGAAAAGCGGACTGGACAAGGACGTGCCCGACGGCGAGGTGCGCTTCGGCTACCCGGCGCTGCCCGGCATGCAGTACCACCGTTCGGCGGCGATTTTCAAACGGCTGCCCGAGTTGGCACAACAAGTGCGCGAACTGGAAAAACAACTGGCGGAACTCAAAAAATAACTCTTAATATCACCCATTATGAAAAAAGTATTTCTTTTCGCAACGGCCGCAGTCGTACTGTGCAGTTGCAGCAACCAGCCCAGATATATTATCGACGGCGACATAGCAGGACTCGAGGGCACCGTTTACCTGTTCCAGGGCGACAGCCTGCTTGACTCTGCCGCCGTCAACGCCGGCAAGTTCCGCTTCAAGGGCCCCGCAGGCGCTCCCGCGGTGCACTACCTGCTCGACTCGCGCGAAGGACAGCCGCAGGCGTTCGCCATGCAGTTCATCCTCGAGCCGGGTACGATTTCGATTAAGAGCGACGCCGAGGACGCACAGGTGCGCCACACCACCGGCACCCCGGCCAACGATGCGAGCGACACCTATTCGGCCGCCAGCCGCGCGCTGATCAAGGAGTACCGCGACCAGGCCACGACCGACGAGCGCCGCGATGCCATCGAGGACGAATTCGACCAGCTAACCCGCACGACGGTGGACGCCAACCGCGACAACTTCTTCGGCGTGGTGCTGATGCCCAACCTGGCTTACGACCTTTCGGGACAGGAAGTGCTCGACGAAATCGCCAAGTTCTCGCCCGAAATGCAACAGACCAAGGAGCTGACCGACCTGAAAACCATGGCCGAGCAGAAAATCAAGACCGACGTAGGCCAGCCCTACATCGACATCGTGCAGGACAACGCCGAGGGTGAACCCGTATCGCTCAAGTCGGTAATCGAAAACCCGGCCAACAAGTACACGCTCGTGGACTTCTGGGCGTCGTGGTGCGGCCCCTGCATGGGCGAAGTTCCCCACCTGAAGCAGACCTACGACAAGTTCCACAAAAAGGGATTCGAGATTTACGGCGTGTCGTTCGACAACGACCGCGACAGGTGGCTCGGCGCCGTCAAGGACAACGGCATGGAGTGGATTCACGTCAGCGAACTGCAGCGTTTCGACAACCAGGCGGCCAAGGATTACGCCGTACAGGGCATTCCGTCGAACTTCCTGATCGACGCACAGGGTAAGATCGTCGCCAAGAACCTGCGCGGCGAGGCCCTCTACGAAAAAGTCGAGAAGCTCCTCGGCAAATAATCCGGTTTCCGGCATACGCCCCTCCGAACTGCACGACGCCGTCCGGAGGGGCGTTTTTCAACGATATATACGCACCGGGAAACGTGCGACGCAACCCACCCAGCACCGATACATACTGGGCGGCACCTGCGGGCAAATCGCCGCTCCCGCCCCGGTGACGGCCCCGGGCGGGGATTACGCCGGTCAACGAATTGCCGCCCCCCGACGCACAGGGTAGAATCGTTGCCGGAAACCTGTGCGGGGAGGCCCCTTGCGAAAAAATTGAAAGAACGGCCGCCCCCCTTAACAGCACATGCACCGGACAGCATCGCGCCGTCCGGAAGAGTTTTTGAAAAAATGACCGCATCCGGAAAATACCGCATCATGGGCATCGACCCCGGCACCAACTACATGGGTTACGGCGTGCTGGAGGTCGAAGGACGCACGGTACGCTCGGTCGTACTGGGCGACATCGATCTGCACAAACTATCGGACCCCTACGCCAAACTGCGCTATATCTTCGAACGGGTCGGGGCGCTAATCGACGAATACGCACCGCAGGAGGTGGCGCTCGAATCGCCCTTTTTCGGGGAGAACGTGCAGTCGATGCTCAAACTCGGCCGTGCGCAGGGCGTCGCCATGGCGGCAGCTTTGAGCCGCGGCCTGTCCGTATCGGAATACGCCCCGATGCGCATCAAGCAGAGCATCACGGGCCGCGGCTCGGCGGCCAAGGAGCAGGTGGCGGCCATCGTCTGCCGCATGCTCTCGCTCGAACAGCCGCCCAAACGGCTCGATGCGACGGACGGCATGGCCGTCGCATTGTGCCACCACTTCACGACGGCCAGCCCGCTCAACGCCGCCCTGGGCGACGAACGCGTCAAGGGACTGGGCGGCGGCAAGAAAGCCGCCTCGAAACGCGGCACCCAAAGCTGGGAAAAGTTCCTGAAAGACCACCCCGACCGGGAAATCAAATAATCCCCCGACCATCACTCCCATGAAGAAAATCCTCACAGCACTCCTCGCGGCATCCGCATTGTGCGGCTGCGGCCCCAGATTCACCGTCACGGGCCGCTACGCCCTCGCCCCGGGCGACTCGGTATTCCTGTTTGCCGGCGACAACTCCGTACTCGCGTCGGGCGTAATGGCCCCGGACACGACGTTTGCACTCGAGGGACGCTTTACGGCATCCGACATCGTCCTGCTCGCCGACCGCGACCGTCTTCACACGCCCGCACGGATTATTCTCGAACCGGGCATCATCCGCATCGCCCCCGACCCGAAGACCGGGTACTGCGCCTCGGGAACACCGCTGAACGACAGCATGCAGTTGCTCAACAAGAAACTGCTGGCGCTCCGGGATGAATACCACCGCATAGCACCCGGCACCCCGCAGCAGGAAATGGATGCGCTTTTCGAACGCTTCGACCAGCTCCCCCGTGACATGATGAATGCCAACCTCGACAATGTCTTCGGGTTGAGCCTGTTTTCCGACTACGAATTCCCGAACCTGCTGCAGGACACGACGAAAGTAGCCGGATTGAGGCCCTGCATGGCGAAATTCTCCGCCGAAATGCAGGCGCATCCCCTCATGCAGAAGCTGCGGGAAAAACTGGCCGGATACGAAAATGCGCAGCCAGGCAGGCCCTTCACGGAACTCGTGCTGGACAATACGCAGGGCGAAGCCGTGGCCCTGTCGTCGCTCGTGGGCCCGGGACGCTGGGTGCTGCTCGACTTCTGGGCCACCTGGTGCGGCCCGTGCCTCGATGAAACCAACCGCTACCTGAAGCAGGCGTATACCGACTACAAAGCCCGGGGATTCGAGATATACGGCGTATCGCTCGACAACGACAAGGCGCGCTGGACAAGGCTCGTAACCGAAAACGAGATGCCCTGGACAAACGTACTGGGCGTCGACGACGATAAGCGGAGCGACGCCGCGACGCGCTATTGCATTACGACCCTTCCTGCGAATGTCCTGATTTCGCCCGAGGGCATCATCGCAGCGAAAAACCTGCACGGCAAGGAACTCATGGACAAACTTGCGGAGGTAATGAAGTGACCGCGAGGCAGCGAACAGGCTAATAATCCGGCCGATGCGCAGGCAGTGCGCCGGCCGGATTATCATTTTATTAAAAATTCTGCGGAATTATTTGCGTGTTTCGGATTTTCGCCCTATATTTGCACCTGCAATTCGGCACCGTAGCTTAATTGAATAGAGCATCTGACTACGGATCAGAAGGTTACAGGTTTGAGTCCTGTCGGTGTCACAACAGAGGGAAAGGCAAATGCCTTTCCCTCTGTTGTTTACAGCCGCCAGGAACAATGCAGGCGGTTTTTTCGTGTTTGTTTCAAGGGGTTCTCCGGGTGAAATCGGGAATTTGTTTAAACCAATGCGTAAACCGATAAACGGGCCGCCCCGCGCAACCGCCCTGAACTCCTCGAAAAACCGTATTGACGCCACCCGCTGCCCCTGTACTGCGGCTCATTTGATAATTCGCAAGCGAACTCCATCCTGACATTTTCACGCATCGCCGGTTCTTCGGGTTGCCGTGCCGAGCAACCGACCGGAACACCGCTCCGGCCCCCGTAAATCCACCGGGACGGCATCGCAGTTTTTCAGGCAATATTTATTTTCCAATGGAAATTTGTTTTATTGGAAAATAAATTATACCTTTGCATCGTTATTGATACGAAAGCATAAAAATATACGGACTATGAAAAAACTATTATTGACAGCCGCCTGCTTTCTGACGTTCGCAGCATGCGCGAACGGCGGAAACAGCAGCCAGGAAAACAAAACCGAAAACACGAATACCATGAAAACAATCGCATTGACCAAAGCCGACTTCCTGATTAAAGTCGCCAATTATGAAAAGAATCCCACCGAATGGAAATATCTGGGCGACAAACCGGCCCTGATAGACTTTTACGCCTCGTGGTGCGGCCCCTGCAAGGCACTCGCCCCGGTACTCGAGGAGCTGGCTGCCGAATACGGCGACAGCATCTATATCTATAAGGTGAACACCGAGGAGGAGCAGGAGCTCGCAGCCGCCTTCGGCATCCGTTCGATTCCGACGCTGCTGTTCGTCCCCAGGGACGGGAAGCCCCAGATCGCGCAGGGTGCCCTGCCCAAAGCTTCGCTCAAAGAGGCTATCAACAAGGTGCTGCTCAACAAATAACCGCACCATGGCACTCACGATCGACGCACTCCGCTGTCCCCAGAACCATCGCTGTCCGATGATTCCGATTTGCCCCGCCGGTGCTATCTCGCAGCAGGGACACGGGCTTCCGGCAATCGACCCGGCGAAATGTATCGAATGCGGCAAATGTGTCCGGCACTGCGGAAAACAGGCCGTCCATAAAGCGGAAACACATGGATAAGCTGTGCCGAATCCGCGACCTGCAACGGGCCGTCAACCAGTTCGAAGCCAATCTCGAGAAACTGCACGGCATCTGTATGAACGAGGGCATGGCGCTGTGCAGCCTCTCGAAAGCCGGCCGGCTCTCCTGCGGGGAGCTGGGCGAAATGCTGGGCCTCACGCCGTCGAACACCTCGAAAGTGCTCCGCTCGGTCGAAAACAAAGGCTTCGTCAGCCGGGAACTGGGCACCAGGGACAAACGCCAGATGTACTTTTCGCTGACAGAGCGGGGGCGAGAGCTGCTCGCATCCGTAAACTGCAAAGCGATAGAAACACCCGAAATACTGAAAACGCTTTTTGGGGAGTGACACCGAAAAACAGCCGCCCGGCCGGGCGGCTGTTTTCATATCCATTCGTTCCGACATAAGAACCGTGCGGCATATTATCCGCAGCAGGACAGCACGATACCCACACCGGACAGGGCGCTGTCCGCGACATCGAATCCCCCGCCGGGGGCAATCCTCTTTCTAATACTTTTAAATTAATAAGTCGATTTAGATAACTTTTTATCGCTAAATCTGGTTTTTTAATTAAAATTTTCCTAAATTTGTAGAAACAGGATAACAGCACGATCTTATGATAAAACGGGAATTGCTACTCGGAGACGAAGCCCTCGCATTGGGGGCCCTCCATGCCGGACTCTCGGGCGTCTACGCCTATCCGGGCACGCCCTCTACCGAAATCACCGAATACATACAGGGGCATCCGCTTACGGCCGAACGCGGCATACACTGCACGTGGTCGGCCAACGAGAAGACCGCCATGGAGGAGGCACTCGGCATGTCGTTCGCCGGAAAACGGGCCCTGGTCTGCATGAAGCATGTGGGCATGAACGTCGCGGCCGACGCATTCGTCAACTCGGCGATGACGGGCGCCAACGGCGGACTGGTCGTCGTGGCGGCCGACGACCCCTCGATGCACTCGTCGCAGAACGAGCAGGATTCGCGTTTCTACGGCAAATTCGCCCTCGTGCCGACGTTCGAACCGGCGAGCCAGCAGGAGGCCTACGACATGGTGCAGGCGGCGTTCGACTTCTCGGAGAAATACCGCATTCCGGTGCTGATGCGCCTGACGACCCGCATGGCCCATTCGCGCGCCGTGGTCGAAACGGGCGGCGTCCGTGCGGAAAACACACCCGCCTACCCGGCCCAGACGCGCCAGTGGGTATTGATGCCCGGCAACTCGCGCGTGAGGTACAAAGCCCTGCTCGCCGACTATGCCCGCTTCGAACAGGAGGCCGCCGCAAGCCGTTTCAACCGTTACACGGACGCCCCCGACAAATCCGTCGGCATCATCGCCTGCGGCATCGGCTACAACTACCTGCAGGAGAACTACCCCGACGGGTGTCCGCATCCGGTACTCAAAATCGCACAATATCCGCTCCCGGCGGCATCGGTGCGCCGCATGGCCTCGGAATGCTCCGCCCTGCTCATCGTCGAGGAGGGGCAGCCCGTCGTCGAAGAGGCCCTGCGGGGCATCCTGCCCACCCCCGTGGAGATTCGGGGCCGCATGTCGGGCGAACTGCCCCGCACCGGGGAGCTGACGCCCGACAGCGTGCGCACCGCCCTCGGCCT
>NZ_CABMQJ010000072.1 GCF_902388705.1 uncultured Alistipes sp.
CATACCCCTTGCGCTCGAGGGCGTGCAGCACGGCGTAATCGGCCCGCAGCAGGCGACGGGCCACCTCGCCCGTCGAGATGCGCTCCCCGTCCCCGGCCGAGGCCAGCTCCAGCAGCGCTTCGTACTGTTTCGGGGCACGCCGTCCGAGCTTCTCGAACACCTCGTGCAGCCGCCCCTCGTCGTGCAGCGCCGGAGCCAGCGCCAGGTAACGCTCCGTGCGGGGGCGGAACTCCCCTTCGTCGAACTCCTCCTCGGTGTCGCCCGAGGGTTTCATCAGCGCCGGCAGCGCCACGCGCATCACCTCGCCCACCGTGCACATGTAGTACGCGGCAATCCACTCCCAGAGCGCCATTTGCTGCGCCGGAAGCAGGGGTGCGCCGTAAAGGACGCGCTGTATGAATTTTACGGTTTTGAACGGGGGACGGCGGTCGTGGACACGCCATACGATGCCCGTGTAGAATTTGCGGGAGCCGAACTGCACGGCCACGGCCTGTCCCGCCTCGGCGTGCATCCCCTCGGGCACGGCGAACGTATAGGCGGGCTGCGCCAGCGGCAGGACTATATCGGCATAGAGCGGCATCAGGGTTTGCTAATCGCTTGGAATCCCTTGCCGTAGACGCCCATTACCGACCCCACGGTCATGAAAGCGTCGGGGTCGATGGTTTTGACGAATTTGAGAATCATGGCCGTTTCGCGCTTGCGACAGACCACCATGACGATTTTCGACTCTTTCTTGGTGTACCACCCCTGCGAATCGATGAGCGTCACGCCGCGGTGGATGTTGTCGACGATGGCCTGCGCCATCTTTTCGTAGTCGTGCGTGACGATGAACACCTGGCTCGACTGCTGGTTTCCGGCCATAATCATGTCGACCGTATAACCGAATACCGCCGTCATCACATAACCGTAAATCACCGTGTCGATGTGGAATCCCACGAGCATCGACGAGCCGATGATGATGAAGTCGGAATAGATGACGATTTTGCCGTAGCTGATCGTGCGGTATTTGTTGATAATCATGGCGGCGATGTCCGTGCCGCCCGTCGAGCCCCCCTGCATGAAGCAGATCGCCACGCCGATACCGGCCAGGATACCGCCCAGGATAACCGACAGGATGCGTTCCAGGTGGAGAAAATCCCCCTCGGGCAACACCGACTGCCAGAAGTTCAGTCCCAGCGAAATGACGAAGACGCAGAACACGGTCTTCACGCCGAAATTCCAGCCGATGATGAAGCCCGCGACCAGCAGCAGCACGCCGTTGATGATAAAGGCCATCGTACCGATTTGGATGCTTATGCCGGCCCAGTGCTCGACGGCATGGCACAGCACGCGCGAGAGACCCGTGGCGCCGCCGCCGGTACCGTCGACGGGCATGATACAGCCAATCCATGCAAAAGAGTACAGCATCATGCCCACCGTCATCAGAAAGTACTCCTTGACGGTTTTCAGCACCAGCTCCATAGTGATGGGTTTCATAACGATCCGGAATATTAAGAATTACGGGACAAAGGTATAAAAATTTCGCCTTGATATGTACCGCGCTCCTCCAATCTTTTTTCGAGCATCGCCAGCAGCGTTTCATTGCGAACCAGCCCCCAGTTGCGGCCGTAATGGTAACGGGGCGGCGCTTCGCTCGCAAAGCGTTCGACGACCACATCGGGGCGGAGCCTGCGCAGTATTTCGATGAACAGGTCGATGTATTCGTCCACCTCCCAGAACCGGAACCGTCCGGGGTCGGCGTCGTACTCGGCGGCCATGGCCGTCGCGCGGAAAACCTGCAGTTGGTGGAATTTGACGGTCGTGAGCGGCAGGGCGTTGATCGCATCGACCTGCCCGAGCAACATCGCGTCGGTTTCGCCCGGAAGCCCCAGGATGAAGTGCGCCCCGACGTGCAGGCCCCTTTCGGCGGCCATCTCCACGGCACGGCGCGCGCAGGCGAAATCATGGCCGCGGTTCACGGCGCGCAGCGTTTCATCGCAGGTCGACTCGATGCCGTATTCGATAGCGACGTAATGCCCGCGCGCCAGCTCCGCAAGGAGGTCGAGTTTTTCGGCGTCCACGCAGTCGGGCCGCGTGCCGACGACGATTCCCGCCACTTCGGGACGGGCGAGCGCCTCGCCGTAGAGCTCCCGCAAACGCGCAGGCGGCGCATAAGTATTCGAAAACGACTGGAAATAAACCAGGTAGCGCGAAGCCGTGCGGTAGCGCCTGCGGTGGAATTCGATTCCCTCCTCGATTTGCTGCCGGACACTCTTCCCGGGCATGCAGTACGAGGGAGTGAACGCCCCGTTGTTACAGAACGTACATCCCCCCGTGCTTATGGTTCCGTCCCGGTTGGGACACGTAAATCCGGCATCGACGGAGAGTTTCTGCACCCGCCCGCCGAACGTGCGGCGGAAATACCCCGAGTAGGAGTTGAACCGCCTCTGGTCGCCCCACGCAAACATCGCTATATATCCCAGAAAGAGGCGTTGAGCTTCTCTTTCGGAGCGTTAGGCACATTGACGAAAAAAGTCTGCTTCGTCTGTTCCTCGATCCACGCCACGGATTTAATGAACTGCGCCGGTCGCGCACCCGAATACACCTTGTGTTCGAACCAGTACCCCGCACATTCTATCTCATCGGCCGCAAGTTCCCAAAGCGGTTTGCCGGTATTGCCGCTCTTCGAGCGAATCAGCACCTTGTAATAATGCGTCGGCACGATAACCGTATTGCCGTTCTTATCCTTGCAGGTTTTCGTTTTGTCGGCAAAATAGGCTCCCGTAACCATGTAAAGCGTATCGGAGCAAATCATCTTATGGCAATTGCCTTCGAGCGTCGCCCAGATACCTCCGTTAAAACCGTTCTGAATCTGCGGCGACATATTGGTATAATAGAACGTTTGCCTGTTGGTCGCCACGCTCGACTGCCGGTCGTTCGACGCAAGCATATGGCCGCGCGAGAAATCGCCGTCGCCGCTGTTCTTGTACGAAGAGCTCAAGTCTGGCTGCACAAAAGAGGGAATAACGGGATCGTATTTCCAAGCCTTGTTCTGGCCTCCGGCATCGCCTTCGGTGTAGCTTACATGCATCGGGTAGGCAACCCAAATCGCACCGTGCATATCTCTGCTGTAACAAACCGAATAGTTGCGTCCGCCCGGCTTTCCGTCGCAATAATGCGCCGCGTAATAGTAATCGTCCGGACGCTCCTGAACGGCAGGCAGCTCCGCCCATCCCTTGTATTTCGCCACACCGGGATCCGGGTCCGGGTCCGGATCGGGCCCGCCGCCCTTGCCGGTTTCGAAAGCGACTCCGGCGCTTTGGACACGGCCGGCCGGCAGGTCGGCGTAGGCCCAGACGACATACGTCATTTCGGGCATCAGGTCGTTCAGCGTACACGACAGGCGGCTGCCGTCGACCCGGCAATCCGAAACGACCGTAAAATCGCCGAACGCCACCTCGCCTACCGGCTGATAAATGAATCCGGCGCCGACGGCGGACAGCACGCCGTCGCCGAACCGGGTAAGGCAGCTCACCTCGACCGTCGTGCCGTCGACCACGGCCTCGGGCGTCAGGAACCAGTCGGCCTGGTCTTTCGTCTTCTCATCTCCGCAGGCTGCCAGAGCCACGGCAAGGGCCACAAGCAGCGGCGTAAAAATCTTTTTCATCGGAATCGCTTTTTAATCTTTGTCTTTCGAATCCATCCAGATGGTCACCGGGCCGTCGTTGACCAGCGCCACCTGCATGTCGGCGCCGAATTCGCCCGTGGGCACCTCCTGCTCCAGCAGTTCGGCGACGCGCGCCGTGAAACGCCCGTACATCGGACGCGACACGGCCTCGGGCGCAGCCCGGATATAGGACGGGCGGTTGCCCTTGCGGGTCGAGGCCTGCAGGGTGAACTGGCTCACGACCAGCACCTGCCCGCCCGCCTGCCGCACATCGAGGTTCATCACCCCCTGCCGGTCGTCGAAAATACGCAGGCGCACGATCTTGCCCGCCAGGTATTCGAGATCTTCGTCCGTATCGTCCGTTCCCACGCCGACGAATACCAGCAAACCCGCCCCGATCTGCGACCGGAGCTCTCCGCCGATTGTAACGGAAGCGCTTTTCACACGCTGGATCAACACACGCATACTTTTCGGAAAAATCAACGGTTTTCGAAATAGGCCCACAGGTTGTCGTCCGCAGGCACGGGGGCCGTGACGGACACGGGTTCTTTCCGCACGGGGTGCTCGAACTCGACACGCCGCGAGTGGAGCGAAATACCCCCTCCGGGCAGCGAACGCTTGGCCCCGTATTTCAAATCGCCGCGAATCGGGCAGCCGATTTTCGACAGCTGGGCCCGAATCTGGTGATGGCGGCCCGTCAGGAGCTCCACCTCGACGAGCGTATAGTGCGTCCCGGCCCCCAGCGTTTCGTAACGCAGGCGGGCCTCCTTGGCGTCGGGTTTCGGCGCGTCGAAAGCCCGCGAACGGTTCGTCCGGCCGTCACGCAGGATATAGTGGCGCAGCTCCCCGCTTTCGGGGACGGGCGTCTGCTCGGTAAGCGCCCAATAGAGTTTGCGGATGCGCCCCTCGCGAATCATTTCGTTGAGCCGTGTGAGGGCTTTCGAGGTCTTTGCAAAAAGCACGGCGCCGCTCACCGGACGGTCTATGCGGTGCACCACGCCGAGGAACACCTCGCCGGGCTTGGCGTCGCGCCGCTTGATAAAAGCCTTGATTTGGTCTTCGAGGGCGCTCTCGCCCGAGGGGTCGGGCTGCACCAGATCGCCGCAGCGTTTGTTGACGACCAGCAGGTGGTTGTCTTCGTAAAGAATATCTTCGGGACAGAACATTTTCCGGATATTTAAGTCTGGGGAGGTCTTTTACAGCACGAAGGTGAACGGCAGCAGCCGCGCCGCCGAGTCGACGACCGTCGCCGTGCCGTTGCCGCTCATGATGACCCGTATGGGCGAACCCTGGCGGCGTTCGACGTCGACCATCACCTGGCGGCACTGGCCGCAGGGATAGCATTCGCGCTCGGATGGATTCGAAGCGATGGCCAGCGCCTCGATCGGGTCGTCGGCATAGTTGGCCTGCGCATAGAACATCAGCGTGCGCTCGGCGCAGAGTCCCGCCGGATACACCTCGCTTTCGAAATTGCTTCCGTAGAGTATCTTCCCGCTGCGCAGGCGCGCAGCCGCACCCACATGGAATTTCGAATAGGGCGCATTGGCATTCGCCGTGGCCCGCTCGGCCTCCCGGATCAACGCCCGGTCGGCATCGGAGAGCCCGGACAGGGCCGTATAATGCTCGTAATTGAAACTGAACTGCTTTTCCATAACTCCTCCTTTTTATTTTCAGGGGCAAAGTAAACAAAGATAATATATATATCCGGAATTTCCGAATTTCATGCCGTTTTTCTGCCGCCCGCTGATGCAGCGGTGTGCCGCCGCTTCGGGGCGGCGGCCGCGCCCGGGGTGCTCCCGCCCCTGTCCGGAACACACCCGCAGCACATCCGGCGCATTCCCGCCCCGGCGCAAACCGGGAGCGGCATCTTGGCATCCGGCGGAATGCCGTTTTCCTTTGGGCCTCTCCCCTCCCGGGACGAAGAAGAGGACGCCCGCACGCGGGACATCCTCTTCGACATATCCGGCCGGAGGGTTATTCCAGCACGAATTTGGCCTGCACGTTGTACTGCAGTTTTATGGTCTTGAAGTCGAGCGGCTCGTCGGCCGAAGCGCCCTCGGCCGCATCCATCGCCTTGGCGCTGCGCATCACGGCCATGTTGTCGTAGTAGACGGGCATCACGTTGTTGTTCGAATCGTAGATGTAGAAGCACTTGCCGATTTTCTGACCCACGGCCTCGGCCAGCGTCGCCGCGCTCTGCTTGGCGTTCCGCATCGCCTCGACGCGCACCTGCTCCTTGTATGTTTCGAGCTGCGAATGCGACACCTTCAGAATCGAAACGTTCGAAATCCCCAGTCCGTCGAGGGCCTGCCATACCTTGGCCACTTCGGCCGCCGACCCCAGCTGCAGCTGGTACTTGGCCGTGGCCACCGAGGTGTTCTTCTTGAAGAACTCGCTCGAGAGGTTGGCCACCTTGAGCTGCTTTTCGACGTTCACGCCCAACCGCTTGAGCGCCGCAATCATGTCGCGCTGCTGGCTCTCGACCGAAATTTTGCCTTTCGAGTCGCGTTCGTTGATGATGACCGAGAGGTAGAACTCATCGGGCGTAATCTCCTTTTCGGCCCGTCCGTTGACCTGGATATAACTGGGGAAAGCTTCCTCGACCTGTGCTGCCGCGGGGAGCGCCATCAGCGCCACAGCCGCGATTAAAATCAATTTTTTCATGTTTTACTCCGTTTTTAGGTAACTGTTTACAAATAAAACGCCAAAAGCGGGAAATACTGCATGCGTCCACCGGTTTTTCCAGGCGCATGCACAGGCCGGCGCATATAATAGGGAAACGCCGCAGGCACGGTTTTGTTGCCATGCGGTTATCGCAGACACACCGGAGCACAAAAAAAGGGGGGGGCACCCGGAACCTCCGCAAAACACCCGGCAACCCGGGGAATCCCGGCCTGGAGCTATCGCCGCACGAGCTTCACCACATTCTCGACATGGTGCGTGTGGGGGAACATGTCCACGGGCTGTACCGCCTCGACGCGGTAGTCGGCGTCGAGCAGCGCCAGGTCGCGGGCCTGCGTGGCGGGGTTGCAGCTCACGTAGACGATTCTTTCGGGCGCGGCGCGCAGAATTACCCCGATGACGGGCTCGTCGACGCCCGCGCGCGGCGGGTCGAGGATGATGACGTCGGGCCGGCCGTTCGCAGCGACGAATGCATCGTCGAGCACCTGCTTCATGTCGCCCGCATAAAAGACCGTATTGCCGATGCCGTTGATTTCGGAATTGACTTTCGCGTCGGCAATCGCCTCGGGCACATACTCGATGCCCACCACGCGGCGGCAGTGCGCGGCGCAGAAATTGGCAATGGTGCCCGTACCGGTGTACAGATCGTAAAGCACGTCTTCGGGTTTCAAATCCGCGAACGCCCGCGCCACCTTGTAGAGCTCGTAAGCCTGCGCCGAGTTGGTCTGGTAGAACGACTTGGGCCCGACCTTGAAGCGCAGCCCCTCCATCTGCTCCACGATATGGTCTTTGCCCCGGTAACACACCGGGTCGAGGTCGGCGACCGAATCGTTGAGCTTGGTATTGACGATATAGAACAGCGAAGTAATCTGCGCAAACGAGGCCGCCAGATGGTCGAGCAGCGCCGCGATGCGTTCGCGGTCGTCCGCGCCGAAGACCACGATCACCATCACTTCGCCCGTCGAGGCCGTGCGGACAATCATGTTGCGCATCAGCCCCGTATGCTCGCGGGCATTGTGGAACGTATAACCGTTTTCGATGCAGAAACGCCTGGTTTCAAGGCGGATGTCATTCGACGGATCGGGCTGCAGCCAGCATTTGCGGATGTCCAGCACCTTGTCGAACATGCCGGGAATGTGAAACCCGAGCGCCGGTGCGGCGCCGATGTCGGCTCCGCTTTCGACCTCCTCGCGCGTCAGCCAGCGGCGGTCGGCAAAGGTGAATTCGAGCTTGTTGCGGTAGAACTGCGTCTGCGCCGAGCCCAGGCAGGGGGCAATCTCCGGCAGGGCTATTTTGCCGATGCGGGTCAGCTGGTCGCACACCTGTCCGGTCTTGAACCGCAGTTGCTCGGCATAGGGCAGGTTCTGCCACTTGCAGCCGCCGCAAACGCCGAAATGCTCGCAGAAAGCCTCGGCCCGCAGGGGCGATTTCTTCACGTAGCGCACCACGAACCCCTCCATGAAACGGCGGCGTTTGGAACGTATCTGCACGTCCACCACGTCGCCCGGTACGGTCAGCGGCACGAAGACCACCACGTCGTTCCAGCGTCCCATCGCCTTGCCTTCGGCGGCGAGCGTCGTTATTTCGAGCCCCTCTATCAGGGGATAATTTGCTTTTTTGCGGGCCATAACAATGATTTTGCCGCAAAGATAGATAAATTTCAGCTATTTCTTCCGCTCCCGGGCCCGTTCGCGCACGCCGCCCAGCCAGAATCCGAGGGCGAACGGCCCGCCGATGAGCACCGCGAGCGCCAGCACCGCATACAGCAGCACCTTGCCCACCAGCCCCGGCACGGCGTCGAGGGCCGTCTGCACCAAATCGCCGGCCGTGGTGCGCAACTGGTCGACCAGCGCCTGCCGCTCACCGGTGACATAACGCTGCAGCTCGTCGCGCTGGCGGTCGAAATTGGCGAAGGCGTTGTCGACGCTGTAATTCATCGTGTTTATCAGCTGCGTCACCTGGTCGCCCAGCTCCTGGAGCATCTTGTCCGAAATCTCGGGCAGGTGCTCCGCGACGACGACGATACGGCCGAAACTGCGCTCGAGCGAATCGAGCCGCGCGCCTACTTCCAGGCGCAGGCTGTCCTGCTGCAGCTGCATTTCGATGATGTCTTTCGACCAGCCGACGCTGTTGGCCAGCTGCTGCGTCTGGCCGCTCATGCGGTCGTTGACGTCGGCCAGCACTTCGGCAATCGACCCCGTGGCATAGGCGTGCTCAACTCCGTTCTCACGCAGGAATTCAATCCACGCAAGAATCGTATTGGAGCCCCCGTCCCCCTCTTCGACCGGATTCTCGCGCACATACTCCCCGACGAAACGCTCCATCAGGTCATAACGGTCGGCGGCCAGCACCTGCCGCGCCAGCCGTGCGGCCCGGCAATCGAGC
>NZ_CABMQJ010000073.1 GCF_902388705.1 uncultured Alistipes sp.
GCTGTGCGACCGCCTGCGGCTCACCCCGGAGCGCATCGCCGCCATCGCCGCCGACATGGAGGCCGTGTCGCACCTCCGCTCGCCGCAGGGCGAGGAGCTGGCCCGCTGGACGCGCCCCAACGGCATGACCATCGTCAAACGGCGGGTGCCGTTCGGCGTAGTAGGCATGGTCTGCGAAGCCCGCCCCAACGTGACGGCCGACATCTTTGCGCTCTGCATCAAGACCGCGAACGCCTGCGTGCTGAAAGGCGGCAGCGACGCTCGCCATTCGAACGAAGCAATCGCGGCGCTGCTCCGCGAAGCCCTGCGCAGCGAAGGCATCGACGAAAACGCCTTCACGCTGCTGCCCTCCGGCCACGAAGCCGTGGCGGCGCTGCTCGGAGCCGTCGGATACGTCGACGTGGTGATTCCGCGCGGCGGTGCGGGGCTCATCCGCTTCGTGCGGGAAAACGCCCGCGTCCCGGTCATCGAAACCGGCGCCGGCATCGTCCACACCTACTTCGACCGCGACGGCGATTTGGAAAAGGGACGCGCGGTGGTCTGCAACGCCAAGACCCGCCGCGTGAGCGTCTGCAACGCCCTCGACTGCCTGATTGTCCACCGCGACCGGCTGGCCGACCTGCCGGCGCTGTGCGCCCCGCTGGCCGAAGCGCACGTAACCGTATACGCCGACGGCACGGCTTTCGAGGCCCTCGCGGGGCACTACCCCGCCGAGTTGCTGGAACACGCCGAAGAGGAGCATTTCGGCACCGAATTCCTCGACTACAAACTCGCCGTCAAGACCGTCCCGTCGCTCGACGCGGCCCTCGCGCATATCGCCTGCCATTCGTCGCGCCACAGCGAGGCCATCGTCACCGAAAGCAAGCAGGCCGCCACGCAGTTCTCGCGCAGCGTCGACGCCGCATGCGTCTATGTCAACGTTTCGACCGCATTCACCGACGGCGGGCAGTTCGGGTTCGGCGCCGAAGTGGGTATCTCGACGCAGAAACTCCATGCCCGCGGCCCGATGGGGCTCCCGGAACTGACGACCTACAAATACATCGTCACGGGCGACGGACAAATCCGCCGGCCCTGAATACCATTACGACAAAAAAATCGTAAAAAAACGGCATGAAAAATAACAATCCGTAATCATTTTTTCTATAAATTTGCATATCCTTAAAATTTGACATATATTTAACTTATGATTCGTGAACTTGTGGCCGTAGGATTCGGCGGCGCTGCCGGCAGCATCGCACGTTATCTGCTCTCCAGCGGAATGATGGCCGGACATACCCTGCTCGGGTTTCCGGCGGGCACCTTCACGGTCAACGCACTGGGCTCGCTGCTGATCGGCGTGCTACTCGAGGCGACGGAATCGGAAACCCTCGGGTGGCTGCTGATTGTCGGCTTCTGCGGGGGATTCACCACCTTTTCGACCTTTTCGGCCGATGCCGTGCGCCTGCTGCGTGCGGAATGCTACGGCCCGGCAGCGCTTTACATCGGGTTGAGCGCCGCGGTTTGCATCGCTTTCGCCGGCCTCGGCATGTGGATTGGAACAACATTGAAAAATTAACAACATAAAGAAGAGAAATGGTAATTTTGGTATTGAACTGCGGCAGTTCGTCGATTAAGTATCAGGTAATCGACATGGAAGCCGCATCGAGCAAACTGCTCGCAAAAGGAATCGTGGAACGCATCGGCCTGCCGCAGGGCGACCTTACGCATAAGCCCGTCGGCAAGGAGCCGTTCGAGCTGCACCAGCCCATCCCCGACCACACGACCGGCATCAAACTGGTGCTCGACGCCCTGACCGATCCCGCACACGGCGTAATCCGCTCGCTGGACGAGGTGAAAGCCGTCGGCCACCGCGTGGCCCACGGCGGCGAATTCTTCCCCGAGAGCTGCATCGTCACCGAGGACGTAAAATCCAAAATCCATTCGCTGTTCGAAATCGCGCCGCTGCACAACCCGGCCAACCTCGAGGGCGTGCTGTCGATCGAGAAAGTGCTTCCGGGCGTCAAGCAGGTAACGGTTTTCGACACCTCGTTCCATCAGACCATCCCGGCCGTGAATTACATGTACGCCCTGCCCCACGCCTACTACGACAAGTACCGCGTGCGCAAATACGGCTTCCACGGCACCAGCCACAAGTTCGTAGCCCGGCGCGGCGCCGAACTCACGGGCCTCGACTTCGAAAATTCGAAAATCATCACCTGCCACATCGGCAACGGCGGCTCGGTGACGGCCGTACTCAACGGCAGGTCTTTCGACACGTCGATGGGCTTCTCGCCCCTGGACGGCCTGGTGATGGGCACCCGCTGCGGCACGGTAGACCCCAGCGCCATCACGTTCATCGGCCAGAAAGAGGGCATGTCCTACGCCGAACTGAACGAGATGATGAACAAAAAGTCGGGCGTGCAGGGCTTGACCGACATTTCGAGCGACATGCGCGACATCGACCGCGCCTACGACGAGGGTAATCCCCGTGCCGTCCTCGCCCGCGACATGTATTACAACCGCATCAAGAAATTCATCGGCGAATATGCCGCCGAGATGGGCGGCGTCGATTTGATTGTCTTCACGGGCGGCGTCGGCGAGAACTCGCGCGAAATGCGCGAAACGGTATGCACGGGGCTCGAATTCATGGGCGTCGAATTCGACCGCGAAGCCAACCGGGGCGCACGCGGCATCGACAAGATACTCTCCATGCCCGGTTCGAAAGTCAAGGTCGCCGTCATCGCCACCGACGAAGAACTGGTCATCGCAACCGACACGTACAACCTTGTAAAATAAACACCAAAAGCACAAAACCACAATGATTCAACATCTTACCGAAATCGTCGACGAAGCGAGAAAAAGAGGCAAAAAACGTCTGGCTGTAGCCTACGGTCAGGATTCGCACACGCTGGAAGCTGTTTACGAAGCTTATAAGGAGGGCCTTGTGGAGCCGACGCTGTACGGCGAAAAGAGCGTTATCGAGCGCGTTTGCGCCGAGAACGACATCGACATCAAGGCATTCAACATCGTCGACGAATCGAGCGACGTGAAGTGCGTGCAGCAGGCCGTGGCCGCCGTCGTGGCCGGCAACGCCGACGTACTGATGAAAGGATTGGTATCGACCGACAAATACATGCGCGGCATCCTCAACAAGGAAGCGGGCCTGTTCCCCCCCAAAGGCGTGTTGAGCCACGTTTCGATCGTCGAGATGCCCTGCTACCACAAACTGCTCGTCATCTCGGACGTGGCGGTCATTCCGCTGCCCGACTTCAAGCAGAAAATCAAGCAGATCGGCTATCTGGCAAACGTCGCCAACCTGCTGGGCATCGCCACTCCGAAAATCGCCTGCATAGCTCCGTCGGAACAGTTGCTCCCCAGCGTCATTTCCTCGACCGAGGGCGCGCTGCTGGCCAAAATGGGCGACCGCGGACAGCTGGGCAACGTCATTATCGACGGCCCCCTGTCGCTCGACGTAGCCCTCTACAAGGACGTGGCCGAGCACAAGAAAGTCAAGGGTTCGTCCGTAGCCGGGGATCCCGACTGCCTGCTCTTCCCCAACCTGGAGTCGGCCAATGTCTTCTTCAAGTCGGTAACACACCTCTGCGGCGGTGAGCTCGCAGCCATGGTCGCGGGCACGAAAGTACCCTGCGTACTCACCTCGCGCGGCGATACGAGCAAGACCAAACTCTACTCGATCGCCCTGGCCTGCCTGGCCGTAAAACAATAGGCGAACACCTACACCAACCTACCAACTACTAACCGGAACCGAATTTATGGGCTTCAAAATTTTAGCAATAAATCCCGGCTCTACTTCAACCAAAGTTGCCCTCTACGACGACGAGCAGCTTTTGTGGGAACTGAACCTGCGCCACTCCACAGAGGAGATTTCAAATTTCGCGGGCGTAAACGACCAGCTCGACTGGCGCCGGGGCCTGATCCTCGGGGCGCTTCGCGAAAAAGAATTCGACATCAAGAAACTGGATGCCGTGATTGGCCGCGGGGGCCTGATACGACCGGTTCTCGCGGGCGTATACGAAGTCAACTCGCGCATGCGCTACGACCTGCGGAACGCGCAGATGAAGCACGCCTGCAACCTCGGCGGACTGCTGGCTGCGCAGATAGCCCATATGGCGGGCGTGAAAGCCTACATTGCCGACCCGCCCGTGGTCGACGAAATGGAAGACATAGCCCGCATGTCGGGTATGCCGATGTGCCCGCGCAAACCCGTATTCCACGCACTGAACCAGAAAGCCACCGCACGCCTGCACTGCAACCGCATGGGCTGGGTCTACGAACAGTCGAACCTCATAGTAGCCCACATGGGCGGCGGCATTTCGGTCGGGGCGCACAGGCAGGGACGCATCATCGACGTCAACAACGCGCTGGACGGCGACGGGCCGTTCGCCCCGGACAGGGCGGGAAGCATCCCCTCGAGCGGGCTGGTCAACCTCTGTTTCTCGGGACAATACTCGCGCGAGGAACTGCTCAAGGCGATATCGAGCAAAGGCGGACTGGTGGCCTACCTGGGCACCAACTCCGTGATTCAGGTCATGGAGCGTATCGGCAAAGGCGACCAACGGGCCCGGAAAGTACTGGATTCCATGTGTTACAATATTTCGAAACAAATCGGCGCGATGGCCACCGCCCTGTCGGGCAATGTGCAGTCCATTATCCTCACGGGCGGCATCGCCTACAACGAACCGATTGTGGAATATATCCGTGAACACTGCTCGTTCATCGCCCCCATCGCGGTCTACCCCGGTGAAAACGAACTGGAAGCCCTGATGATCAATGCACTGGTCGTCCTGCGGGGAACCATAGTCCCGAAAGTCTACGCCTGACAAACAAGGCGGGCGGCAAAGGATTCCGCGCAACGCAAAACGAATCGCCGGATACACGCTCATCGTGTATCCGGCGATTGTTTTCCGGGAATATCCTGTGCGGCGGGGGCGTATTACCTGCGGTTGAACTGCTTACGCACGATGGCTACCACTTCGCCGAACGCCTCGAGCCGAAACAGCGCCGAGAGCAGGAGGTAGCTGACCACTCCCGCCCCGACTTCGGCCAGCAACCGCAGCAGCGCATTGCCGGGAACGGCAAGGCCTGTAAGCCGCACCACGGCGTACATTGCGCCCGCCGTCAGCAGCATGGGCAGAACGGTACGCACGAAGCGCCCCGTGCCGAACGACGTGAAGCGGGTCGTGGCGAGGAAATTGACGACCATATCACAAAAGGCGATTGCCACCAGTCCCCACACCACAGCCTGCACGCTTATCGGAATCGTGACGGCGAAAATCACGGTCATCAGCCCTTTCTTCAGGATTTCCAGCTTCACGATCAGCGGCCCTTCGCTTTTGACTTTCAACACGTTATAGGCAATTATCGCCGCCGGGTAGAACAGTCCCGCCAGGCATACCGCCTCGAAGTAGGGAACCGTCGGCATCCACTCCTCGCCCAGCGCCACGGCAAACATGTCGTGCGCCACGGCCGACATGCCGAGCATAATCGGGAAGATGGCATAGCACACGACCATCACAATCTGGCGGTAGCTTTCGGCGAACTTCGGGGCGTCGTCCCTGATTTTGGCGAGCGCCGGGAAGGTCACGCCCTGCACGGCCTGCATGGCCGAAATCGTGGGCTGGTCTTTGAGCTTAATCGCCTGATCGAACGAACCGAGCATGTCGGCAGGATAGAGTTTGCCGAGGAAAAACTGGGGAATCTTGCTGTAAAACGCCGAAATCAGGTCGGTCGTCATCAGGCTGAAGCTGTACGGCGCCATTTCGCGCAGCGGCTGCCGGCTGCACGTCCCGCAGGGGCGCCAACAGCTCAACCACCACAGCAGCAGCGTCCGCACGGCCGCCTGCAAAACTCGCTGAACGACGATGCACCAAATTCCGAAGCCGGCCAGCGCGAGCCCGATAGCCGTCAGCCCCGCGACCAGCGACGAGGCGAACGTCACTTTCGACAACAGGGCGAAGCGGAATTCCCGCACGAAAATCGTATTCTGTATCGCGCAAAGGGCGCCTATGGGCAACTGCAGGAAAAACACGGGGGCGAACTGTGCGATCTGGGGCATGCCGTAGAAGCGCGAAGCCGGGCCCGCCAGCGCCACGAACAGCACGTAAAGCACGAGCGAAACCGCGACGTTGAACGCGAAGACCGACTTGTAGTCGCCCGGCGTGGGGGCTTTTTTGCGAATCAGGGCCTGCGAAAAGCCGCTGTCCACTATCACCAGCGCCACGGCCACGACGGCGGACGGAACGGCGATAACACCCAGTATGTCGCGTGTCAGCAGGCGCAGGATGGTCAGGCTCACGACCATCTGGAGGAGCATCGTACCGATCTTCTCGGCCATGCTCCACGCCACGCCGCGCGCCACCTTATCCTTGAGCTCCCCGTTCAACGTTTAGCACTTTTGCGCCGCTACAATCTCCTCGTTGCGCCTGCGGATGTTATGCACATTGGCAATCTCGACGTACGACGCCCCGCCGTCGGGGCCGAAGCTGCCGCCGACGATAGCCAGCAAATCTTCGTCGCCGAGTTTGCGGTACTGGTCGATGAACTCCAGCGCGTCGACCAGGAAATGGTATTTGTCGCGCAGCTCCTGGTTGCGCAGAATGGGCACGACGCCGTACGACAGCGCCAGGATGCGCTGCGCATGCAGCTGGTAGCAGACCGCCATCACGGTCTTGCGGCCGCGGAACGCCGCGAGGTAACGGCCCGTACGGCCCGTCTTGGTGTCGAGGACGACGTATTTTATCGGCAGGTTGGTCGATGCGCGCACGGCCGAACGGGCCAGCTGCGCCGTAATCTCGTGGTTCACCGACACCATGTCCATGTCGATCATCGGCTTGAAGTGGTTCTCGTCCCGCTCGATTTCACGGGCGATGCGGGCCATCGTCTCCACCGACTCCACGGGAAAGTCACCCATCGCCGTTTCGTCGCTCAACATCACGGCGTCGACGCGTTCGTAGATGGCGCTCGCCACGTCGCTCACCTCGGCGCGTGTCGGCCGCGGGTTCTTGACCATCGAATAGAGCATCTGCGTGGCGATGATGACCGGACGCTTGGCGCAGATGCACTTCTCAACGATGCGCCGCTGCGTGTTGGGAATCACCTCGGCGGGAAGCTCCACGCCCAAATCGCCGCGGGCGACCATGATGCCGTACGACGCCTCGATAATCTCGTCGATATTGTCCAGGCCCTCCTGGTTTTCGATTTTCGAGATGATCTTGATCTTGCTGCCGTGCGCATCGAGAATGTCCTGCACGGCCTTGATGTCCTTCGCGCTGCGCACGAACGAATGCGCGATGAAATCCACGTCGTTCTTCACGGCCCACTCGATGAAGCGGCGGTCTTTCTCGGTGACCGAGGGGAGGTTAATCGACACGGCGGGCACGTTGACGCTCTTGCGCGAACGCATCGCGCCGCCCACGACGAACTCGCACTCCAGCTCCACGTCGCTCTTGCCGATGACACGTATCTCCAGCTCACCGTCGGCAATCAGCATCCGCGCCCCGATTGGAATATCCTGCACGATGCTCGGCACGTTCATGTAGACCACCTTGCGCGTGGTCATGTCGCTGCCGTCGGATCCGCGCACGGCGACGCGGTCGCCCGGCCGGAAGTTGATGCTGTTTCCGTATTCGTCGGCAATCGTCGTGACACGGATTTCGGGGCCTTTGGTATCGATCATAATCGGAATGGCCGGATTAACTCGGTGTACGGTCTCGACGATACGCGTAGCGCCCTCCTCCGTGACGTGCGCGGAGTTGACACGCACCACATCCATTCCGGCATCGAAAAGGTCTTTCACAAACTCCTCGGTGCAACGGAAATCCGACATCGTTGCGACGATTTTGGTTTTTTTCATTCTGTACATAGACGTATAATGCTATAAATTAATATTCGGTGTCATTCAGCCGCAGTCCGCACCCGGCGGGCCGCCTGCATGCACCCCGCAGCATTTCTGCCGCACGGAGCCGCCCTATTTTTCGGCGCGGAGCAGCAGCGCTTCGATGCCCAGCCGGTAGGAGGCGAGCCCGAATCCCATAATCGACCCCACGGCCACGGGCGCCAGCAGCGAAGTGTGGCGGAACTCCTCACGCGCGAGAATCGACGAGATATGCACTTCGACGACGGGAACCGACACGGCCGACACCGCGTCGCGCAGCGCCACCGACGTGTGGGTGTACCCCCCGGCGTTGAGCACGATGCCGTCGTACACGCCGTCGGCCTGCTGGACGGCGTCGATCAACTCGCCCTCGATATTGGACTGGAAATAGCCGAATCCGACGGCGGGATAGTGTTTTTCCAACTCCCCGAAAAAAGTTTCGAATGTCTGCGTACCGTAGACCCCGGTGTCGCGCCGCCCCTGCAGGTTGAGGTTCGGGCCGTTGAGAATCAATATTTTCATCTTTCAGACTGTTTGCTGTGCACTGGCGCCACCCGGCGCAATTCGCAGACAAAGATAGTGATTTTAAAGAATTTTTTAATATCTTTGTTCAATATCCTGTTACAATCGTCGATGATTCCAGCTACGCTTCCCGAGCGGATACTATTTTATTTCGGCGCAGTCCTCTACTTCGGCTGCGCGGCCCTGCTGTTCGTGCAGTCGCTGCGCAGCGGC
>NZ_CABMQJ010000074.1 GCF_902388705.1 uncultured Alistipes sp.
GCTGCGGAGCGTGCTGCCGATGCCGACGTCGTCGCCACGAGCGACGACGTGGTGCGCCTGTTCCGTCCGCAGCTCGGGTCACTCACGCACGAGGAGTGCTGGGCGGTCTACCTCACCTCGTCGAACCGCATCATCGAGCGGCAGCGCGTGAGCCAGGGCGGGGTGCAGGGAACGGTCGTCGATTACCGCCTGATCGTCAAGCGGGCGCTGGAACTGCTCGCCACGCAGCTCATCCTGATTCACAACCATCCCTCCGGGGCCGCCGAGGCCAGTCCGCAGGACAAGGTGCTGACCGAACGGGTCGTGCAGGCTGCGGCGTTGTTCGACATCCGCCTGCTGGATCACATCATCATTGCCCGTGAGGGGGATTTTTCGTTCCTGCGCGAGGGATTGATATAGCGCCGCTATTTCTCTTTTCCGAGATTGCCGCACAGGGCGATTACGGCTACGGCTATAAGCGCAATCAGAATTTTTACAGTTCCCGTCATTCGTTGTGTGGGTCGTTCGACTTATTTACGGGCACCGAGGCTTGTGCTGCCGGGACAAATATAGGCATAAATTTCCGGGCGGGAGCCATTATTCCCATAAAATCCATACGAATATCTCGCAAATCCGACGCTATGGCCCGTGATGCGGGCTGTTTGGCGTATCCGCCGTCCGCAGGACAGCGCGGAGGCAGGCCCGCTGCCGTGCGGGATTGCCATTCCTGTCGCCGTGCGTAGGCGGGCGGCGGGCCGGTGCGGAAGCGCATTTGCCCGACGGGAATTGCCTCCCGATAAAAAGCAGGCGCCTTTGGGGAAGCCGCAGAATGGCGGCCGTGCGGGTCGCTGCGACGAATTATGGAAATAAATTCGGAGCTAAAGGCCTTGTTTTCCATTTATTTTGTACTTTTGTAATTCGGAAAATAATTTAAAAACAAGATACGATGACGCAGGAAGAACTTTTCAAGAAGCTGGTGGCACATTGCAAGGAATACGGATTCGTATTCCCCTCGAGTGAAATCTACGACGGACTGGGCGCTGTGTACGACTACGGACAGAACGGCGTGGAGCTGAAGAACAACATCAAGCGCTATTGGTGGGATTCGATGGTCAAGCTGCACGAGAATATCGTGGGCCTCGACGCTGCGATTTTCATGCATCCCCGCACGTGGGAGGCTTCGGGCCATGTCGGTGCGTTCAACGACCCGTTGATCGACAACAAGGATTCGAAGAAGCGTTACCGTGCCGACGTGCTGATCGAAGAGTGGCTGGCCAAGCAGGACGAGAAAATCGGGAAGGAGGTCGAGAAGGCCCGCAAGCGTTTCGGCGAGTCGTTCGACGAAGCCAAGTACCGCGAAACTTCGCCCCGTGTGGCGGAAACCGCCGCCCGGCGCGACGAGGTGCACAAGCGTTTCGCCGATGCGCTGAACGCCAACGATTTGGCCGAACTGCGCCAGATTATCGTCGACTGCGAGGTCGTATGCCCGATTTCGGGTACGCGCAACTGGACGGAGGTGCGCCAGTTCAACCTGATGTTCTCGACCCAGATGGGATCGACCTCGGAGGGCGCCAACACGATTTACCTGCGTCCCGAAACGGCGCAGGGTATCTTCGTCAACTTCCTGAATGTGCAGAAAACCGGCCGCATGAAACTGCCGTTCGGTATCGCGCAGATAGGCAAGGCTTTCCGCAACGAAATCGTAGCGCGCCAGTTCATCTTCCGCATGCGCGAATTCGAGCAGATGGAGATGCAGTTCTTCGTACGTCCCGGCGAGGAGATGAAGTGGTGGAACGAGTGGAAGAACACCCGCATGGCATGGCACCGCGCGCTGGGCTTCGGCGACGACAATTACCGTTTCCACGACCACGAGAAGCTGGCGCACTACGCCAACGCGGCTACCGATATCGAGTACAACTTCCCGTTCGGCTTCAAGGAGGTCGAGGGGATTCACTCGCGTACGGACTTCGACCTGGGCAACCACCAGAAGTTCTCGGGCAAGAAAATCCAGTATTTCGACCCCGAAACGGGCGAGAGCTACGTGCCCTATGTCGTCGAAACGTCGATCGGCGTCGACCGCATGTTCCTGCAGGTGATGTCCGCGGCCTATACCGAGGAGCAGCTCGAGGGCGGCGATTCGCGCGTGGTGCTGCGTTTCCCGGCTGCGCTGGCACCCGTCAAGGTGGCCGTGCTGCCGCTCGTGAAGAAGGACGGCATGCCCGAGGTGGCGCAGAAGATCGTCGACGAACTCAAATACGACTATAACGTCATTTACGACGAGAAAGATTCCGTCGGCAAGCGTTACCGCCGCCAGGACGCCATCGGTACGCCGTTCTGCGTGACCGTCGACGGACAGACGCTCGAGGACAACACCGTGACGGTGCGCTACCGCGACACGATGCGGCAGGAGCGTATCGCCATCGACAAACTGCCCGCCCTGGTCGGCGACGAGTGTTCGTACCGCAAACTGTTCAGGAAGCTGAACCTGTAATTCCGGCGTCGGTATGAAGTGGCAGCATCCGTTCGACAACGACCGCAAATACCCCCTTTGGGTCGTATTGGCGTGTTTGGGTGCGGGCGTTCTGGTAGGTTGGCTGCTGAACTGCTTCTGCATCCTGGACTGATTTGACCGTGGGCCGCATCCTTGCCATAGATTACGGAACCAGGCGTACGGGAATCGCCGTGAGCGACCCCCTGCGCATTATCGCCGGGGGACTCGAAACCGTCGAAACGAAGGGGCTCGAGGCGTGGCTGGCAAAATATTTCGCCGCGGAAGACGTTAGTACCGTTGTAGTGGGGAAGCCCGCGCAGATGGACGGCACGCCGTCGGAAACGTGGCGCTTCATCGAACCGCTGGCGGCACGTCTGCGGAAGGCGTATCCCGACAAGGAAATCGTTTTCCACGACGAGCGTTTCACGTCGGTGATGGCGCACCGCACGATGCTCGAAAGCGGCATCGGCAGGATGGCACGCCGCAACAAGGCGCTCGTGGACAAGATTTCCGCTACGATTATCTTACAAAGTTATATGGAGTTTAACAAATGATTTATCCGATAGTAATTTACGGTTCGGAGGTGCTGCGAAAACCCTGCGAGCCTGTTTCGCCCGAATATCCCGGAGTAAAGAAACTCGTGGAGGACATGTTCCTGACGCTCGCCGAGGCGGAGGGCGTCGGCCTCGCCGCGCCGCAAATCGGCAAGAATATCCGCCTGTTTATCGTCGACTGCACCCCTTGGGGCGAGGACGACCCCGAATGTGCCGATTACAAGCGCGCCTTTATCAATCCCGAGATTTATGCCATGTCGGAGCAGAAGAAGACCTACAACGAAGGGTGCCTCTCGTTTCCCGGCATCCATGCCGACGTGGCCCGTTCGCTGGCTATCCGGATGCGCTATCTGGACGAGGATTTCGTCGAGCACGACGAGGAGTTCCACGGCCTCAAGGCGTGGGTCATTCAGCACGAGTACGACCACATCGAAGGCGTCGTCTTCACCGACCGCATTTCGCCCCTGCGCCGCAACCTGCTGAAGGGCAAGTTGATGAACCTCGCTAAAGGCAAGTATCGCTGCGGTTATAAAACCCGGTAATCCGGAGTTTCGTGCAGGATGTTCCGACTGCGGGAGGAGTGCCTGCGTCGCGGCAGATTGCGGCTTGCGATAAGCATCCCCGGTTTGTATAAACAAATGGAACCGCCCCTCCGGCTGCGCGACATTGTGCGGGAAGGGGGCGTTTAACCACAAAGAAGCGGGTGCCCGTCGGGCACCCGCTTCTTTGTGTAAACCGGTGTTCGTCAGAACCTGTATGCTGCGCCTACGAAAACGACGAGCGGATTCGAACGGTCGCTGTCGAACATGGGCTCGTATTTCAGGCCTGCGGAAATGTTCCAGCGGCGTGCGATGTTGAAGTCGAAGCCTCCGCCGACGCTCATGCCGAATGCCCAGTCCTTGATGTCATTGGCGACAACACCTACCTGGGGATAAACGCCCCACCAGTCGGCGATGCGGAATACATAGTGGGCATCGAAATTGATGTCGACCGAACTGTCTTTCTCCGTCAGGACGTAAATCGACGGCTCGATGCGCCAGTGGGAATCGAAACTGTACCGGTAGTAGGCGCCGATTCCGATGGAGGCGTCACCCGTATTGGTGTAGAAGTTTACGCGCGGACCTACGGCGCTGCGGTAGTTGTCCGGCGTACTGCGGTAGTTACCTGCCTGGGCCGTATTGCGGTTGTTGTCCCGGGTGTTGCGGTAGGTGTTGTTCTGGGCCGACGCCGTCCAGGCACACAATGCCGCGATTGCAATCAGAAGAATTCTTTTCATGGCTTTTCAGTTAAATTTTTATATGAATAATTAAGTGGTCGCCAATTTGTTATGGCTCATCCGGCCGGTTCGGGAGGCTTGCCCGGACCGCTGAATAGCTGTTTATGCGACGTACAACACTCGTGCCGTGATATGTTCTTTCCGGATTTTGCGAATAACAGCCTTGCTATCCCGGCGGTTGCCGGCGTCTGCGGATTCGGGGCGCGCAGCCATGGGCCGCAGCCGGCTTTAGCCCGGTGTGCGGTGCCCCGGCCCGATGCGGCTGTATGCCCCGCGGGATGGTGTATTTGGTTGCGGGTGAAAAGGCAGAGGCTTTCCGGGCGGCGGATTTCCGTTCTGCCAGTTCTTTTGCAGGGGAGGGGCCTTTTAGGTTTGCGGGCATGAAAAATCCCGGCACTCGTCGAGTGCCGGGATTTGCATAAGCGGGAACGCGTTTAGAATTTATACGTCGCGCCGATATTGATGAGTATCGGGTTCTTGTGGTATTCCGCGGTCTGAATCATCCATTTGAATCCGGCCGATACGTCCCAGTTGCGGGTGATCGAAAAGTCCGCGCCGCCGCCGAGGTTGATGCCGCACGACCAGCCGCCGATGTCGTTGGCACTCAAACCCGCCTGCGGGTAGATGTGCCAGTCGGGGGCGATGTTGAACAGGTACTGGACGTCGGCGCTGATATCCACCGAGCAGTACTTCTTGCAGATGGCCATCAGGCTCGGCTCTACGCGCCAGTTGTCCAGGAACGTATAGCGTCCGCTCGCTCCGATGCCGAAGACTGCGCCCTCTGCACCCGTATTGGTGTAAATACCGATTTTAGGGCCTACGCCCCAATCTCCTTTGTTCTGTGCCGAAACGGCCGTCACTGCGAAGAGAGCGACGAGTGCCGTAAGAAAAATCTTTTTCATGTTTCTGTTTTTTTTGTTTAAACAAAGTGCGTCGTTGTTTGCCGTAACAAATATATAAAAGTTATCTCTTTCTGCCAAACATATTCAACGAACCCGACTGTTTTGCCGATAAAGGAAAGCCTGCGGTATGCATACCGCAGGCTCTCTTTCGGTTCTTTCCCCGGCGTTGCCGGGGTGTCGTTTATTTCTCTTTGAGCGCTGCGTGTGCGGCTGCCAGACGTGCGATGGGCACGCGGAACGGCGAGCAGCTCACGTAGTTCAGGCCCGCATAGTGGCAGAATTCCACCGACGAGGGCTCGCCGCCGTGCTCGCCGCAGATGCCGCATTTGAGCGTCGGGCGCACGCCGCGGCCCTTGAATACGGCCTCGCGGATGAGCTGGCCCACGCCGTTGCGGTCGAGAATCTGGAACGGGTCGTTCTTCAGGATGCCCTTGTCGAGGTATACGGGCAGGAACTTGCCGATGTCGTCGCGCGAGAAGCCCAGCGTCATCTGCGTCAGGTCGTTGGTACCGAACGAGAAGAACTCGGCCACCTCGGCGATTTGGTTGGCGGTCACCGCAGCGCGCGGAACCTCGATCATCGTGCCGACCATGTAGTCGATCTTGTCGTTGCGCTCCGAGAACACCTGTTCGGCCGTCGAGTCGATGATGTTCTTCTGGTAGCGGAGCTCCTTGTGGTTGCCCACCAGCGGAACCATAATCTCCACGTGTACCGGGGTGCCCTGTGCGCGGACGTTCATGGCGGCCTCGATGATGGCGCGTGCCTGCATCTCGGTGATTTCGGGATAGGTGTTGCCCAGGCGGCAGCCGCGGTGTCCCAGCATCGGGTTGAACTCGGCGAGCGATTCGACCTTGGCGACGATTTTCTCGAAGGGAACGTTCATCTCGCGCGCCATCTCTTTCTGGCCCTTTTCGTCATGCGGCACGAACTCGTGCAGGGGCGGGTCGAGCAGGCGTACGGTCACGGGGAATCCGTTCATGGCTTTGAACAGTCCCTCGAAGTCGCCGCGCTGGATGGGCAGCAGTTTGGCAAGCGCCACGCGGCGTCCGGCTTCGTCGTCGGCGAGGATCATCTCGCGGATAGCCTTGATGCGGTCGCCTTCGAAGAACATGTGCTCCGTACGGCAGAGGCCGATACCCTCGGCGCCGAATGCGAACGCCTGTGCGGCGTCTTTCGGCGTGTCGGCGTTGGCGCGTACTTTCAGCACGGCGTATTTGCCCGTCAGGTCCATCAGCTGGCCGAAGTCGCCGCTCAAGTCGGCGGCCATCGTGGCTACCTGGCCCAGGTAAACCTCACCCGTCGAGCCGTTGAGCGAAATCCAGTCGCCCTGCTTGACGGTGAAGCCGTTGACATTGATCGTGCGGGCTTTATAATCGATTTGCAGTTCGCCCGCGCCCGATACGCAGCATTTGCCCATACCGCGTGCAACGACGGCGGCGTGCGAGGTCATACCGCCGCGTGCGGTCAGGATACCGGCAGCGTCGAGCATGCCCTTGAGGTCTTCGGGCGAAGTTTCGATACGTACCAGAATCGCTTTTTGGCCGCTCTCGGCGAGGATTTTCTCGGCGTCCTCGGCGAAGAACACAACCGGTCCCGTAGCTGCGCCCGGCGAGGCGGGCAGGCCCTTGGTGATGACCTGTGCGTTGGCGATGGCCTTCTTGTCGAAAACGGGGTGGAGCAGTTCGTCGAGTTTGGCGGGCTCGCAGCGCAGTACGGCCGTCTGTTCGTCGATCAGTCCCTCGCGGAGCATGTCCATCGCGATTTTGACCATGGCGGCGCCGGTACGCTTGCCGTTGCGGCACTGGAGCATCCAGAGCTTGCCGTCCTGAATCGTGAACTCGATGTCCTGCATGTCCTTGAAGTACTGCTCCAGGTGGTGCTGTATCTCGTCGAGCTCCTTGTAAACCACGGGCATCACCTCCTCGAGCGAGGGGTATTTCGTGCGGCGGTCTTCTTCGGAGATGTTCTGGGCTGCGGCCCAGCGCTTCGAGCCTTCGACGGTGATTTGCTGCGGGGTGCGGATGCCGGCTACGACGTCCTCGCCCTGCGCGTTGATCAGGTACTCGCCGTTGAAGATGTTTTCACCCGTCGCGGCGTCGCGCGAGAATGCCACGCCCGTCGCCGAATTGGTGCCCATGTTGCCGAACACCATGGCCTGTACCGATACGGCCGTACCCCATTCGGCGGGGATGTTGTTGAGTTTGCGGTAAAGGATGGCGCGGTCGTTCATCCACGAGCCGAACACGGCGCATACGGCGCCCCAGAGCTGCTCCCACGGGCATGCGGGGAAGTCCTCGCCGGTCTGTTTCTTGACGGCGGCCTTGAACTCTTTGACCAGTTCTTTCAGGTCTTCGGGCGTCAGGTCGGTGTCGTTCTTCACGCCGCGCTTCTGTTTCATCTCGTCGATAATCTCCTCGAACGGGTCATGGTCTTCTTTCGAAACGGGTTTCATGCCCAGCACCACGTCGCCGTACATCTGCACGAAACGGCGGTACGAGTCCCATGCGAAACGGGGATTGCCCGTACGTTTGGCCACGGCCTCCACGGCCTGGTCGTTCATACCCAGGTTGAGGATGGTGTCCATCATGCCGGGCATCGAGGCGCGCGCGCCCGAACGTACCGATACGAGCAGCGGCATCTCCTTGTCGCCGAATTTCATGCCCGTGAGCTTCTCGATATTTTTCATCGCCTTTTCGACTTCCGGACGGAGCATCTGGATGACCGCTTCCTTGCCGTGGGCGTAAAATTCCGAACATACTTCCGTGGTAATCGTGAAGCCCGGGGGGACGGGGATGCCGATGAGGTTCATCTCTGCGAGGTTGGCACCCTTGCCGCCGAGCAGTTCACGCATTTTGCCGTTGCCTTCGGCTTCCTTGTTACCGAAGGTGTAGACTCGTTTAACGTCTGCCATAACTTTTCTTGTTAATTTAATTGGTATATAAATTTATAAAATTTTTGTCAACTTGTCGCTTCTTACAGACGAAAATTGCGGTGACATTCCTGTTACCGCCTCGTCAAAGAATTCATATTCGCCATTGGGAATGCGAATATATAAAAACTTTTCTGAAATTCCAAAAAATTCTACTCCAAGTAGAAGAATATCGGCAGGGCGTATCCGTAGCCGCCCCTGTAGTGCCCCTTTTCGTAGGTCGGGAGGGGTTTACCCGTCTTTGGGTCAAATAAATAGCGGCGTGCGAAAACATCGCCCGCCGAGGTGCGCAGCGCCGTGTCGGCGAGGATGCGGTCGCGCATCAGCCAGCCCGAGCGGCGGCGGACGTTGCC
>NZ_CABMQJ010000075.1 GCF_902388705.1 uncultured Alistipes sp.
TGATGTCGCCCGTGCGCGCGTCGGCGGAGCGCCTGCGGGGACTGCCCCCGACGCTGATCGCCGTGGCAGAGAACGACATCCTGCGCGACGAGGGCGAGGCGATGGGCCGCCGCCTGGACGAAGCGGGCGTCGAGGTGACCACCGTGCGTTTCAACGGCGTGATACACGATTGGGGAATGCTCAACGGGTTTGCCGGGCTGCATCCGACGCGCACGCTGGTGCGTTTGGCGGGTGCGGTGCTCCGCGATGCCCTGGCAAAGCCGTGAGGGAAGTGCCGCGGCGGGGCCGGGTCAGTGCCTGACTCCTCCCCGCGACAGGATATTTTCGAAATAGGCGATGGTCTTGAGCAGCCCTTCGCGCAGCTGGACCGTCGGCTCCCAGCCGTCGAGCATCTTGCGGGCGAGCGAGATGTCGGGGTTGCGCTGCTGCGGGTCGTCAGAGGGCAGGGGCATGTGGATGATTTTCGATTTGGAACCCGTGAGTTCCAGCACGATGGAGGCCAGTTCGTTGATGGTGAACTCGTGCGGGTTGCCGATGTTCACCGGGCCTGTGAAATCGTCGGGCGTGCGCTCCATCATGCGCACCATTCCCTCGATGAAGTCGTCGATGTACTGGAACGAGCGGGTCTGCTCGCCGTCCCCGTAGATGGTGATCTGCTCGCCCCGCAGCGCCTGCACGATGAAGTTCGAAACCACACGGCCGTCGTTGATGTCCATGTTGGGGCCGTAGGTGTTGAAGATGCGGATGATCTTCACGGGGATGCCGTATTCGCGGAAGTAGCTCATGAAGAGCGATTCGGCGCAGCGCTTGCCCTCGTCGTAGCACGAACGCAGCCCCAGCGGGTTGACATGTCCCCAGTACTCCTCGGGCTGGGGGTGTACCAACGGGTCGCCGTAGACTTCGGAGGTCGAGGCCTGCAGGATTCTGGCCCGGTTGCAGCGGGCGATGGCGAGCATGTTCATGGCGCCGATGACCGACGTCTGCGTGGTCTTGATCGGATCGTGCTGGTAGTAAATCGGCGAGGCGGGGCAGGCGAGGTTGTAAATCTCCTCGACCTGGGCCGTATACGGGTAGATGATGTCGTGGCGGATGACTTCGAAGTTGGGGTGGTTCAGCAGGTGCCGGATGTTGCTCTTGTGTCCGGTAAAATAGTTGTCGATGCAGATAACGTCGTTACCATCGCGGAGCAGTCTTTCACATAAGTGCGAACCGATAAATCCGGCACCGCCGGAGATCAGGATCCTCTTCATTCCAATTGCGTCTTTTTTGAGTGCGTAAAGTTATAGTTTTTATTTGAAAAAGCGTATCTTTGAGCGCATAAATCGTTAGATTATAGCACAAAATGGGTCGTAAAGCCGTTTCGTATCTCTTGTACAGCCTCTCGGTCGCAGTTACCGGGCTGCTGCTCGCCGCCGCCGTGTTGAGCTGGCGCGCGTCGTTCGTCGCCCCCGGACAGGGCGGATTCTGGGCTACGATAGCGTTGCTCATGCCGGCCATACTGCTGGCCAACCTGCTGGCGCTCGTCTGGTGGCTCGTGCGCCGCAAATGGGTCGTGGCCCTGATGCCGGTGGCGGCGCTGGGGCTGAACCTGGGGTACATTTCGGCCATGGTGCAGCTTCCCGATTTCAGCACTGCGGACGGGCCGCACGATATACGGGTCGCCACGCTCAACGTTAACGGCTTCCGCCGCCTGGGTTCCCTATCCGCCACGGCGGATGCCGTGGCTCGCGTGATGCAGCGCGAGAATGTCGACGTGCTCTGCCTGCAGGAATTCATGGACGGGCGGGAGTTTCCGGCCGACAGCATCGGGGCGCTTTTCGCCCGCAGCATGCCCTATTTCGTTCATGCCGGGAGCGCGGCCCTTGCCAGCCGTTATCCGATTCTCGATTACACATATGTCCAGTTCCCGGACACCTCCAACGATTATCTGTGCGCCGACCTGCTCGTGGACAGGGATACGGTGCGAATCTTTTCGGTGCACCTCCAGACTTCGGGCATCGCGCAGTTGCGCCGCCGTTTCCGGACGGATTACAACCTCGGGATCCCTCCTGTGGATACGCTGCTCGTCGCGTGGGAGAGCAACAGCAGCATCCGTGCCGGGCAGGTGCGCGAAATCCGTGCCGCGATCGACGCCTCCCCCTATCCCGTGATTCTGGCGGGCGACTTCAACGATACGCCCTCCTCGTACGCCTACCGCCAGATGAAAGGCGACATGACCGACGGGTTCCGCGCCGTCGGGAACGGTTACGGCGGTACGTTCCGTTACCTGGGCGGCCTGCTGCGCATCGACTATATCTTCTACGGCGGCGACTTTGCCGGTGTCCGCTACTATACGCTCGGCGACGACATCAGCGACCATAAGGCCGTGATAGCCGGAGTACGGTTCAAATAATCTTTATCGGTACGGAAATAATAGCGGGAGCCGGCACGACCGTGCCGCCCGTTTTTTCATGACGCCCCGCCCTGCTTCGTTCAGGGGCGGGCGATTCCTCCTTCTGTGTCCTCCACGGGGTCGGATTCGGGCTGCTCCTTGGCAATCGAGAAGCTGAAGGTCGAGCCCTCGCCCTCTTTCGACTCGACGGTCAGCTCTCCGCCGTTGCGGCGCGTGAGATCCTGTACGAGCTGCAGGCCGAGGCCCGAGCCCTCCTCGTTCTTGGTGCCGTAGGTCGTGTAGTGTATCTCGGGGTTGAGCAGTTTGGGCAGGTCTTCCTCCTTGATGCCCGTGCCGAAATCGCGGACGCTGATTACGGCGTGCGTCGGGGTTTCCCGCACCGAAATGATGATACGCCCGCCCTCGTTGCTGTACTTGATGGCGTTCGACATCAGGTTGCGCATGATGGTCTTGACCATGTCCACGTCGCAGCGCACCGTGATGGGGCCCGGAATGTCGTAGTCGACGGCGATGTTCTTGACCTGCGCCACGAGGTCGGACATCTTGCTGGCGAAAGTCACCACCTCCGAAATGTCGACCTCCTGAAAGACCGTGTTCATGCGTCCGGTCTGGCTCTTGGTCCACTTGAGCAGGTTGTCCAGCAGCATGAACGTGCTTTCGGTGATGTTGTTGCCCATGGTGATCATCTCGAAGTTCTCTTCGCCGACCTCCTCCTGCGTGAGGTTCATCGAGAGCATGTTGAACACCATTTTGAGCGTGCCGATCGGCGAGCGCAGGTCGTGCGCGATGACCGAATACATCTTGTCGCGCGCCTCGACCGTGGCCTGCAGTTCGTCGCGCTGGTGCGTGATGGTGCGCTGGGCCGCCGCCAGGTAGATGTGGTGCGTAACGCGCGTGATGAGCTCTTCGTGGTTGAACGGCTTGGAAACATAGTCGCTGGCCCCCAGCTTGAATCCCTTGACGATATCCTCGGGGTTGTGGAGCGCCGTGAGGAAAATCACCGGAATGTCCTGGTGTGCAGGGTCGGCCTTGAGCCGCTTGATCACTTCGTAGCCGTCCATGTCGGGCATCATGATGTCCAGAAGGATCAGGTCGGGGGATTCCTTTTCGACTTTCTCGAGCGCCTCGAAGCCTCCCGAAGCGGTGACGATTTTGTATTTCGCGCGGCTCAACACGGCTTTCAGCAGCATGATGTTGGTGGCGATGTCATCGACGGCGAGAATCGTATAGTCTTCGGGCTTGATGGCGATGTTTTTCATGGCGGACAGCAGTTAGTTCAACAAATATAGCATAATTTTTCAGGGTTGTCAAAAAACCTTCAGGCCCGTCGGGCTTTCTCCCAGGCTCCGCGGCCGCGGTGGGTCGCGAGGTACCATGCGCCCCGGAAGACGTTGAGGTTCATGAAGAGGAAGTAGTAGGGGACGAAGAGCAGGCGGTTGCGGTGTCCGCTGCGCTCCAGCGCCCATCCTGCGAGGGCGGCGAGGTAGAAGGCGCATTGCAGGGCCAGCGTCGTGCCGTAAAGCGCCGGATGCCCCGACCACAGCAGCGCGACGTTGAGCGGCAGCAGCGCGACGAGCACCACGGGCGTGAGCGTCCAGCGCAGCACGCGGTGCGACACGTACTGGAACCACAGCACCCCGTAGCGGAACGGGTTGAGCAGTTTGCGCAGCCGCCACACCGACTGCAGGCCGCCGGCCGCGATGCGCCGTTTGCGCTTGCCCTCCTCGCGCATGTCGGCCGAGGGCGTTTCCAGTGCATAGGCATCCTTGCAATAGGCGATCTTGCAGCCCTGCGCGGCAATCAGCATCGAGCAGACGAAGTCGTCGAGCAGCGTATCTTCGGGAAGCGTCCGCCACAGTTCGCGCCGCACGGCGAACAGCTCGCCCGCGGCCCCGACCGCCGAATGGAGGCGGTAGTCGAGTTCCTTGAGTTTCGACTCGTATTTCCAGTAGACGCCTTCCGTGGCGGCGGCGCCTGCACGGTCCGTCCCTGCGACGCGTTTTTCACCCGCCACGCATCCCACCTGCGGGTCTTCGAAGCAGCGCACGATTTCGCGCACGGCCTCGGGGTTGAGCATCGTGTTGGCATCGGTGAATACGACGAGCGGCGTGCGGATGAATTCCAGCGCGCGGTTGAGCGCGGCGGTCTTGCCGCCCCGGCGCGCGTCGTGCAGCACCGTCACCCCGGGGTAGGCGGCCAGCAGTTCGCCCGTGCGGTCGGTCGAGCCGTCGGTAATCCACATTATGCGGAGCCTGTCCGCCGGGTAGTTCAGCGCCAGGCAGTTGGCCATCTTCCCGGCCACGACATCCTGCTCGTTCCAGGCGGCGATGAGCAGGGTCACCTCGGGCGGGTCGGCCGGGAAATCGCGCCGGAGCGCGGGGCGCACGGCCTCGCGGACTTTCACCAGCATCCATAGCAGAATGCCGTATCCGAGGTAGGTGTAGAAGACGAGGAAAATCCCCGCCCAGAAGAGTATCGCTGCGGTCGTCATGCTTCGAAAAGTTCGGTTAATACCTGTTTCATCTGGTTGTCCCACGAGAGGGTGCCTTCGATCGAGGCCCGTATCGCGGCGGGCGTGAGGCGCACGCCGTCGTAAAAATGCACCAGGGCCGCGATGTCGAGCGGCGTGTCGTCCGCCGGGGCCTTCATCACGTAGGGCATGCCGTCGAAGTCGCTGTCCCGCTCCGAGTAGACGAACGGAATGCCGCGTGCGGCATACTCGCGGTTCTTGAGCGTTTTGATGCTCGTGATGCCGTTGCGGTGGCGTCCGAGGCTGGCGACGCCCATGTCGCACCATTCGAATTCGGCGTCGAGCTCCGCACCCGAGCGGGGGCCGATGACCTCGGCGTACTCCTGGAGCCCGTATTGCTCGATCATGCGGCTGTATTGCGCGATGAGCGACTGCACGCCGTCGCCCGCGATGCGCAGGCGTACGATGCACTGGTGCGCTCCGGCATAATAGGCCCGGAGCCCTTCGAGTATGCGGTCGAGGCCGTGCCAGAAGTGGATGTTGGCCACGGCGAGGAGCCGGATTTCGTGGTGGTTGTCGTGTTTCTGCGTCTTGAGCGGGATGCTCCGGAAGTCGATGCCGTTGGAGATGCGAATCGTCGGGCGGCCGAAGATTTCGCGGTCGTCGGAGAAGGTGACGATGCGGTCGATGTAGCGGGCCATGCGGCGGCGGAACGTGCGGTCGATGCGCAGTTTGAGTTTGCGCACGAAGGGCGACCGGGCGAACTCGGCGTCGTAGGGGTAGGTCGGAATTTCGAGCGCGATGCGCACGCCGAGCCGCTTGATTCGGCGCAGCCAGCCGATCAGCACCGGGCTGGCGTTGTGGTCGTGGCGGATGTAGAGGAACTCCACCCCTTCGTCGCGGATGTAGCGCGTGATGTCGGTCAGCGAAACCCGCTTGGCGAGTTTGGCGTGCAGCCCCTTGCCGAAGGTGCGGATGACGCGGTCGCCGACCATGCGGCGCTGTGTGCCGTCGGCGGCGATTTCGAGGTGGCACAACCCGACACAGGCCCCGTTGCGGCGCAGGGCGTCGCATTGGTAAAAGATTTTCTTGCTGATGCCGCTGTGGGCCGAAAATCCGTGGAAAACAACGAACAATCCTTTCATAACGTTATCGTTTTTTGCGGGACAGGAGCCGGGCGGCCGTTCCTTTGAGGTCGTATTCGCCGCCCAGCTGCACGTAGAGCAGCCATACGGCGAGCGCCGCGGCGCCCTTTACGGCCAGCGACACGACCAGGGGCATCGGCGGCAGCAGCCACTCGATGGCCGCCAGCAGCAGGCAGACGAGTGCCGTGAGCAGCAGGGGCGAGAGGAAGCTTCGCCAGAATGCGCCCCAGCCCGTGCGGAGCGTCAGGCAGAACAGCGCGTGGTAGCACTGGACGAAGTTGACGGCGAACGAGGCGCAGATGCACCATGCGACCGCTTCGGTGGTGCCGAACGCGAAGATGCCGGTGCAGATTGCCGCGACGTTGAGCGTCGCCGAGAACACGCCGCAGAGGAAGAGCATCCGCGTGGCGTTGGCGGCCTGGAAAATCGATCCCGAGGTGGACATCACGATTTGGATGCCGACCGAGAGCGCCAGAATCCGGAATACGGGCACCGACGGCTGCCACTGGCTGCCGAAGATGATGAGAACGAGCTCCTGTGCCGTGAAGCAGAGCACGACCGAGAGGGGCAGGCCGATAAATGCCAGCAGCCGGACGACTTTCCGGTACGAGGAGGCGAGCTGGCGCAGGTCGTCCTGCATCTCCGAGAAAATGGGGTGCATGACGGGCGACACGACGTAGGCGATGTTTTGCAGCGGGAGCATCATCAGCCGGTACGACTTGTCGTAATAGCCCAGTTGCGAAAGGCTCATATAGCGGCCCATGAGCAGTTTGTCGAGGTTGCGGCTGAAGTAGTTGATGAGCTGGAACGAGAACTGGTAGGCCGAGAACGAGAAGACTTTGCCGATGGCCTCGCGCCCCGGGCGCAGGTGCAGCGACAGCGGGTTCTGGCGGTAATTTATCACGAAGAGCATCAGGCTCGAAAAGACGGGGTTGATCGTCAGGGCGTAGATACCCGCCCCGGCGTAGGCGGCGGCAACGGCCGCCGCGCCTCCGGCGATTTGCACCGAAAGCGAACGCATGGCGGCGAACCGGAACCGCTTCTGCTTGAGGATAAGGGCGTTCGGGGCGATGTTCGCGGCGGCGAAAAAGAGGTTGGCGGAGAGGATGCGCAGGATGTTGCGCAGCTCCTGCGAGTCGTCGTAGAACGAGGCGACGAGTCCCGATGCCGCGAAGAAGAGCAGCGCCATGACGGCCCCCGACCAAATCGAGAGCGAGAAGATGCCGTCCAGGTCGCGTTTGCTGAGGTTCTTGTGCTGGATGACCGCCGGGCCGATGCCCAAATCGCTGAAGATGGCGAAAAAGGCGATGACGACCGTGGCGATGTTCACCACGCCGAACTCTTCGGGGGTGAACAAGCGTGCCAGGATGCCCGACACCACGAGCGTCACGACGATGCCCGCGTATTTGGCGATTGAGGTGTAGAAAACGCCCGAAGCCAGTTCCCGTTTCACACTCATCTGCCGGTTTGCTTTTTAATCATTCCCTTGAACAGCAGCGCCCCGAGGGCTTTGCCGCTGATGCATGCCGGATAGTGCCGCAGGGCGGTGAGCGCCAGCCGCCGGCGATCGGCGGCGGGAAGCTGCCAGGCGCTCTGCATGACAACCCGCAGGATGCTGCGCGTGAGCATGCGCACCGCCCGCCGGGATTCGGCGTCGCGCCCGGCGGCGAAACGGTTCAGCTCCCGGAGTGCGGTCATGTAGCCCGTGACATTACGCTGCGAAAACCGGGTGGTCATGGTCGACTCTTCGCGCACGCGGCGGTGGAAGAACGTGCGTGCGATGCCTGCCACGCGCGCGGCCTCGATGTAGAGGCGCGCCGTGAACAGCTCGTCCTCGTGGATGATACCCGCGTAAAACCGCAGTCCCGCACGGTCGAGCAGCTCGCGGCGAATCAGGTTCAGGCAGACCGAACTGCGGTAGCGTTTGGTGTCGAGCATGCGCCCGAGCAGTTTGCGGCCCGTGTGGATGCCGGGGAAGGCGGCGGCCCGGCGGTAGTCGAACCAGGCGGCGTCGGAAGCCGGGGCGCCGAAACTCACCGCGTCGAAGAACACGAAGTCCAGCCTGTCCGCCTCGCAGCGCGCGTAGCAGATCGCGAGCGCGTCGGATTCGAGCAGGTCGTCGCTGTCCATGAAATAGACGTAGCGGCCCCGGGCCCGGCCG
>NZ_CABMQJ010000076.1 GCF_902388705.1 uncultured Alistipes sp.
AACACGCAGGCGGCAGGCGTGTGGCTGATTTTCCTCGTTGCCCATAGCTTGGGGGGGGCCCGTATGTTTCGCCGCCCGCCCCTGTGCAGCGATGTTCCGCCCTGCTTCACTTGCTGGCCCGGAAGAAAGGTGGGGACGGCATCTCTCACCTCTCACCTCTCACCTCTCACCTCTCCAAACGCACTTGGCAATAGCTTGCGAAGTGGCGAGGAATTTTCCGATAGGGAAACTCTACCAATCCGCTGTCCGGGCCGTACTGTCCGTCCGGACCTATTTATACCCCGTTGCTTATGTGGTATGGACGATTCATTCACCCGCAGCATCTGCTTCTGTTTTTAAGATGACTTCCTGCCGGTTTCCCGCAGCCTTGACGGTGCTATATGGCTGTCATATCCCTCTGCCGACTGCGAGAACTGGTATTTTCAGGCCCGGAGTCTCCTGGCTGCATTGCTGATTCATCCGTCTTCTTTCCACCTTCTCATTTATTCATGCCAATCCGTATAGAGTCCGCAACGTTTGCAATGGAGCCGGTAGGTTTTGTGGTGTACGGCGCGGACTCGGAGCGTTGCATGGCGGCAGCCGGGGCACCGCAGGGTGTAGAGCAGGCGCTCGTAATGCCGGAACAGGAAAAAGTTGATGCAGCTTACGGCTATGGCGGCAAATCCGATTCCTGTATCTTCGCTTGTGATTACGGGGAGCAGGCAGCATATCAGGGCGAGAAACAGGATTATCAGCCCGAGTGTATGGATTGTCCGGTTGCGCAGGTGTTTCGAGTGCCAGAGGGGCAGCGTCGCGCACATGCTTGCGACTGCCGGTGCGCTGCCGATGCCGAGCAGCAGGAGATAGTTGTTCATGACAAATAGCGGGATGCCTGTCCCCGGGCATAAGTAAGTGGGTTTGGGATAGGGGTATAAAAAACGTGGGACAAAACTTTCATTATCGCATATCGAGGTTCTGGAATACCCTGTGGCAATAATATAAAGTGAAGCCCACGTTGGAAACGTGAGCATCAACTCCACTTCTTTTGCCACAGATTGAAATTTTCCAGATTTCGATATGCAAAGACGTAAAGCTAACGCTTTTTATATGTTTGTGCCGGCGATTTTAGTACCTGCAGCCGGCACGGAAGTGATTCGCAATGATGTTACAACACGCTTTTCAATGCTTCATAGGCAACGGGGATTTGGGATTGCATATGCAAAAATAAGAAAAACATCCGAAAATCACGGATGTTTTCACTTAATTATACGGTTTCGGTTCCGCCGCTGCGTCGGCCGCCGAATTACTTGAGTTCGTCCGGGTGCAGTTTGCGGTACTCTTCGAGCGTGAGGGGGCGTCGTCCGTTTGTGCGGCGCAGTTTGTCGGCGATTACATGCACGGCGGCCTTGAACGTGCGTCCGAGTTCCGTGATGAATCCGCGCGGCGGGAAAAGCGTGCGCACCATCTCGCGGTCCCATTTCTTAAGGAAGAACTTGCTGTAATACTCGTCCGCGGGGTTTACCAGGAAGTCGATGTCGTCTTTCCATTCGTAACGCACGTGCATCAATTCGCCCTCGGAAAACGGCAGCAGCTTGTAGGGCAGCGACTGGTAGGGGAGGTAGTTCAGGAACAATTCGCCGTAGTCGTTGGCGTAGTTTCCCGGAACGCGGCGCTTGTCGTAGAGCACCAGTTTGTCGCCGATGCACAGCAGCACGTAGCGGTGCGATTGTTTGGGGAAGAGCCACTCTCCCAGCAGGCTCGGCGTTTCGATATACCCCGCTTTGCCGACGCGTACCACCTCGCGCAGGAACTGCGCCGGGTCGTCGCTGTGTTCGAGCACCTGATTGCAGATTACGTAGTCGAACTCTTTGTCGGCGAACGGGAGGGATTCGGCTGCGGCGTTCACCAGTTTCTGATGCGGATAGACCCGGATATCGCCGCTGCGGTGGGTATTGTCGCCGATAAATTTATCGGCAAGTACGTTGGCACGGTAAGTAGGGTTGTTTCCAGGGCCGATTTCGAGCACCTTGTAGCGCCGCTTGATATGCAGGTCCTGCCTGCTTTTGGGTGTGCTGATCCTCATAGGGCACATTTATGTTTTCACAGTCGGAGCAAAGATAGGAAAATAATTTTAATTATCACGAAACATGCGTTTTACGTCTTTCCACTCCCCGTCGTTGGGCGCGGGCTCGATACCCAGCAGGCGGCACAGGACGAGGTACATGTTCTGGTTCTGGAACGGGCGCTGGCGGTAACCCTTGCGGAATGCCGGCCCCGAACCGTAAAAGACCATGTGCATCTCCCTGTCGCGGTTGTCGAATCCGTGTGTGCCGCGCTTGCGCACCGGACGCTCCCGGCCTGTCTTTGCATAATCGAGTGTCCATCCCGTTTCGGGGATGACGATGATATTGGTCAGGCGGGTGGGGTGCGTGCCGTAGTGGAAGCGGCGTGGCATGCGCTCGCGTTTCCACGCTTTCATGTGTCCGGCCTTGCGCAGGATGCGGAGCGCCTGGCCGGCATACGCCTCCTTGACCTCCAGCCCGAACGGGGTGCCCGGCACGACGCGCACGACCTGTGACGTGTCGAGCAGCGGCATGAGGTTGATGTAGCGATCTGGCGACAGTTCGGCCATGCCGTGGTCGGCTGTGACGATGAAGTTGATGCGGTCGAAGACAGGCGAACGGCGTATTCCGCGGAAGAAATAGCGGAGCACCGAATCGATATGCTCGGCCTGCGCCACGACCTGTGGCGCCTCGGGGCCGTAGGTGTGCATCGCGGCATCGGGCTGTTCGAAATACCACATCACCAGCTCGGGGATTTCCTCCTCGGGGCGCGTCATGGCGTCGATTACCCAGTCTGCGCGCTCGTAGTAGGAGGGTTTCGACGAGTAGCGTGTCCACACGGTCGCCTGCCTGCCGCCGATGGGGACTTCGCTGCCCGGCCACATGAAGATATTGGCGGTGAGCCCCTGCCGCTCGGCCGTGTTCCAAATAGGTTCGCCGCCCCAGAATCCCGGTGTGCGTACGTCCTGCGAGTCGAATACCGAAAGCCTCCGGCCTGCTGTACGGTCGTAGAAACTGTTGTTCACCACGCCGTGGTGATCCGGGTGGAGTCCCGTGGCCATGGCGTAGTGGCTCGGAAAGGTGTTCGACGGGTACACGGGATAGATTTCGGCATAGGTGCCGACCCGTGCGAGCGAGTCGAGCGTCGGCGTGTGGCTGCGGCCCGCCAAATCCCAGCGGAAGGCATCCATCGAGAGAATCACGGCGTATTGTTTCTCCTGCGGGAGTGCGGCGTTCGTCCGGCGGGATGCGGCGCATCCCGTGAGCAGCACTGCCGACAGCAGGATACAGGCGTATTTTTTCATGACGGGAAGTTTTAGGTTCGTGTAAAGATACAAAAAAAGCGCCCACGGTAACGTGGGCGCTTCCCGATTGTGAAATATTTTATTTCATGTAGTTTTTCACGTAGTGGTGGTGCTGGCCGAAACGCTCGAAAGCGGCACGGTCGAGCTCCTCCTGCGCCGAAGGATCGGCTATCGAGATAATCAGGCGGGCGCGCTCCTGCAGCGTTTTGCCGTAGAGGTCGACTGCGCCGTGCTCGGTCACGAACCAGTGGATGTGGTTGCGCGTGGTCACGACGCCGGCGCCCGGCGACAGCACCGGGGCGATTTTCGAAATGCCCTTGTTGGTCATCGAGGGCATGGCGATGATGGCCTTGCCGCCTTTCGAGAGCGACGCCCCGTATACGAAGTCGATTTGTCCGCCCACGCCCGAGTAGAATTTCGTGCCCAGCGAGTCGGCGCATACCTGGCCCGTGATGTCGACCTGCAGTGCCGAGTTGATGGCCGTCACGCGGTCGTTCCGCGAGATGATATAGGGATCGTTCGTGTAGCCCACGTCCATCATCAGCACGGCGGGGTTGTCGTCGATGAAGTCGTATACGCGCTGCGAACCCATCAGGAACGTTGATACCATCTTGCCCTTGTCGATGTTCTTGGCTTCGCCGTTGATGACGCCGCTCTCCACGAGGGGCAATACGCCGTCGGCGAACATTTCGGTGTGGATACCGAGGTTCTTGTGGTTGCCCAGCTGTGCCAGCACGGCGTTCGGAATGGCTCCGATACCCATCTGGAGCGTTGCTCCGTCCTCAATCAGCGCGGCGCAGTGCTTGCCGATGGCCGTTTCGATTTCGTTCGGCTGGGTGAAATGCGCCTCGATCAGCGGGGTGTCGTCCTGCACGAAGAGGTCGATTTTCGAAGAGTGAATCATCGCCTGCCCGAATGCGCGGGGGACGTGCTTGTTCACCACGGCGATTACGTGCTCTGCGGTTTCCACCGCCGCCAGCGTCGCGTCTACCGAGGTGCCGAGCGATACGAAGCCGTGCTTGTCGGGCGTCGACACCTGAATCATCGCCACGTTGCAGGGCACAGCGCCGCAGCGGTAAAGGCGCTGTGTCTCGCTCAGGAAAATCGGAATGTAGTCCGCGTAACCGCTCTGGGTCACTTTGCGGACGTTGCTGCCCACGAAGAACGAGTCGAGCTGGAATACACCCTCGAATTTTGCATCGGCATAGGGTGCGGGACCCTCGGTGTGCAAGTGGTGGACGTGCACGTCCTTCAGCTCGCCTGCCTCGCCGCGTGCGCACATGGCGTTGATAAGGCATTGGGGCGCCGAAGCCACGGAGCTCAAATGCACGTGGTCGCCCGATTTGATAACCTTGACGGCTTCCTCGGGAGTGGTAAATTTGATCTGGGTAGTCATTTTTACTTTAAGTTTGTATTGGTTTTAGTTAGCGGTAACCTTGGTTGCGTTTTCGCGTACGAAATTGCGAATGGCTTTGTCGGAGTAGGTCCAGAAGATCGGAACGTTGCGCATCGTTATGATGTTCAGGGTGTTGATAGCCAGTCCCATGCTGATGTCCACCCGGTCGAGGCGGTCTACGCCCGGGGCGATGTTGTAGAATATCACCACGACGTGTTCGGGCTGTCCGCCGCGCATCGTGTATACGCGCCCGTAATGGTCCGACGAGGGGTACGATTTACCCTTGGCGAAGGCGCAGGTTCCGTTGCGCTCGCCGCCCATGTAGAGGCGGAAGCCGCCGTACAGGGGCGTGATGTCGAAGTGCAGCATCACGGTGCCCGTGATGTTGTCCCCGGCGCAGATGACGTTCGAGATGCGGAAATCGTTTACGAACGAGGGGGTGCTGATGTCCGCGGGCTGGTGCTCCCGGGCGAATTTCTCGACCGCCTCGTTGCGCAGGCTCGCGAAATGGCGCACCTCCTGGCGGAGTTTCTTCTTCTGGGCCTTTTGCAGCGCTTTCTGCTCTTTGTCCGTCGGCACGCCGCGGGACGGGGCCGAAAAAGCCGATGCCGCCCCGCACAGCGTGCAGAGCGACAGCAGCAATACAGTCAGGCGTTTGAGCATGGCGATGCTATTTGCGTTTCACTTCTACCTGTTCGTATCCCTCGACGATGTCGCCGACACGGATATCGTTGAACGATTCGATGTTCAGTCCGCAGTCCTGTCCGGCCGAAACCTCTTTGACGTCGTCCTTGAAGCGCTTGAGCGACCCGAGCTTGCCGGTGTAAATCACGATACCGTCGCGGATGACGCGGATCGGGGTGTTGCGCTGGAGCTTGCCTTCGCGTACGACGCATCCGGCGACGGTTCCGACCTTCGATATCTTGAAGATCTCCAGCACCTCGACCGAAGCGACGATCTCCTCTTTCATCACCGGCTCGAGCATGCCCTCGATGGCGTCCTTGATGTCGTTGATGGCGTCGTAGATGATCGAGTAGAGGCGGATTTCGATCTCCTCTTTCTCGGCCAGCTTGCGCGCGGATGCCGACGGGCGCACCTGGAAGCCGACGATGATGGCGTTCGAAGCGGCGGCCAGCAGCACGTCCGACTCCGAGATCTGTCCCACGGCGGCGTGGATGACGTTGACCTGCACGGTTTCCTTCGAGAGCTTGATGAGCGAACCCGACATGGCCTCGATCGAACCGTCCACGTCGCCCTTGACGATGATGTTCAGCTCCTTGAACGAGCCGATGGCGATGCGCCGTCCGATTTCGTCGAGCGTCACGTGCTTCTGGGTCATGATGCCCTGCATGCGCTGCAGCTGCTCGCGCTTGTTGGCGATTTCGCGTGCCGAGCGGTCGTCCTCCATGACGTTGAACGTGTCGCCGGCCTGCGGGGCTCCGTTCAGTCCCAGCACCTGTACCGGCGTCGAGGGGCCTGCCACCTCCACTTTCTTGCCGTTCTCGTTGAACATGGCCTTCACGCGGCCCGTGGAGGTGCCCGAGAGGATTACGTCGCCGATATGCAGCGTACCGCTCTGCACGAGGATGGTCGAAACGTATCCGCGGCCCTTGTCGAGCGTCGACTCGATTACCGTACCTACGGCTTTCTTGTCCGGATTGGCTTTCAGGTCGAGCATTTCGGCTTCGAGCAGCACCTTCTCGAGCAGTTTGTCGAGGTTCAGGCCCTTCTTGGCCGAAATCTCCTGATCCTGGTATTTTCCGCCCCACGACTCCACGAGGTAGTTCATCTGCGAGAGCTGCTCCTTGATGTGGTCGGGGTTGGCGTTGGGTTTGTCGATTTTGTTGATGGCGAAAACCATCGGCACGCCTGCGGCCTGCGCGTGGTTGATTGCCTCGATGGTCTGCGGCATGACGCTGTCGTCGGCCGCCACGATGATGATTGCGACGTCCGTGATTTTGGCGCCGCGGGCACGCATGGCCGTGAAGGCCTCGTGGCCCGGCGTGTCGAGGAACGTGATTTTCTGTCCGTTCAGTTCGACGCTGTAGGCACCGATGTGCTGCGTGATACCGCCGGCCTCGCCCTCGATGACGTTGGTTTTGCGGATGTTGTCCAGCAGCGAGGTCTTACCGTGGTCGACGTGTCCCATGACCGTAACGATCGGCGGGCGCGGCATGAGGTTTTCCTCCTTGTCCTCGCCTTCGTCGTTGATAGCCTCCTGGATTTCCACCGAAACGAACTCGACCTTGTAGCCGAACTCCTCGGCGACTACCACGAGCGCTTCGGCGTCGAGGCGCTGGTTGATGGACACCATCAGTCCCAGGTTCATGCACGCCGTGATAACCTGCGTCGGCGATATGTTCATCATCGTCGCCAGTTCGCTCACGGTCACGAACTCCGTGACTTTGAGCGTCGAACGTTCCTGTTCTTCGCGTTCGAACTCTTCGTTCATGCGCTCGGCTACGGCGTCGCGCTTGTCCTTGCGGTATTTGGCGCTCTTGTTCTTGGCACCCTTGGCCGTCAGGCGTGCGAGGGTGTCCTTTACCTGCTTCGAAACCTCTTCGTCGCTCACTTCGGGACGTACAATCGGTTTCGGGGCCGCTTTGCCCTTGTTCTTGTTGCGGCGTCCTTCGCCGGGACGGGGCTGGTTCTGTCCCTGTCCGCCGGGACGGTTCTGTCCGCCCTGGCCTCCGGGGCGGTTTTGTCCGCCCGGGCCGCCTTGTCCGCCCTGCTTGTTGCCGCCGCCCTGCGCATTGCCTTTCGGAGCCTTGCTCACGTCGACTTTTTCTTTCTGCAGGCGCTTGCGTTTATGCTTGCCGCCGGCCACGAATCCCGATACGTCCATCGTGCCGAGTACCTGCGGCCCGGTCAGGGTCACGGTTTCCGGCCGGAAGATGTTGTCTTTCGGGGCCGCGGGTTCCGCTTTGGGTGCCTCGGCCGCCGGGGTTGCTGCGGGCTTCTCCTGTACGGGCGCAGCCGGAGTTGCCGGAGCCGCCGGAGCCG
>NZ_CABMQJ010000077.1 GCF_902388705.1 uncultured Alistipes sp.
GGCATCGACAAACCCGACGTGCGGTTCGTCGTCCATTACAGCATGTGCGACTCGCTCGAAGGCTACTATCAGGAGGCCGGCCGCGCGGGACGCGACGGTGGACGCAGCTACGCCCTGCTGCTGGCCGCCCCGGACGACGGCGAGCGCATCGTGCGGCGCTTCGAACAGGAGTTCCCGCCGCTCGAAAAAATCAAGGACATCTACGAACGGGTATGCTCCTACCTGCAGGTCGGCATCGGCGACGGCGCCCAGGCGTCATTCCTGTTCAACATCCACGACTTCTGCGCCCGCGAACACCTCTGGTCAGGCACGGTGGTGAGCGCCCTGAAACTGTTGCAGCAGAACGGCTACATGACGCTGACCGACGCACAGGATAACCCGGCGCGGATTATGTTCTGCGTGAGCCGCGACGATTTGTACAAACTCCGCGTGCAGCGCGACGAGCTGGACCATTTCATCCGCACGCTGCTGCGGCTCTACAACGGTGTTTTCACCGAGTTCCGCCAAATCGACGAGGGCGAAATAGCCACCTGGAGCGGCTACACCGTACAACGGGTCAAGGAGTTGCTCAAACGGCTCTGGCAGCTGCGCGTAATCCGCTACGTACCCTCGAACCGCTCGCCGATTCTCTTCATGGACGAGGAGCGGCTGCCGCGCGCCGACCTCTATATCGCCCCGGAAACCTACAAACGGCGGCAGGAGCTGATGCGCGAGCGCTTCGAACACATGCTCTCCTATGCCGCGAACGAAACCCGCTGCCGCAGCGCCGTGCTCGAGGAGTATTTCGGCGAGGGAGAACCCCAGCCCTGCGGCGTATGCGACATCTGCCTGGCGCGCAAGCGCGCCGAAAAACGGCAGCAGGCAGGCACAGGAGAAGCAATCGCCGGGCTGCGCGAAAAACTGCTGGAGCGGCTGGCGCAGGGGACGGCCGACCCGCGTGAACTCACGGCGGAATTTCCCGGCGACGTGCGGCTCGTCGGCCGGGCGCTGCGCGAGTTGCTCGACGAGGGAGTGCTCCGTACGGACAAAGACGGGAAAATAGGACGTAAATAGCCTCCCTGCCGGCAGGCCGGCGCAAAATAGTCGGGAGGCATGGCATTTTCCGGAAAAATTTCTGTAAATTTGCAGGAACGTTCGACACATGACAACGACCAACAACTATACAGATAAAATCAGCAACGAGGAAACCGCAGCGCTTCCTGCCATTGAATTCAAGGGCGAAATACGCATCATCGAGCACGAGCGCGACATCGTTCCGGCCTGCAAATTCCTGATGAAACAATCCGTCGTCGGCTTCGACACCGAAACTCGCCCCTCGTTCCGCCCGGGCGTGACCTTCCGCGTGTCGCTGCTGCAGCTCTCGACGCCGCAGCTCTGCTTCCTGTTCCGGCTGAACAGGATTCCGCTGGCCAAGCCGCTCCTGCAGGTGCTCGAAAGCAAAGAGATCCTGAAAATCGGCGCTGACGTCGCGGGCGACCTGCGCTCGCTGCGCCAAATCCGCCACTTCCGCGACGGCGGATTCGTCGACCTGCAAACCATCGCCCCCGAATGGGGCATCGGGGAGAAGAGCCTGCGCAAACTCTCGGCCATCGTGCTGGGGCAGCGCGTGTCGAAAGCCCAGCGGTTGAGCAACTGGGAAGCAACGACGCTCACCGACAAACAGAAACTGTACGCCGCGACCGACGCGTGGGTCTGCACGGCGATCTACGACCGACTGCTCCACACCCCTAAAATCAAACGCCCCACTACATGACACCCCAAATCTACCTGCGCAAAGGCAAGGAAGAATCGCTGATGCGCCGCCACCCGTGGATATTCTCGGGGGCTATCGACTACATAAAGGCCGAAGAAGAGTCCCAAATCGCCGAGGGCGTCCTGGTCGAGGTTTACACCCGTTCGGGCGAATTCATCGCACAGGGACATTACCAGATCGGTTCGATCGCCGTACGGGTGCTCTCGTTCGAGCAGGAGCCCATCGACCAGGCGTGGTGGAACCGGCGCATCTCCATCGCATACGACGTACGGCGCACGCTCGGCCTCACGGACAACCCCGACACCAACTGCTACCGCCTCGTACACGGCGAGGGCGACGCACTCCCGGGATTGGTGGTGGACATCTACGACACGGTGGCCGTCATCCAGTGCCATTCGGTCGGCATGTACCATGCGCGCATGGAAATTGCCAAAGCCGTTCTGGCGACGTACGGCGAGCGGCTCACGGCCATCTACGACAAGAGTTCGCAGACCGTGCCGTTCAATGCGAAGCTGGGTGCCGTGGACGGTTACCTGTGGGGCACGTCCGACCATGCGTCGCACGTGGTGACGGAGAACGGCGAAAAATTCCTCGTAAACTGGGAAAAGGGCCAGAAAACGGGGTTCTTCCTCGACCAGCGCGAAAACCGCGAACTGGTGAAACGCTATGCGAAAGGCCGCACGGTACTCAACACGTTCTGCTATACGGGCGGTTTCTCGGTCTACGCCATGGCCGGGGGCGCCGAGAAAGTCTGCTCGGTGGATTCGTCGGAGCGCGCCGTAGTGCTCGCCACGGAGAACATGGTGCTCAACTTCGGGCAGAACGCCAACTTCACCGAAACGGCGGCCGACGCCGTGGAGTACCTCAAGAACATCGACGACAAATACGACCTGATAATCCTCGACCCGCCGGCTTTCGCCAAACACCACAAGGTGCTGGGCAACGCCCTGCAGGGCTACAAGCGGCTGAACGCCAGGGCCCTGTCGCAAATCAAGCCCGGCGGAATCCTCTTCACGTTCTCCTGCTCGCAGGCCGTGTCCAAAGAGCTGTTCCGCACCACGGTTTTCTCGGCGGCAGCCATCGCGGGGCGCAACGTGCGCATCCTGCACCAGCTGACACAGCCCGCCGACCATCCCATCAGCATTTACCATCCCGAGGGGGAGTACCTCAAGGGACTGGTGCTTTACGTCGAGTAAATTTTTCGAAAAAACAGCAAAGGCGAACCCGCGGGTTCGCCTTTCCCATTTTCCGCGCATGTGCCGCCTTTTGCGTCCGGTAGCTTCCGGAGCCGAAACAATATGCCGCCGGGATGGACGGGAATCAGGCCGGGTAAAGCGTGCGAACGGGACACCACGGCAGGCCCGGCAGGCAAAACGGACGGGAAGTGCCGGGCTGCCGGAACAGACAGGGCGAGCGGACGGAACGAGCGGCGAGGCCGGGCAAGCAAAGCCGGGACGGAGCGGCCGACAGAACGAACAGGAAAGAGCCTCCCTGTACGCCCGCGCCCACTCCGCGTTGGTTACTTTCGGAAAGTTTATTACTTTTGCATACGGCAGAGGCGGAATTACACGACGACGCCTGCTGAAAAACAAGCCGGAAACGCCGGGAACCGGAACAGGGCCGGCATCCGGAATTGCAAAACAGAAGATTTACGCAATGACAAAGATTGAAAACGACCCGGGGTACGCTGCTTGCCCCATACGCAACATCGTCGACCGCTTCGGCGACAAATGGTCGCTGCTGGTGCTCTACAACCTGCATACGAACGGATGCATGCGCTTTTCGGCGATACACCGCCAGATGACCGACATTTCGCAGAAGATGCTCACCTCGACCCTGCGGCGGCTGGAACAGGACGGACTGCTCTCGCGCAAGGCCTATCCCGAAGTGCCGCCGCGCGTCGAATACACCCTCACGCCCCGCGGCGAATCGCTCATGCCCCATCTCGTATCGTTGATAGGCTGGGCGCTGGAGAACTTCGACGCGATTCTCCGGGATCGCAATACGAACCGGAAAGCATAGTCCCGCCAGGCCCGACCCGCCGAAGCCCCGGCGGCGACAAAATACACGGCGGAAAACCAGCGCCAGAAACCCGCAGCATACGCCCGACTACAAGAACCCTGCGGCGGGAAACCAGCGGCAGGAAACCCGGCGACAAAAGCCGACAGGCAGGAACCCGGCAGCAAACGCTCAACGGCAAGAACCCTGCGGCGGAAAACCAGCGGCAGGAAACCCGGCGACAAAAGCCGACAGGCAGGAACCCGGCAGCAAACGCTCAACGACAAGAACCCTGCGGCAGGAAACCTGCGGCGGAAAAGCCGACAACAAAAACCGACAGCAGGAACCCGGCAGCAAACGCTCAACGGCAAGAACCCTGCGGCGGGAAACCAGCGGCAGGAAACCCGGCGACAAAAGCCGACAGGCAGGAACCCGGCAGCATACGCCCGACTACAAGAACCCTGCGGCAGGAAACCCAGCGACAAAAACCGACAGGCAGGAATCCGGCAGCAAACGCTCAACGACAAGAACCCTGCAGCGGGAAACCAGCGGCAGGAAACCCGGCGACAAAAACCGACAGGCAGGAACCCGGCAGCAAACGCTCAACGACAAGAACCCTGCAGCGGGAAACCAGCGGCAGGAAACCCGGCGACAAAAACCGACAGGCAGGAACCCGGCAGCAAACGCTCAACGACAAGAACCCTGCGGTGGGAAACCAGCGGCGGGAAACCCGGCGACAAAAGCCGACAAGCAGGAATCCGGCAGCAACCGTCCGACGACCGTCCCCGTAAAAAACCGGTGACCGGAAACCTGATGATAGGGCGGGCCCCGTGCTCAACCCTCACTCCGGCTGCGGAATGTATTGCGGCTCCGGCCGTCAACGGGGTTTGGGCACACATTCCGGGACATCGTCCCCGCCGAATAAAAAAAGTCCCGAACGGGACTTTTTTCTATTTCACTTTTTCATAAACGTAGACCTCGTGCAGCTCGCTGTCGTAACCGGGATAGAAACCCTTGACCATTCCCAGCACGATGCGGGAGCCCCGGTTCGCCAGCACCAGCAACTCGTCCGTGGCCGGATCGATGGTCAGCCCCTCGATTTCGCCGGCCCGTTTGAAGTCGTCCATCTCCCGGAACGGCAGCACCGTGGTATAACTCTTCCCGTCACGCAAATCGGCAATGTAGATATTGTCCGGTTCGTCGAGGTCGGCATCGCCGTCGTCGGCCGATATCAGCATCCGCCCGTCGACCATGAAAATCCCCTGCTGCCACTGCGGCACCGGCCGCAAATGCACTTTACGAACGTATTTCCCCGTCGCCAGGTCATAGCCGTAGAGATAACGCCCGTCGACCCAGTCGGCCATCCAGACCATGTCGCCGTCACGGTCGACCGCCAGTCCGCACACTTCGACCTGTCCCGAGTCGGGCGCCCAGTCGATCGAGCGCTTCCACTTCAGGTTGTCGGCATCGTACACAGCGACCTGGATGTTCTCGCCCTTGCCGTCGATGAATGTCTCGATGCCCGCGTAAATCTCCCCGTTCCAGACGTCGATGTCGCCGAGATGGTTGGCGGCAAGCGGCAGCCCTTCGAACGGATGTTCGTTTTTGGCGACCAGCCGCCCCTGCTTGTCGTACTTGTAGAGTACGGTGCTGCCCGAAACATAGTAGTAGTTCGAATCGGCCGCAATCCCCTGCCGGCCGTCCACCGGGAAAACCCGCTTGAGGCGGTACTCATCACCGAGCTCCTGCGCCCGGAGTGCCGTGCCCGCAGCGAGCAGGGCCAGCACCAGAAAGATTCGTTTCATCATATCGGTAAAGATTTTACACAGCTCCCGTACAAAAACAGGGCCGGAGCGGGAAACCTGCGTAAGCAGCCCCTGCTCCGGCCGTTTTCTGTCATGCCGCCCGGCTTTCCCGGCCGCAATCCCGGCATTGCGCAGCACTCGCGGCTTGCCCGAGAATGGCAACTCACCGGATTCTCAGCACGGCGGCGCACCTGTGCCTGGCGCCCCGGACGGGCAGCCGCAAGGGGATGCCGCCGGAACCGGGCCCGGATTATTTGCGTTTGGCGCGCTGCTGGGCCTCCTGCTGGCGGAGCAATTCCTCGTAGCGCTGCTGGAACTTCGACTTCTTGCCCTTCGACTTCTTCGCGGCATTGGCCTGCATGACGGCGTGTATCTTGTCGTCGTCGACCATGCGCCGGATAACGAGCGTCTGCCCGATGGTGAAGAGGTTCGACAGCAGGTAATAGTAGCAAAGGCCGCTCGAATAGCTGTTGAACCACAACAGCATCATAATCGGCATCATGTAGACCATCATGAACTTCATGCCGGCCATCTGGGGCTGCGACGAAGCCGTCTGCTGGTAGTTGAAATAGGAGTAGCCGAACAGCGACACGGCCATCAGCAGGGCGAACAGGCTCACGTGGTCGCCGTAGAACGGAATCGAGAACGGCAGGTTCACGATGCTGTCGTACGACGAAAGGTCGTCGGCCCACAGGAACGGCTGCTCACGCAACTCGATCGACGCGGGGAAGAAGCGGAACATGGCAATCAGAATCGGCATCTGAATCAGCATCGGGATACAGCCGCCCATCGGGTTGATGCCCGCTTTCTTATAGAGTTCCATGGTCGCCTGCTGGCGCTTCATGGCATCCTCCTGTTTGGGGAATTTCTTGTTCAGCTCGTCGACCTGCGGCTTTATCAGGCGCATTTTGGCCATCGACACATAGCTCTTGTAGGTGAGCGGCGAGATGACCAGTTTGACGAGGATTACCAGAATCAGGATGATGATACCGAAGCTTCCGATATAGTTGCGCAGGAAGTCGAACACCGGAATCACACACCAGCGGTTCACCCAGCCGAAGATACCCCACCCCAGCGGAATCAGGCGCTCCATGTGGAGATCGCTGCCCTCGTTGTCCGTGATTTTCTTGAGGATGGCGTATTTGTTGGGGCCGAAATAGAATGCGAAATCATACCCCTCGGTCTGCACCGTGTAGGGAACCGACATCTGCACCGAGAAGTTTTTCAGCAGCTCGGAACCGGGGGCCGCCGTGTCGAAAGCCATGTTGGCATTCGCGACGTTCTTCGGCGCGATGAACACCGACGAGAAGAACTGCTGTTTGAAAGCCACCCAGTTCACCGCCGTCGAAACACTCTTCGACTTGGCGCCGTCGCCCATGCCCAAATCCTCGATCGAACTTTCGCCCGGGAACCGGTACGAAATGGTCGTGTACATGTTCTCGTTCTGGAAGCCCTTCTCGTTCTGGTAGGAGATGTTCGACCAGTCGATGCCGATGGAGGTCTGGTTGGCCATCTGCGGCGCCATGTTCACCAGCCGCACGTTGAAATCCACGAGGTAGTCGCGTTCGGGAGCCTGCTTATTATATATAAGGTACTCGTACTCGAGCCAGGCATCGGCCGCTACGGGCAGGCGCATCACCACCTTGCGGGCGTCGCCGACCGTTTGCACGGCCTGCGGCTGGAAAACATACTCCATGGTGTTGACCTTGACGTTGTTCAGGCCGTTCTTCACATAGAACGAAAGGCCGAACTTCGCGCTCTCGGGATCCATCATCCGGATCAGCTGGTCGCGCTGCCCGCGGGGGGCGTACTTGGTGTAGTCCTTGAGCGTCACGTCCGTAATCTGGCCGCCGCGGGTCGAAAACCGCACGATCATCACGTCGTTCTCGACGGTAATCTCCTCGGCTTCGGCTTCGCGCGCATCGGTCAGGTACTCGCCCAGGGCCTCGACCTGGCGCCGGCGCGCTGCGTCGGCAACTTCCGCGTCAGCCCCGGGGGCCTCCGCCGTCACTTCGCCGGGCGCTGCGG
>NZ_CABMQJ010000078.1 GCF_902388705.1 uncultured Alistipes sp.
TTACAATCACCTTCCGCCTGTTCCGGGCATGCCCCGCCGCCTGCTGCGCGAGGGCTTCGTCCAGCCGTTGCTGCATGGCGTCGAGCCGCTCCAGCACTTCGGGCCGCTGCGCGAAACGCTCCCGCACGGAAGCGGCATCTTCGGCGAAGACGCGCGCCGCAGCGCGGACGACCACTTCGCCGGCACTCAACCGCAGCTTTCCCTGCATGCGGGCGAGCAGCGCCATGACGAGCGGCACCAGGACGACGACCGCCAGCAGGTAGAAGAAATTGGCACCCGTGGCCACTCCGGCCAACAGGCAGAATACAAGCGCCGCGGCACACAGGGCCGGGGTCATCTTACGCACGGTGTCGCCCATGGCGGGCTGCGGCACCGAATCCAGTCCGGCAAGCCCCTCCTCGAGGCTCGCGAGCATCAGCCGGGGATCCTCCCCGGCAACGGAGGTGATATCGTTGACGACGGCTTCGACATAATCGGCGCCGCAGTCGGGACACAGGTTCTGCGCATCTTCCATTCGGGCGCCGCAGACAGGACAGGTTTTCATGGTAATTCCAGGTTTATCCGACAATGATTCCATCAAAGACCGAAGAGCCATTCGCCCAGCGACTTGCCCTTCTTGGCAGAGGATTCGGCCCGCGCCGCTTTCTGCGTCTGCGCCTCGACGGTCGCCTCCTGCTGCGTCACTTCACGCATTTGCCGGGCATCCATCTTACGCAGTTCCTGCTCCAGCGCCGCGGCTTCGGCCGCCGCAGCCTCGGCATCGAGGCGGCGCAGGAACTTGAGCACTTCGCCGTAATTGGGACTCACGGGATTGCAGGCGCGGCACAACTCCAGCGCCCCGTCGATATCGCCCCGGCGCACCAGGATGTCGGCTTCGGCGACGGCACGTTTCACCTCGTTTTCGAGCAGTTTGTTGTACACCTGCACCTTGAGGTCGGCAACGGCCTCGTATTCGTCGACGCTCTCCGGAACCACCGCCAGCGCAGCCATCGCATCCTCATACTCCCCGCGTGCGACCAGCGAATTGACCTTGGCGAGTATCTTCGGCATCTGGCGCGAATAATAATCGGCGATGCCCTGCTGCACGTCCTTAATCAATTTGGCGAAGCGCGCATCGCTGACGCTGATTTTGTTAATCAGCGACCGCATGCAGGCCTCCTCGCTCTTGCCGTTGGCCTGGAGCGAAACGGTCTGGCTGCCGAAAACGGTATCCTCGAAGAGGTTCTTGACCGAAAGCGTCAAATCGGCGCGCACCACGTGCAGGGTGGTCATCCCCGTATCGACCGTTCCGTCATCGGTAATCGTGAGCGTCGGGGTGACGACGAAAAGCCCGGCGGCATCGGCCATGCCGTTGCGGGTGATGATTTTGCTGATTTTGTTCTTGAGCGCCGCGGCGTTGTTCCCGCCGAGCTGTTCGGCCGTGGCCGCATCGATATAGGCCGAGAGGTCGATGACGCTCTGGGCCCGGAGAGCGATTGCGCCCAGCACGAAAGCCAGGCAGAGCGCTGATTTACGAAACAGGTTCATGGTCGGTAACTTAATATATGATTACATCTACGGAGTTGCCCGTGATCGTACGCGACACGGAGAGGTCAAGTCCCTTGAGGTACTGGTAGAGCGCCAGCGCGAAGTCGTTGATGTCCGACTGCATGCCGTCCTCCACGGAGTTGTCGATATAAATATCGCTGAAAGCCAGCAGGGTGCTCGTACGGCCCTGCGAATGGTATTTGCCGTTCTTGGCATGGCGCTTCACCCACGAAACGAGGATATCCGACAGGGGCATGATGTTGTTGATCTCGGTGTCCATGTTGATGGCCGAGCCGGGGTCGATTGTAAAGCGCACGGCCACGCTCTGTCCCGTCGAAATCTTGGTCGCCATGCGCGTGGAAATCTGCTTCATGAAGTCGCCGATCATCGCCTTGGCCATGACGCCGCACAGCACGTCGGCCGTGGTGCGCTTGCGGCCCGATATTTCGGATTTGGTAGCCAGCGTGTTGCCCGTAGCGACCTCGATGGCCTGCAGCGTCAGCGAAACGCGCACGCCGCCGTCGTTCACGTCCTGGTTGATGTCGACGCTCACGGAAACGTCGGCCCCCGAGTTGGCCAGAATCGCATCGTCGAGCGACATGCCGTCGCCCATGCGCACCTGGTAGGTGTTGGCGTTGTTGAGCGAGGTCAGCAGGTCTTTGGTTTCGACCCCTTCGCCGATAAAGCCTTCGTTGACTTTCGAGATGGCCATGCGCATGTCCGAATTGTTGCGAATCGCCTCCTCGTAGGACTCGCTGCCCTTGCGGAAAGGCACGACCATGACCGTGGGCATGGCAATCACCTCCTGCGTTTCGGAGAGCGCGATGTCGGAGGCGCTGCGTCCGATGACGCCGTTGTTGACCAAATCGCGCTCCAGCGACTCGGTATAGAGGCCGATCGTGGCGAAGATTTGTATGTCCTTGCCCGCCGTCTTGTTGGTTTTGTCGGCGACCGTGCAGCTGCGGATGAAGTTGGCGTAGCGGGTGGTGCCGAGCAGCTGCCCGACATACTGCGCCGCACTGTCCGAAGGTTTGTAGCCCAACAGGGGTTTATTGTCGTTCAGGCCGTCTATACCGTTATATAAATAAGTGTATATCACTGATTTTTTCGCCATTTCAATCGCGTCTTTCTTCGTGCGGGCGATTCCCGAGCACTCCAGCGTCGCGATTTTCCCGGTCGTTGACTTCAGGATGGCATCGGTCGTGTAGTTCTGCGCTGCGGCGGGAAACAGGGCACCCAGGACTGCGAGGGTTGACAATACGGACTTCCTAAACATCGGTTCTATTTTTTAAGTTTATACGGGAAAAGTCCCCGGAGTGCCCAAAGGCGCCCCGGGAACGGTTTCGCAAAGAATATTTACAGACGGATTAAGCACCTACGAGCCCTTTGAGGAAACCTCCGGCGGCCGTACCCTGCTTGTCGAGGATGACAACCAGCGTATCGCCGTTGTTGAACTTCTCCTTGATGGCGTCCTCGCCCGAGGCCACCTGGCACTTCGTCACGCCGTCGAGCACTTCGATGGCGACGATGGTGCCGATTTCCGACTTGGTCACTTTCGGGCCGATCTTACGCTCGGCGTACACTTTGAAGCGGGTCTTTTTGGCAATGCCCATCTCCGTGCCGCCCGAGATGTAGAGCTCTTTCACGCGGCCCTTTTTGTCGGCCTCGCCCAGCTCCAGGATATAGGTTTCGAATTTAAAATGGTTGTCGACGAACCGGGTCATCGACTTGCGCAGGTCTTTCATCGCGTCGTTGAACGCGCCGTCCCGCGAATCGGCATCGATGCCCGACACCGAGAGGTCTTCCGAGGCAATCATGGCGCCGTCGGCGATATTGTAGACTTTCAGCGAATAGGTCACGTCGGCCTTGTTGTACATCTTGCCGTCGATATCCGACTTGAACTGCGAGAAAGCGACGTTGTTGGCCTGTCCGATAACGACTTTCTTGGCCCCCAGCGCCTTGTATGCGGCTTCGCTCTCGGTCTTCCAGTTGGCGTCGTTCACCACGTCCTCGATATTGCGGTCGGCGTAGAGCTTCGACAGCGTGCCGTCGGTCAGCGCATCGACGATGTGGAAACGCCCCCGGTCGGCAAAACCCGACAATACGGCGGCGCGGATGTTGTCGCAAACAGCCTGGTTGACAGCCGAAGTGTAGGTAAAGGGGTTGATGATGACGGTTTCCTTCGAAGGATCCTCCTGGGCGGAAGCGCCCGCGAAAACAAGGGTGGCGGCAAATGCCAGCACGGTTTTTAATGCAGTTTTCATAAATATTTGAGAGTTAAGGGTTAGGCACTTCATCCGCGCTACGACGGGTATGACGCGGCACAGGCTCCCGCACCATGGGAACCGTAACAATCGGCTAAAAATTAAAAAAAGGAAAGCGTGGTGCTGAAGCCTTATTTTAGAGTGGGAGGTTCTTGCAAAACCTGAAGAATAAAATAAGCAACAGTCCCACGCCTATATCCGAAACGGATAAGACGCGAAGAAATGCCCGCCTATTCTCTCCTTCGTAATAATTTGCAAGATTTACCACTCGAGAATAAACTTACACTTTCCGTGTTAGTCAATATGTATCACAAATATACGGAACATATTCGGAAAATACAACTCCGGCACCTCTTTTTTGGGACTGTTGCACCCCGAAGTTACAATAAAAGATTTGATTCCGACGATAACAGACCCGAAAAATGCTGCACCGAAACGGCAAACGGCTCCCGAGCGACACAATCCGGCGCTCCCCGTTCCGGGATTCCGGGGGAAAACAGAAACAGGCCTGCAGCGGAGATCGACAAGGCGCGGCTTGCGGACGGAAACGACCTGCGGCTCCCTTATATCACCCCGGTGAGCATCAGACAGAACAGCACTGCGACGCCCCACCAGGGCAGGTTCCGGCCGGTTTCGGGCATCACGGCTTTCAGGGCTTCGGAACGCTCCAGGTAGCACAGGAAGAGGAACCACAGCACGCACCACACGGCGTGCCCGGCAATGCCCCGGAGATACGGCTCCATTCCCCCGTGCAGCAGCGGGTCGTAGTCGGAGAAAACAAGGATAAGAAGCGCCGCAAAGCGCATGACAGCCTGCAGCCCGGCATACCAGCGCGCCAGCGACAACCCGTAGGGGCTCCGGTCGACAAAACCCCACAACACGCAAACGGCCAACGCCACGCCGACCACAGGGATAAGGTACAACAAGATCGGACCGCCGCCCAGCCACCACGAGCCCGACACGATCTGCATGAGTTGCCCGAACCCCCACTCCCAAAGACGGTAAACGACATAGGCGCCGAAGAGCCACACAGGGCCGGGCAGCTCGGTCAAACGCTCCAAATACCTGGATTTCATAAGGCACGAATTTTATACCGGAAACAAAGATACAAAAAAAAAGGGAACACGCAGTTCCCTTTTTACCGGTTGCAGGCCGCAGTCCTACATCAGCGTTTCCAGTATCTGCACGGCATTGAGCGCCGCGCCTTTCTTGATTTGGTCGCTGACGCACCAGAACGCCAGGCCGTTTTCGCAGGTCAAATCCTTGCGGATGCGGCCCACGTAGACGGGATCCTTGCCGGCGATGAACAGCGGCATCGGGTAGACCTTGCCGGAGGGATCGTCCATCAGCACCACGCCCTCGGCTTTCGAGAACGCCTCGCGGGCCTCGGCCACCGACACGGGGCGCTCGGTTTCGAGCCAGATGCTCTCCGAGTGGGCGCGCATCACGGGCACGCGCACGCAGGTCGCCGACACGGCAATGTCCGAGTGCATGATTTTGCGTGTTTCGTAGAACATCTTCATCTCCTCTTTGGTATAGTCGTTGTCGGTGAACACGTCGATATGGGGAATCACGTTGTATGCCAGCTGGAACGCAAACTTGCTGACCGTCGGCTCCTTGCCTGCGCCCAGCTCGGCATATTGCGCGACCAGCTCGTCCATCGCCGCAGCCCCGGCGCCGCTGGCCGACTGATAGGTCGAAACATGCACGCGGCGGATGTGCGAAACGTCCTCGATTGCTTTCAGCGCCACAACCATCTGGATTGTCGTGCAATTGGGATTGGCGATGATGCGGCGGGGCGCATTTTTCGCATCCCCGGGGTTGACCTCCGGCACCACGAGGGGCACGTCGGCATCCATGCGGAAAGCGCTCGAGTTGTCGATCATCACGGCGCCGTGTTTGGTAATCGTTTCCGCATATTCGCGCGATGTCCCGGCCCCGGCCGACGTCAGGGCGAAATCCACCCCTTTGAAATCGTCGTTATGCTGTAACAATTTGACCGTGACATCTTTCCCGCGGAACTTGTACGTGCGACCCGCACTGCGTTCGGAACCGAACAGCACCAATTCGTCGATCCGCAGATCGCGCTCTTCCAAAATTTTCAGAAACTCCTGTCCCACAGCGCCGCTGGCGCCCACAATCGCAATTTTCATTTCGATAAAGTTAAAAATAATCCTCGTTCCCGCTCGGACGAACCGTACACGGAAGCTCCGGCGGCAAATATAACGATTTCACTGCGAACGGCAAAAAATATATGTACGTTCCGGGGTGGGAACAGCCGCAAAACCCGGAAGATACGGGACACGGCACCGGGCAAGGAGCCAAAAACCGCCATCGTTTTGTCCCGCGTGCAGCATTCCGGGAGGGAGAGGGCAGACCGCGGGGACAGCACACGCCGCACAACAGGGAGCGCACCGTACAACAGGCACAGTCCGACACGGCAGGCAGGCACGGCAGGCAGACACGGCACAACAGGCAGGCACGGCAGGCATGACAGGCACGGCACAGTACGGCACAGACGGCACAACAGGCAGACACGACCAGCAGGGCAGGCAGGGCAAGCACGGCACAACAGGCAGGCAGGCTCGACACAGTACGGCAGCGCAGCCCGGCCGGACTTTCGTCAGACCGCCTCCGCCTCCATCGTTTCCCGGATTTTCCGCTCCCGGTAAGTTTTCGGCGTGCAGCCGAAACGGGCGACAAATCCCCGGAAGAACGTACTGCGGTTGGAGAAACCCGATTTGTAAATGATTTCGTCGATCGAAAGTTTCGTGGTAACCAGCAGTTGTTCGGCCATGCCGAGCCGGTATTCCCGGACAATACAGGCCGGGGTCTGCTGGGTTATCCCGCCCAGTTTGCGGTAGAAATTCGGAAGGCTCATCCCCATTTCGCCGGCGATGAACTGCGTGGAAAGCGACGGGTCGAGGATATTCAGGCGGATAATGCCGAGCATCTTGTCGAGGAAAGCCTTGTCGTCCCGGTGGAGCATGCGCCCCTGCGCCAGGTCGAAAGCGCTGCAAGCCGGACGGTCGCACTCGCTGTGCGACGCGTAACGGTGCAACAGCTGCGCGGCGACGCTCCGCAGGTGCGCCAGGTCGAAAGGCAGCGTCAGGCAGATATCCGCGCCCGGAACCGGGTTTTCGGCCAGGATATCGGGACGCGTCCCCACGCTCAACAGGATAACGGGCACCTGTGCGAGCTGGCGGGTTCGGCGGATGGTGCGGATTATTTCGTCCAGGGCCCCGACGTGCGCAGCCGCCCCGCAAAGGATAATTTGCGGCGACATCACGGCAAGCAGCCCGGCAGCCCGGTCCAAATCGTCGATAACCGCGATATTGTACTCTCCGGCAAACAGCTCCCGGATAAGGGCAATCATGTCGCGGTCTTCGTTTATCACGAGCATTGCGGGCAGTGCCCCGCCGGATTCGGCAGGCAGCGCATCGCCGGAATACCGCACGGATTGGAATTCCGGCTCCGGGGCAGTCCGCCCGGCCTGTATGTCCCCGGCCCCGGGCAGCGACAGCGCATAAGTCGTCGCATCCCCGTCGGAAAGAACCCGGAATTCACCCCGGAGTTTGGCGACAAGGCCACGGCAGACCGCCAGTTCCGCATCGTCGCCGGACACCGGCGCTTCCCGCCCCG
>NZ_CABMQJ010000079.1 GCF_902388705.1 uncultured Alistipes sp.
GGCAGGCTCCGCATCAGGGGGCGGGGCGGGACTCGTGTCCGGCAGGGCGACGACCTCGCCGATAACGGGGCGCAGTACGTGCAGCGTACTGTCCGCCGCCAGCGCTTCGGCGTTTTTCAGCGGTTCGTCCCAGCGGTGTTTGGCGAGTGCGAATTTGGAGTGGTGCACGGTCATGATGTGCTTTGCGCCGAGGTCGTGGGCGGCCTGCGCCAGCTGCCCGGGCATCGTGTGGATGTATTTCCAGGCTTCGTTGTACTGTCCGTTTTCGAGTACGGCCAAATCGATTCCCGGGAATCGGCGCCCGATTTCGGCGAAGTGGCGGCCGTAACCGCCGTCGCCGCCGATATATACCTGCCGGGACGGAGTTTGCAGCAGGAACGACGCCCACAGCGACCGGTTGGATTTGAGCCCGCGGCCCGAGAAGTGGCGCGACGGCAGGCAGTGTACCGTGAAGCTGTCGCCGGGTGCGGCCTGCTCGTTCCAGTCCAGCTCCACGATTTTTGCCGGGTCGAAGCCCCAGTATTCGAAGTGCTCGCCGACGCCCAGCGGGCAGATTACCTTCCCGATGCGCCCTTTGAGTTCGGTGACGGTGCGGTAGTCGAGGTGGTCCCAGTGGTCGTGCGTGATGACGAGGTAGTCTACGTCCGGCATCTGTTCCGGGCGGTAGGCGTCGGCCCCTTTGAACGGCTTGTTGAGAAAGGCATAAGGCGCTCCCGCGCGGAATACCGGATCGACCAGTATGCGCCTGCCGTCGAGTTGGAGCAGGTAGGAGGAGTGGCCGAACCACACCGCCACGTCACTGTCCGGCGCGAGCGCATGCAGGTCCGTTTTGATGGCCGGGATTTCCGTTTCCGGCCGCAGGCCCTCCTTGTCGCGGAACAGGAATTCCAGCATTCCCCGGATACGGCTCTTGTCGCCGGTCATCATCGGGCTCGCCTCCAGGTTGCGGAACTGTCCGTCGCGGTAGTTCGGCGAGCGCTGGATGCGCCCGAGCCGTTCGCCCCGGGGCAGGCGCCCGAACTGCGGCAGGCTGACGATGACGGCCGCTGCGATTGCCGCCGCGAGCGTTATGATTAATAAAATTCCCATTTTGCGTCCCCTTTTGTTTTTAAACATACTTTTTTTGGCTGGTTGTCGGTGCGAAGTTACCGTTTTTGCACCGGAAAATCACTACGCGAATTACGGTTCCAGCTACCTTTTTTACGTTTTTGCGACAGGCCGGCACGCCCGGATACCCTAACGCATCGGTCGGAAAACTATTGTGCAGGTGCGGTTTTGGCCTGTTTCGACTGTCGCGTTGGCGAAATAGTTGCCTGTTTTTTTAATTTTTTACCGAATATACACTAAAGTTTTATATTTTTGTCAATTATAGCTTTATTATCAGTGATGCCCGTTACGTCTTGTGTTCGAAAAATGTTGAGGCCGGTATGCCGGAGACTCCGGTTCGTCGTGCCCCTGCTCGTCTGTCTGTGCCTGGCGGTTCCCTCTGCGGCGCAGTCGGGTACGGTGCAGCATAAAATAGTGGTCAAAGGCCATGTCACCGATGCGGCGGGTACGCCCCTTGTCGGGGTTTCCGTCGTGGAACGGGGAACCTCCAACGGCGTGGCGACCCTCTCCGGCGGCGAGTTCTCGATGGGGGTGCTGCCCGGCGCCGTACTCGATGTTTCCTACATCGGGTATGTCGGCCGCAGTGTCGAAACGGGCAACCGTACCGAATTCGATATCGTGCTGGAGGAGGATGTCAAAGCCATCGACGAGGTGATCGTGACGGCGCTGGGTATCGAACGCAATTATGCCGACCTGACCTATTCGGCCGACAAGATAAAGGGCTCGCAGCTCACGGCGGTGAAAGACCCCAACCTGATTCTGTCGCTGTCGGGCAAATCGGCCGGCGTGCAGGTCAACAAGAACTCCTCCGGTGCCGGCGCCTCGGCCAAAGTGAGCATCCGCGGCGTGCGTTCGGTGGCCAGCGACAACCAGCCGCTCTACGTGGTCGACGGCATGCCGATTCTCAACTCCACGCCCGAGCAGGCCTATTCGGCCATCGGCGGTGTCGCCGATGCCGGGAACCGCGACGGCGGGGACGGCATTTCGAACCTCAATGCCGAAGACATCGAGAGCGTCTCGATTCTGAAAGGCGCCCCGGCCGCCGCGCTGTACGGAAGCCAGGCCGCCAACGGCGTAATCCTCATCACCACCAAGAAGGGCAACGCCCGCAAGCAGCAGCCCGTGACGTTCACCTCGAACCTCACGTTCCAGGCTCCGTTCAGCCTGCCCCGGTTCCAGAACCGCTACGGGGTGAGCGGCGGGGTCGAAAGCTGGGGAGCCCGCACGCAGATGAAAGCCCGGGACAATGCGGGCGACTTCTTCCGGACGGGTGTCACGGCGATAAATTCGGTTTCGGTCTCCTCGGGTACGGAGCAGATGCAGAGTTATTTCTCCTATGCCAATACGGCCGAGCGGGGAATCACGGGCTCGAACAGCCTGATGCGCCATAACTTCAACCTGCGCACCACGACCGATCTTTTCCGACAGCGGGTCAAACTCGACGGAAACATCAATTTCATGCGCCAGGTCGTCAAGGACAAGCCGGTGCCGGGCGGATTCTACATGAATCCGCTGGTCGGGCTCTACCGTTTCCCCCGCGGAGTGGACATCACGCCCTACCGCGAGCATTTCGAGGTTTACGATGCCGACCGCAAACTCAACGTGCAGGACTGGATAGCCCCGAGCGAGGATTTCGAGCAGAACCCCTACTGGATTGTCAACCGTATCCGCAGCAAGAGCATCCGCAACCGCATTATGGCGTCGCTCGCGGCCGACTGGAAAGTGAACGACTGGCTCCGCCTCAAGGCCCGCGGCAACGTGGATTACATCAGCGACAAGGTGCGGCAGCGGTTCTACGCTTCGACTGCGCCCGCATTGGCCGGTGCCAACGGACGCTACATCGAAAACAGCTATGCCGAAACGCTCTTCAACGGCGAGGTGCTGGCCATGTTCGACCGGCGCTTCACCCCCGACTGGACGTTGAGCGCCACCGTCGGCGCCTCCCTGAACGACCGGACGGTCAATTCGCTGCGCATCGATTCCAAAACGGCGTCGCTCTATTATCCCAACGTGTTCAACGTCGCCAACATCGTCATGAACAGTTCGGCCTACGTCGACGAGCAAATCGACGCGCGGCGGCAGATACAGTCGCTTTTCGCCACGGCGTCGGTCAAATACGCCGAGAGCCTCAATTTCGAGGTGACGGGGCGCAACGACTGGGCTTCGACGCTCGCCTACACCTCGCACGAGGGCAGCGGGTTCTTTTACTATTCGCTGGGAACGTCGTGGGTAATCGGCAAGATGTTCAAGCTGCCCGCGTGGATCTCGTTCGCCAAGGTGCGCCTGACGTGGAGCCGCGTGGGCAATGACATTCCGATGTTCATCACCAATCCCAAGGCCCACATCACGGCGGGCGGGGGGATCAACGCAGCCGATGCGGCCCCGGGCACCGACCTCAAGCCGGAGATGACCAACGCCCTCGAGGCGGGCCTCGAATGGCGCTTTTTCAGCGACAGGCTGGGCGTCAGCGCCACCTATTACAAGACCAATACGCACAACCAGTTCTTCAAACTGCCCGCCCTCTCGGGCGAGGCGTATGCCTTCCGCTACGAGAATGCCGGAAATATCGAAAACGAGGGCGTGGAGCTGTCGCTGGACACTTATCCGGTATACGGGGGCGCGCTTACGTGGCGTTCGACGGTGAACTTCGCACACAATAAGAACCGGGTGGTGAAACTCCACGACGAGTTGCGCGAATATGTCTACGGCCCGTCGAGTTTCTCCTCCTCCTACGCCATGAAACTGGTCGAGGGCGGATCGATCGGCGACATCTACGGCCGGGCTTTCGAGCGCGACGAAAACGGCCGGATACTTTACGAAACCGAGGGCGACAACACCGGCCTGCCCCGCACGACGGGCGACGGCAATACCGTGAAAGTCGGCAATGCCAATCCTGTTTTTTCGCTGTCGTGGAACAACTCCTTTTCCTACAAGGGCGTTTCGCTGTCGATGCTGGTGGACTGCCGCTACGGCGGCCGGCTTCTTTCGCAGACGATGGCCGACATGGACTCCTTCGGCGTGACGAAGGCGACGGCCGACGCGCGCGATCGCGGCTACGTGATGCTCGAGGGGCAGCGCATCGACGATGTGAAAGGTTTTTACAAACTGGCCGGCGGCCGGGCCGGGGTGACGGAGTATTATATGTACGACGCCACGAACATCCGGTTGCGCGAGCTTTCGGTCTCCTATTCACTGCCGCAGCGGCTGCTGCGCCGCACGGGCGTGCTGAGCGGCGTGACCGTGTCGCTGGTCGCCCGCAACCTGTTCTTTATTTACAACGCTGCGCCGTTCGACCCCGACCTCGTCCTCTCGACGGGCAACGACAACCAGGGGATTGACGTGTACGGAATGCCCACCGTGCGGAGCATCGGATTCAACATCAAACTGGAATTTTAACGGATGAAACGCTGGTACATATATTTCCTGGCACTCTGCTGTGCAGGCTTCATCGGGGCCTGCACGGGCAATTTCCGGGATATAAACGATGACCGCTCGGGACTCACCGACGAAGACCTCGAGGCCGACAACAGCGGCCTGGGCTACCGCCTCGGGATTATCCAGCAGGGGATTTATTTCAATTACGACTTCGGCAAGGGCAAAAACTGGCCTTTCCAGCTTACGCAGAACCTCAATGCGGACATGTTCTCGGGCTACATGCACGACCCGAAACCGCTGCTGGGCGGCAGCCATAATTCGGACTATAACCTGCAGGACGGCTGGAACAGCGCCATGTGGCAGTTTACCTACTCCTACGTCATGCCCGAGATATACCGGCTGGAGCAGACCGCACCGGAGCTGATGCCTGCGTTCTACGCCATTGCGAAGATACTCAAGGTGCTGGCCATGCACCGCGTGACGGATTATTACGGCCCCGTGATTTATACCCATTTCGGCAACAGCAGCGGAAGCGAGTATGCCCCCGACAGTCAGGAGGAGGTGTACATGCATTTCTTCGACGATTTGGACGAGGCGGTGCGGATACTGGCGGACTATATCGCCCAGCGGCCTGCGGCCAATGAATTCGCGCGGTTCGACATCCTGTTGGACGGCAGTTATTCCGCCTGGCTCCGCCTGGCCAATTCGCTGCGCATGCGCTTGGCCGTGCGCCTTGCCGTGGTTGCGCCGGAAAAAGCCCGGACGGAGTTCCGCAAAGCGCTGGCGGCGCCCGGCGGCGTAATCGAAACCAATACCTCGAATGCGGCCGTCGCTGCGTCGGGAGTCTATTCCAATCCGCTGGGCGAAATCAACCGCAACTGGAACGAGGCGGTCATGAACGCCTCGATGGAATCCATCCTGACGGGGTACGACGATCCGCGCCTGGCAAAGTTTTTCGAGCCGTGCCGCTCCGATTTAATCATCGCCGACGGGCAGGGCGGGGACGTGACGATAGACTTGAAAGGCCGATTCCACGGTATCCGGCAGGGTACGGCGTTTTCGCATAACTATTACGCCGCGTTTTCGCGCCTTGCAGTCGAAACCTCCACCGACGCTCCGCTGATGTGTGCTGCCGAGGTGTGGTTCCTGCGCGCCGAGGCGGCCCTGCGCGGATGGACATCCGAGAGTGCGGAAACGTGCTACCGTACCGGCGTCAATATCTCCTTCGCCCAGTGGCAGGTCGCCGGGGCCGACAGCTATCTTGCGGGCGACAATATCGCGGCCGATTACCGGGATCCCCTCGATTCGGAGAACGACATTGCCGCCCGGTGCCGCGTGTCGCCCCGCTGGGACGAGAGCCTTACCGCCGAAATCAAACTCGAAAAGATTATTACCCAGAAATGGATAGCCATGTATCCCGAGGGGTGTGAGGCGTGGGCCGAACAGCGGCGCACGGGTTATCCGCGGTTGTTCCCCGTACGGTTCAACCACAGCCGGGGGCAGAGTATCGACACGGAAACGATGATTCGCCGCCTGCCTTTCCCCGCGACGCTCGAAAACTCCGATCCGCTGCAGTACGAAGTGCTCATCAAGGCACTCGGCGGCCCGGATCACGGCGGCACCCGCCTGTGGTGGGATACCGGGCGTAATTTCTGACACGCCGGGCCTGCGTGGATACCGGTTCCGCAGCCTTATGCACAGGGCGTCCCCTTCATGGGGACGCCGTTTTTTGTTTTCACCCTCCCATTGCCCGTTCGTTTGTGCTGGCGTGCTTCCGTCAGAACCGCAGGCTTGCGCCCAGCAGGACGTTGCGCGGCCGGATGGCGTAGCGGCAGGAGTCGGAACTCACCCCGTCGAACAGGGTGTAGGCATATTCGTTGCGGCCCAGCAGGTTCGTTACGGCTGCCGTGACTTCCCATTTCGCATTCGCTTTCCAGCGCAGCGACGCATCCGCGAGCAGCAGGTGTTTGCCCTGCCGGGCGGACAGCTGCGAGTAGTAGTGTTCGCCCGTCAGTTGGATTATCCACTGTTTCGCGGGGATGACGTTCACCGTCAGCCGCTGGTCGAAATGGTGCCGCGCGTCGGGGCTCCGGCGGCGTATGGCGAGCGTGGTGTAGCGGTATGCCAGCCGGTATTCGGTGTTGAGCCATGCGGCGAAGCGGAAGTTGAAACGCGGCGCGACGGTCAGCGTCGAGGTTTGGTACGGCGTCGGAACCTGCTCCTGGAGCATCTCCATGTCGCTGCGGTTGTAGCTGACGCTTACGCCTGCCTGTCCGTTGAGGGCGTCGATGTTCTGGCTGGCGTCGCCCGAGAAATACCAGGTGCGCACCCGGTTCGTCCGGCGCTCGGAGCCGTATACGATGTAGTCGCCGTCGAACTGCTGTGTCGGCAGGAAAGGCCGGTCGTTCCACGAGCGCAGCACGAGCAGGTTCGTGAAAAAGCCGCCGATAGGGTTCTTGTACGTGATGCCTGCGGAGAGGCTGCGCTGCAGCGCCTGCAGGTATTCGCCGACTCCGCAGACGATCGAGCGGTAGTCCTGCAGGATGGCGCCCGCGCCTGTGCGGTCGTCGGCGGCGTCGCGGCCGATGGTGCCCGAGGCCGAGAGCGAAAGCCGGCCCGAG
>NZ_CABMQJ010000080.1 GCF_902388705.1 uncultured Alistipes sp.
GCGAACAACCATTGCTGCGACGGTGGTGCGGCAGGCGTGCATACGACGGTCGCGGAGCTGCTGCGCTGCGGCATCCGCCATACGGGCGTCTTCACCGACAGCCTCGACCGCGCGGCCAACAACCCGCTGTGGCTCGAACGCTACGGCGTACGCTTCGCGCTGCTCAACTATACTTACGGCACCAACGGTATTCCCGTCCCGCACGGGGTGCAAATCAACCTGATTGATACGGTGCGCATGGCCGCCGACCTCGAAGCGGCACGGAACGGCCACCCGGATTGTGTGGCGGTCTGCATCCATTGGGGCAACGAGTACGAGCGGCGGGAGAACGCCGAACAGCGGCGGTTGGCACAATTCCTGCGCAACAACGGCGCAGACCTCGTCATCGGAAGCCATCCGCATGTCGTGCAGCCTTTCGAGGCCGACTCGTCGCACGTAGTGCTCTATTCGCTGGGCAATTTCGTGTCGAACCAGCGCCGCCGCTACTGCGACGGCGGGCTGATTGCCGAAATCGAAGCCGTGAAACACCCCGACGGCCGCATGACCTACACGCTCGACCCGGTACCCGTGTGGGTGGCGATGCCGGGCTACCGCATCATCCCGCCCGAGGTCGGCGACACGATGGCGCTGCCTGCGGCGTACAGCGTATTCCGGGAGGACGTGGCGCGGATGTTCGAACAGACATATAAGTAATCCGAATAGCCCTATAAAAACAAACGATGGGGATTATTTGGCGGTATATCCAAGATTTTGTTATCTTTGCTGTACGGAAATAAACAACACACACTAAACATATAAAGTTATGGAAAAGAGCATCAAAGGTACAAGAACCGAACAGAATCTGCTGAAGGCGTTCGCCGGCGAGAGCCAGGCCCGCAGCCGCTACGTATTCTTCGCGAGCAAGGCCAAGAAAGAGGGATACGAGCAGATTGCAGGTGTCTTTGCCGAAACTGCCGAGCAGGAGAAGGAACACGCAGAGCGTTTCTTCAAATTCCTCGAGGGCGGCGACGTGGAAATCACAGCGAGCTACCCCACCGGCCCGATCGGAACCACGGCCGAAAACCTGCTGGCCGCAGCCAAGGGCGAAAAGGAGGAGTGGGACATTCTCTACCGTGAATTCGGCCGGGTTGCCGAAGAGGAGGGCTTCATCGAAATCGCTACGGCATTCAAGATGATTTCCACCGTCGAGGCCGAGCACGAGCGCCGCTACCTGAAGTTGTTGAGCCGCCTGACGGACGGTAACTTCTTCAAGCGCGACGGCAAAATCTGGTGGCAGTGCCGCAACTGCGGTTTCGTTATCGAAGCCGAGGAGGCTCCGAAACTCTGCCCCGCGTGCAAGCATCCGCAGGCTTACTTCGAGCCCAAGAAAGAGAACTATTAGTCGGATGCGGCTTGCGTGCCGGGCGGTTATCCGCGCCGCGCACCCTGCTGTTCCGGAAAATGCCCCGGCCCCAGTGGCCGGGGCTTGCTTTTTACCGCTGCCGGCCAGTTCGGGAATGCCGGGCGGGGAGTGTCGCCGGTGGCATCGGCCGGCGCGTCTTTCATGCCGGAAAGGGCCGGACGGCGGCAGTCGCCATGCCGGACATTTTCCGCGATGCCGGGGCCGAGGGCCCTTGCCGCACAGGCGGCCGGACTGCCGGATGCACGGCAGATACGCTATTTTTCGCCTTTTATTTCTGAATTTCGCCATTCTGTTGTATCTTTGTCAGAATCTGAAAAAACAGAACTGAAAATATATGGCAGACGAAAAAATCATCTTCTCGATGGTGGGCGTAAGCAAGACGTTCACCAACCAGAAAAAGGTGCTCAACAACATCTACCTCTCTTTTTTCTACGGCGCGAAAATCGGCATCATCGGCCTGAACGGCTCGGGTAAGTCGACGCTGATGAAAATCATTGCAGGCATCGACAAGAATTTCCAGGGCGAAGTGGTCTTCTCTCCGGGCTATACGGTGGGTTACCTCGAGCAGGAACCCAAGCTCGACGATTCGAAGACCGTCCGCGAGGTGGTCGAAGAGGGCTGCGCCCAAACCGTAGCGCTGCTCAAGGAGTACGAAGAAATCAACATGAAACTCTGCGAGCCGATGGACGACGATCAGATGGCGAAACTCATCGAACGGCAGGGCGAGCTGTACGAGCAAATCGACCAGGTCGACGGCTGGGAGCTGGACAGCGTGCTGGAACGCGCGATGGACGCCCTGCGCTGTCCTGATCCGGAGCAGTCGGTGAAAGTGCTGTCGGGCGGTGAGCGCCGCCGCGTGGCCCTGTGCCGCCTGCTGTTGCAGCAGCCCGACGTGCTGCTGCTGGACGAGCCGACCAACCACCTCGACGCCGAGTCGATCGACTGGCTCGAGCAGCATTTGCAGCAGTACAAGGGTACGGTAATCGCCGTGACCCACGACCGCTATTTCCTCGACAACGTGGCGGGCTGGATACTGGAACTCGACCGCGGCGAGGGTATTCCGTGGAAAGGCAACTATTCGGGCTGGCTCGACCAGAAAACCACCCGCATGGCCATGGAGGAGAAGCAGGAGTCGAAGCGCCGCAAGACCCTCGAGCGCGAGCTGGAGTGGGTGCGCATGTCGCCTTCGGGGCGCCACGCCAAGTCGAAAGCCCGTCTTTCGGCCTACGACAAGATGATGAACGAGGATGCCAGGCAAAAGGAAGAAAAACTCGAAATATTCATTCCGAACGGGCCGCGCCTGGGCGACGTGGTAATCGAATCGCACGACGTGTCGAAAGCCTTCGGCGACCGCGTGTTGTACGAACACCTCGACTTCTCGCTGCCGCCCGCAGGCATCGTGGGCGTCATCGGCCCCAACGGTACGGGTAAGACCACCCTCTTCCGCATGATTATGGGATTGGAAGAGCCTACGAGCGGTTCGTTCCGCGTGGGCCCCACCGTGAAGCTGGCTTATGTGGACCAGCAGCACAAGTCGATTGACCCCGAAAAGAGCGTCTACGAGGTCATTTCGGGCGGCGCCGACCTGATTATGCTCGGCAACCGGCAGGTGAACGCCCGCGCATACGTGGCGCGCTTCAACTTCTCGGGCGCCGACCAGGAGAAGAAATGCGGCATGCTCTCGGGCGGCGAGCGCAACCGCCTGCACCTGGCGCTGGCGCTGAAGGAAGAGGGCAACGTCCTGCTGCTGGACGAGCCGACCAACGACATCGACGTCAACACGCTGCGTGCATTGGAGGAGGGCCTCGAGAACTTCGCGGGATGCGCCGTGGTAATCTCCCACGACCGCTGGTTCCTCGACCGTATCGCCACGCATATCCTCTCGTTCGAGGGCGATTCGAAAGTGGTCTTCTACGAGGGCTCGTACAGCGAGTACGAGGAGTGGAAAAAGGCGCAGGGCGGCGACGTGCAGCCCCACCGCGTGAAATACAAGAAGTTAATGGAGTAATACCGGACATTTCCGGCCCAACGATAGAACTCCGGCGCAGGAGTATAAAGTCTGCATACGGCTGTAATGGCACAAAAACCGTCCATACCCAAGGGTACGCGCGACTTCTCCCCCGCGGAGATGATGCGCCGCCAGTATATCTTCGATACAATCAGGGGCGTGTTCCGCACCTACGGATTCGCGCCGCTCGAAACCCCCTCGATGGAGAACCTCTCGACGCTGCTGGGCAAGTACGGCGACGAGGGCGACAAACTGCTCTTCAAAATCCTCAATTCGGGCGACTATGCCGCGGGATTGTCGGACGACGAGGTGCGGCAGGCGTCGAAAATCTGCGAAAAGGGGCTGCGTTACGACCTTACGGTGCCCTTCGCCCGCTATGTCGTGCAGCACCAGGGCGAACTGACGTTTCCGTTCAAGCGTTACCAGATACAGCCCGTATGGCGTGCCGACCGGCCGCAAAAAGGCCGCTACCGCGAGTTCTACCAGTGCGACGTCGACGTGATAGGCACCCGCTCGCTGCTGTGCGAGGTCGAATTGGTCGAGATTGTCGAGCGGGTATTCCGTGCGCTGGGCATCCGCGTACTGCTCAAGATGAACAACCGTAAAATCCTGTTCGGGATTGCCGAAGCCATCGGCCATGCCGACAAGATGATGGATATTACGGTGGCCATCGACAAGCTCGAGAAAATCGGGCTCGAGAACGTGAAGGCCGAGCTGTTGGAGCGCGGGCTTCGCCAGGAGGCAATCGACAAACTGCAACCGATACTCGAGTTAAGTGGCGACAATGCACAAAAACTCACAAAGTTGCGTGAAGTGCTGGCTGTTTCCGGAACGGGACTGAAAGGTATCGAGGAGATGGAAACCGTATTCGATTATGTCGGGCGGCTCGGCATCGGGCTCGACGTGGAGCTCGACCTCTCGCTGGCACGGGGATTGAACTACTATACGGGCGCGATTTTCGAGGTCAAGGCGCTCGATTTCGCCATCGGCTCGATTTGCGGCGGCGGTCGCTACGACGACCTGACCGGAATCTTCGGCATGCCCAACATGTCGGGCGTGGGAATTTCGTTCGGCGCCGACCGTATTTACGACGTGATGACGGGACTCAACCTCTTCCCCGAAGAGGTGAACTGCTCGACGCGGGTGTTCTTTGCGAACCTCGGCACGGAGGAGGAGGCCGCCTCGCTCAGCCTGCTCAAGGCGTTGCGCGACGCCGGCATTGCGGCCGAGATTTACCCCGACTGCGGCAAGATGAAAAAGCAGATGGAGTATGCCAACCGCCGGGGGATTCCCTATGTGGTAATCGTCGGCTCGCAGGAGTTGGAAACGCAGGCCGCGACAGTCAAGGACATGCGTTCGGGCGAGCAGCGGCAGGTGGCATTCGCCGATATTGTAGAATACTTGAAATAAATAACACAACAAGCTATGCGAAAGCTTCTTATGTTTACAGCAATCCTGTTCGTCCTGCCCCTTTCGGCGCAGGATGCCGGGGCTGCGCGGCAGTTGCAGAAGCTGACGCAGGTTTACCGTTATCTCAACGGGCTGTATGTCGACGACGTGGACATGCAGCCGCTCGTCGAGAGCGCCATCACCGGAATGCTCGAGGAGCTTGACCCCCATTCGGCCTATATCGGGGCCGACGAGATGAAAGGCGTGCAGGAGAGCTTCGACGGGGAGTTCAGCGGCATCGGCGTCGAATTCAACATCCTGCGGGATACGATTATCGTGGTCAACACGATTGTCGGGGGCCCGGCCGAGCGGGTCGGGGTGCAGCCCAACGACCGCATCGTGCGCATCGACACGCTGGATGCCGTGGGATTCAAGCAGGCGGATGTGCCCAAGCACCTGCGCGGCAAGATTGGCACGCAGGTCGAAATCGACGTCGTGCGCCACGGGGAGCCCGAACCGCTGCATTTCGTAATCGTACGGGACAAGATTCCGCTCAACACCGTCGATGCGGCCTATATGGCGGCCGACGGAGTCGGATATATCAAGGTCAACCGCTTCGGCCGCACCACGATGCCGGAATTCCGCGAGGCGTTCGGCAAACTCGGTAACCCCGGGAGCCTGATTCTCGATTTGCGGGGAAACGGCGGCGGGCTGCTCGACCAGGCCGTCGAGATGGCGGGATTCTTCCTGCCGAAGGGTGCCCTTATCGTGTCGACCGAGGGACGCGCCGTGCCTCCGATGTCGTTCAGCGCCCCCGCTAACGGCGAAGACCTCGACGGACGGCTGGTCGTGCTGATTGACGAGAATTCGGCGTCGGCCAGCGAAATCGTCGCCGGAGCCGTACAGGACTGGGATCGGGGTATCGTCATCGGCCGCCCCAGTTTCGGCAAGGGGCTGGTGCAGCGCCAGATCGGATTGGGTGACGGTTCGGCGGTACGCATTACCGTAGCCCGCTACCACACCCCTTCGGGCCGTGTCATCCAGCGGCCCTATGAGAAAGGCAAACGCAGGGAATACTACCTCGACCACCTGCGCCGCTACGACGACCCGGTACGCGATTCGCTCGATGCGGAAGCCCCGGAATACCGCACCCTGCGTACGGGGCGGACGGTTTACGGCGGTGGCGGCATCCGCCCCGACCTGCAGATAGAAGCCGACACGGCCGGTTTTTCGACCTACTACGCCAATCTGATCCGCCGCGGCGTGGTCAACGAATTCGTTATTTCCTACATGGATCGCGAACGGGAAGCACTGGCGAAGGCCTACCCTGCTTTCGAAGCGTTCGACGCCGGGTTCGAAGTCGGCGACGGGATGCTCGACGAACTTACGGCGCTCGGCGGCCAGCGGGGCGTGCAGTTCGACGAGGCGGGATTTGCGGCTTCCGCGCCGCTGATGCGGATCCAGCTCAAAGCGCTCGTGGCGCAGCGGCTTTTCGACACGTCCGGATTCTACCGTGTGATGAACCCGGCACAAAACGAGGCATACAAGCGTGCCGTTGCGGTTCTCCGCGACTGGGAACGGGAGGGAATGCCCTTGTTGGAGCCTGAAAAATAGGCGGAAGTTTGGAGTTGTCCGTTATTTTGTTTATATTCGTTTAAACAAACAACCCAAAAACACTTGCGCCATGACACCTCAAACAACAATCCGCAGGGATACGGATGACTACGGAGATCAGATACTGACCAAAGCAGTCAAAGCCGGCCGCCGCACCTATTTTTTCGACGTGCGGGCAACCCGCGGCGACGATTATTTCCTGACGATAACCGAAAGCCGCAAGGTGCAGAATCCCGACGGGAACTACACCTACGATCGGCATAAGATTTTTCTATACAAGGAGGATTTCGAGAAGTTCTCGGACGGCCTGGCCGAAGTCGTGGACTTTATCCGCCGCAGCAAGCCCGAGTTTTTCGAACGCCGGCGCGAGGCGGTCGAAGGATGACAGCGGCGCCGATACGACGCCAATCATACTGCGTAGCGAATGCACGGTTGCCGGATTCCGGCAACCGTGCATCGTTTTTACGGCTGGAGCCCGGGAAATGCGGCATCGGCCGCAGGGCGTCGCAACACCGTAAACCGGCCGGGGACATGAACGACCGGATGGGACGGCGTACGGGGCATGGAAAGGCGCGGCCTTCTGCACCTCCGCACCGCCATTGCCGGCACAGGTGCGGAGGTATGTGCCGCAAGGCGCCTGCAGGATGTCGGCCCAACCGGCGCCAG
>NZ_CABMQJ010000081.1 GCF_902388705.1 uncultured Alistipes sp.
GTCGCGGAGCCAGCCGCCGATTTCGACGCCCGCCTCCATCGTCCGCACCAGCAGCGCCTGGTAGCCGGCGTGTATCACCCCGGGCATCTCCGACGTGGGCCAGTCCAGCAGCCGCTGCGCCCCGCCCTGCAGGTTCTCGCGGTCGCCGTCCATATTCGCGGCCAACACCGCGAACAGCTCTTTCATATACTCCTGCTGCGCCTGCAGGTAGCCGAGGTCGCCCCCGTACAGGTATAGGTCGCGGTGGATGATCACCCACCACATCGAATAGGCCGCTATGTGGTTCATCCACCCGGGCAGCGGCGTGTTGTCGCGCACGTGGTCGAGGCTTTTGCGCACGACCCCGTTGCCGCCGAACACGCTCTGAATGGTCATCACCTCGGGGTGCATGTCCCCGACCCAGACCAGCCGGTCGCGTTTTATCCCGTCCCACAGGTAGTCCTGCATATTCAGGTGGACGGTGTAGGCCCCCGTCTCCCAGATACGGGTCAGCCGTTCGTCGTCGCAGCGGAACGAACCCAGGTAGGGAATATCGCGGTAGCGGAGGATGCCCCGCACCGATTTCAGGTTCAGTTCGGCATCGGGTTCCACCAGGTCGATCCGCACGAAGCGGAAGCCCGAATTCCCCGTTTCGACGGTTCCGAGCCACGGCACGCCGAGCGTGAAGTCGCGCAGCGAATGCTCGTTGGTGGCGCTCGCCATCGGGGCATCGCCGCCGACGTCGCTCATCGCCTCGCTCACGGACTCGCCGTAGCGGATGCGCACTTTCAGCGCCCGCTGGTCGGAACGTATCGCCGCGGCGATTTCGATTCCGCCGTAAATCTCCTTGCCGAAATCCAGCAGTACCGAGGCCGCGCGTCCCCCGCGGGTCGAAAGGCGGCATACGTCCGGAGTCCCGACCGAAAGCTGCCCGTCGAAAGGCCCGAGCAGGGCCCCGGCGTTATCCACCCCCGCCGTCGAGGCTTCGGGCAGCGCCACCAGCCGCAGCGGGGTAAGGTATTTCCGGGAAATCGCGTCATCCGCGGCCCGTCCCCCGAATCCTTTCTCCAGCAGGTTTTCCTGTCCGCTGGCGACCGCCGCGGCCGCCAGCAGGAACACAAGCAGGGCTATCCGTTTCATCGTCCGCCCACCCTTTCGATTACCACGGGATTGTACAGTCCGGAGGGCTGCAGCTGCGAGTCGGGACGCCACGGATTGTTCAGCGTCCACGTTCCCCGCTCGCCCTCGGGCAGTCGGCTGTCGCCGACGAGGCGGTTCACCCACGTATTGACGACGTCGATGGCGATGGTGTTTTTACCTTTCCGCACCAAATCGGTGATATCGACCCGGTAGGGCGCCGTCCACACGCCTCCGGCATACTTGCCGTTGACATAGATTTTGGCCATCACGCCGACCTCGCCCGTATCCGCGAACAGCCGTCCGTGCATCTCCTTTTTATCGAGCGTGAAGGTGGTTTCGTAGCGGACGTTGCCCGAGAAGTAACGAATCGCCTCGTCGTCGGAGAGCCGCAGGTCTTTCAGTTCATCGACCGCGACGGGCTCCGCCGGGCCGCGCCGGCCCTGCTGGAAGGTCAGCGTCCACGTCCCGTCCAGCGTCCGGACACGCTCCGGCTCGGGGAAATTCTTCGCCCCGGGTGCACGGCCTGCGGCCGCAGCGCCCTCGCGGAACACGACGAACGCACTCTGGTTGGGTTCCAGCACCATCGGCAGGGTCGTCGTCCTCCCGTTGTCCGTAAATTCGGGCAGCGGACGAATCGCCCCCGTCACGGCGTCCCACAATTCGGGCGCGGCGCCCGTCACGCGGAACGTACACGGGAAACCGATTCGCTGCGCCGACTGGTTGGTCAGGAAGTAAATCTGCTCCCGGCCCGTATCGCGGTGCCCGTAGAGCACCGGCACATCGGCCGGGACTCCGCAGTCGGGCACGCAGTCCACATAGGCCAGCGCCTCCTCCATCGTCATGCCGTCGAGCACGGCGCCCTTGCCGTAGCGGACGGCCTTCACGGCCTTGCCGTCGACCCCGCCCCAGAGCTCCGCAGCCATCCGGCGCACGCGTGCATCGGCATCGGGATAGCCCTCGAGGCTCGGCGAGCGCTGCGGCGCAGGGCCGAGCAGGACACCGCCCTCACCGACGAGCGTTTTCAGGCGTGCGAGCAGCTCGGGGCGCATCGTCGTGAGCTTGGGCAGCACCAGTATCCGGTACTGCGTCCCGTGCGGCAGCGTCCACATGCCGTCCTTGATGAAGGCGCGCTCGAGCAGCACCTCGCCGTTGATATAATCGTACTGGTATCCTTTCGGCAGCGCCGGGTCGGTGATGCCGGTCATCTTCGGGGCGTCCTCGCCGATGAAGTAGGCCGCGTCGGCGACATTGAGCCCCTGCTGCAGCATGTAGTTGACCCGCTTGAGGTAGGCGGTGAACAAATCCATATGCGAGAACCACGTGTTGTTGCGGTTGAATTCGGTGCCGAACCATGCGTTCATGCCGGGCAGTTCGTCGCCCGGCTGCGTGATGTAGACGTGCAGCAGCGTGTTGTTGATACCCTCCGAAAAGAAGCGGTCACCGCGCGGTTTGACCAGCGCCGGATGGCGTCCGAAATCATTCCCGGCCGAAGTGTAGGACTCGGCCGACACCTTGCGCTTGCCGTAGATGTGGGCGCACGACGAAGCGGCGCGGTTCTCGATGTCGCCCAGCGAGCCCTCGCCCCAGAACTCGCCGCCAACCTCGTCCGACTGCCCGCCGTACTGCAGGAACTCGCCCGGATAGCCCCAGTGGCCGTAGTTCTCCAGCCACAGCGTCAGTCCGTACTTGTGCGCAATCTCGCGCAGGCCGCCGATATGCGCATAGGCCAGCTTGTCGGCCGCCATGCGGCGCATGTCCCACAGGAAGCGGTCGGAGAGCTCCTGGCTGCCGATTACCACGCCGTCGTAAACGGGCAGGAACGGCAGGGGGTCGTAGCCGAACTTATCCCTGAAATCCGCAAAAAACGTATCCGTGAAGTTCTGCCCGCCTTTCTCGTAGCTGTCGGCCACCACCACACGGAACGTTTTCCGGTCTTCGGCGGGTATGCGGCGGAGCACCTCGCCGATAAAGGCGTCGAAATGGTGCTGCAGGTAGGCCGAAGTCATCTTGTCCACCTCGAGGCCCGTTCCCTCGGGCGCCGCGGGCGAGTTCTGCATCCCCGTGGGACGCATTCCCGTGCGCATGACGACCCAGTCGCCCGCCGGGGCTTCCCACACCAGGCGGTCGCCGTCGAGGCATTCCGTTATGTCGATTACTTTCGCGGGGTCGACAGCCAGCGACGCATCGTCCAGCACGGGCTGGTCGCGCCACTGGTACTCCTCCCAGTAAGGCAGCGGCGTCTGGAACATCTTGGCGAAGGTCTTCTCGGCGTAGCGCTCCACACGGGGTTCGGACGAGAGCAGCACCTCCTTGAAACCCGTATCCCGGCCCGCACCCCGGACTACGAGCCGGAACTCGCGGCCCGTGACCTTGTCCACGCTGATTGCAACCGGTGCATAGGGGTCGAACCCGACCTCGATGTTGGGATTCGAGCGGTCGATTTCGAACGACGCGACCGTCCGGTAGCCGTCCGCCCCTTTCGCCAGCAGCTCGACCGCCGCCCGAATCGGACGGTGAGCCGGCCACACGGTGATATTGCGCAGGTCGAGGTCGGCGTCGGCCTTGAAGTCGAACGCGACCTCCGCCGTACCGTCGAAAATCACCTCCGTCGCAGGGTCGCCGTCAATCAGGTTTTGCAGTTCGCCGGCCTGGGATGCCGATGCGACGCGGGTGTCGGCCGCCGTCAGCGCCCTGCCTGCCTGCGCCGGACAGGGGTAGGCGATAACCCGCACGTCCTGGAAATCGGCGGCGGGTTTCTCCAGCAGCAAATCGACCTTCCGCCCGCCCGTAACGCGCTTCTTCACCGAGGCCAGGTAACGCATCGCCTGCTCCGGCCCGATCCACGGGCCTCCGGCCTGGCTCCAGCCGGGACTGTTGAACATCCCGATTTCAATTCCCAGCTCCGAGGCTTTCCTGAGCGCCGCATGGGTAACCTCCCACCATTCGTCCGTAAAGAGCCGGACGGGTCGGTAGGGCGTCGCCATCTCCCCGAGGCCGATGTTGCCGATAAATGCGCGGTTGATGCCCACGCGCTTCATCGCCTCGAGGTCTTTCTCCACACCCGCCTTGGATACGTTGCCCGAAAGCCAGTACCAGTAGACCGAGGTCTGTACCGAGTCGGGCGGCGTGACGAATCCGGCCGCAAGTGCGGAGCGGGCAGCGCCGGGAGCCGCGCCGTGACCTGCCAGCGGCAGGAACGCCAGCGGCAGCAGGAGCAGTTTCGATAGTTTGTTCATCGTATTCGCAATTTAAGTTGTTGCAGTGATTCTCTCGCCGAAACCCGCCCCGAAGCCGATCCGGCCCGGGGAGGAATTCCCGGCACGCTCGTGGCCCGGCACGCGGGCCGCAGGCGTCTATTTCGCGATTTTCAGCGTCAGGGTATGGCTTCCGGCCCCGAGCGAACGCACCTTTTCGCCGCTCACGTTCGCCGGAAGGTAGAGCGTGGCGGTGCTGTTGGCCGGGATTTCGGCCCGGTAAGTCACCGTATTCCCCTTGCGTTTCCACGCCGACACGATTCGCCCGCAGGGCGCGTCGTGCGAAGCCTCGAAAGCATCGACCCCGACGAAGTTCGGCCGCAGCAGGATATGTTTGAACCCGGGCGCTTCGGGGTCGGGTTTGATGCCCCCCGGCCCCTTGAAGAACCAGCCGCCGATCTCGCCGAACATCATATGGTTGTCCGAAATGTCGCGCGTGGCTTCGAGGTTCCAGTTCTCGAGCAGCGTCGTGGCGCCGTTCACAATCCACCACCCCCACGAGGGATAGGTATCCTGCATCGCGACCTTGCAGGCCACGTCGGCATAGCCGTTCTCGCTCAACGCATTGAGGATGGCTTTGGCGCCCAGCACCCCCACGTCGAGGTGGAATCCGGCCTCTTCGACCCTGCGGGCGAGATTGCCGGCGACCTTGCCGGTCAGCTCCTCCGGCACGACGCCCCACATCAGGGGGACGCTCAATTCGGTCTGCGTGCCGCTGGCGTAGATACCCGTGGCACGGTCGAGGTATTTGTCGTTGACGGCCTTGCGAATCTTCCCGGCCAGCGCCGCATAATGCTCCCGGTCGGCCTCCCGGCCGAACAGGGCGGCGGCGCGGGCGAGAATCGTGGCGTCGACGTAGAAATAGACCGACGAGGTCAGCTCCAGCGACGACTGCGAACGGACGGGCACCCAGTCCCCGCGGCCCCACGACGTCAGGTGCCCGGGACTCCGGCGATCGACGTAATCGACATAACGCTTGATATTTTCATAGCAATCCTCCAACGGTTTGGTATCGCCGTAGAAGAGGTAGAGGTTCCACGGAATGATGGCGATGGTGCTCGTCCAGTCCAGCCCGTTGGCCGTGCCGTAGCCCCAGCCGCCCGTCGGGATGATGTCGGGCAGCACGCCGTTGGGCTGCTGCTCGTCGCGGTGGTCGGCCAGCCACTTTTCGTAGACCGTGATGCCGTCGTAGTTGTACAGCGCCGTTTCGATGGCCAGGTGGCCGTCGCCCGTCCAGCCGTTCTTCTCACGCTGCGGGCAGTCGGTCGGATACCCCATCAGGTTCGAGAGGTACGCCTTGTTGGTCGCATCCCACAATTTGTTCACCAGCTCGCTCGACGTTTCGATCCGCCCTGCGGGCCGCACGTCGCTGTGCATGGCATAGGCCGTCAGGTTCTCCGCCGTCAGCTCCACCGGCCGGTCGGCGACCACTTCGACATAGCGGAATCCCTTGTAGTTGAACCTGGGCATGAATTCGTCGTCGCGGCCGCTCAAAATCACCACGTCGGTCTGGAACAAATCGCTGTCGTCCGTCGGGCGGAAGTAAACGTCGATGTTCGACAGGTCGACATGTCCGTCTTCGCGCAGCCGTTCGGCATGCACCAGCCGCAGCTCCGTCCCGGCCTCGCCCTTTATTTTCAGCTTGGTAACGCCCGCCATGTTCTGGCCGAAATCGTAGAGGTAACTCTTCCCGTCCAGTTTGCGCACGCTGCGCGGCCTGTATTGGGTGACGTTGCGGATGGGCACAGTCTGCTGCGCCGTGACGTTCTGCGACGGCGCGCTGCGGTACATCACCCCCTCCCAGGCCGAGTCGTCGAAACCGGGCGCACTCCATCCGGGCTGTTCGAGCCGCGCGTCGTAATGCTCCGAGGTGTAGATGCTGTTGAACACCAGCGGCCCGCCCGAGGTGCGCCAGTCGAGGTCGGATTTGACCACCTCGCGCGTTCCGTCGGCATATTCGATATGCAGATCGAGGCAGAAGGCCGGGCGGTTGCGCCACGGCGCCCGCTCGAAGTTCCACACGGCGCCCGACTGGTGATTGTACCAGCCGTTGCCCAGCAGGATGCCCACGGCGTTGGCGCCGTTCTGCAGCTGCGGCGTCACGTCGTACGTGACGTAGAGGTTCCGGCGGTCGAAGCGCGTGTACATCGGGTCGAGGCGGTGGTCGCCGATCTTTTGTCCGTTGATATGGAGTTCGTACAACCCGGCGGCCGCAACGTAGGCGCGGGCCGATTTCACGGCCTTGCCCACGGCGAACTCCTTGCGGAAATAGGGCGCGGGCTTGTAATTCATGTCGCGGTGGTCGCTGATCCAGCAGCCCTGCCAGTTTTCGATTCCCATCATGCCGGTTTCGAACGCCGCGACCTCCGACGAGCAGCGCGCATAGTCCTTATCCCACACCGTCACGGCCCAGTAATACCGGGTGAACGGCTCGAGTTTCGGGCCGGCATAACGCACCAGCATCCCGTCCGAGTCCATGCGTCCCGAGTCCCACACCC
>NZ_CABMQJ010000082.1 GCF_902388705.1 uncultured Alistipes sp.
GGCTGGCGACCCCGCGCCGGACGATGCGGGAGTGGCTCCCTATGCGGCCCATCTTGCGGCGCACGGCGCCGTGGCCCTGCTGGCGGCTGTGGGGATGCAAAACGAAGAGAACCGGCAGGCGGTACTCCGCGCAGCCGGCTCTCTGGGAAAGCTCCCTGCCGAGGACTTCGTCCACGAGGAGCTCGCCTGGCGTCTGGAGGCATAGCCCCCTTTTCAGATTCAGAATACCCCTGTCTGCTCGCGTTTTTCGAGCTTATTCAGCACCTCCAGCAGGTGTTCGTAGCCCACGCGGCCGCTTTCGCGCCACAGCACTTCGCCGCGGCGGAAGAACATGAGCGTCGGTACCGACATGATGTTGTAGCGGTGTACCACATCCAGCATGTTGCGGTCGTCGATATCCACTTTGTAGACGTCCGCGCGTCCGTTCATCTCTTTCTGGAACATGTCCACCACGGGGTGCATCATCTTGCAGGGCCCGCACCAGGTGGCGAAGAAGTCGACGAATGTCAGCGCATCACGCCAGATAATCTTGTCAAATTCGAGTGTTGTCATAATTTTCCGTTAATTCATTTCCGCCCATGTCGGGTCTGCATAGGCCCGGGCCGACAGTTCCTTTTCTGCGTAGCTGATCGTGCGGCGAAGTCCCTCGGCAAGCGGTGTGCGGGGTGTCCAGTCCAGCTCGCGCCGGGCCGCCGAGATGTCGGGCGTGCACCGGCGTGCGTCGTCCGGCCGGGCGCCGGCGTGTACGATTTTCGAGCGGCTTCCCGTCAGTGCGATGATTTTCCCGGCCAAATCGCTGATTGAAATCTCGTGGTTGCTGCCCAGGTTCACGGTGCGTGTCGTTCCCGACGGCGGCGCTTCCATCAGCCGTACGAGCCCGTCGACGATGTCGTCCACCCAGCAGAACGTCCGTAACTGCTCGCCGCTGCCGTAGATGACGATATCGCGGTTCTGCAATGCCGCCGTGACCATCTTCATCACGACGCGCTGGTCCATCAAATCGGCACCGCTGCCGTAGGTGTTGTAAATCCGTGCGATGCGCGTGTCTACGTCGAATTCGGCGTTGTAGGCCCTGTGAAGCGCTTCGGCGACGCGTTTGCCTTCGCCCAGGATGTAATGGTCGGAGCAGCAGCTTCCCGGGTCGGTGGCCGGGTCGCGGTAACCCGCCCCGTAAACGTTGCCCGTCGATGCGAATACCACGCGTGCATATTCCGTGCGCGCGGTGTCGAGCGTGTTGATCGTCCCCTGCAGGTTGATTTTCAGCGTTTCGACCGGCAGCGCCTTGTTGTAGCGTACGCGCGACGGCGATGTGAGGTTGTATATTTCGTCGCAGCGGATGCTGAAACCGTTGATGATGTTATGATGGACATACCGGAACAGGGGATGCTGGAGCACGTTGCGCAGCAGGGGCGAATTCACGGCATCGCGGATATCGACACAGAAAACTTCGTGCCCTTCTTCCAGAAGGCGCAGGCAGAGATGCGTGCCGATAAATCCCACTCCGCCCAGTACTACGATTCGCTTTTGCATTTCTTACTCTTTTTACCGGAGCAAGAGCAAAATTTATTCCAGAAAGAGCGCCCGGGGCAGTTGGTCGATGCTGTTTATCGTGACGACTTCGATTCCCCTGGGGCGTTTGGCTCCCTTGCCGAGGTAGCCCGAAACGACGATGCGCCTGAAACCCAGCCGTGCGGCTTCGCTGATGCGCTGTTCGGTGCGGGGTGCGGGACGCACTTCGCCCGACAGGCCGATTTCACCCGCGCAGCAAACCCCCTCGGCGACGGGGCGGTCGTAGTAGGAGGAGATAACAGCCGCCACGACCGCGAGGTCGAGCCCCGGGTCGGCGACCTTGAAGCCGCCGGCGAAATTCAGGAATACGTCTTTCTGGAACATCTTCATCCCCACGCGTTTTTCCAGTACGGCCAGCAGCATGCTCATGCGCTTGGTGTCGAATCCCGTCGCCGTGCGCTGCGGCGTGCCGTACGCCGCGCCGCTTACCAGCGCCTGCACCTCAATCAGGTAGGGGCGCACGCCGTCGGCCGAGGCGCCCACGGCGATGCCGCTCAAAGGCTCCTCGTAGTGCGTCAGCAGTATCTCCGACGGATTGTCGACCCCGCGCAGCCCGCTGTCGAGCATTTCGAACACGCCGATTTCGAACGTCGCGCCGAAACGGTTCTTGATGCCCCGCAGGATGCGGTAGATGTTGTTGCTGTCGCCCTCGAACTGCAGCACGACGTCGACGATGTGTTCCAGGATTTTGGGCCCGGCGATGGTGCCGTCCTTGGTGATGTGGCCGATGATGAAAATCGATGTGCCGGTCGATTTGGCGTATTTCAAAAGCGTCGCGGCGCATTCGCGTATCTGCGACACGCTGCCTGCCGACGAGTCCAGCAGGTCGGTATAGATGGTTTGTATCGAGTCGATGATTACCAGGTCGGGCCGGTGCTCGCCGATTTGGCTGACGATGTTCTCCAGCAGCGTTTCGGGATAAATCAGGCATTCGTCGTTGCCGATGCCGATGCGGGCCGCGCGCATCTTGATTTGCTCGGCCGACTCCTCGCCCGAGACATAGAGCGTTTTCAGCCCGTTCGCCGCCAGCGCGATTTGCAGCGACAGCGTGGATTTGCCGATGCCCGGCTCTCCGCCCAGCAGAATCAGCGACCCGGGAACCATGCCGCCGCCCAGCACGCGGTTGACTTCGTTGTTGCCGATGTCGATGCGCCGGTGCTCGCTGTCGCGGATGTCGCGCACGCGCTGCGGCTTCGCTGCGGGCAGGGGCCCGGTGACGGCAGCCGGTATCGAGCCGCTCTCGCGGGCGATAATCTCTTCGGTAAAGGTGTTCCACTCGCCGCATGAGGGACAGCGCCCCAGCCACTTGGGGGCTTCGAACCCGCAGTTCTTGCAGAAATATGCCTTTTTGACTTTTGCCATCTGGGTGTCGTTTTCGTCAGTTGATAGTTTGCATGGGGCGCCGGCCGTGGCCGGCTACGGCCCGGATGCCGCTTTAGTAGGGGAGCGACGTGTATTCGCGGCGCGCCACCTGGGTGATGTTCGCCGCAGGGTAGAGTTCCCTGTACTGCTCCGTCAGGTCGGTTACCAGCACAACCCGGCTGATGTCGCCCTCCTCGAGGTAATAGGTCGCCGTGCAGGTATAGGCTTGGTCGCCGTACAGGAACCGGAGCTGGTCCTGTTTGTCGGGCTCCTTGAGGAACGCTCCCGCGACGGGGTCGGCGTCGGCGCTTGGCCATACCTGCAGCCGTCCGCCGTTGTGGAGCGAGAAATAGAGTTTGTAGCTGCCGCCTGCCTGTACGGGCGCTTCGGCTGTCACCTTGTCGCGGATTTGCTGGATAACCGGATCTTCCGGCTCCCCGGGATTCGGGTCTTCGGGGTCGGAGTTTCCCGGCTCTTCCGCCGTGGGGGCCGGCGCGGTTTCCGCCAGCGTGACCACCGCCTCGATGCGGATCACCGGATAGGAGGTCGTGTAAAAGACTTCCGATTTCTCTCCGCAGGCCGCCAGTGCCGCCGGCAGGACGAGTGCCGTTATGTATTTCAGTATTTTCATGGTCAATCCGTTAAAGTCCCAGTTCTTCGTCTATCAGTACCACCAGTACGCGGCCCGCGGGCCAGCAGCGCTGCATCTCCATCCGGGTGTTGCAGACGCGGTCGGGCGAATTGCAGTCCGAGCAGACGCCGGTTGTGGCGCAGGGCGTGCGGAAACCCGGGTGGCGCGCAACGTTCTGCGGCGCGGCAATCGTACGGATACGCTCCTCGGCCCGGCTGCGGTCGGCGACGATTTTGTTGCGCCCTGCGACGATAATCACCTTGCGGGGCCCGAACGCCACGGGGGCGATGCGGTTGCCCACCTTGTCCAGCCAGTGGAGCGTCCCCTCCGTGGTTATGGCGTTGACACCCGTGATGAAGAGGTCGGACATCAGCGCCTGCCGGCGCACCTCGAGCCGCTCGGGGTAGCTCATCGCCGGGTCGAATCCGTCGAGCAGCCTAAAGCGTTCGTCGCCGCGCAGCCATTCGACGATGCCCGTGGCATGCATGGTTTCCGAGTCGCCGAACGACGCCACCTGCGGGTGTGCGGCCTCGACGGCGGCTTTCATCACCGCGAATGCCTCGTGTCTGTCGCCGACGACTTCCACTTCGAAATGGTGCCGCCGCAACGCTGCGGCGCACGCTGTCAACCGTTCGTCCATCGTCACCTGATTTTTCGTTTTACTTTCGCCGGGTTTCCGGCGGCCAGCGAGTCGGCGGGAATATCCCGTGTCACGACGCTTCCCGCGCCGATGATGCAGCGGTCGCCGATTGTTACGCCCGGGCAGACGATTACGCCCCCGCCGAGCCAGCAGTCTTCGCCGATGGTAATCGGATGGCCCGTTTCCACGGGCGCACGGCGTTCGGCGTAGTCGAGCGGGTGCTGCGGCGTGTAGAGCTGGCAGTTGGGGCCGATTTTGGTGCGGGCGCCGATGGTAATCGTTCCCGAATCGAGGAACGTGCAGTTGGCGTTGACGAAGACCTCCTCGCCCAGGCGGATGCCGTGTCCGTGGTCACAGAAGAACGGCGGCATGATGCATGCCGAAGCCGGGATGCCCGGGATCAGGGCGGCGAGTGCCTCGGCGCGCCCTGCGGGGTCGTCGGCGTCGGTGCGGTTGAACCGCTCGGCATTCCGGTGTCCCGCAGCGAAGCTCCGCTGCAGTTCGGGGCTCGAAAAATCGTAAGGAAGCGCACTGCGCATTTTCTCCAGCTCGGTCATGCCCCTTTGCGTCTATTTAATGAAGAACCTGTATATGTCGTTTCCGTTGGCGTACAGCAGCAGGAAGAGGATGATGAACAGACCGACGTACTGCGCGCCCTCCAGTATCCTGTCGCTGACCTTGCGGCCCGTGACCATTTCCCAGAATGTGAAAATCGCATGGCCTCCGTCCAGTCCCGGAATCGGCAGGATGTTCATGATGGCGAGGATAATCGACAGGAATGCCGTCTTGAGCCAGAAATCCTCCCAGTTCCAGTCGCCCGGGAAGATGCTGCCGATGGCGATGAAGCCGCCCAGCTCCTCGTACATCTTGGTTTTGGGCTGCACGATCATCTTCAGCTGTTCCCAGTAGGAAGATATCATGTTGCCGGCCTTGCGGATGCCTGCCGGTATCGCCTCCAGGAACGTGTACTCCTGCGTGCGGAGCGTGTAGGGATTGAGCGCCATGACGCCCAGCTTGCCCTCGTCGGATACGGGCAGCGTCATCTCCAGCAGCATGTCGCCCTCGCGTTTGACGGTGAGGTTCACCTGCTGTCCGGCGTGGGCCTTGAGGTACTGCTGGTAGGCGGGGTACTCCGCGCCGCGCAAGTCGTTTACGGCGATGATTTCGTCCCCGTGCCGCAAAGCCGATGCCGAGTCGTAGACCGCGCTGTCCACCAGGAACGGAAACCGCAGCGTCAGGAAATCCTCGTACCCCTTGGCCTGCCGCATTGCGATGAGCTCGCCCAGCGGAAGGGTCAGTTCCACCTCGCGGCCGTTGCGCTCGACGACGACTTTGCGGTCGCCCTCGGTCAGGATGAGCGAATTGAGGATGTTGTTGATGTTGTCGACGGCCCGGCCGTCCACCGAAACGATTTTGTCGCCGTCGTGGAACCCGAGTTTGTGCGCGGCGTCGTTGAAGTTGTAGCCCCAGTGCGCATCCTCGTTCGAGAAGTAGTTGTCACCCCAGGTGTAGCAGACGCCGCAGTAGATGACGATGGCCAGCAGGACGTTCATCACCACGCCGGCAATCATCACCAGAAAACGCTGCCATGCGGGTTTGGCGCGGAATTCGTCCTCCTTTACGGGCTGTTTCATCTGCTCCTTGTCCATCGACTCGTCTATCATGCCGGCGATTTTGACATAGCCGCCCAGCGGCAGCCACCCCAGGCCGTACTCGGTATTGCCCCGCCTGAACTTGAAGAGCGAAAACCACGGGTCGAAAAAGATATAGAACTTTTCGACGCGGATTTTGAAAACCCGCGCCATGATGAAATGCCCCATTTCGTGAATGCCCACCAGAATGGTGAAGCAGAGGAAAAATTGAATGATTCTGATTAAAATATCCATGTCGTCTTGTTGTTACAAAGCTAAAAATTCGGCGGAGAGTTTCCGGGCCTCTTCGTTCGCTGCGGCGTAATCCTCCAGGGTGGGGGCGGCGGCGAATGCGGCGCGCGCCAGGGCGTATTCGATTGCGCGCACGATGTCCAGCCATGCGCATTTGCGGCCGAGGAACGCAGCCACGGCCACTTCGTTGGCGCCGTTCATCGTACAGGCCGCCGTGCCGCCGCGACGCAGGCAGTCGTAGGCGATTTCCAGCGCCGGGTATTTGGTGCGGTCGATTTCGGCGAAGGTCAGTTGCGGGTGGCTCATGAAGTCGAAGCGTTCGCCGGGACGGTTCGCACGGCGGGGATACAGCAGTGCGAAACTGATGGGCATGCGCATGTCGGGCGTGCCCAGCTGGGCTTTGATGGCCCCGTCCTCGAACTCGACCATCGAGTGGACAATCGATTGCGGGTGTTGCAGGACGGAGATTTTTTCCGCCGGGGTGCCGAACAGCCAGTGTGCCTCGATTACCTCGAATCCCTTGTTCACGAGCGTCGAGGAGTCGATTGTAATCTTTGCGCCCATGTCCCACTGGGGGTGGCGCAGCGCCTGTTCGACGGTGACGTCGGCCAGCCGCTCGCGCGGCAGGTCGCGGAATGCGCCGCCGCTGCATGTGATGATAAGCCGCCGTATGGGCGACTGCTCGCCCGCGAGGCACTGGAAAATCGCCGAGTGCTCCGAGTCTATGGGCAGTATCGGCGCCCGTTTTTCGGCCGCGAGCCGCATCAC
>NZ_CABMQJ010000083.1 GCF_902388705.1 uncultured Alistipes sp.
GCCGTGATTGCATCGCTCTGCGACACGGCGCCGCGCTCACCCAGCCAAGCGATAACGGCGGCCTGCGCCCCGGCATCGTAGCGGGGCATGCCGGCGGCAAGCTGTGCGAACAGGTTGTCGCTGCCCTTGCCCAGCGACTGGAGGGCGGCGTAGCGGTACTCCGCCGGGCCGTCCTTGACGGCTTTCAGCACGTAGGGCATCGTCTTTTCAGCGCCGAGCGCATCGACGAGAATCCCCAGTGCGGCGCCCCGGACATACGTAAGGTCGCATTTGAGCAGCCCTTTGGCGGCTTTCACGGCCTGTGCATCGCCTGCGGCGGCAAGTCTTGCCAGCAGGCGCAGGTAAGCGTCCGTGGCACCGGTTCTGTCACAGCCGTAGCCGATGCCGGCCGCAGCAGCGGCCAGCGGCTTGATCGACGCACGCGAACCGCAGACAGCCAATGCATTATACACCTGTTCGGCCGTCGCCGCATCGGCGCCGACGAGCCACTGCGCGAGCAGCGGTTCGGCTTCAGTCATCCGTTTCTCGGCAAAAGCATAGGCCAGTGCGCGTTTCCGTTCCGGGGCGAGGCCCTCCCTGCGGGCCTGCGCGAGCAGTATCTGCTCGGTGCCGGGAGTCGAAATCAGCGCCCGGAGGGCGTAATCGGAGAGGTAAGAATCGTCCAGGTAGCGTACGAACGCTTCGGCATCGGCGGCCGTCGAGCAAAACTGCAGCTGCGAGAAAAGGAAAGCCCGGTTGGCATTGTCCGTACAACGGTCGAGCGCCGTGAGCAGCCCCTTGCGCACTTCGGGACGCAGCGCTTCGTGCGCCGGGTCGGTCACATAGGCTGCAATGCCGTTCAAGGCGTATTCGAACGTGGCGTTCTTGCCCTTGTCGGCGGGAACGAGCATGGCGGCAATCATTTCGACGCCCTGGCTCCCGGTGGCGGCGAGTTCGCCCATAACCTGATTGAAAACGGTTCCGTCGGGAGCCGGAAGCTGTGCGAGGCCGTCGGAAACGATGGTTTCCATGGTGCGCTGGCGCGCGTCGAGCTGTTGGGCGGCAGCTCCTGCGGGCAGCAGGGCGGCCATAGCGCCCAATAGGATGAGTCGTGTGATTATCTTTTTCATAACACAGGTGCTAAATATGCCACGGGCCGCGCATCGGCTGGTCGACCAGTCGGTTGGCGGCATCGTCGCCGATGAAAAGTTGCTTGTCGGGATCGAAATGCAGGGTGCGGTTCAGCCGCAGGGCGCAGGCGCCCAGGTTGACGAGCGTCGAGCTGCGGTGACCGATCTGCTCGTCGAGCGCGAATTTGCGCCGCGTGCGCACGCATTCCAAGAAATCGGTGTTCTGCGGAGCCGGGTCGGGCATTTCGGCCAGTTTCTCCATGACGTCGGGAATCGTGCAGCGGAAGCCCTTGTAGACCTTGCCCAGCGGGCCCTCGATATAGGGCGTATCGCCCTTGCTCTCGAAGCCCTCGCCCTCGAGGACAATCTGGCAGCCGTCGTCGTACGTATAGACGATTTTGTGCCAGATACCCACGGCGTCGGGGTGCTGCTCGGGTGCGTCGACCTCGATCTTCACGGGCGAGGTTTCGTCCTTGCCCAGCAGGTACTGGACGGGATCCATGTAGTGCTGGCCCATGTCCGTCAGGCCGCCGCCGTCGTAATCCCAGTAACCGCGGAAAGTCTGGTGCACGCGGTGCTGGTTGTAGGGTTTCCAGGGAGCCGGGCCGAGCCACATGTCGTAATCCAGTTCCGAGGGAACGGGCTGCGGCGCGAGGTTCTCCCTGCCCACCCAGAAGAACTTCCAGGTGAAGCCGGTCGTGCCGGAGATGGTCACCTTGAGCGGCCAACCGAGCAGTCCGCTGTCGATCAGTTTCTTGAGCGGCTCGACCGTGGTGCCCAGCCCGTAGAACGTATCCTTGAAGCGGAACCACGTATTCAGGCGGAAAATCCGGTTGTTGCGTTTCACGGCTTCGACCAGGCGCTTGCCCTCGCCGATGGTGCGCGTCATGGGTTTCTCGCACCAGATGTCCTTGCCGGCCTTGGCGGCCTCGACGGCCATGATGCCGTGCCAGTGAGGCGGCGTGGCGATATGCACGATGTCGATATTGGGGTCGGCGATCAAATCGCGGAAATCGTGGTACGTTTGCAGGGTTTCGTTGAATTTCTTCCTACCCAGCGCGACCGCGCTTTCGAGGTGCTTGCGGTCGACGTCGCAGACGGCCACCAGGCGGCACTCCTTGCCGCTGGTAAAGTGGTAACTGCTCTTGCCGATGCCGCCGACGCCGATGATGCCCTTGGTAAGCTGGTCGCTCGGCGCCACGAATTTCGGGCCTCCGAGCACGTGGCGCGGGACGACGGTCAGTACCGCCATGCCGCTTAAGGTTTTCAGGAAATTTCTGCGGGTACTCATATGCTTTTCAGGTTAGTGTTGGTTACAAGGTTGTCAGGCGGAGGTTGCGCCAGAGGACTTTAATCCCGCCGCCGTCGTGAATCTGGAGCGCGATGCGGCCCTGGGCGGCGCCGATCTTCGCATCGGTGATGTCGACCATCTGCTCGCCGTTGAGCCACGTCCGGACGCGGTCGCCCTGCACCTTCAGGCGCAGCGTGTTCCACTGTCCCTCCTTGAGGATATTCTCCTTTTCATCGGGAATCTGCACCAGCCAGCCGCGGCCGTAGGACTCGTAGATGCCCGCCGTGTCGAACCCTTTGGGGGCCACTTCGCACTGCCAGCCGTGCACCTTCACGGGCGGCTCGACGAACGAGCGGAAGAAGACGCCCGAGTTGCCGTTGGCGAGCTGCTTGAATTCGAGCGTCAGGTCGAAATCATTATAATATTCGCGCGTGGCGAGGTAGCCGTACTGCTTGTCGGGGCCGCTCTCGCAAACCAGGTTGCCGTCCTTGTCGACATACCACTTCTCCGTTCCGTAGGCCTCCCAGCCCGTCAAATCCTTGCCGTTGAACAGCTCGACCTCGCGGCCGGCCTTGCGGGGCAGCTCCTTGATTTTCAGGTTGCGGAACGAGGCGGGCGAGCCGTGATCCTGCAGGCAGATAACTCCGCGGTCGGCCAGTCCGTACTCGGGGGCCATTTCCCATTTGCCGCTGTGCTTGCGGGCGAACCAGTCGTCCGTCCACGCCTCGAATTCGAGGATCTTGTGGCCGTTGAGCCAATGCTCGACATGGCCGTTGTCGAAGACGATGCGCGAATTGTTCCACTCGCCCTGCGGATTGACGAAAAGCGAGTCGGGGTCGGGCAGGTGCATGGCGTAGTCCACGCCCAGTTTCTGCCACTGCTCGAGTTTGGCCGGGGCATTGACTTTCTCCCAGCCCTCGTTGTCGATAAGCTGGTATTCGGGGCCCGTCACGTAGGGAACCTTGAAATAGGGATTCTCGACGACGTGGTAGAGCATGCCGCTGTTGCCGCCGTAGGAGAGTTTCCAGTCCCAGTCGAGGATGAAGTTGTCGTACTGTTTCTTGGTGACGATGTAGCCCGCCAGGTCGCTGCCGTCGCCCCGGGCCTGGATGCAGCCGTCGACGACATGCCACGGCATGGTCAGCGAATCGCCGTTGTAGTCTTTCCACTGGTCGAGGCTCTTGCCGTCGAAGAGCAGCTCCCAGCCGTCGGCGATTTCCGCCTCGGTAAGTACGTTGTGCTGCGGCGCACACGAAACGGCCGCCGAAGCCAGCAGCCCCAGACCGCAGGTCAGGGCGAGCTTTCTGCGCAAATAAGTTGTAGTCAGCATAAGTATGATTGGTTTAGTTTGGCATCCTTCCGGATAATGACAAAAATACCTCTTTTTTACGGATTTTCCGCGCGTACGACGAACTATATAGAGCCATATAAATCTATATGAATCTGACAATCAACGCTCTGCAAACAAACTCCCTTCCCGGATTATATAGACCCGCCGAAGGCTACAAACCGATGCGGGACACCTGCTGTTCGAAATCGTCGCGGTCGAGGGCGGCGTTGCGCAGTTTGGTGCGGTACGTATAGACCGTGGCGGAGGCGCAGTTGAGCAGCGAGGCGATGTGGCCGCTGTCGGTGATGCCAAGCCGGATGGCGGCCAGGATACGCAGCTCGGTCGTGAGCGAGGCGTCGGTGCGCGGCGAGAAGCGGGACTCGGGCTGCAGCAGGGCGTTGACCTGCTCGATGAACTGCGGGAAAATATCGAGGAACGAGGAGTCGAACGACTGGTAGAATTTCGCATATTCCCCGCTGGCCGCCTGCGAAGTATTGAGCCACCGCACCAGCTCGTCCACGCCCTTGGTACGGGCGACACGGCACACCTCGCGGCGGAAAGCCTCGATTTGTTTGATGTAGTGCACCGAAAGGTCGATGTAATGACAGACATAGCGGTCTTTAATCCGGTTGGAGTCGACCAGTGCCGTGTTGATTTCGCGGATATGCCCGTTTTTGGCCTGCAGTTCGTCGTTCTTCTCCCGGAGCTGGTCGCTCATGTAGAGCAGCTGGCGGTGGTTGCCGCGCAGGCGGCGGTGCTGCCACAGCACGTACCAGAGGATAACGGCGAGGACGACCAGGAATATCCCGGCCAGCCAGATCGTCGTGCTCATCATGGCCTGCCGCTGGGCGATGTTCGAGGAGATCGCCTCGCTGATTTTGACGGTCGCCGAAGAGGAAACCGGAATGCGCACCATCGAGCGGCAGTGCATCGCGTCGTCGGAACTGCATCCCATGTAAGCCGCCGCACGGTCGTAGTCCTTGCGGTCGAACAGCGCGAGTGCGAGGTCGTAGAGCGAAGAGTAGGAACGGGTGCCGGCCTGCAGGTCGGCAATGGAGGATTCGGCCAGGTAATAGAGCCCCTTGTCTTCGTCGCCCTGTCTGCGGGCAATGCCCGCCAGGCCGTAATAGAGAAGCGCACGGTCGGGATTGCTCAAAACCCGCGCCGTAAAAGGCTCCAGCAGGCGGATGGCCTCCTCGTAACGCCCCTCGTCGCGGAGGGCGGAAGCTTTCATCCGGGCACGGGTCAGTTCCGACTGTCCGGGAACAGCCAGGCAGCGGACATGCACGACCGTATCGCCCCATGCCCGCTTACGGAGGGAATCCTCGGTTTCGGCATAGCGGCGGTTGGCCACCGACGAATAACGCGAATGCCACGCATCGTATTCCCACGGGGCCATGCCGGCGGTGTCGATTCGCCGGAAAAGTTCTTCGGCCAGGCCGAGCTGGCCGCGCCCCAGCCAGACGTCGATGTCGGCCAGCAGGGCGATGCGGTGGATGCGCTGCGAACCGGCCTTATCGGCCAGTCCGTAAAGCAGATTGACGTAATAAGCCGCCGAATCGAGGTTATAGGTGACGTAAATCTGCGACACGTCGAACAGCTTCCGGGCACGGCGGAAGGAGTCGGGCTCGGTGCCCTCTCCCTCGCGCAGTTTGTCGGCCTGCTCCTGCCGCCACTGCTGGTAGCGCTCCTTGCGCAGCAGTTCGGCATCGAGGCGTTCCAGCGCCGCTCCGGTCTGGAGCGAATATTCCGGGCGCTGCGTACATCCGGCAAAGAGGATGCACGCAAAAACGACACACAGGAAGCGGGAACGGGGATGGAAAATTCGAAGCATCGTCGGCAGTTTGAGTTCTGACAAAATTAAGATAAAATGCCACTCCATACAAATTTCCGGGGACAATTCGTTTCCGAAACGGCCGAAAAACCCTTGACGGCGCCGCCGGGAAACGGGAAAGGGATGCGCCGGGGCGCACCGGGCGAATAAAAATCGGCCCCGGGCCGGGAAATATCGGACAAAACCGCTATCTTCGCTGTAAATCGCACAACATGATGGATACCGGAACCAATTCAGACAGGAGGTGGATCGTCGGCATCGGCGAGGCACTCTGGGACGTACTGCCCGAGGGGCGGAAAATCGGGGGAGCACCGGCGAATTTCGCCTACCACGTATCGCAGTTCGGATTCCCGGGCTGCGCCGTCAGCGCCGTGGGCGACGACGAACCCGGACACGAGCTCCGCAGGCAGCTCGCCGCAAACGGCGTGCAACACATATTGGAAGAGGTGCCGTTCCCGACAGGCACGGTGCAGGTGACGCTCGACGCGGCGGGGAAACCCGCATACGAAATACGCAGGGAGGTGGCATGGGACAACATTCCGTTCACGGCGGAGCTGGAGGCACTGGCCCGGCAGACCCGCGCCGTGTGCTTCGGCTCGCTGGCGCAGCGCAGTCCCGTATCGCGGCAGACCATCGCCCGTTTCCTGGAGACAATGCCCGGCGGCCAGGGACAATACAGGATATTCGACATCAACCTGCGGCAGCGGTTCTACACCCGCGATATCGTCGACGACTCGCTGCGCAGGTGCAATATCCTGAAAATTAACGACGAGGAGCTGGAGATCGTGGGCGCCATGTTCGGACTGGAAGCAGCAACACCCGAGGAGCGGTGCCGGGCCCTGCTGGAAAAGTATGGACTCCGGGTGCTCATCTTAACCTGCGGGGCCGACGGCAGCCATGTCTTCACCCCCGGCGGCATGTCGTACGTGGCGACGCCGCGCGTCGAGGTGGCAGACACGGTCGGGGCGGGCGACTCGTTCACCGCCGCGTTCCTCTCCGCACTGCTGGCGGGATGCGGCACCGGGGAGG
>NZ_CABMQJ010000084.1 GCF_902388705.1 uncultured Alistipes sp.
GGCCTCGATGGCCTGCGTGCGCGCCTTGACCGGCGCCGCCTGCGATGCTGCGGCCGGCGCCAGTTTCAGCGGCACCATGCTGATGGCCGAATAGCTCCGCGAGCCTACGTACTCGCGCAGGTAGTTGGCGCCGGTAGTCTGCGGCGAACTGAAGAGCAGGAACATGTAGCTCTCGACCGGCTTCTCCGCATAGGGGCTCGACGCCCAGTAGAGCTTGTCGCCGATGTAGCCGATAGCCATGCTGTTGCCGCCCCAGTAAATCGAAATGCCGTCGGAGAACCCGAGTACGGCGTAGTTCTGGCCGTACATGCCGGCAGACTGCGGCTCGATGATAATCATGTGTTTCTCGGCGTCGTAGTATCCGCTTATCTGAGGAGCGAAGTCGCGCATGTCCGACATGCCGCGGATGATTACGTCGCGGTCGTTGACACGGGTGATGTCGATACGGAAGTTGCCCGCAATGTCGTTCGAGCCCGCCGTGATGGTCGCCGAGGCGCTGAATGCGCCGAGGAAATCCTCCATGTTTTTGGTCTGGTCGAAGTCCGAGGCGAAATAACCGTGGGTCGAGGCGGTCTTGGATACGAACGCTGTGTCGCCGTACGCGTTGGTCATCTGCAACGCCAGCACGTAGCCGCTGCCCTGGTCGAGGGGACTGAACGTCGTGGCGCGCCCCTCCTCCGAGTTGATGGCGGCGATAATCTCCGGGTCGATGTCGTATCCGCGGCTGACGGTCAGCTCCTCGAGGCTCATGCCGAGCGCTTCGCACAGGTAGTCGGCGACGCCGGATTTTACGCAGAGGTACTTCATCTTGACGACGTTGGTGGTCTGCATCTCCCATACCAGCGTGTTGTAGGGCGAGTATCCCGGCAGGTCGGTCGGGGCGTAGAACTTGAATTCGTTGACCTTGACCGCGAAGTCGTTGTCGGGGTCGCACGTGAAACGCTTGCTGTAAAGGCCGCACGGGTTGCTGACCGAGTCGTAGGCCAGCGCTACGGCCGTGTAGCTGCCGCGCGGGACGTTCCATACCGATTCGTCCTCGCCGTTGAGCGTCATGACGGGAACGGGGCCCTCGTAGGTGTCGTCGATAAGCTGCTGGCGCACCTGATCCTGGAGTTTCTTGTCGCCCGAGATGTCGCCCTCGACGACCGTGGCCTTGTACGAGCGGGCGTAGCTGTTGGGCGAGAAGCGGAGTTTGGCGGATTTGAATCCGGTCGGCGTGGCTTCGATGCCCAGGTATTCGATGTCGACCGTGGGCGTGGTGTCGGCTTCGCTGTCGAATACCAGTGTTTCCTTACCCTGCGCGAAGTAGCCGCCCGAAACGTAGTAAATCAGGTAGAACGAGAAGGTGTCCTTGCCGTCGAACGTACAGGGATAGGAGGCGTAGGCCGAATCGCTGCCCGTGTAAACCGCCATGTCGGCCACGAATACATACTCGTTGTAGTTCGAGTTGAAGTAGCCGATGGACTGCGCCGGAACGGTGCAGGTGTTGTCGTCGTGGACGATGAATTTGAACGTCACGCCGCTGGCCCAGTCTTTCAGGCGGAAGATGTTGGCGCCTACGGCCTTCTCGACCTCCAGTCCCGAGTCGCGGCCCGTGTAGTAGAGCGAATAGTGGTAGGTCGCCAGCTGCTGGATTTCCTCCCCGCTGCCGTCGATGCGCATGTAGGGTTCCCAGGTCAGTTCGTACGAGGCCGAGAGGGTCACCTTGTCGGTGAACTGCGAAACCTGCGCCCCGTCGTCGCCCGGATTGGCCTCGCGGCCGGAAATCATGAGCGTCGTCTTGTAGCTCGAACCCATGACGAAGTTCGAGAGGTCGACCTGTACGGGAACGGTCACCGAGTGCTCCCCGTCCTCGAAAGTCGCTTCCGACGGAATGCTGAACAGTGCGGAGTCGTTGCCTTTCTGTGCCAGGAACACCTTGTAGGTGCCCTTGCTGCCCGTGCGGGCGATTTCTACGTTCATGATTCCGCTTTCGGCATCCTGCGCGAACTCCTTTTCGATGGACGACTGGATGAAGTGTATCTGCTTCGAATCGTCCTTGTTGGGGGTGTAGTAGGTGCCCTCCTGCGTCTTGCTGCAGGCTGCGCAGAACAGCAGGAGTGCCGCACCCAGGTATTTCGATATGTTTTTCATAGTGTACATGGATTAATCGCTTCTACAATGCGTTATCAGGGGTTCTGGTCTTCCTCGTTGATATTGGGGTTGGCGTCCAGCTCGTCCTGCGGGATGGTCAGCACCCAGTCGTAGGTGTCGGGTTTTGTAAGGTCGACGTTGCGGCGGCTCATGCCCGAGAGGCACTCTTCCGAGAATCCGTCGTCGGCACGGCGGTCGATGCCCTGTCCCAGGCGGCGGACGTCGAACAGACGGCCGTATTCGCCCCAGAGCTCGATGCGGCGCTGGATGAGGATGTCCTCGAGCAGCGAGCCCGTCCAGGTCGTTGTCGTGGCGCCGAGGTTCAGGCCGCTGCGGTAGTTGGCGTTGTATTTCGGGTCGCGCTCGGCCATGACGGTGTTCATCAGGTCGCGGGCGATTTGGACGTTGCCCGGCAGGTTCTCGGAGCGGAGCGCCGCTTCGGCGGCCGTGAAATACATCTCCTCGACGCGCATGTAGAGGTAGTCGCCGAGCCACGAGGCTACGTTGCTGAAGGCGAACTTCTTGCCGATGTAGGGCGACTCCTTGTCGTTGGGATCCCACCAGTCGCGGCGCACGTCGGTCGAACTCATGCGGTTGTAGAGCTGCTTGTTGATGAGTTTGGGGGCCGATTCGGCATAGGCGCCCTGCTGGTTGTCCATGTGGGCGAAGAAGCTGGCGTAGCCGCCCGCCTGGTCGGCAATCTGGATGCTGGCGCCCCAGATGACGTTGGACTTGTCGAGCGAGTTCATACCGCCCGTCAGGTCGGCCTTGGTGCCGACGGCGTAGCCGCCCTGGTCGATTACGCGCTTGGCGGCCGTGTAGGCGCCGTCCCAGTCGCCCGCTGCCAGGCATGCGCGCGACTTGATGCCCAGTGCCGCGTAAAGGCCGATGTGGGTCTTGTTGGCGGTCGCCAGCGAATTCTCCCTGCCTTTTTCGAGGTATTCGATTGCCGTGTCGATGTCTTCGTCGATGCGGTCGTAAACCTGCCGCAGCGTGGCGCGCGGTTGGCCGCCGGTCTTAATCGAGGTGCCCGTGGTGTAAATCGGCACGCAGGCCTCGTCCCAGCGGGCGGTGCCGCGCATGGCATTGTAGGGCGTGCGCGAGAACCAGGTGGCCAGGTTGAGGTAGCAGAGCGCGCGGATGGCGTAAGCCTGGCCTACGACATAGGCGACGTCGGCTTCGCTGCCTGCCATGGCCGGGGCGGCGTCGATGACGTAGTTGACGTTGGCAATCCATTTGTAGTTGGCGTACCAGACGTCGTACGAACGGAATGCCGAACTGGTGTAGTTCGACTTCACGTTGTAGGTGTGGTCACCCCAGAACCAGCCGTTGCCCTGCCCCTGCATGACGAGGTCGTCGGCCATGGCGTCGAGCGCGAGGTTGTAGGCCGCGATGCCGAAGCACTGGTGGGTGTTGGCGGTCGTGGACCAGCCTGCGGTGCGCATCGAACTGTATACGCCGTTTATCGAAGTGATGGCCGTCGAGGCCGATTTGAGCATTTCGTCGCCCGAGCCCGAGTCGGTCGGGGAGAAGTCGAGCATCGACTGGCTGCACGATGCCAACGCCAGCGCGGCGAACGAAATGATGCTGTATATTGCTTTTTTCATAGTTGTTTCCTCCCTTGGTTAAAAGTTCAAATCCAGGCCGAACGCAATCACGCGCGAGGGGGCGTAGCTGTAAGCCACGCTTCCGGTGAAGTTGTACTGCGGGTCCATGCCGTCCATGTGGTTGAACATGGCGATGTTGTCGAACGAGGCGTAGATGCGCAGCGATTCGATGTCCAGTTTGCTCAACCAGCGCTTGGGCAGCGTATAGCCGATCGTGATGTTCTTGATGGCGAAGTACGAGGCGTCGATGAGCGAGTTGTCGGACGTGGCGTAGGTGCCGGCCACTTCGAGCATCGGGACGTCGGTCCTGTCGCCGGGTTTCTGCCAGCGGCGCCTGGCGTTCTTGTGCCAGTTGTTGCCCGCGTACTGTACGTACATCGAACCGTTGTAGAGTCCGTCGTAGACGTATCCGCCGATGGAGTAGGTCGTCAGGAACGAGAAGTCGATGTTTTTGTATAGCACGAAGTTCGAACCGATGCTGCCGAAGAGCTTGGGCTCGCGGCTGCCGTGGTAGTATTTGCTCAACGTGGCCATCGAGGCGTCGTCGGTGATGTATTCGTCGCAGCGCACGTTGCCCGGCTCGCCCTTGTCGTTCACGCCCTTGGTCCAGTAGGCGTAGTAGAGCTGTTTACCCGTCGCGGGGTCTACGCCGGCGGTTTTCGGAAGGTAGAACGTGTAAATCGGCTTGCCGACCTCGATTACGCGGATACCCGAGGTGATGACGTTCTGTCCGCCCGTCAGCCCCAGCACCTTGTTGCGGTTGAAGGCGCCCATGACGGTCGCATCCCAGCGGAAGTTGGGCTTGTCGAGTACCGTTCCGCGAATCGAGGCCTCCAGTCCCTGGTTGCGCATCGACCCGACGTTGGCGTTGTAACCCGTGAATCCGGTCGAAATGGCCATCGGGTTTTCGAGCAGCATATCGGTGGTCTTGCGGTTGTAGTACTCGACAGACAGGGCGAGGCGGCCCCGGAACATCGTGGCTTCGATACCCGTGTTGAGGTTGCCGTTCTTCTCCCACGTGACGGCTTTGTTTTCGAGCTTGGTCACGAATGCGCCCGCATCCGTGGCGTTGGGCCAGGTGTAGTCGTAAAGGCCCTGCCATGCGTAGTAGGTGCCCAGGTTGTCGTTACCCTGTACGCCGTACGACACCTTCAGCGTCAGGTTGTCCAGCCACGAGCGGGTGTTCTGCATGAACTGCTCCTCGGAGATGCGCCACGACGCGCCGACCGACCAGAAGTGTCCCCAGCGGTCGTCGGGATGGAAGCGCGACGAACCGTCGGTACGCCAGCTGGCGTCGAGGTAGTAGCGGTCCTTGTATCCGTAGTTGACGCGCGAGAAGTAGGACTCGATCGCCATGTTGTGCGAGTAGCTGCTGTTCAGGGTCGTGGTCACGGCCGGGTCGAGTTCGTCGATGCCCTCCACGATGCCGGTCTTCTGGCCCTGCGCGTAGTTGTATTTGTAGCGGTAATACTCGTGGCCGAGCAGTACGTTGATCGAGTGGTCGCCGAAGGTGCGGTCGTAGGTGAGCAGCTGGTTGAACGTGTAGCTCAACGTGCGGGTGTTGATTTTGCTGATGCGTCCGCCCTGCTGTGCGGCGTTGCCGTGGTATTTGTCGTGTACGATCGTGCCCTGGTAGTCGTTGAAGTCGGTGCCCAGGTTGAGCGAGAACTTCAGTCCGTAGAGCTTGGCCTCCTCCCGGGTCGTGCCGAAGGTGACGTAGCTGCGGGCCGAGAGGGTGTTGCGCGTGTTGTAGGACTTGTTGTTGTAGAGCTCGGCCTTCGAGTTGAATCCCTGGGCCGAGGGGCGGTTCGCAAAACCGTTGTCGTCTTTCTCACCGTACTCGTACTGGCGGTTGCCGTACTCGTCCAGCACGTTCTCGCCCTGCATGTTTTTCAGGTAAACGGGGTAGACCGGGGCCATGAACTGCGCCGTGTACCACACGTTCGAGGCGCTCGTGTCTGTGAAACTCAAGTAGTCCGATTCGCTGTGCGAGAAGTTGGCGTTCATGCCGATTTTGAACCAGTGCTTGGCCTGCGTATCGACGTTCACGCGACCCGTATAGCGGTCGAAGTCGGTGTTTTGCAGGATACCGTCCTCCATGTAGTAACCCAGCGATACGAGGTAGTTGGTGCGTTCCGAACCGCCGTTGACCGAGAGGATGTGCTCGGTGCGCACGGCCGAGTTGTCGCTGATTTCGTCCATCCAGTTCTCGTTCCACGCCGCTTTTGCGTCCGGGCGGATTTTGCCCGTCGAGGGGTCGATGAGCGTTTCCCACGTATAGTTTTTGTAGGGGTTGTAGTACTCCGGGCTTTTCAGGCCGCCGATTTGCTGGCCCAGGTTGGCCGCCGCATAGCGGCTGGCGCCCTCGAAATCCATGCCTTTGCCGTACTGGGCGCTGTTGCGCAGCGCTTCGTAGCTCATCTCGACGTAGTCGTTCATGCCGACCAGGTCGTACCGGTTCAGCGCGCGCGAGGCGATGCCGACGTTGCCCTTGTACGATATGCGGATGCGGTCTTTCTTGCCTTTCTTGGTCGTGATGACGATTACGCCGTTGGCGCCGCGCGAACCGTAGAGCGCGCCGGCCGAAGCGTCCTTGAGGACGGTCATCGACTCGATGTCGTTCGGGTTGAGCGAACTCAACGAACCGTCGAAGGGAATGCCGTCGACCACGTAGAGCGGGGTCGACACG
>NZ_CABMQJ010000085.1 GCF_902388705.1 uncultured Alistipes sp.
AACGCCGCGGAGGCGGCCGTGGTCGACGGCGTCGAGGTGCTCGGCGCCGGGAGCCTGAAAGAGGTGATTGCCCTGCTGAACGGGGAGGCGGAGCCGATGGCCGCCGTGCCGGACAGCACGGAGCCGTTCGAAGCGGCGGCGGGCTGTTACGAAGAGGATTTTGCCGACGTAAGGGGGCAGGTGCACGTGAAACGGGCGCTGGAGATAGCTGCGGCAGGCGGGCACAATGTGCTGATGATCGGTGCGCCCGGCTCGGGCAAGACGATGCTGGCGCGCCGCATGCCTTCGATTCTGCCGCCGCTGTCGCGGCAGGAGGCGCTGGAAACGACCAAGATACATTCTGTGGCCGGAAAAACGGGGTTTGCGGGCGGACTGATGACGCAGCGGCCGTTCCGGGCTCCGCATCACACCATCTCGCAGGTGGCGCTGATCGGCGGCGGGCAGTCGCCGCGGCCCGGCGAGGTGTCGCTGGCGCACAACGGGGTGCTGTTCCTCGACGAACTGCCCGAATTCGGGCGCAGTGTGCTGGAGGTGCTGCGGCAGCCGCTGGAGGATAAGAAAATCACCGTATCGCGGGCGAAATACAGCGTGGAATATCCCGCCGACTTTACGCTCGTGGCGGCGATGAATCCCTGTCCGTGCGGCTATTACAATCATCCGGCAAAGGAGTGCGTCTGCTCGCCGGGTTCGGTGCACCGCTACATGAGCCGGATTTCGGGGCCGCTGATGGATCGTATCGACCTGCATGTCGAGGTGACGCCCGTACCTGCGGCGGAACTTTCGGCGGCGGCTCCCGCAGAGCCGAGCGCCGCAGTGCGCGAGCGGGTGATGCGGGCGCGGGAGGTGCAGGCCGCGCGGTTCCGGGAGGTGGCGGGCGTACACACGAACGCCGGGATGAACGCGGCGATGCTGCGGGAGTACTGCCGCCTCGACGCGGCTTCGGCGGCGCTGCTGGAACGGGCGATGGAGCGGCTGAACCTTTCGGCGCGCGCCTATGACCGCATTCTGAAAGTGGCGCGGACGATTGCCGATTTGGCGGGCCGCGATAATATCGCTGCGGCCGATGTGGCCGAGGCGATCAACTACCGGTCGCTGGACAGAGGAGGCTGGGGCCGATGAGACGATGGCTCGAAATGGCGTTGCGGGCGGCGCTCACCGGGACGGTGCTGGCCGCGGCGGCAGATGCGGAGGCTTACAACGGGGTGAAGACCGAATTCCGGGAAAAACTGGCCCGGGTCGAGATATTCATGGATTTATGGACGGGGAAAAACCCGAAATTCCTCGGGGAACCCGTCGGGATAGGAAAATAAAGGGTTATGAAGAAAATCATCCTTTCGGGCGGCGGAACGGGCGGACATATTTATCCGGCCGTGGCGGTCGCCGAGGCGCTCAAACGGCGGTTCGGCGATGATGTCGAACTGCTTTTCGTCGGTGCCGAGGGTAAAATGGAGATGGAAAAAGTGCCGGCGCTGGGGTATCGTATCGTCGGCCTGCCGATTGCGGGCCTGCAGCGGCGCATGGACTGGCACAACCTGACGGTGCCGTTCAAGGTGCTGAAAAGCATCCGGATGGCGAAAAAGACAATCCGCGATTTCGGGGCCGACGCGGTCGTCGGCTTCGGCGGTTATGCCAGCGCCCCGGTGTTGTGGGCCGCACAGCGCCTGGGGGTGCCGACGGTGATTCAGGAGCAGAACTCCTACGCCGGGCTGACGAACAAGATACTGGCGCGGGGGGCCCGGCGCATCTGCGTGGCCTACGAGGGCATGGAGCGCTTTTTTGCCCCCGGTAAGATTACGATGACGGGCAATCCCCTGCGAGGCCGCTTCTCGAAGCAGGGCGCCGACCGCGCCGAGGCGTTGGCCTATTACGGCTTTACGGCGGAGCTTCCGGTGGTGCTGGTCGTGGGCGGCTCGCTCGGTACACGTTCGCTCAACGAGATGATGAAAGCGTGGGTACGCTCGCTCGGGGGCGCCGATGCGCCCGTGCAGGTGATTTGGCAGACGGGTAAGTATTACGAGCGCGAGATGCAGGCGTTTCTGGCGGCGCATCCGGCGAAGAACGTCTGGCAGGGCGCTTTTATCGATCGCATGGATTACGCCTATGCGGCGGCCGATCTGGTCGTGTCGCGCAGCGGTGCGGGGACCGTTTCGGAGTTGTGCCTGGTGGCCAAGCCCGTGCTGTTCGTGCCGTCGCCCAACGTGGCCGAGGATCACCAGACCAAGAATGCCCGGGCCCTGGAGGCCAAGGGCGCGGCGGTCGTGGTGCCCGATGCCGAAGCCCGCACCAAAGCGATGGCGCGCGCGATGGAGCTGCTCGCCGACAGGCAGGCGCTGCGCACGATGAGCGAGAACCTCGAAAAGCTGGCGCGCCCCGATGCGGCGGAGCGGATTGTGGATGAGATTGTAAAGGTTATAAAGTGACGCACGGGCCGGAAGCGTCGTCCGCTGCAGGGCGCCTTCGTCCCGGAGGGGAGCGGGGCGGTTTCGCAAATGCGAATGCGGTGTGCAGGGGCTTCGGGGCGTGCAATTAGCAAAACGAATCGATGGAGTTTCAAAAGGTCTATTTTCTGGGAATCGGCGGCATCGGCATGAGCGCCCTTGCCCGTTATTTCATGTACGGGGGCAAGCAGGTGGCCGGGTACGACCGCACCCCCTCGCACCTGACGGACGAATTGTCGGCCGAGGGGGCGGCAATCCACTTCGAGGACGACGTGCGGTTGATTCCCGCCGGGTTCCTCGATCCGGCGGACACGATGGTGGTCTACACCCCGGCCGTGCCGCAGGAGCACGGCGAGTTGCAGTATTTTGCGGAGAACGGGTTTCGTATCGAGAAGCGCTCGCAGATGCTGGGGCACCTGGCCGAGGGCAAATACGTCATGGCCGTGGCGGGTACGCACGGCAAAACGACGACCTCGACGCTCGTGGCGTGGCTCAACCGCGGCCTGACGGGCGGGGGCAGCGCATTCCTGGGCGGCATTTCGAAGAATTTCAACGGGAACCTGGTGCTGGACGGCAACGGGGTGCAGGGCCTGCGCCCGGTGGCGGAACGCGGCGCGGCAGCTTCCGAATCCCGTCCTGCGGGCGGGCGGCTGGCGGTCGAGGCCGACGAGTTCGACCGTTCGTTCCTGCGCCTGTGGCCCGATGTGGCGGTGGTGACGTCGGCCGACGCCGACCACCTCGATATTTACGGCACGCACGAGGCGGTGAAAGAGGCTTTCTCGCAGTTCGTGCGGCAGATTCGCCCCGGCGGGTACCTGATTATCAAACAGGGGGTCGACATCGTGGTGGACAATCCGCAGATTACGGTCTACCGTTATGCGTACGATGAGCCGTGCGACTTCTACGCCCGCAATGTGCAGCTGCTGGAGGGCGGATACTACCGCTATGACATCGTGACGCCCGGCGGTGTAATCGAAGGGTGTACGCTCGGCATACCGGGCTGGGTGAACATCGAAAATTCGGTGGCGGCCGTGGCTTCGGTATGGTGCGCGGCGAAAGCCGACGGGACGGAGCCGGATGCCGGTAAGCTGCGGGAGGCGCTGGCGTCGTTCTCGGGCGTGAAACGCCGCTTCGAGTTCTACGTCAATACCCCGAAGCAGGTCTATATGGACGACTACGCCCACCATCCGCGCGAGCTGGCGGCGACGCTGACCTCCGTGCGGAAGATGTTTCCCGGGCGGCGCGTCACGGCGCTGTTCCAGCCCCACCTCTACACCCGCACGCGCGACCTTTACGCGGAGTTCGCCGAGGCGCTGTCGCATGCCGACGAAGTGGTGCTGCTGCCGATATACCCGGCGCGCGAGGAGCCGATTCCGGGAATCACCTCGGAGATTATCGCCGAACGGGTGGCTGTGCCGTGCCGCATCGTCGGCCGGGAAACGCTGGCCGACACCGTGGCGGCGATGGACACCGATGTGGTAATCAGCTTCGGGGCGGGCAATATCGACGCCTGCTGCGGGGCGCTGGCCGAAAAACTGAAAGCGAAAAGCTGACCCGCACGACCGCCTGCCGCAGGCGGCCCGCGGATGAAAGACGGAGCGTCGTGCCCCGATGGGTGCACGGCCTGAACGAACGATTGAACGAACCGGTTTGAAAAAGTATATCCGATACGCACTGCTCGCACTGCTGTGGGGCGCCGTGGCCGCATATATCCTGTATGCGGGTGCGACGGCGCGGAGCCTGCGTGCCGGACGGAAGGTCAGCCGGGTCGAAATCGAAGTGGTCGACAGTTCGTCGGCGGGATACCTCGTTTCGGGTCGCATGGTGCGCGGATGGATTTCGCACAGCGGAATCCCGACGTCCGGCACGGCAGTTGATGATGTGCCGCTGACTGCAATCGAAGAGCTGATTGCCAAAAACGGATTCGTGGACCGCGTGGATGCATACGTTTCCTATTCCGGGGTGCTGCATATCGACATCAGCCAGCGCAAACCGCTGCTGCGGTTGCTGACCGACGGCATGGATTCGTACGTTACGCCCGAGGGGTATGTCTTTGCCGCGCCCCGCGCCTCGTCGCTCTACGTGCCGGTGGTGACGGGGACTTACCGCCCGCCGTTCCCGGCCTCCTATGCGGGGCCCGTGCGGGGGCATATCGATGCCGGAATCGCCGCGCTCGACAAGCGGATCGCCGAATTGGAGCGCGAAAAATACCCGTTCTACAAGCGGGAGCTGCAGAACGACCGCAATATCTCGGCCCTGCGCCGCATGCGAATCAAGAAGCAGTGGTGGCGGCTGGAGAGCTCGGCCGAGTTCGACAAACGGGTCGACGAACTGCGCAGGCACAAAGTCGAAATGCGCCGGAAATACCGCTACGAGGCCCGTATGATTCAGGAGGGCATCGACCGCATCGCACAGCGCCAGGAGGCCGAAAGGGCGAAACAAAAAAAGTTGGAGAAAAGCTACGAAGATTTCATGAAACTGCTTACCTTTGTAGAGTTCATCGAAGATGACGATTTCTGGAGATCGGAAGTGGTGCAGATTGCGGCCCGAACGACCTCCAGCGGTGCGTTGGAAGTGGAGTTGGTGCCCCGCAGCGGACGCCACACCATCCTCTTCGGACGCATCGAGCAGGTGGAGCGCAAGTTCGAAAAACTGTTGCGTTTCTACCGCAGCGGCCTGCAGAATATCGGTTGGGATGCATACAGGACGATAGATGTCAGGTACAACGATCAGGTGGTTTGCAAGAAATAAAAGGATTATACCGTGGAAAAGAAGAATTATACCGTTGCCGTCGATCTGGGTTCATCGAACGTCGTGGTAGCCGTCGGCGAGAAAAACGCCGAGGGGCTGATGGAGGTGGCTTGCATCAGCTCGAAACCCGTCGAGGGGGTCAATGCGGGCAAAATCGAGAATATCGAACTGGTCAGCCGCGCGATCCGCGAGGCCGTGTCGGAAGCCGAGGAGCAGCTGGGCATCCGCGTCACGGAAGCCTATGCCGGTATCTCGGGCGACTTCGTGCGCTGTGCGCGCCATACGGATCACGTCTTTGTCTTCGATCCCCAGAACGGCGTGAACCAGAAGGACGTCGACGCCCTGTTCGACCGCATGCGGAACGTGCAGGCGCCCGACGACGAAACGATCATGGATCGCGTACCCCAGAACTACATGGTCGACGACAACCAGGAGGTCAAGAATCCCGTCGGTTCGTTCGGGAAGAAACTTTCGTCGACGTTCAACTTCATCCTTTGCCTGCGCACGCCGATGCAGCGGCTCGATATGGCGCTCAAACGGCTGGGTATCAAGATGCTGGGTGTGACTTCGAATGCCATCGCCACGGCCGAGGCCGTGTTGCTCCCCGATGAGAAGGAGGAGGGCGTTGCCGTGGTCGACATCGGCGGCGGTGTGACGGATGTGGCGGTTTACTACCGCAATGTGGTGCGTTACATCGCTACGATTCCGATGGGCGCGTCGGCCATCAACCGCGATATACGCACGATGAGCGTGCCGGAGAAGCATGTCGAAAGCCTGAAACAGAAATACGGTTCGGCGGTGGCCGAACTGGCTCCCGAGGACAAGCTCATACGCGTCAACGGCCGCACGGCCCGCGAGGCGAAGGACATCCTGCTGCGCAACCTCGCCACGGTGATCGAGGCGCGGGCTACGGACATCGCCGAGTTCGTGCTGCAGGAAATCAAGGATTCGGGATATGCCGGGAAACTGGCTTACGGAATCGTCCTGACGGGCGGTTCAGCCAAACTGAAAGACCTCGACGAACTGTTCCGCCGCGTGACCGGCATGGACGTGCGCGTCGCATCGGCCGAGCCGGGCGTCGCCGAGGAGTCGAAAGAGAAAATCGCGGATTCCTCCTATGCTACGGCGGTGGGTATCCTGCTGAAAGGCGCCGAACAGGGGGCATGCGCGTTCGTGGAGCGTCCCGCAGCGCCTGCAGCCCGGCCCGCGGAAGCGCGCCCGGGATTCCAGCCT
>NZ_CABMQJ010000086.1 GCF_902388705.1 uncultured Alistipes sp.
AAGCCTCCGCCGCGCGAACCGCCCCCGAAACCGCCGAACCCCCGGCCGCCCCCGATAATCGTTCCGCCGCCCGCACCGTCGCCGAAGTTGTCGTCGCGCAGGTTTTTAGCCCGTCGTTTGACCACGAATCCGCAGTTGGAGCAGACATACGTATATTCGACCAGCCGGTAACTGGGCGTCACTTTCAGGATGTCGGCCGACTCCTGCCGGAGCGTCAGCTTATGACAGTTCGGGCAGCGCTTGCGGGCGTAATAAGCCGCCATGACAATCCCCATCGGCACGACGACAAAACCCATGACAATCAAGAAAACCGCCCACGAGGGCAGGTCATCCCCGGCCGTATCGGTTCCGCCCAAGTCCAGTTCGCTGCCCTCGAGCAGCTGTGCCACGGCTTCCACACCCGCGACCATGCCGCCGCTGTAATCGCCCTCGCGGAACAGCGGAAGCATGTATTTCAGTTGAATCCGCTTGCAGATGGCATCGGGCAGCACGCCCTCCAGGCCGCCGCCCGTGACGAAGCGCACCTCCCTGCGGTCTTTGACCAGCAGAATCCCCAGCCCGTTGTCGTTTTCAGCCCGGCCCACGCCCCATTTCGAAAAGAGGTCGATGGAGAAGTCGAAAACGTCGCCGCCCGCAATGTCGTCCACGGCGACCACGGCGACCTGTGCGATGGCCCGCTCGCGCAGCGTCCCGCACACGGCGTCGATACGCGCCACGGCGTCCGCCGAGAGTATCCCGTCGGGATTCGACACGTAGCGCGTGCGGTCGGCGTGCTGGACATTGGGAATGTCGTCCACGCGGTACGTACCCGCCAGCGCCGCGAGGCACGGGGCACACAAAAGACAGAGGATGAAAAAGCGCTTCATATTCATTGGCAAAAATAGGAAAAAATTCCACAATGCGAAACACGCTCCGGCGGCGATTCGTATCCGTAAAACCACAAAACAAACCGGTATCCGGGCCCGGTGCGCCCCCGGTTTACATACCGTCGGCAGGAATCAGGCGCCGGAGGCCAGCACCCGCCGGAACACGGGGTCAGCGCGTCAGGATACGGTAGCTCCACGGGACCATATCCTCCTCGACATGCCCGCGCAGCTCGTATGCGCCGCCCGTCATGGCATCGGTGTACATACCGGCGTAAATCCCCGTATAGTAATCGGCGTGGATGGCATAGGGCGACAGGTTCATGATTGCGACTACGCGGTTGCCGTCCGTTTCGCGCACGAAAGTCATCAGGCAGTCTTCGGCATTGTTGCGGATTTCAATCATCTCGCCGCCCCGCTCCCCGGCCGCAAGCGCCGGATTGGCGTGCCGCATCCCGATCAGTCGGCGGTAAAACGCGGTGAACGAATTGGCCTCACAGGCGGGCATCGGGTCGCGGTCGAAGAATGCGAACGAATGGTCATAGCCGACCTCCTGCCCGGTGTAGACCAGCGGCAGGCCGCGCGGCACGACGAACGTGAAGACCGCCATAATCTCGCGGGCATCGCCCATGCGCGTGAACTCCGAACCGTTCCACGTATTCTCGTCATGGTTGGACGTGAACACAAGGCGCATGGCCGAGTGCGGAAAACGCTTCCGGTCGGCGTAAATATAGTCGCGCAGCGCCGTGACGCGCACTCTCTGCTGCGCCACATCGTTCATCAGGTGGTGCATCTCCCAGGCATAGCAGGCGTCGAAAGCCCCCTCTTCGAAGAGGTTCCGCTCCTCGGCCTCGGCCAGCATGAACAGGTCGGGCTTCACGTTCCGCAGGCGGCGGGCCGTTTCTTTCCAGAACTCCACCGGCACCAGCATCGCCATATCGCAGCGGAAGCCGTCGACGGCGTGCTCCCGCACCCAGAACTCCATAGCCTCGGCCTGCGCCCGCCACACGTCGCGGTTGGCATAGTTGAGCTTGGCCGTATCCGTCCAGTCCCACGGCACGGCGGGAGCCCCCGCCGCATCGCGCTCGTACCAGTCGGCAGGCTTCTCGGCGAGCCAGCGGGCATCGCGCGCCGTATGGTTGGCGACCCAGTCCAGCAGCACTTTCATTCCCAGCCGGTGCGCCTCGGCGACGAACACATCGAAATCCGCCATCGTCCCCAGCTCGGGGTTGACGGCACAATAGTCGCGGATCGAATAATAGGAGCCCAGCGCCCCCTTGCGCCCCTCGGCACCAATCGGATAGATAGGCATGAGCCACACGGCGTCGAAGCCCGCGTCATGCAGGAGGCACAGATGCCCGGCGGCGGCGCGCAGCGTCCCCTCCCGCGTCAGCTGGCGCACGTTCATTTCGTAGATTACAGCCTGGTAGCTCCATTCGGAATGCAGCATATTTTTTACTTTAAATCGGTACTTATCGCTATTTTTTCAGTTTCGGAGTGTCAAATGTACACTTTTTTCCGAACAAATAACCTGCCGTCCGCCCCAAAGGCGCAAAATACGGGCGAAACGGACGCGGTTATTTCATATAAAATGTTTACCTTTGCGCTCGATACAAAATAACGCCTTAATTACATATGAAGCAATTCCGCTTTTTTTCCGCGGCCATGCTGACGCTCCTCCTCGTCACGTCATGCGCCTCGCAGAAACGTGCTTGGTATCTGCAAGATGCCCAGCCGTTCACGCCCGAGCAGATCGCGCAGAGCGGTCAAATCCGCATCAAACCCCTCGACCGGCTGACGATTGTCGTCAACAGCAAAGACCCCGAACTGGCACTGCCGTTCAACTCGTCGTCGTCGTACAACTCCCTGACCGGGACCTCCAACTACGGCTCGGCGAACGTCCAGTCGCTGCAAATCCGTACGGTGGATGAGGACGGCATGCTCGACATGCCCGTAATCGGGAAAATCGAATGCAAAGGCAAGACCCGCAGCGAACTGGCGCAGACGATTGCCGACAAAATCATCGAAGGCGGCTACATCAACGACCCCTCGGTCAACGTGCAGTTCGCGGACATGAAAATCTCGGTCACGGGCGAAGTGGCCCGCCCGGGGCAGTACGACGTCACCCGCGACAAAATCACCATCTTCGACGCCCTTGCCATGGCCGGTGATTTGACCATCTACGGCGTGCGCGGCGACGTGGCGGTCATCCGCGAAGTGAACGGCGTGCGCACCATCGAATACCTCGACCTCACCTCGAAAGACATCTTCACCTCCCCAGCCTTCTACATCCAGCAGAACGACATGATTTATGTCAAGCCCAACAAGTACAAGGCCCAGTCGGGTGAGATCAGCCAGAACCGCAATTTCTATCTCTCGCTCGTAGGTACGGCCATTTCCGTGGCGACGCTTATCATTACCCTGACCAAATAAGCTGCGAAAATGACAGAACAACCCATAAACCAGCATCCGCTCAACGACGAAAACGAGAATACGAGCGGCATCACGCTCCACGACCTGCTCCAGATGGTGTTCGCCAACTGGTACTGGTTCGCGCTTTCGGTGGTCGTCTGCCTCGGTGCGGCCTACTACTACCTGGCCAGCACCCCCAAAATATACAGCCGCACGGCCACCATCCTCGTCAAGGACAGCCGCAAGGGCGGCGACGCCGACCTGGGGGCATTCAGCGACCTGGTGGGCTTCCAGAGCCGCCGCAACGTCGACAACGAGGTTTACATCCTCCAGTCGCACCGGCTGATGACCGACGTGGTCAAACAGCTCCACCTGACGGTCAACTACTCCGTGCGGGAACGCCTCCGCACGCTCGACCTCTACGGCCGCTCGCCGATCGGGGTCGAATTCATCGACGACGACAACCAGGCCGTTTCGCTGGAGGTGACCCCCACCGGCGGCAACGGAATCGAACTGACGGACTTCATGGACAAGTTTGTCACCAAGCAGGACACCAAAAGGGTCATCCGTGCACAATACGGCGATACGATTGCCACCCCCGTGGGGCAAATCGTCGTGAACAGGACCGTGTTCATGGACTCCACCTACTTCAAGCGGCCCATCACGGTCACCAAAGGCTCGCTCAGGGCCACGGCCAACGCCTACCGCGCCTCGGTGAAAAGCGAAGTCGCCAACAAGCAGGCTTCGATCGTCACCATCTCGATGAACAGCTCCGTCCCCAAGCGCGCCGAGGATGTAATCAACACGCTGATTTCCGCCTACGAGGAGGACGCCATCGCCGACAAACGCCAGCTTTCGATCGTCACGGCCAACTTCATCAAAGACCGCATGCAGGCAATCGGGCGGGAGCTGGGCGACGTGGACAGCGAAATCGAGGGCATCAAGAAGAGCAACCGCATGATCGACATGACCACGGAAGCCACCCGCAGCATTACGGAAAGCACGAAATACAAGGCCGAAGGGCTTTCAATCGAGAACCAGATCAGCGTCGCCGAGTATATCCGCGACTACCTCAACGACAAGTCCCATGCCGGGGAGCTGATTCCGATGGTGGCCTCGATGACCAATCCGGCCATCGTCGCGCAAATCAGCGAATACAACGAAGCGATTCTGCGCCGCGAAAAACTGCTCGAGAACAGCTCCGAGCGCAGTCCGGTCATACAGGATCTCGACAACGTGCTGGCCGCCGTGCGCCGCTCCATCCTCACCTCGCTCAATTCGCACATCTCGACGCTCGAAATACAGCTCGCCACCATGCGCAGCGAAGAGGCGCAGGTCAACCGCCGTATCTCGACCATGCCCTCGCAGGAGAAAGTCATGCTCGACATCATGCGCCAGCAGAAAATCAAGGAGGAACTGTTCCTCTACCTGCTCAACAAACAGGAGGAAACGCAGCTCAACTATGCGGTGGCCGAGAGCAACTCGCGCACAATCGACTGGGCGTACGGCAGCTCCAGGCCCGTTTCGCCCCGCTCGACGGTAATCCTGGCCATCAGCCTGCTGGCCGGACTGGCGATTCCGTTCGGCATCCTCTACCTGATCGGCATGCTCGACACGACCATCCGCGGCCGCAAGGACATCGAAGAGAACATCAGCGCCCCGTTCCTGGGCGACATCCCGTTCCTCGAGGGGGACACCAAGGGAGGCGTGGTCGTTCGCGAAACGGGCCGCGACGCCCTCTCCGAGGCATTCCGTATCCTGCGCTCGAACATGACGTTCATGAACGTTTCGTCGGGCAAGGAGATTAAAAGCGTGCTCTTCACCTCGTCGGATCCGCACGCCGGCAAGACGTTCGTGGCGATGAACCTCGCCATGACGCTCGCCATGGCCGGCAAGCGGGTCGTGCTGGTCGACCTCGACCTGCGCCGCCACGCGCTCTCCACGTCGCTGGGACGCAGCAACAGCAAGCACGGCGTTTCGGGCTACCTGGCAGGTACGATCACCGACATCGACGAGCTGGTTTCGAACATGGGCATGCACAAGAACCTCGACGTGATTTGCGCCGGCCTGCAACCGCCCAACCCGACGGAGATGCTGCTCTCGGAGCGCCTCGACCAACTCATCGCCGAGCTGCGCGAGCGTTACGATTACGTATTCATCGACAGCACCCCCGCCATGTCGGTGGCCGACGCGGTCATCACCGACCGGCTCTCCGACCTCTGTATCTACATCGTGCGCGAAGGCGTGCTGGACCGCCGCCAGCTGCCCGACATCGAACGGCTCTACCGCGAGAAGAAGTTCCGCAACATGTGCATCGTCCTCAACGGCACGCGTACGCGCCGCCACGGTTACGGTTACGGCTATGGCTACGGCTACGGTTACGGCTACGGCTATGGATACGGTTACGACAACCACCAGGAAACCAGCTACCGCAAGCGAATCAAACTCTTTTTCAGCAAACTCGGACGTAAAATAAAGAAATAACGATGGCAATACGCAATGCATTGGTGGCCGTGGATTTCGACGGCACCGTCGTGACGCACGCATATCCCGAAACCGGCGACGACGCCGGGGCTGTCCCCGTCCTGAAAGAACTCACCGACAACGGCTGCCGCCTGATACTCTACACGATGCGCTCGGGCAAGCTGCTCGACGACGCAATCCGGTGGTTCCGCGAACGGAACATTCCCCTTTACGCCGTGAACGAGAACCCATCGCAGCAGCGCTGGACTTCGTCGCCGAAAGTCCATGCCGACCTATATATAGACGACAGCAGCCTCGGCTGCCCTATCCGGTTCGTCGACGGGGTGAAACGCCCCGTCGCCGACTGGGTGCGTATCCGCGAACAACTGGTCAAAGAGGGATTTTTAGATTAAAAATACATTTTTCAAAGCTTCCTATTGAGATAAAATCAAATTAAAATAAAAATAATTTGTTTTTATATAAATAAAATTTAATTTTGCAGATTTATAAAGTAAAGCCCTAAAATGAAAACAAGAGCTAAACAAGTGCAAATA
>NZ_CABMQJ010000087.1 GCF_902388705.1 uncultured Alistipes sp.
TGGGCGTCCGGCTGCGGCCCCCCGCATCGAAAGCCTTGCGGGCCACGGCGGCGAAAAAGCCCTCGCCGCGGGCCCTGTGGGGATAAAACCGGTAGGTGCGGAAAACCCCGACCCGGCCGCAGGCAATACCCCACGCCCGGTCGACGGTTATATCTTCCGCCTCCGCGAGCTCGTCGCCCGCCCATGCGAGCATCCGCTCCAAAGCGCCTTCATCCTCGTCGCGGTTGAACGTGCAGGTGCTGTAGAGCAGCTTTCCGCCGGGTTTGAGCGCCCGCCACGCCTCACGCAATATCGCGTCCTGCCTCGCGGCACAGACTTTCACATTGTTCTCGCTCCACTCCCCGCGGGCCTGCATGTCCTTGCGGAACATCCCCTCGCCCGAACAGGGGGCGTCCACGGCCACCACGTCAAACCACGCCTCGAAGTCCCCCAGCAGCCGGGGTTCGCACGCCGTCACCGCAATGTTGCCCGTTCCCCACTTGCGGACATTGTCCGCCAGCACCTGCGCGCGGCGGCGGTCTATCTCATTGGCGACGACCAGCCCGTCGGGCCCTGCGAGCGAGGCGTAGAGCGTCGTCTTGCCGCCCGGGGCCGCACAGAGGTCGAGAATCCGCTTCCCGGCGCTTTCGACCCCGCCGAGCAAATACCCCACGAACTGCGACGCGGCCTCCTGCACGTAATAGGCCCCCGCATGGAAATCGCTGTCGAGGGTAAACTGCGGCCGCGCAGCGAGGTAGTACCCCTCGCCGCACCACGGCACGCGTCCGTCGGCGTTGCGCAGCACCGCAAGCGCGGCAGGCGCATCAGGCCCGGATTGTCCCTGCGCCGATCCGGGTTCAGCCGCAACGCCGCCTTTGGCCGGATTCAGGCGTACCGAAACCGGCGGTTCGGTATCGAGTGCGGCGCAGAGCGCCGCGCCCTCCGCCTCCCCGAGGTCGCGCAGCACGCGTTCGGAGAACTTCGCAGGCAGTGCCATCGGTTATTTCCCCGCTTTAAGCGCGTCCAGCCGCGCACAAATCTTCTCCAGCACCGCCGGATCCGACACGAAGTCCTCGTGATCCTTGTCGATTACGAGCACGTCGCCCTCGTAAAGGTTTTCAATCCAATGGTTATATTTGTCGTTCAGCCGTTTGAGGTACAGCTCGTCGATGTTCATCTCGTACTCGCGGCCGCGCTTGCGGATTTGCGAGATGAGCGTCGGCACGCTCGCCTTGAGGTAAATCAGCAGGTCGGGCTTGGGGATGAGCGTGGTCATCAGCCGGAAAAGTTTCATGTAGGTTTCGATGTCGCGCGTTGGCATCAGCCCCATTTCGTGGAGGTTGTCGGCGAAGATATGCGCATCCTCGTAGATGGTGCGATCCTGGAAAATCACGCCCGTATCGGCATTGTCGGCCAGCATGTCCATCGTCTGCCGGATGCGGCTTCCGAGGAAGTAAATCTGCAAATTGAACGACCAGCGGTTCATATCCTCGTAGAAGTCGCCGATATAGGGGTTGTTGCACTCCTCGAGATAGGCCTTGGCGTTGTAGCGTTGGGTCAGAATCTGGGTCAGCGTAGTCTTTCCGCTTCCGATATTACCTGCAATGGCTATATACATAACAATCAATTATTTGTTTTACATTTTCATTCTGTCGCTCCGCTCCGGAGCGTTGTTTTCGCAGCCTGCGGACGCGTTCAAAGTCTCTCCGTCCCCAAACTGCAGGCGGCAGGCGAAAGTACGTCCGCCGTGCCGGGCCGCAGCGACAACGACAGCGTACAGTTGCCGCTTCGGCGGCGAGCCGAAATCGCGCCCTGCAAGAGCCTGTCGCGATACGGCCGGAATCGACGCCCCGGCCAGCACCGGCCGGGCCGCAACAACTTCCTCGGCACACGCTTCAGCGTCACGGAGCTGCCGGCCAATTACGGCCTGCCGTCGCCGAATGCCAGTATCTCGTCCGCCACACGGCGGTCGTTCACCAGCCGCGGCACCTTGTTTTTTCCACGTGCGCGCATCCACGCGAGGAAATGCCCGTGGCCGACAACCGTCAGCCGCTGGCGTTCGAGCGTCGTCATACGCTTGGCGTCGTAGTCCGAATTCACGGCCCGCAGCTCGCGGTCGAGCACCTCGGCGAAATGCTCGCGGCTGTCGGGCTCGCGCTCGAACTCCACGATCCACTCGTGTGCGCCCCGCTCGCGCAGCGACATGTAGCACGGCGCCACGGTATATTCCCCGACCACGGCCCCGGTTTCCCCGCAGGCGGCGACCAGCGCCCGGTCGGCGTTATCCACAATCAACTCTTCGCCGAACACGTTGATATACTGCCGCGTGCGCCCCGCGAAACGGATACGGTAAGGATTCGTCGAAGTGAACTCCACCGTATCGCCGATTTCGTAGCGCCACAGGCCGTTGTTCGACGTAATCAGCATGGCGTACACCCTGCCGCACTCCACCCCCTCGAGCGGCACGACGGTATCCCCGCTGCGGAACTCGAAGAAATTGCCGTAGTCGAGCATCAGCAGCATGTCGCTGCGTGACGGGTCGTCGGCCAGTGCGAAGAAGCCCTCCGAAGCGTTGTAGGTTTCCATATACTGCATCGCGTCCGAGGGTATCAGCGCCTCGAACGAACGGCGGTAGGGGGCGAACTCCACGCCTCCGTGCGCGAACATGCAGAGGTTGGGCCACACTTCCAGCAGGTTATTTTTGCCCGTATATTCCAATACGCGTCGCATCAGCGCCAGGTTCCACGACGGCACGCCGGCGAAAGCCGTGATATTCTCCCCGGTGCATTCGCGGCAGATTGCCTCGGCCTTGCGGTCGAAGTCCGCGATGACGGCCGTAGCCACGCGCGGAGCCCGGAACCAGCCGCTCCAGAACGTCGTTTCGTGTATCAGTATCGCCGACAGGTCACCCACGAGGTTGCGTCCCTCGCGGCTGTACGACCCGCCGAGCGTCAGCGTCTTGCCGTCGAAGACCTTCGTCTTGGGGTTGTTGGCCGAAAACACCGTCGCCACGTCGCGCATGCCCAGCGTATGGTTCCACCAGAGGGACTCCTCCGTAACGGGTATGTACTTGCTCCGGTCGGAGGTGGTGCCCGACGAACGGGCGAAAAGCTTCACGCGCCCCGGCGCCGTAACGTTGCGCTCGCCGGCCAGCATCTTTTCGATGTAAGGTTTGAACGTTTCGTAGTCGAACGTTTCGACCGACGACTGGAACTGCTCCACCGTGCGGACATGCCCCAAATCGTAACGCCACCCGAATTCCGTCCTGCGCCCGCGGCGCAGCAACTGCCGGAAGATGCGGGCCTGCGTTTCGGCCGGGTGGCGGCGAAAACGGTCGATAGCCCGTTCGCGCTGCGAAAACCAGGCCTTGAGTAATATGCTTCTGAAAGACACCTTGTCTGTTCGGTTACGTTTTGGCCTGCACCGGCAGCCCCGCGACGCACGCCGGGCCGTACGGCGCCCGCCGTCAATTAAAAAAGTATCCCACTTTGCCTACGGACGCAGGCATGGCGAATACCACCACGCGGTCGTAGGGATTGATTTCCATGTTGTCCACGGCGATGAACACCTTGTCGCCGCGCACGATGCCGCCGATAATCGTATCCTCGGGCAGCCCGAGGTCCTTGATGCGGCTTTTGACCGCCGGGGCGTTGGGCTTGACGATGAACTCCAGCACCTCGGCGTCGCTGCCCGTGAGGCATTTGATGGCCTGCACGTCGGTTGACATTGTAAAGCGGAAGATGTTCGACGCCGTCACCAGCTTCTTGTTGATAATCGTGTCGATGCCGATCGATTCGGCGAGGTTGATGTAGTTGAGGTTCTCGACCTCGGCGATTACCTTCTTGACCCCCATGCGCTTGGCGAGCATCGCCGCGAGGATGTTGGTTTCGCTGCGGCCCGTCACGGCCACGAAAGCGTCCATGTTCGAGAGCCCCTCCTCCATCATGGCCTCCGTATTGCGACCGTCCTCATTGATAATAAGCGTTTTATCGAGTGTTTCCGCCAGCCGGTAAGCCTTTTCGGCATTGTAGTCTATCAGTTTGATGTTGACCTCGTCCTGCAGCTCCGTGGCGATGCGGATGCCGATGCGCGAGCCGCCGAGAATCATCATGTTCTTAATCTCGATATTCGACTGGCCCGAAAATTCCATGACCTGCTTCACGGCGTCCTGCCGGGCAATCACGTAAATCACGTCGCCCTCGGTGAACAACTCTCCCCGACGGGGAATGATCGTCTGTCCACCCCGCGTAATGGCCACCGTACGGTAGCTCAACGGCGTCTGGTCGTCGTCGAATCCCTCCAGCTGCCGGCCCACGAGCGGCGAGGCCGGCTCGAGGCGGAAAACCACCAGCGAGAGTTTGCCGCTCGAAAAATCGACGTATTCGGTGGTCGAGGTATGCCCCAGCAGGTTGATGACTTCGCGCGCCGCCACCTTTTCGGGGTAGAACAGGTAGTCGATGCCCATGTCGATGAACATCTCCTTGTTGTTGGGCTCGAGGTATTCGTTGTTGTCGATGCGGGCGATGGATTTTTTGGCACCCAGCTTCTTGGCCAGCATCGCCGCCACGATATTGTCGTTCTCCTCGTGGTTCACGGCGATGAACAAATCGCACTTACGCACCGACGCCTTGCGGAGGACGGCGAACGTCGTCGAATCGCCCTCGACCGAAATCACGTCGGCAAGGCTCCCGACGTCGGAAAGCAGTTTCTGGTCGCTGTCGATAATAGTGATGTCGTGGCCGTTGCCGCTCAACATCTTCGCCAGGTGGCTGCCCATCTCGCCCGCTCCCGCTATCACGATTTTCATAGTATTGCGTCTGTTGTCGTTTCTGCACCGCAGCCGAAGATAAGGCAGCGTTCTTGCAATTTATCTTACAAATGTATACATTTGTGACCGAAACCCAAAATTTCGGGACGTAAAAATACCAGACAACTATGCCAACGTGGTTAATCGTTTTCCTCTTCGCCCTCGGCGCCGTCGCGCTGTTCGTGGCGGGCATGTCGCTGACGCTGATGATCAAGGGACACCATATCGACTCGGAGATATCGACCAACAAGAACATGCAGAAACTGGGCATCAAATGCGCCGTGCACGAAACACGCGAAGCGGACGGCAGCGCCGGCTGCTCCGACACGCATTCGGTCGCGGGCTGCTCGGGCAACTGCTCGGCCTGCGACATCGAGGAACAGACGAAAAAAGAGGAGTGACGCTCCTCTTTTTCTTTCTTCCGGCAAAGTGGCTGTCCGGGCGTCAGATTTTACAGTATTTCGACCGGCAGACGAACCACGGGTTACGCAAATCCTCCTCGTTGTAGAGCAGCCTCCCCCCGCCGGACAGCGTACGGGTGCTGCCGCCCGCCTCGGCGAGAATCAACTCCCCGGCCGCCGTATCCCACTCGTAGGTATGCGTCGTACGGACATAATAGTCGACGCGCCCCTCGGCCAGCAGGCAGAATTTATAGGAACTGCCCTGCTCGACAATCTCCAAATCGGGATGCGTTTCGCGCAGGCGGGCGATATGCTCCGCCGTTTCGGGCGTCTGGTGCGATCGCGACACGGCCACGCGCAGGCGGGGATAATCCGCTTCGCCCGCGAGCGGAAGGCGTGTCCAGCCCGTAACAATCTGGTCATAGGTATATTCTGCGGCGGCATCCGGCGCGATATGCTCCTTGACGTACGAGCCGGCATCGCGCCCCGCGATGTAAAGTTTCTCGAAGTAGGGGACATAAATCACCGCCCCCATGCAGACGTTGTTCTCCATCAGGGCGATATTGACCGTAAATTCGTTGTTGCCCTTGATAAATTCGACCGTGCCGTCGAGCGGATCGACCAGCCAGTAGAGCTCCCAGTTGCGGCGCTCGTCGTAAAGCATTTCACGCCCCTCCTCGCTCAAGATGGGAATGCGCGTGCGGCCCAGGTATTCGCGGATGATTTTGTGTGCAAGGCGGTCAGCGACCGTAATCGGCGTTCGGTCGTCCTTGAGGCTTATATCGTAATCGTCGAGATTTTTATAGACATTCATTATCGAGGCTCCGGCCCTGACTGCCGCATTGATAAGCGGCGGCAGCAGATACATTCTCACCTTGTCATTTATCATCGTAGCTCGCTTTTTGAGTTCGGTAACACTGATTGCCATGGTAAAGGTAACAAGAATTTATGATATAGTAAAATTTCCCTCTCCTATTTTGCGCCGGAAACGTCGCCGCGAAACAAATCCCGCTGCATAGG
>NZ_CABMQJ010000088.1 GCF_902388705.1 uncultured Alistipes sp.
GGGGCGCCTGCGCCGCTTCGTCGCCGCGCAGCAGGGGCAGGTATCTCCATGCGCTCTGCCGCAGGTAGCGGAAAACCTCGCGGTAGCTGGTCTTGCTGCGGAACGTGGCGTCGGCGAAGTCCGAGCGCAGCTCCACCAGTTTGCTGCGGGCCGAGTTCTCGCCCGTGACGGTCATGGTTTTCGAGGTGATTTGCTTGTCATTGTAGCGGTAGACGGCGTCCCCCACGTGGATGCTGCCGTTCAGGTCGTCCAGCGAGCGGCCGCTGGCGTTGGCCACGATGTGCGCCGAGAGCTCCGAAACCGAATCGCGGCGGTTGATGTGCAGGCGGGCCAGGTCGGCGCGGCGCAAATCCATCGTAAAGTCGTAGCGGGGCACCGTGTCATTGAAGTCGACCATGCCCGTGAAATCGAAATCGAGGTTGGGGTCGCGGGCCGTGATGCGGCCGTCGAATTCCCGGTTGCGCAGGCGGCCGTCGAGCCGCAGCGAATCGTACACGTAGCCGTTGAACCCCAGCTGCGTGACGTTGCCCACCACGTTGGCGTCGGTGTAACCCCGGCCCACGACGCCGTCGACCCACGCCGTGAGGGTCGCATTGCCCACCAAATCGCGGCGGCCGAGCAAATCGCCCAGCTTCAGGTTGCGCGTAGCCACGTCGCCCCGCACGCTGCTGCGCCCCCCGCGCAGGGGAGCCATCTTCAGGTTGCAGGTGATGTCGCCCACGTCGGTCACGGCCCCCGCCTGCATGTCGAACGACGAGAGCAGTCCCCGGAAGCGGGCGTTGATGTCCAGGTCACCCGAGTTGCCCAGTATCTCTACAAGTTTGTCCGACAGTTCGCGCCCCCCGATTCCGGCGGCCAGCGCGTCCACGGACTCGGCCGAGGATTTCAGGCGCGGAATCGACACGTCGAAACGGGTCTGCCGGATGTCGGGCAGCCCCTTGACCGAAGCGTCGGCCGTGAGCCACGTCCCTTCGCCGATTTGCAGGCTCCGTATCTTGCCCGTGAAGTCGGCGACCACGCCCGCGATTTCGACGTCGATATTGCTGAAATCCGTGTGCCAGTCGCGGAGCTTGGGCGCGAAGTAGGCGACATCGTCCGTCGAAACGGTCGTATTGCGCAGGGCGCCGTCGATGCGCACCTGCCCGATGAAGTCCTTGTACTCGGCCCACGAGTCGCCCACGAGCGAGATGTAGGGGATGCGCACGTTCGAGCGGGCCGTAACGATGGTGGCGTCCTCAAAGCCCATGGCGCCGTTGGTGAGGTAGAAGCGCCCGGCGAAATTCTCGAGCGAAAAGCCGCTGCGCTCGCGGGCCGACATGGACTCGATGGTGGTGTAAATCGACTGCCCGTCGATGGTGAAGTCGTCGACACGGGCGTTGATGCCGTAGAGGTGCATGTGGCTGAAGTCGATGCCGAATTCCGGGTCGCGGCGCGTGAGCCGCTCGAGGCAGAGATCCATGTTCCCGATCGCCGCCTTTTTGAGCGACAGGCGGAAGTTGCCTTTCCTGGGTTTGTCGGGGTCGCTGATACGGTTGACAATCTGCTTGATGTTCATCTCTCCCCCGGGCGTTTCGCGCAGGTAGAGCTTGGCGTCGGAAATCTCGCCGCGGCTCAACGTGAGCCCGCCGCCGAAGATGCCGAAGCCCGTCACGAAAGCGTCGAGTTTGCCGACGTACAGGAGCGTATCGCGCTGGTAATCCTCGACGTAGAACCCCTTGACCCTGACCTTGCTGAACAGCCCGATGTCGACCCGGTCGATGCTCACCGTGGTTTCCAGCCTGTCCGAAACGATGCGCACGGCTTTCTGCACCACGAAGTTCTGCACGGCGGGAATATCGAGCAGCAGCGAGAGCGCGAGGGGCAGGATTATCAGCAACAAAACGAGCGCCGAGAACACCTTTCCCAATATTTTTATACCTTTGCGCATTGACAGGTCGTTATATAACCTGCAAATTTAACTAAAATAGTTAAAAAAAACGAACAAACCGGATGGATATTACAATTCTCGGCATCGAATCCTCGTGCGACGACACATCGGCGGCCGTGCTCCGCAATAACGTGCTGTTATCGAATGTCATTGCCTCCCAGGCCGTTCACGTGAAATACGGCGGCGTGATTCCCGAGCTGGCCTCGCGGGCACACCAGCAGAACATCATTCCCGTGGTCGACACGGCGCTCAAAGAGGCGGGCCTGACGGTGGAAAACATCGACGCCATCGCCTTCACGCGCGGCCCCGGACTGCTGGGCTCGCTGCTCGTGGGCGTGTCGTTCGCCAAGGGGCTCGCCATCGCGCACAACATCCCGATGGTCGAGGTCAACCACCTCCAGGGGCACATCCTCTCGCACTTCATCGACCTGCCCGACCGCGAACTGCCCCACCCCGGTTTCCCGTTCCTCTGCCTGCTGGTCAGCGGGGGCCACACGCAAATCGTGCGCGTCGATTCGCCGCTCGAAATGGAGATTGTCGGCACGACGATCGACGACGCCGCAGGCGAAGCTTTCGACAAATGCGCCAAGGTCATGGGCCTGCCCTACCCGGGGGGCCCGGTAATAGACCGCCTGGCCAAAGAGGGCGACCCGAAAGCGTTCCGTTTCGCCCGGCCCCACGTCGACGGCTACGACTACTCGTTCTCGGGGCTCAAGACTTCGTTCCTCTACACGCTGCGCGACGCCGTTGCCGGCGACCCGGACTTCATCGAGCGCAACAAGGCCGACCTCTGCGCCTCGCTGCAAGGCACCATCGTGAACATCCTGCTCGACAAGCTGGTGCGCGCTTCGAAAGACACGGGCATCCGCGACATCGCCATCGCCGGCGGTGTTTCGGCCAACTCGGGGCTGCGCAACGGCATCGTCGAGGAGGGCAGAAAGCGCGGCTGGCGCACGTTCCTGCCCGAATTCAAGTTCACGACCGACAACGCCGCCATGATTGCCGCGGCGGGGCTTTACCACTACCGGCACGGCGACTTTTCGTCGCTCGACGTTTCGCCCGTGGCCCGGCTCGAAGAGCTGTAAACGGCCACGGGATGACACGGTTCCTCGCACTTCTCCTGCTGCTGGCCCCGGGCCTCCGCTGCGCATACGCCGGCGCCCCGGAAGCCCTGCGCACGTGGCGCGCCGGGGAGCGGGTTTCGGAGCAGGAGGTCGCCGCATACGGCATCGACAGGTGCTTCGCGTGCTGCGAAATCGACGACGCGACATTCGGCCGCATGCGCGGCAAGTCGTACAAGGCCGAATGCACCCTGCCCCGATCGGAATTGCGCTACCTCAAGTTGCTGCACCGCAACCTCGCAGGCGACATCCTGCTGGGTGAAATCATCTGCAACGAGGCCATAAGCGGCGATTTGCTCGAAATTTTCCGGACGCTCTACGACGCGGCCTACCCCATCGAACGCATGGTGCTCATCGACGAATACAATGCGCAGGACGGCCCTTCGATGCGGGCCAACAACTCCTCGGCGTTCAATTTCCGCTTTATCGCGGGCACCGCCAAACTGTCGAACCACAGCCGCGGCATGGCCGTCGACATCAATCCGCTCTACAACCCCTGCGTCCGGGTTCGCAACGGCCGTAGGCTCGTCGACCCCGCGCAAGGGGCGCCCTATGCCGACCGCACACGGGACTTCCCGTACAAAATCGACGAAGACGACCTCTGCTGCCGGGAGTTTACCCGGCACGGGTTCACCTGGGGCGGGCACTGGAAAAGCCTGAAAGACTATCAGCATTTCGAAAAGAGGCAATAGGCGCACACACCCAAGCGGCCCGGCAAACCCGTTTTCACCTCTGCCGTGCCGGCATTCGGTTCCGCCGCCCCGCTCCCTGCATCCCACCACCGGCTTTCCACCCGGCCCGCATCCCGCCACCGGCATTCCACCCCCTCCCCGCATTCCGCTTCCGGTTCCCCATTCCTACGCCTCGCCCCGGCACTTCTTTCCGCCACCGGCTTTCCGTTCCGCTGCCCCGTCCACAGCGCCTCCCCAGCTCCCTGCTTCACACCCCGACATCCCGCCCGGCAATCCATTCCATCCATTCCATCCCTCCCCGCATTCCGCTTCCGGTTCCCCATTCCTACGCCTCGCCCCGGCACTTCTTTCCGCCCCCGGCCCAGCACTCCGTTCCGACCTCCGGTTCCCGACACTCCGCTCCGGCATCCGCCCCTCCAGTTCCGGCACAAAACAAAACTCCCGGCCATCAGAGGCCGGGAGTTTCCTGGTTTGGGGTTCTCCCCGATTTTCCGCCGAACGGTTATTTCACGCCGAAAAGCTTATCCCGCAGCGAAAAGTTGTCGTACTCGGTTTTGAGCGAGGCAATCAGGTCGCGCACCGACTGGATTTTCTCGGCGCGCCATGCGTTCGCGCCGCAGAATGCGTACCCGTTCTGCAACCGCCCCTTGAAGGCGTTGTAGAGCGCCAGCATAATGCAGTAGGGGCTGTGCGTCACGTCGCACGTGCGGATGCAGTCGAAGGGACAATTCTTGGGCCGTTTGAGCCCCTCCTTCACCCGGTCGAGGAACGAGCTGTGGATAGCCCGGCCCGGCATGCCGACGGGGCTTTTGATGATTTCGATATCCTGCTGCGTGGCGTCGAGGTAGCTCTGCTTGAAGGCCGGGTCGGCGTCGCACTCGTCGGTCGTGACGAAGCGCGTGCCCATCTGCACGCCGTCGGCGCCCAGCGACATGATGCGGTAAATGTCCTCGCCGGTATAGATGCCGCCGCCCGCGATGACGGGGATGCGGCAGCCGTGCTCGGCCTCGAACGCGTGGACTTCGGCCACGATTTCGGGAACGATGTGCTCGAGCGAGAAGTGCTCGTCCGCAAGCTGGTCCTCCTTGTAGCCGAGGTGGCCGCCCGCCTTGGGACCCTCGACGACGATGGCGTCGGGGATGTACTTATACTCCGAGAACCATTTCTGGCACAACACCTTGGCGGCGCGTGCCGACGACACGATAGGCGCCAGCTTGGTCTTGGCGCCCTCGGTCAGGAACGACGGCAGGTTGAGCGGCAGCCCGGCGCCCGAGAAGATGATGTCGGCCCTCTCGGCAATGGCTGTCTTCACCATGTCGGCGAAATTCGACATGGCGACCATGACGTTCACGCCGACAATGCCTTTGGTGGCCTCGCGGGCCTTTTTCAATTCCTGTTTCAACCCCCATATCGAGGCTTTGCGGTAATCTTTCGAATAGTCGTTGTAAATTACCCCGAGTCCGGCCGACGAGATAACGCCGATGCCGCCCTGGTCGGCCACGGCCGAAGCCAGGCCCGAAAGGGATATGCCTACGCCCATGCCGCCCTGCACGATGGGGACGGGAGCGAGCAGATTTCCGATTTTCAGTGCTTTCATTCTTATTGTGGATTAGTGCAACCTAATTAACCTTGGGGCCAAAGGTACGAAAAACAAAGCGGAACACACCATGCGCAATGCGAATTAATTGTTAATTCTCCGCCGGACGTCACCGGAGCTATTCGGGAGGCACAGCCAGGGATTGCCGCGAACAGGGTTGCGGCACGGCGGCGGGAGCCGCGAAGGCCGGAAGCCCGGCGACCGGAACCACGGCGCGGGGACGCCCCGGCAGAAGTTGCGGCGACCGGAACCACGGCCCAGGGACGCCCCGGCGGAAGTTGCGAGCGAGGCGGCGGGA
>NZ_CABMQJ010000089.1 GCF_902388705.1 uncultured Alistipes sp.
CGACGGCTGCCGCGGCAGCTGGGAGCTGCTGGATGCCGAAGGGCGCTGCACCGCCCGGGCTGAAGGGCCTGTCGGGCAGCCGCTCGAGGCCCGCATGGAACGCCCCCGCCTGTGGTGGACACACGACCACGGGGAGCCCGCACGCTACACGTCGCGTTACCGCCTGTTCGACGCCCGGGGAAATGAACTGGAGCGCGTCGAAGAACACATCGGCTTCCGCCGCATACGGCTCGTGATGAACGAAGGCGCCTGGAGCGAACCCAAAGGGTTTCCCAAGACGCGGAGCGCCGCCCCGGCACAGATCGAACTGAACGGGCGCCGCATCTTCGCCAAAGGCTCCAACTGGGTCTGCCCCGAACTTTTCCCGGGCATGCTCGACGCCGCCCGTTACGAAGAACTGATCGACATGGCCATCGCGGCCAATTTCAACATCCTGCGTTCGTGGGGCGGAGGCATCGTCAACAAGGACAGCTTCTTCGAGTGCTGCGACCGCCGGGGCATACTCGTATGGCAGGAGTTCCCGCTGGCCTGCAACTGCTATCCCGACGACCCGCATTACCTCGCCGTACTGGAACAAGAGGCCACCTCGACCATACGCCGCCTGCGCCGCCACCCTTCGCTGGCAATCTGGTGCGGCGGCAACGAACTGTTCAACAACTGGTCGGGGATGACCGACCAGTCGCTGCCCCTGCGGCTGCTGAACGCGCTCTGCTACCGGCTGTCGCCGGAAATACCCTTCAATGCGACCTCGCCCCTGAACGGCATGGCGCACGGCAACTACCTGTTTTACTGGGACGGGCGCGATATTTTCCAGTCAATCAACGACAGCCATTTCACGGCCTATACCGAATTCGGCATTCCCGGCATCTCGCCGCGCGAAGTCCTCGAAAAGGTGATCCCGCCCGAAGAGCTCTTTCCGCCCCACCCCGGAACGGCCTGGGAAGAACACCACGCCTTCGGGGCCTGGGACGGCCAGCCCGCAACGTGGCTCGAAGAGCCGACCGTCGAACGCTATTTCGGAAAACCGGCGACGCTCGATGAACTTATCGAACACAGCTCGCTCCTGCAAGGCGAAGGGTACAAGGCGATCTTCGAGGAGGCCCGGCGGCAGAAACCCTATTGCGCCATGGCGCTCAACTGGTGCTTCGGCGAACCGTGGCCCGCGGCGGCCAACAACTCGCTGGTGGTCTACCCGTCCGTACCCAAACCCGCGTACGAAGAGGTGCGCCGCGCCTGCCGGCCGCTCTGCGCCAGCGCCCGTTTCGCCCGCTTCGACTGGACGGAAGGCGAACTGTTCGAGGCCGACATCTGGATACTCAACGACCGTTTCGCCGCCTCGGGGCCTTTCGTCCTCACGGTAACGCTCCGGGCTGCCGGGCAAACGCTCGAGATCCTGCGCTGGGAAAGCCCCGCCACCGCCCCCAACCGGAACATCGCGGGCCCCACGACACGCACGCCGCTCCCGGCCTGGGACACCGACCGGTTCCGAATCGAGATCACTGTCGAAGGACATCCCGAGATGGACGCCCGTTACACGCTCGCCTACCGCCGCGCCGTCCGCAAAAAGGCGTGCACGGCTCCGATGAACATAACCGAATGAAACGATGACGCGAACCTTACTCCTGCTGCTCGCGCTCTGCCTCGTACAAACCGGGGCGGGACGGGTGCGCCTGCCCTCGATCATCGGCAGCGGCATGGTGCTCCAGCGCGATTGCCAGGCCGGCATCTGGGGATGGGCCGGGCCGGATGCCCGGGTGGAAATCACCGCCTCGTGGGACACGCGGACATACACCGCACATGCGGACGACAAAGGGTACTGGCACACGTTGCTGCAAACGCCCGGCGCCGGCGGCCCGTATACGCTCACCATCGATGACGGAGAGCCCGTGACACTCGGCGATATTCTCATCGGCGAAGTCTGGCTCTGCTCCGGGCAGTCGAACATGGAAATGCCCCTCCGGGGCTTCGATTCGCAGCCCGTGCACGGGGCGCTCGACGCCGCGATGCAGGCGGGCGGTCATCCCTGCATACGGCTCTTCCATGTAGCCCGCGCCACCGCATCCGAGCCGCAGCCGGATTGCACCGGAAGCTGGGAAGTTTCGTCCATGCGTTCGGCCTCGGGGTTCAGCGCCGTCGGGTATTACTTCGGGCTCTGGCTGCACCGCGCCCTCGGCATTCCCGTCGGGCTGATCGAAAGCGACTGGGGCGCCACGCGCATCGAGGCGTGGATGAGCCCCGGGGCAGCACAGGCCGTCGACGGGGAAATACGCACGACCGATGCCGGACACGATGCCCAGAATCGGGTCGGGGCACTCTACAACGCCATGATCCGGCCGCTCGCGCCGTACACGCTGCGGGGGTTCATCTGGTACCAGGGCGAATCGAACAAAGGCTGCCACGCCAAATATCCGCACAACATGGCCGCAATGGCGGCCGACTGGCGGGCGGCTTGGGGCGGCGGGGAGCAGATGCCGTTTTATTACGTACAGCTCGCGCCGTTCGATTACGACATCCCGATGCACCGCTTCCGGGGTGAGGAGAACCCGATTCTGCTGCCGCTGATGGTCGAAGCGCAGTTGCGCGCCCTCGACCTGATTCCCAATGCCGGCATGGCGGTGAATACCGATTTGGGGGATGCGACCGAAATACACCCGCCGCGCAAAGACCTCGTAGGGCAGCGGCTGGCTCTGCTCGCGCTGACGGGCACCTACGGCTGCGAAGGAATCGACAGCTGCGGCCCGCGGTTTGAAAACGTCGCTTTCGATGACGGGCGCGCCGTTGTGACCTTCCGCAGCAGTTCGACCCTGCACCCGGTCGATACGCCGCTGAAAGGGTTTGAAATCGCAGGGAAAGATCGTATCTTCCACCCGGCCGAAGCTTTCGTCGTACACCGGGGATATGATTTCAGCCGCCAGGTCGAAGTCCGTTCCGCGGCCGTGCCCCGCCCCGTCGCCGTACGTTACGCTTTTCGCAACGTCGTGGGGGACGTCAACCTGACCAACACCATCGGGCTGCCCGCCTTCCCTTTCCGCACGGACACGTGGGACGACGTCGGCCCGGCACAACAATAATATGCTTATGGACACACAGATAAAACTCCGCGAAAAGATCGGCTACGGGCTCGGCGATGCGGCATCCTCGATGTTCTGGAAGCTCTTCGGCTCCTACCTGCTCTTTTTCTACACCGACGTTTTCGGGCTCCCGGCAGCAGCCGTGGGCACGATGTTCCTCATCACCCGCTTCTGGGATTCGTTCGTCGACCCCGTCGTGGGGATCCTGGCCGACCGCACGCAGAGCCGCCGCGGGAAATTCCGGCCTTACCTGCTGTGGTTCGCCGTGCCCTTCGGCGTGGCGGGCGTGCTGACCTTCACCACCCCGGGCTTCGGAATGACCGGGAAACTGGTCTACGCCTACATCACCTACGGGCTTATGATGATGATCTACTCGTTCATCAATGTCCCCTATGCATCGCTGCTTGGCGTCATCTCCGACAACCCCCGCTCCCGCACGGAACTCTCCTCCTACCGCATGCTCTTCGCATTCGGCGGCAGCATCCTGGCGCTGCTGACCATCGAGCCGCTGGTGGGATGGTTCAGCCGCGGCAGCGACCCGCAAACGGGTTGGCAGGCGGCGACGACCGTGCTGGCGGCCGTGGCAATCGTATTTTTCTTCTGCACGTACAGCTGGACGCGCGAACGCGTGCAACCCGTACACACGGAGCGGCATCCGCTGCGCGAAGACCTCAAAGACCTGCTGCGCAACCGCCCGTGGTGGATACTGCTCGGCGCGGGGATCGCGGCGCTGATCTTCAATTCGATCCGCGACGGGGCGGCAGTCTACTACTTCAAATATTACGTGCAGGCCGGTACTGCGGCAGACACAGGCGCCACCTTGTCGCTCACCACAATCTTCCTCGTGCTGGGACAGGCAGCCAACATTGCGGGCATCCTGCTCGTAACTCCGGTTTCCAACCGTATCGGCAAAAAGAACACCTATCTCGGGGCGATGGCCGCAGCAACGGTATTGAGCGCAGCCTTCTGGCTGCCGGGAGCGCACGATGTCTGGGCCATGATGCTTCTGCAAGTGCTTATCAGCATGTGCGCGGGCAGCATATTCCCCCTGCTGTGGTCGATGTATGCCGACATTGCGGATTATTCGGAAATGAGGACGGGACGGCGTGCCACGGGACTGATCTTCTCGTCGTCGTCGATGTCCCAGAAATTCGGATGGACGCTCGGCGGCGCCCTTACGGGCTGGTTGCTCGGCCATTACGGGTTCGAGGCCAATGCCGTACAGGGCGTTGCAGTGCAGAACGGCATCCGGGCGATGATGAGCCTGCTGCCAGCCGCAGGAACGATCCTTTCCGTTCTGTTCATCTTCTGCTACCCGCTGGGTGAAAAACAGGTTGCAGAAATCGGACGCAGGCTCAATGCGCTACGCGCCGGGGCTGCACGACAAGCCGAAAAGAAGTAAGTCGCCGGCCGCGGGAAGGCCAGGCTCACGGCTTACATTTGCTTTTTCACCTGATTCGAAGTACTTTTGGCTTCCAAAGCCGGCATACGCTTTCCCTACCGAATAACTATCCGTAAGCAGGCGAATTTAAGTTATGACTAAATCTTCGCACCGGTATAATTTTTAGTTTTACATGATTTAAACAGACGCCTGTGAAACCGAAAAGCGCATTCGACAAATACGTCAGTTCAGCTGTCCGCAAAGAGCGGATGGCCCAACGGATTTCCCAGGCGACACTGGCTTGCGGAATCGGAGTGAGCGACGGATTCATCAGTCAGGTGGAGAGTCCGAAAAGCCCTTCGAAATACAACCTCAACCACATCAACGAGATTGCCGGATTCCTGGGCTGCTCGCCGCGCGATTTCCTGCCCGAAGAACCGCTCTAACCCCCGGCCTATGTCGCTGCGTCGCCTGACAATCGCCCTGTTGCTGCTTCTTACGGCAGGTTCCGCCCTTGCGCAGCCGCGCACGGGAATCGCCTATTGGGACCTCGATCACCTCTACGACACCATACCGGCACGCTTCTACAACGACACGGATTACACGCCCGGCGGCCGCCTGCAATGGGATACCGAACGTTACCGCCGCAAAATCCGGAACACGGCCGCCGTCATCGACTCGATGCGCCTGCCCCTCGTGGCGCTGTGGGGCGTGGAGAACGAAGCCGTCGTGCGCGACATCGCCGCCGCATGCGAAGGCGGTTACAGTTACCTGCACCGCACGCTCAATTCTCTCGACGGCATGGATTTCGCGCTGCTCTACTACGGCGACCTGTTCGACCCCGGCTACGACGAGCCGGGACGCCGCTACCTTTACATCGAGGGTACCCTGCGGCATCCGGCGCGCCGCACAGCCGGCCGCGCGCCACAGCC
>NZ_CABMQJ010000090.1 GCF_902388705.1 uncultured Alistipes sp.
GCCGCAACGCCCACGCCGCGATGCGCCGCACGACCGACGCCGACCGTGACCGCGACTGCTCGCTCGACATGGCGGTCAGCTACGGGCTCGACAGCGACGACGAAGCGGAAATGCGCGACGACTACTACTCGGTACGGGGACTTAAATAGACGCGACATGTACACACAGAGCATCACACGCAACCACCGCACGGCCTTTATCCTGGCCATCGACGGGTCGGGTTCGATGGCCGAAAGCATCCTCTTCCGGGGACGCCGGCTGACCAAGGCCGAGGCTGTCGCCACCATCACGAACGACCTGCTGTTCGAACTGGTCGAGCGGGCCCGCCGCAGCGACGGCGTGCGCGATTACTACGACATCGCGGTCATCGGATACTCGGGCGACGACGAAGTCCGCCCGCTGCTGCCGGGCGGCGAAGAGCTGGTTTCGGTCAGCACCCTCGCGGCCGGGAAGATGCCGGTGCGCACCGAGGTGGTCGAGCACCGCTTCCCGGACGGCAACATCGCCCTGCGCGAGATACCCGCGCCTTCGTGGATCGAACCCTGCGCCGCAGGCCAGACCCCGATGTGCGAGGCGCTGCGCCGCGTACGCGACATCGCGGCCGAATGGACGGCCAAGGCGGCCAACGCCCGGAGTTTTCCGCCCGTGGTGTTCAACATCACCGACGGCGAGGCCACCGACTGCGACGACGAGGAGCTGCGCTCGGTGTGCAGCCAGATCAAGGCGCTCGGCACAGCCGACGGCAACGTCCTGCTGATTAACATCCACATTGCGGCCGGGGACACCGAACGCCCCGTATTCTTCCCCGAAGCGGGCGAAGCCAACTACACCAACCGCTATGCGGCGCTGCTCTACGACTGCTCGAGCGAGATGCCCGCCGTATTCAACGAAGCCATCCGCGAGGCCAAGGGCCCCGGCTCCGTGCCGCCGTTCCGCGGCATGAGCTACAACGCCTCGGCGGCCCAGCTGGTCGCCATGCTCAACATAGGTTCCATCAGTGTCAAAACCGAATAACGATGATAGCGACCCTGCAACACTTCACCCGGGCGCTGCTGACACCCGACCTGTCGCTGGCGATGCTCGCCGACGCACGCGTGGTCACGGACTCCAGCGGCATGCCGCGCCTGATGCGCACCACGTGCTTCATCGAAGCCGGAATCGAATGGCGCGGCGAACGCTGGCTCGTGGCCATGCCCCTGACCCCCTCGGCCATGCTCCGCACCGAACGCACGGCTTCGGCCCTGCGACGGCTAAACACCGGGTGCCTGGCCGAATACCGCATCCTGCCGGGCGAAATGCGCTGGCACGATGAAACGGGGAGCGGGCGTCGCACCGACCTGATTCTGCAGCACCTGCCCGCAGGCCGGGAGTTCGCCGAAGCGCTGATCACCGAGGACAAGGCGACCCTGCTCGCGGCCCTCGACACGCTCCGGAACTCCCTGCGCGAACTGGAGTTCACGCACAACAACCTCAAGGAAACGAACCTGCGCTGGTGCCGGGGCCGTTTCATCCCGATACGCTACTACGACGCCCGCATCGGCGCGGCGGACAACGGCACGGGCGACGCGGAGGCATTCGAGTCGCTGCGCCGCAGGATCGCCGACGCACCCGCGCCGCAGCCGCTGGTCAAAGACATCGCCGCGCCGTACGACCCGCTGCGGAGGCTGACGGGCCACCGGTGGACGAGCCACGTATTCGAGGGGCTGGTCTGCGTCGAGGACGAAAGCGGATTCGGATTCGTCGACACGGACAACAACCCGGTCATCCCGGCACAGTTCGTCTGGGCGGGCGATTTCCGCGAGGGGCGCGCCGAGGTGCAGACCCCGACGGGCATGGGGCTCATCGACCGCCAGGGCAGCTATGTCATACCGCCCGAATACGAAATCGTGGACTACGACCCCGCCGCGAGCGTGGCGCACGTGCGCCACAACGGGCACTGGGCGCTGTTCGACTACCTCGGACACCGCCTCACGGAATTCCGGCAGGAGGCTCCCGAGCCCTGCGGGCCTGAAATTTGCAGATAACGTCACTAAAAAATACGATTATGGAAGAAACGATCAAATGCCTGATCATCGGCAGCGGCCCCGCCGGCTACACGGCCGCCATCTATACTTCGCGCGCCAACCTCCAGCCCGTGCTCTACGAGGGCATCGAACCGGGCGGACAGCTCACGACGACCACCGAGGTGGAAAATTTCCCGGGGTATCCCGACGGCGTCAGCGGCCAGCAGATGATGGCCGACATGCGGCGCCAGGCCGAACGCTTCGGCGCCGAAATCCGCATCGGCACCGTAACGCGCGTCGACCTCTCGTCGCGGCCGTTCCACGTGGTAATCGACGGCACGAAAGAGCTCAAGGCCGAAACCCTCATCGTCGCCACGGGCGCATCGGCCCGCTACCTGGGCCTGCCGTCCGAAACGAAATTCCGCGGCATGGGCGTGAGCGCCTGCGCCACCTGCGACGGCTTCTTCTACCGCAAGAAAGACGTGGCCGTGGTCGGCGGCGGCGACACCGCCTGCGAGGAGGCCACCTACCTCGCCTCGATTTGCCGCAAGGTCTACATGATCGTGCGCAAGCCCCACCTGCGCGCTTCGAAAGCCATGCAGCAGCGGGTGTTCAGTACGCCCAACATCGAAGTGATATTCAACCACAACACGGCCGAAGTGCTGGGCGACGAATCGGGCGTGACGGGGGCTTTGCTGCGCTGCAACGACGGCAAGGAGGTCAAAATCGACATCTCGGGATTCTTCCTGGCCATCGGACATCACCCCAACACCGAACTTTTCGCCGACCAGCTGCACCTCGACGCCGAGGGCTACATCAAGGTCGAGCCGGGAACGTCGATAACCAACATCGAGGGCGTATTCGCCGCCGGCGACGTCCGCGACCCGCACTACCGGCAGGCCGTGACGGCCGCCGCTTCGGGCTGCATCGCGGCCATCGACTGCGAGCGTTTTCTGCTGCGTTAAAAGCCAGAACGGATGAGTTTCAGCGTCACCATACTCGGATCGTCTTCCGCAAAGCCCACCGTGAGCCGGCACCCGTCGGCCCAGGCGGTCAACGTGCACGAACAGTATTACCTGGTCGATGCGGGCGAGGGGGTGCAGCAGCAACTAATCCGTTATGGCATCAACCCGCTGAAACTCCGGGCCGTATTCATCTCGCACCTGCACGGCGACCACGTCTTCGGACTCTTCCCGCTGATTTCGACGCTGGCGCTCTACGGCCGCAAGACCCCGCTGCGGATTTTCGCCCCGGCGCCGCTGGGCGAAATACTGGCCTGCCACCTCAAATATTTCGACAGCGAACTGCCCTACCCGGTGGTCTGGACGGAGGTGGACACGACCAGGCATGCACTGCTGCTGGAAAACCGCACGCTCGAGGTGTGGAGCATTCCGCTGCGCCACCGCGTGCCGACGGCCGGATTCCTCTTCCGCGAAAAGGAGCCGCCGCTGAACGTCGACAAGTTCAAGATTGCGAAATACGGACTCTCCGTGGCACAGATTACCGCAGCCAAGCGGGGCGGGGACGTCACGCTCGGCACGGGCGAGGTGATTCCCAACGCCGAACTGACCTACCGGCCCTATGCGCCCCGCTCGTACGCCTATCTTTCGGACACCAACTTCTCGGCAAAGGCCGCAAAGCTGGCCGCGGGGGCCGATTTGATGTACCACGAGGCGACCTACGCCGCAGCGGAGCAGAAAACGGCCCGCGAACGCGGGCATTCGACGACCGCCGACGCGGCCAAAGCCGCCCTGAAAGCCGGTGCGAAACGCCTGATTATCGGGCACTATTCGTCGCGTTACAAGGACGAGGACGTACTGGTCGAGGAGTCCCGGGCGCTCTTCCCTGAAACCTATCCCGCCACCGAGGGGGTTACGTTCTCCATAGAGAAACAACGATGACAAAAGCCGAAATACAACTCGTCCGCGCGCTGGCCGACAAACGCGGCCGCACGGAGCACGGACTGTTCGTGGCCGAAGGGGAGAAACTCATCGGCGAACTGCGCGCGTCGCACCTGCACGTGCGCAAAATATTTGCATTGGAGGGGGTGTTCGCCGGGCCCGAAGTCGAAACCGTCAGCACCAGGGAGATGGAGCGGCTGTCGCTGCTGAAGACGGCGGGCAACTCGCTGGCCCTGGTCGAAATACCGCATTACGAACTGGACATGCGGGCGCTGTCGGGCCGCCTGACGCTGGCGCTCGACGACGTGCAGAACCCCGGCAACCTGGGCACGATCGTCCGGCTGGCCGACTGGTTCGGCATCACCGACATCGTCTGCTCCGAGTCTTCGGCCGACTGCTTCAACCCCAAGGTCGTGCAGGCCACGATGGGCGCCATACTCCGCGTCCGGGTGCACTACACCGGCCTTGCTCAATTTCTGGAGCGGGCCGCCGCCGGGGGACTTCCCGTATACGGAACATTCCTGGAGGGGGACAACATCTACGAAACGGAGCTCGCACAGGCGGGAATCGTCGTCATGGGCAACGAGGGACGCGGCATTTCGGATGCGGCGGCGGAAGCCGTCACCCGCAAGCTCTTCGTCCCGCCCTACCCGGCCGGCCGCCGGGGTTCCGAATCGCTCAACGTGGCGATGGCCACGGGCATCGTCTGCGCTGAATTCCGTCGGCAGGCAAACGCCGGAGGCGGAAAATAGACCGGGTGCCGAAGAGCCGGGACACGGGCATTCCCCGGCGTCACCGGGGAAGCGTCTGCCGCAGGGTGCCGGGATGCAGCGGCACGACATCGAGCAGTTCGAGCGACTGCACCATATCGAGCGTTCCCTCCTTGTATTTCCGAAAATGGGGCGTGGCGATATGGCTTTTATAAGCCGCCTGGCCGGCATAGATTTCGAGAATCGTCACCTCGTTCGAGCGTTCATTTCCAGCCACGGCATAGAGGGCAATCACGCCCGGCTCCAGCCGCAGCGAAGCCTCAATCTCCTCGCGCAGGCAAGCGTTGTATTCGGCGAGGCGAGCCGGGTCGACCGTAATCTTCGACAACCGCACCAACTGCCTTTCCGGCACCGGCTTTCCCGCCCCGTCCGGCTGCTGCGCATTGCCGGCCGCTGCGGCAAACAGGGCGAGCAGGAGCGTCATCAAACTTTTCCTCATCGTCTTTTAATCGGTTATTTCCTGCAAATATATCCATTCCGGCCTGATTCGCCAAACGGCCGTTCACCGGAAGACAGCAGAGCGACGGGCCGACGGATTGCGGCCGTGCAGCCGGCCGCGTAACCTGCCGGCGCGCTTCAGGCTTCCGCCCCGCAGGCAGCCGCCTCCC
>NZ_CABMQJ010000091.1 GCF_902388705.1 uncultured Alistipes sp.
GGCGTGGCCGAACTGGTCGTAACGGGCGCGCTTGTCGGGATTCGACAGCACGTCGTAGGCCTCCGCGGCCTCCTTGAATTTCTCCTCGGCCTCCTTGTCGCCCGGGTTCTTGTCGGGGTGGAACTTGATGGCCGCTTTGCGGTATGCCTTCTTTATCTCGTCGGCGTTAGCGTTTTTCTCGACGCCCAGCACTTCGTAGTAATCCCTTTTTTCTGCCATGGCGTCACTCTCCTACTACCACTTTTGCAAAACGCAGCACCTTGTCGCCCAGCATGTAACCGGTCTGCACGATGTCGACGACCTTGCCCTGCATCTGCTCGCCGGCGGCAAACCTAGCCACGGCCTCGCAGAGGTCGGCGTCGAACTCCTTGCCTTTGACCTCGATTTCGGTAACGCCTTTCTGGCGCAACGTTTCGGTAAATTTCTGTGAAATGAGCGTCACGCCCGCACGAAGCGCTTCGATGTCGTCGCTCTTCTGCATGGCGTCGACGGCACGCTGCACGTCATCGCGCACGGGCAGCATCGCCAGCAACACGTCGCGGCCCCCGGTCTGTACCAGCTCCATCTTCTCCTTGAGCGTGCGCTTGCGGTAATTGTCGAACTCGGCCTGCAGGCGCATGTACTTGTCCTGCCACTCGGCTACCGCAGCCGCCAGGTCGGGCCCACCGGCAGCGCCGGCCGCGTCTGCCATTGTGTCAGTCGCATCCTGCTGGTCGTCTGCCACATTGGCACAGGGCTCGCCGTCGCACGAGGGGTAACCATCGCCGGGCTCGAACCCGTCGTCGCCGTTAACGGCCTCATTATAAACTTTTTCCTTTTTCATATCTCGTGTTTTTCAGATTTTCCGTCATTTAATCGAACAAATTGTATACCAACCGCCGGCCACCCTCTATCCGATGATAAAAATCGCCGGGCGTTTGTTCATTTCGGGCAGTTTCGAGGCGCGCCATTCGCGCACCGGAAGCGTGCGGATAAACTCGCCCGGGGCCGTAATGTCCATCGCCACGGTCAGGCGCGTTTCGGGCGCAAGGGTTTGCAGCAGCTGTTCCATCAGCTTCACGTTGCGGTACGGGGCCTCGATGAACAGCTGCGACTGGCGCTCGGCCTGCGCGCGGCGTTCGAAACGGCGGATGGCCTGCGCCCGCTCGGGCGGTTTGACGGGCAGGTAGCCGTTGAAAGCGAACGACTGTCCGTTGAGCCCCGAAGCCATGACAGCCAGGACGATGGACGACGGGCCCACGAGCGGCACCACGCGAATACCGCGGCGGTGACACGCCTCGACCACCAGGGCCCCGGGGTCGGCGACGCCCGGCACGCCCGCCTCGGAGATTACCCCCGCCGACCGGCCCGCCAGCAGGGGCTGCACCAGCTCTTCGACTTCGCGGCCTGCAACGGTATGTTCGTTCAACTCGCGGAACTCGAGCGTATCGATGGGCCGCGCAATCCCCGCCCGCGAAAGGAAGCGCCGCGCCGTGCGGGTATTTTCGACGATGAAATAATCGAGCGAATCCATCACGGCCCGGTTGGCTGCCGGCAGTACGTCCCACGGCGCCGTTTCATCCGAAATCGGACACGGGATCAGGTAAAGCGTTCCGAACATTATTCTTTCAGTTTTTCGATTTTTTCCCGGAGTTCCCGTTCGCGGGCCGCCGCTTTCACATACTGCGCGGCGAACCAGAGGCTCAAGGCCATAATCCCGACAATCACGATTCCGAAGACGCCGCGCAGGAAGAACGCCCCCATGACAAGCCCTGCGGCAGACAGCGCCAGCGGCGACTTTTTGATGTTGCAGCCGATTGCCACATAGCCGCCCGCCAGCACGAGCATCAGGCAGCCGACTGTCAGCGCCATTCCGTTTCCCTGCGCACCCAACAGTTCGACCACACCGCCGGCAAGGGCCAGCAACGCCGCGGCGAACATGGCGCTTCGGGCCTTGCCCAACTGGTCGAGGGCCGATTCGGCTTCGACCTGCACCGGCAGCAACCGCACCTCGAGGCATTTCAAGGCCTGTCCACGCTCGGCGGGACAGCCGCAGGCCGGACATTTTTCCGCCCCGGCGACGATTTCACCGCCGCAATCATAGCATTTCATGAGCTTTATTCTTTGAGGTAAATCCGTTTTACACGCCCCGAAACCGAAGTCATAATCTCATAGGAGATCGTACCGAGCACACCGGCCATCGTTTCGAGGTCGTTGCCCGGCACAGCCGAGAAAATCACCACTTCATCCCCCTCCTTTACATCGGGAATGTCCGTAATGTCGACCATGCAGCTGTCCATGCAGATGCGACCGACAATCGGCGCGGGCCGTCCGGCCACGAGCACCGACCAGCGGCCGCACCCCAGGTGGCGGTCGAGCCCGTCGGCGTAACCGACCGGAACGGTCGCCGTGACGGTCGGCCGTGTGAGTTTCCCGGCACGACCGTAGCCTACGGCGTCGCCCGCAGGCAGATGCTTGATTTGCACGATACGGGTCTTGAGCGTCGAAACAGGACGCAGGGCGTCGTTATGCCGAAACCCGAAGCCGTAAAGTCCCAGCCCCAGGCGGCACATGTCGAACTGCGCCTCGGGGAAACGCTCGATAGCGGCCGAATTGGCCGTATGGCGGATGACCGGATACGGGAGCGACGCGGCGATTCGGGCGCTCATGCGGTCGTACAGTGCAATCTGCGCCCGTGTGTAGGCGTCCTCTTCGGGCATGTCGGCGCAATTGAGGTGCGAGAAGACCGAGGCGACCTTGACCTGCGGCGTGGCGGCCAGCACCGTGCACAGCCGTGCGAGCTCATCTTCCATGAAGCCCAGCCGGTGCATGCCCGTATCGAGTTTCAGGTGAATCGGATAGCGGCTCTCGCCCGCATGCACCACGGCGTCGGCGAAAGCATCGAGCGAGTGGAAGCTGTAAATCTCGGGTTCGAGGCGGTTGGCAATCATCTGGTCGAAACTGTCGGCATCGGCATTCAGCACCACTATCGGCATCGAAATCCCCCGCTCGCGCAGCAGAATCCCCTCGTCGGCAAACGCCACGGCCAGGTAATCCACGCCCTGGTGCTGCAACAGCTGCGCGACCTCGAAATCGCCGGCGCCGTACGAACCCGCCTTGACCATCGCCACGAGCTTCGTCGCGAAATCGAGTTTCGAACGGAAGTAGTTCAGGTTATGCATCATGGCGTCGAGGTCGACCTCCAGCACCGTCGTATGGCTTTTGCGGGAGAGCGTGTGCACCAGTTTTTCGAACCGGAAATCGCGCGCGCCTTTCAGCAGGACAGCACGCCCGGCCACGGCGTCGCGGTTGATGCGCGCGACGCATTCGTCGGTGGCCGTGAAAAACTCCTTGTCGCAGGTGAACAGCGCCGCATAGCGTTTCAGGCGCGGGCCGATACCGATCAGGTAATCGATGCCCGCCCGCTCGACCATACCAGCCACACGGCTGTAAAGCTCGTCGTCGGACAGTCCGCTCTGCGAAATGTCCGACAGCACGAGCGTACGGCGGCGGTTGAGCGCCACGCTGTGCAGGTAGTCGAGCGCCAGGGCCAGCGAATTGAGGTCGAGGTTGTAGGCGTCGTTAATCAGAATCGAGTCGTTGATGCCCTCTTTCACCTCGAGCCGCATGGCCACGGCGGGAGCCCCGGCGAACGACGGCGCGGGATAGTGCATCGCGGCGCAGAATGCTTCGACAATCTGCGCATTGCGGCGCGAGGCGGCATTGCCGATCACCGACTCGGGCACCTCGGGGAACGAGGCCGCATCGAGCGGCTTGCGGTCGGCGAAGTGCGCCGCGACCATCCGTCCCAGCGGCTCGTAATAGCTGTGGTAAATAATCTTCTTCGCCTCGCGCGCGAGCACCATCTTTTCGTCGCATTTCTGTTCGAGGTTGAGGAAATTCTCCTGGTGGGCATCGCCTATCGAGGTGAAAATCACCACCTCGGGACGTATGATGCGCTCGAGCCGCTCCATCTCGCCGGGTTTCGAAATGCCCGCTTCGAAAATGGCCAGCCGCTCGTCCCCCTCGAGCATCAGCACCGAGAGGGGCACGCCCAGCTGCGAGTTGTAGCTCTTGGGCGAGCGGTAGTATTTCATGCCTTCGGGCAGCTCCTCGGCAATCCACTCCTTGATGACGGTCTTGCCGTTCGACCCGGTGATGCCCACCACCGTGCCTTTGAACCGGGCGCGGTGGTGCGCCGCAAGCCGCTGCAGGGCGTCGATAGCATTCCCTACGCGCACGAAACCGCAGCCATCCCCCGCGGGGAGCTCGACGTCGCGCTCGACGAGGAACGCCCGCACGCCGCGGCCCTGCATTTCGGCGATGAAACCATGCGAGTCGTGGTTGGCGCCGCGCATGGCCACGAACATCGGGCAGCAGCCCAGCTCGCATGTCAGCGAGCGGCTGTCGGTAACGACCGAGCGCACCTCCGTGTCGTAGCCCGTAAATTTTCCGCCGACGACGGCGGCTATTTCCGAAAGTTTGTAGTTCATTCCTGTATCTTATCCTTTTTTCGTCAGGGCGGATGCAATCCGGGGCTTCGCGAAGCCGGCTCGGCAGGAGCGCACCCGGCGTACGTGACTGTCGCGGCCGGCGGAGGAAGTGCCGGAATACACCGTCATCACGACAAGTCAAATGTTACAATCGTAATCCCCGCCCCGCCCCGGTCGGCATGCTCGTCGCGGGCGCTTTCAATCTCGGGTATCGTGCGCAGGTAGCGGCGTATCTCCTCCTTGAGCGCCCCGGTGCCTTTGCCGTGGAGTATCGACACCGACCCCACGCCCACCATCAGGGCGTCGTCGATAAAGTCCTGCACGGCGTCCAGCGCCTCGGCGGCGCGCATGCCCCGCACGTCGATATGGTCTTTGAAATTGAGCTTGCGGGCCGAGATGTCCACCGACACCACCGTGCGGGCCGTCTGCGGGCGCGTCGCCTCGCGGTACTCGTTGTTCGACACCACGGTCAGCAGTTTTTTGTCCACCGTGGTCAGGATCTGGCCGAATGCCACCTGCGCCTTGCGGCCCTTGAGCGACTGCACCACGCCGACCATCTCCTGTCCGGCCATGCGCACTTTCGACCCGACTTCGACCTCGCGCGGTTTCGGCGCCTCGGCCGGAGCGCTCTGCGCGGCCCGCACCTCGCCCCGCTGCG
>NZ_CABMQJ010000092.1 GCF_902388705.1 uncultured Alistipes sp.
GGCGGTCAGCAGCAGTCCCGTCGCCACTTCGTCGTAGCCGAATTCGTGCTGCAGGTAGAAAGGCAGGGCCACCAGGGCGAGCATCTGCCCGAGGAACGAGCAGACGGACGTGGCGACCGACACCGAGAAAATCGGGATGCGCAGCAGGTCGAACGGCAGAATCGGGTAGGGTTCGCGCAGCTGGCTGCGGATGAACAGGAAGCCCACAATCAGCAGCGCGGCGATGCCTGCCGAGAGCAGGCGCGGATCCAGTCCGTGCGAGAAACCCTCGACCGAGGCCATCAGCAGGCCGAACGTCAGGGCGTTCATTACGGCGTCGCGCCAGTCGAAGCGGCGTTCGCGCACGCGTACGGGGTTGTCGGGCAGGAAGCGGCGGCTCAAAAAGAGGGCCGTCAGCCCGACGGGGATGTTCACGGCGAAGAGCCACGGCCACTCGGCCACCGAGAGGATGCCCGCGGCAATCGTGGGTCCCGCGACCGACGACACGGCCACGACCGTGGCGTTGATGCCCATGCCGCGGCCCAGTTGTGCCCGGGGGTAGATGATGCGGATAAGGGTGGTGTTGACCGACGTGACGGCCGCGGCGCCGAAGCCCTGCATGACGCGCGCCAGCACGAGGGTCGGAAGCGACGACGAGAGCGCGCAGCCCACCGATGCCACGGTGAAGAGCATCAGGCCGCCGATGTAGATTTTGCGGTAGCCCACCACGTCGCCCAGCGCCGAGAACGACAGCAGCGAAACCATGATGGCCAGCTGGTAGGCGTTGACGATCCAGATCGAGTCGGCCGACGAGATGCCCAGCTCCTGTCCGATGGTCGGCAATGCGACGTTGGCGATGGCGCTGTCGAGCACCGACAGCGAAACGCCCGCCGCCACGGCCAGAATCGCCCAGAGGCGGTGCGGCATCGGGAGTCCGTCCGACGGCGGCGTTATGTGGGGCAGGGTGCTCATCGGAGTGCAAAGGTACGAAAAAAAGATGTATCATTCGGTCTTATTTGTCGCACGGCGGCCGTTGCGGTGTGCATGTTGCAGGGCCCTCGGTGTGCCTGTCCGGGCATAACCGCATGCGCTGCTGCGGTTTGGGAGCGTGGCGTTGCGCACGCTCCGCCTGCCGGGCCCGTTAAAATTCGAAGACCTATGAAAAGAATCCTGTACAGACTCCTCTTCGCGGCCGTTATGGCCGCCTGTATCCCGGCGGTGTCGTCCGCTGCGCCCGGCGACGGGCAGGCCGGCTCGCTCGACACCCTGCGCCGCGAGGTGAAAGGCATCCGGAAAATCCTCGCTGAGCTGCCCCGCCTGTCCGGCTACGGGCAGGTCGGCTACCAGTACGAAACCAACCGGGGCGGCGTCGAAGGCGCCGATGCTTCGACGTTCATGGTCAAGCGCGTCCGCCTGATTATGACGGGCGACATCTCGAAAGTGTTCGAGTACAAGATGCAGCTCGAGGGGAATTCCACCTCGCGGGGCTCCGATTCGAAAGCGCTCATCAGCATGCAGGACTGGTACTTCAAGGCCAAAATCTGCCCGGCGCTGCAGATTTGGGCCGGGCAGTTCCCCATTCCGCTGACCATCGAGAACTACGACATCTCGCCCGGGACGCTCGAAACCCCCGACTTTTCGGCGGCAATCAACAAGATGGTGTGCCGCAATGCCGTGAGCGGCATCCTGACCTACGGCCGCGACATCGGCCTGCAGGCCACGGGCGGGTTTCTTTGGCGCGAAGGGTACAGCATCCTCGACTACAACCTGTGCGTCTACAACGGCGCGCAGATGAACTCCGCGGACGACAACCAGGCGAAAGACATCGTCGCGCGGCTGACCGTGCGGCCGATGCGCGACCTGCGCATTTCGGGTTCGGTGAACTGGGGCGAGTATCCCAATGCCAAATACGGCAAATACATCCCGATGACGCGCTATGCCGTGGGTGCGTGGTACGACAGCGACGGTGTGATGGTGCGCGGCGAATACGCCCATGCGGGCGCGGACACGGGTTTCGGCGAAAAGGGAACGGCCCGCGTCGACGAACATATGTATTACGTGATTGCCGGGTACAAAATCCGCGGCAAATACATGCCCCTGCTGCGTTACGACGTGTTCGACTGCAAACGGAACACCTGCCTGGGCGGAGCGGGGAAACAGCAGGATTTCCTCGTGGGATTCCTGTGGACGCCCCTTTCGCGCCTGAAAGTGCAGGCCGACTATACGCTTTCGACGTACGACGCCAACCGGAATTCGGCCGCGGATTTCGGAACCCGGAGCGGCAGTAAGCTGCAGTTGATGGTAATCGGCTATTTCTGACGCAGGGGCGTCTGCGGCAGGCGGTGTGTTCGGTGTGTTCGGACGTTCGGGTGTCGGTGCGGCCGGGCCGTGCAACAAAAACGAAGGCCCGGAATCACTCCGGGCCCCCGTCACACAACTATAAAATTTGAACTTTTTATTTTAAAACAGGGCTGTGTCGTTTTAAGGTCGGTGCGGTCGGTTACCTGCGGCAGCTTTCGGGGACGATGTCGCCCTGGGGCTCGATGCCCTTGAGGTGTTTGCCGAGGAATTTCTCCATCGCGCGGTAGAAGTCGAAGCGGTTCTCTTCGTTGTGGAAGCCGTGGCCCTCGTTGTCCTTGACCATGTAGTCCACCGCAACGCCGCGTTTGCGCAGGGCCTCGACCATCTGGTTGCTCTCGTTGATGTTCACGCGGGGGTCGTTGGCGCCCTGTACCACCAGCAGCGGGGCCTTGATGCGCTCGGCGTTGAGCGCCGGGGAGTTCGCGCGCAGCATTTCGGCGTCTTTTTCGGGGTTGCCCACCATCTCGTACATCATGTCGAGCATCGGTTTCCAGTAGGGCGGAATGGTCTGCAGGAACGAGAAGAGGTTCGATACGCCCACGTAATCCACGGCGCAGGCATACAGGTCGGGATCTTTGACGATGCCCTGCAGCGTGGCGTAGCCGCCGTACGAGCCGCCGTAGATGGCAATCTTCGCGGGGTCGGCGATTCCTTTGGCAACCAGCCAGTTCACGCCGTCCGTGATGTCGTCCTGCATGGTCTGGCCCCACTTGCCGTAGGCGATTTCGGTGAAGCGGCGTCCGAAGCCCGTCGAACCGCGGAAATTCATCTGCAGCACGGCGTAGCCGCGGTTGGCGAGGAACTGCGCCTCGGGGTTGAAGCCCCACGAATCGCGGGCCCAGGGGCCACCGTGGGGATTCACGACCACGGGCAGGTTCCTGGCGTCGTGCATCGTCCGTCCTGCGGGCAGCGTGAGGTAACCCTCGATTTCGAGGCCGTCGCGCGAGGGGTAGGTGACGGGAATCATTTCGGCCATCTGCCGCTCGTCGATCCACGGTGCGAGGTCGGCCAGCTTGGTCATCGTGTCCGCTTCGACATCGTAGAGGTAGTAGGCGCCCATCGTGCGGTCGCCGCCGGCGTAGACGATGTATTTGTCCTCGGCCTTGTTCGAGCTGCCGATGCCGACCTCATAGCCGCGCAGGTGCTTTTCCATGCGTCCGAACAGCTCGCCCGCCGCCTTGTCGAAGAAGTGGCGCGTCACGCCCTTGTGGCCCTCGTAGGAGGTGCCGAGCAGTTTCTTCTGCGCGTCGCTGTACCAGATTCCGCGCAGGTCGTATTTGTCGTTGGTGTAGAGCTCTTCCAACTCCTCGCACGTCGAGGGGTCCATCAGCACGAGCGCCGACTTGTCGCGCCCGAGGTTGGTGATGGCGTAGACCAGTTTGTTGTCGGGCGTGAACGCGGCGAACGACACGTCCTCCTTGAAGTTGGTCGTCAGCACGGGACGGAAATCCTCCTGCTCGTTGTCGCGGTAGCGAATCTGCGTGTTCACGCCGTCGACGATGGCATAGGCTACGCGCAGCTTGCCGTCGTGGTCGGTCTGCCAGCCCTGGATGTCGCCGGGGTTCTCGCACAGCATCGTCATTTCGCCCGTCGTGAGGTTCAGACGGTAGGGGTCGAAAATCATCGGGTTGCGTTGGTTGGTGCCGATAATCATCAGCGAGTCGATCTCCTCGAGCGGGTCGATAATCTGCGTGCACACGCCCGGGATGGCCGTGTAGGCTTTCGGGTCGCTGCCGTCGATGTTCACGCCGTAGAGCTGGAAATTCTCGTCGCCGCCCGTGTCTTTCAGGTAGAGGATGCGGTTGTCGTTGGCCCAGAAGTATCCGGACAGGTCGCGCTCGGTTTCCGAGGTGATGCGCACGGCCTGCTTGCCGTCGACCGCCTGCACGAAGATGTTGCGGCGGCTCTCGTAGGGCGCCATGTAGGAGAAGTATTTGCCGTCGGGCGAAATTTGGTACCCGGTTTTTTCCGTGTTGCGGAAGAATGTTTCCATCGGCAGTTCGGGGGCTGCCTTGGGGGCGCAGGCGGCGAGCAGGGCTGCCGTTGCGGCGAACATAAGGAGTTTTTTCATGGTGGGGTTTATTCGTTTGTGTTCTCTTCTTTTGCCGGTTTGCCCTGCTTTGCCGTCTGGCGCCAGATGCTGCCCAGGCAGAGCAGCAGTACGATTACGACCGGAATATCGCTCGCATGCGAGGCTTCGGGGAACAGCAGCCGGGTGGCGACGTTCACGGCAAAGGCGGCGACGACGAGAAAAACGGTCAGGATGCGGATGACTTTTTCGATTTCCATAGGGTGTCTTTTTAGTATCGACGCTGCAAACATACGAAAGAATTTTTGAATAACAAATAAAATTTATTGTTTTTCGATAAAAATTTTATGATAAGCGTGTCTTTGCTGTCTGGGAGCAATATAAAAAAAACGCCCGCAGGCGTTTTTCAATGACGACGGATGTGTCGTTTCAATCTTATTGCGCGTCGACGAATTTGTAGAGCTGGTCGCCGCGGCGGATTACCTCTTCGGTGTGCACGGCGCAGAGGGTGCCCTGCGATACGGACTGTACCGGCGTGCCGTCCGTGTCGTGCAGCTCCGTGAGCGTCTGGCAGGCGACCCCCGTGGTGGCGCCCATGAAGAAGATTTCCTCGCCGACGGCCAGCGGGGCCGCTTCGACCAGCACTTCGGCCACCGATATTTTTTTGTAGAAGTTGGTCACCTTGCCCACGTAGACCT
>NZ_CABMQJ010000093.1 GCF_902388705.1 uncultured Alistipes sp.
GCCCCTCCGGCAGGGTCTGCGCCGTGGAGCCCGTGCCGCCCATCCTCGCCGTGCTGCGCCGCAACCTGCGCCGCTGCCGCAATGTGGAGATATTCCCCTACGCCCTCGGCACCGAAAACAAAGCGATTACCATGGCCAATGACTCGGCGCGCGAAACGGGCTACTTCGGCACGGGACAAAACTTCGTGAACGACGGCGGTACGGCCGCCGCCGCGGAGTTTTCCGCCCAGATGCGCCGCGGCAGCGAACTCTTCGCCTCCCTCGCACGCCTCGACTTCATCAAATGCGACATCGAGGGATACGAGCTCGTGGTGATGAACGAACTGCGCCCGCTGCTCGAACGCTTCCGCCCCACGGTGCTCATCGAAACGGGCGGCGAAAACCGGCCGCAAATCGTCGCGCTCTTCACCGCCCTCGGCTACGAGGGCTTCACCCTCGACCGGGGCCGCGAAATACCCCTCGCCCCGGAATCGACCAAAGACATCATATTCAGACATGCGCATTGACATCCTCACCGTCGTACCCGAACTGCTGACCTCGCCGCTCAACGAGTCGATCCTGCGCCGCGCACAGGAGAAAGGGCTCGTCGAAATCGTCGTCCACAACCTGCACGACTACGCCCACGACCGCCGCAAGACCACCGACGACTACCCGTTCGGCGGCGAAGCGGGCATGGTCATGAAGTGCGAACCGGTTTTCGAACTAATCGAGAAGCTCCAGGCCGAGCGCCACTACGACGAAATCATCTACACCTCGCCCGACGGGGTGCGGTACAACCAGCACGAAGCCAACCGCCTCTCCACGCTCGAAAACATCATCATCCTCTGCGGCCACTACAAAGGCATCGACCACCGCATCCGCGAGCACCTCGTCACGCGCGAAATCTCGATCGGCGACTACGTCCTCACGGGCGGCGAACTGGCGGCCTGCATCATCGCCGACTCGGTGGTGCGCATCATCCCCGGCGCCATCGGCGACGAAGCCTCGGCCCTCACCGACTCGTTCCAGGACAACCTGCTGGCGCCCCCGGTCTACACGCGCCCCGCCGAATTCCGCGGCTGGCGCGTTCCCGACGTGCTGCTCTCGGGCAACTTCGCCCAAATCGCCAAATGGCAGGACGAGCAATCCTACCAGCGCACCCGGCAGCTGCGGCCCGATTTGTTGGACGAATAAGGAAACCGCCATGAAATGGAAAACGTCGCTCATCGTCTGGATCGCCGGCCTGCTGCTCGTCACCTACGGGCTCCACGACATCGTACAGGAAATAAAGCACAGCTACACGTCCGGTTACACGCACACCTATTCGCATGCCATCGGGCAGATGATGGGGCCTCGGTTCGACTCGCTCGCACCCCGGGGCGAAGGCATCCGCATCGGGGTGGTCGACGCTGGCTTCGGCGGGCTGCGTGACGACCGTTTCACGCGCAGGCTCCGGATCGCGGACTACCTCGATCTGACAGACGGCGATACGACGGGATTCTTCCGCGACGACTGCGACCACGGCACGCGGGTCACGCGGAACATCGGGGGTTTCTCCAACGACACCCTGTTGGGATTGGCCTGCAACGCCGACTACTACCTGGTAAAATCCGATCTCGAACACGACGAGCCGCGCGCGGACGAACACCGCTTGTGCCTGGCACTGGAGTGGCTCGCGCAGCGGCAGGTCGACGTGATCAACATCTCGCTGGGCTACACGACCTTCGACGATTTCGACGGCTATACGCCACAAATGCTCGACGGCCGCACGGCACGCTGTTCGCGTTTCCTCGACAGCCTTCTGAAGGCATACCCACACCTGGTCGTCGTACAGAGCGCCGGCAACGAAGGCAACAAGAAATGGCGCCACATCGCTTTCCCCGGGGATGTCCAAGAGGCCATCACGGTAGGCGCCGCCGATTCCGAGGGCACGGGACGCTCGGCCAAAAGCGGTACCGGATACAATCCGCACCCCGTCAAACCCGATTTGGCGGTCTACGACTCCCCGAACGGCACGTCGTTCTCGACGCCCATCGTCGCGGGGCTGTGCGCCGCCCTACTCGGACATCGGCCGATGGAACGCCGCGAACTGATCCGCCTGCTGCACGCCTCCGGCACCCGCAGCGCCACGCCCGGCCCCGAAATGGGTTACGGCATCCCGCAGTGCGATTCCTTACTCTTACTTCTAACCCACTTCAATCCGTTATGAAATACCTTACTCACCTTCTATCGACGCTATGCCTGCTCTGTACCGCCTCGGCAGTTGCACAAGATACTGTCACGCTCACCTTTTCGAATCCCATGGAACAGGAAAGCCGCGCTGTCCAGTCGATGGCGGCACTTCAGCACATCCATACCCTCGAAAACGCCATCACAGGCCCGATCTCCGGTCTGCAATATACCCTGAACATCGTTCAGAGCATCGATGGCAAAGAAGAACGCCGGCCGTTGGGTAGCTACACCTGCCCATCCGACACGCTGCGGTTCCACTTCGCCACACAACCGGTCGGTACGGATTCCGTGCAGGTTATCATTCCCCAGCCGATCGGTCTGGAATGTAAGTTCGCGATTACGAATGCGGATCAGTGCATATTGATGGAAACCTACCCCGAAGACGGCCTGACCACGGCAGACGTCATTCCGGTAATAGCTTTCAGCCCGGGTAAAACGCTCGAATTCCAATTACCCGACGGCCAGGTAGTCCGTGGAATGCACTATTGCAGCGTCCGCGACGGGCACCTTAACCCGTTCAAATGGCACGAAGAGTTCGGGTTGCAGGATTACATCTGGTTCGAATTGAAATTCACGGACAACACCCCACGTTAATACCGGATAAACAGGGCTGGGCGTAAAAAGCAAAAAACCAGCATAACCAAAAGGACATGAAATATTACCTCATCGCCGGCGAGCCTTCGGGCGACCTGCACGGCTCGAACCTGATAAAAGGGCTTCTCAAAGCCGACCCCGACGCGCATTTCCGCTTCTGGGGCGGCGACTTGATGGCTGCCGCGGGCGGCGAAAGGAACCTCGCCAAGCACTACCGCGAAACTTCGTTTTTCGGCATCGTGCAGGTGCTGATGAACCTGCGGACAATCAAACGCCAGATGCGCGAATGCCAGGCCGACGTCGCGGCGTTCGCCCCCGACGTGCTGATTCTGGTGGACTACCCCGGTTTCAACATGAAGATGGCCCGCTGGGCCACGGAGCACGGCATCCGCACGTTCTACTACATCGCCCCGAAAGTCTGGGCATGGCGCGAGCACCGCGTCAAATCGATTCGCCGCTGGGTCGACAAACTTTTCATCATTTTCCCCTTCGAGCGCACCTATTTCCCCCGGCACGGCATCGAGCCCGTCTTCGAGGGCAACCCGCTGGTCGACGCCATCGAGGCCCGGCGCGCCGCACTTCCCCCGCCCGACGAATTCCGCCGCCGCCACAATCTCGACCACAGGCCCATCATCGCCCTGCTGGCCGGCAGCCGCCGGGGCGAAATCCGCGACAACCTGCCGCTGATGGCCGATTTGTCGCGAAAGTTCCCGGGACACCAGTTCGTCGTGGCGGGCGTGCCCTGGCTCGACCGCGCGCTCTACGAACAATACATGGCCGGAAGCGGCATCCGCTACGTCTGCGACCAGACCTATGAAACACTCGCCGCCGCCGAAGCCGCCGTGGTGACCTCCGGCACGGCGACGCTCGAAACGGCGCTGCTCGGCATCCCCGAAGTCGTGGTTTACAGGACATTGTGGTTCCAGGTCAAATTGCAGCCCTACGTTCTGAAAGTGCCCTGGGTATCGCTCGTCAACCTCAACCTCGGGCGCGAGGCCGTCGCGGAAATCATCCAGTCGGACCTCGACACCACGCGCGCCGAACGCGAACTGCGGGCAATCGTCGCGGGCGGCGCGAAACGCGAGCGAATGCTCGCCGACTTCGCGGAATTACGCACGGTTATCGGGGGCCCCGGGGCCAGCGACCGTTTCGCGGCCCGGATGGTTGCAGAGCTGCGCACGCCGGAAACGCAATAACAAAAAGTTATGGGCGATTTCATCATACCGATGCTCGTCCGGGCACAGCGGTACGACCATAATTAAAAGTAATAAAGAGCATGAAAATAATCTGCATAGGACGCAATTACGCCAAACACGCCGAGGAGCTCGACCGGCAAATCGGCGGCGGCACGGCCTGTCCGGCCGAGCCCGTCTGGTTCCTCAAACCCGACACGGCGCTGCTGCGCAACAACGATCCGTTCTACATCCCGGCCTTTTCAAAGGAGCTGCACTACGAATGCGAGCTGGTCGTCCGCATCAACCGCGTGGGCAAAGGCATCGCCGAGCGCTTCGCCCACCGCTATTACGACCAGGTGGGCCTGGGCATCGACTTCACGGCCCGCGACCTGCAGCGGCAGGCCGTCGCCGAAGGGCTCCCGTGGGAGCGTTGCAAGGCGTTCGACCGCTCGGCGGCGATTTCGCCGGAATTCGTATCTTTGCAGGAGCTGGGCGGCGACGTGCAGCGGCTGCGCTTCACGCTCGAGGTGAACGGCCAGACGCGCCAGACGGGCGACACGTCCCAAATGCTTTTCACCGTCGACCGGATCATCGCCTCGGTGTCGCAATACATGACCCTGCGCATGGGCGATTTACTCTACACGGGCACCCCGGCAGGCGTCGGCCCCGTAGCACCGGGAGACAACCTGCGCGCCCTTATCGGCGACCGCGAACTGCTCAACTTCGACATCCGCTGACAGACTGCTCCGGAACGAAACATAAAATGAGAGACATATGCTGCTGAACGATAAACTCAAACCCTACCGCCTGCTGCTGGCATCGCAATCGCCGCGGCGGCGCGAACTGCTGACGGGCTGCGGGCTCCCGTACGAACTCGCCCCGAAATACGACTGCGAAGAGCTCTCCCCCGCCGGCCTGCCGGCCGAGGAGGTGCCGCTCTACCTCTCGCGGCTCAAGAGCGAGGCGTACCCCGCACCGCTCCTGCCGCACGACATCCTGCTGACGGCCGACACGGTGGTCGTCGCCGACGGCGAAGTGCTCGG
>NZ_CABMQJ010000094.1 GCF_902388705.1 uncultured Alistipes sp.
GCTCGGCCTCGGCCGCAGCGTCGTTGAGCGCCGCGGCGTTGGTGCCGCGGTCGTCCTTGAGTTTCTCGTTCAGGGCGTTTTCGTTGGAAACCTGGTTCTGGATGCTTTTCCAGTCGATCGGATCCCGCTCCTGCCGCTCGCGGGCCAGCCGCTCCAGACGGTCGCGCTCCTGCTCCAGTTCGGCCAGCGTCTGCAGGTCGATGTACATTCCCTGGGTATGGGGTTTGCGCCCGACGACAATCTTCGACGAAACGAAGACAATCATCAGCACCAGATAGGCTATAAGCGTCACGCACAGTCCGATACGATGGTCGTACGTCCACGTTCCGACATCCTCGCGGCGGTTGTCGAACGGAAGTTTGAGGCGCGGACGGCGCTGCGGTTTCGGTTTGTTATCGGGAATATTCTCTGCCATTACGGGTTGTCATAATTTTGAGCAAAAATAGCGTTTTTTAACGATTTTTTCATATCTTTGGCCGCAAATAATCAGAAACACTGCTTATGTCGACAAAACAACAAACGCTGAAGGCACCGATTTCATTCTCCGGAAAGGGCCTCCATACGGGCGTCAAAGTGACCATGACCGTCAATCCTGCCGATGCCGACACAGGAATCGTATTCCGCCGCACGGACATCGAAGGACAACCCATAATTCCCGCACTCTGCGATAACGTCGTAGACACTTCGCGCGGTACGACCATCGAAGCCGGAGGTCACCGCGTAAGCACCATCGAACACATCATGTCGGCCCTCTGGACGCTGGGCGTGGACAACGCCCTGATCGACATTGACGCCGCAGAAACCCCCATCATGGACGGCTCGGCATGCGCCTACGCCAAAGCCATCACCGAAGCGGGCGTCATCGACCAGGAGGCAGAGCGCAAGTTCTACCACGTGACCGAGAAGATGGTCTACACCATCCCCGAAAAGGGCGTGGCCATCATCCTCTACCCCGACGACGAATTCTCCGTTTCGCTGCACGTGGACTACAACTCGAAAGTCATCGGCAACCAGTACGCCACGTTCAACCCCGGCGACAACTTCGCCGACAAAATCGCCCCCTGCCGCACGTTCGTCTTCCTGCACGAACTGGAGCCGCTGATGAAAATGAACCTCATCAAGGGCGGCGATTTGGACAACGCTATCGTCGTGGTCGAAAACCCAGTTCCCGACGAACAGCTGGAGCACCTCAAGAAAATCTTCAACAAGCCCGACATCGAAATCAACGCGGGCTACCTGAACAACCTCGAACTGCGTTGCAACAACGAGCTGGCGCGTCACAAGCTGCTCGACCTGCTGGGCGACTTCGCCCTGCTGGGCGTACGCATCAAGGGCCGCGTCTGGGCCACCCGCCCGGGCCACTTCGCCAACACGGAGTTCATGAAGCAGCTCAAGCACACCATCCGCAAGGCCGGCGAGAAACCCCGTTACCAGTACGACTGCCGCAAGCCGCCCCTGTACGACATCAACGACATCCGCCACCTGCTGCCCCACCGCCCTCCGTTCCTGCTGGTGGACCGCATTTTCTACCGCGACGCGACGGACGTGGCCGGCATCAAGAACGTGACGATGAACGAGCCCTTCTTCGTGGGGCACTTCCCCGAGGAGCCCGTCATGCCGGGCGTGCTGATCGTCGAAGCCATGGCGCAGTGCAGCGGCATCCTGGTGCTGGGCGACGTGCCCGACCCGGAGAACTACTCGACCTACTTCATGAAAATCGACGGCGTGAAATTCAAACGCAAGGTTGTTCCGGGCGATACGCTCCAGTTCGAAATCCACCTGCTGGAACCCATCCGCCGCGGCGTGGCCGTCGTGGAGGCCAAAGCCTTCGTGGGCGAAACGCTTGCGTGCGAAGCCGTACTGATGGCGCAGGTCGTTAAAAACAAAAAATAACCGAAATGATCAGCAACCTGGCGTATATCCATCCCGACGCCAAAATCGGGAACAATGTTACGGTAGAGCCCTTCGCCTGCATCGCGGGCGACGTCACGATCGGCGACGACTGCTGGATAGGCCCCGGGGCCGTAATCCACGACGGCGCCCGTATCGGAAAGGGCTGTAAGATACACACCGCGGCATCCATCTCCTGCCTGCCGCAAGACCTGAAATTCGCCGGCGAAGTGACGACGGCCGAAATCGGCGACTACAACGACATCCGCGAGTACGTCACCATCAGCCGCGGCACCGCCTCGCGCGGCAAAACCGTGGTCGGCGACCACAACCTGCTGATGGCTTACGTGCACATCGCGCACGACGACGTGGTCGGCAACAACTGCGTCATCGCCAACCGCGTATCGCTCGCCGGAGAGGTCGAGGTCGGCGACTGGGTCGTGATCGGCGGACATGCCGCCATCCACCAGTGGACGCGCATCGGCGACCATGCCATGATTCAGGGCGGCGCGCTGCTGGGACAGGACGCACCGCCGTTCGTAATCGTGCGCAACGACACGATGCGCTTCGCGGGCATCAACAAAATCGGCCTCGCGCGCCGCGGCTTCACGCCCGATCGCATCGCCGAAATACACGACGCCTGCCGCATCCTTTTCCAGAGCGGGCTGAATTACATGTCGGGCTGCGAGGAGGTCGAAAAACAGGTGCCGCAGAGCGCGGAGCGCGACCAGCTGGTGAAATTTATCCGCGATTCGAAGCGCGGCATCATCAAACCCTACGAGGCCAAGGCCAAAGAGGAGTAAAATTTTCGCATAAATATTGGTATATCGGAAATTTTCACTATATTTGCATTGTCGAAAGACAAGGTTAAGCGGTAAGGGGACGGTGAGTCCCCTTATTTTATACTTACTCACGACCGAATTTCTGTGATATGATCGACACCAAAAAGATAATCGAAGCGGCGGAACGCAACCTGCAGGGCACGGACATGTTCGTGGTGGGATGCACCTGCACGCCCGGAAACGACATCGAACTGCTCGTCGACAGCGACACGTCGGTAGCCATCGACGCCTGCGTGCGGCTGAGCCGCGCCGTCGAGGCCGAATTCGACCGCGACGAAGAGGATTTCTCGCTGACCGTGGCGTCGGCCGGAATCGGCTCGGAGCTCAAATGCCTGCGCCAGTACCGCAAACTGGTCGGCAGCACGGTCGAGGTGCTGCTCGCATCGGGAGTCAAGGTGCGCGCACGGCTCGAAGCAGCCGACGAGCAAGGCATCACCCTCTCCTACGAGGAGAAACAGGCCGTCGAAGGCAAGAAACGCAAGCAGACGGTGACCGTCACGCGCAGCTACGCGTTCGGCGACATCAAGTCGACACGCGAATACCTCGACTTCAAATAACACACGGACAAATCAAAAACAAGATAAACGACACAATGGACAATCTCAACCTTATCAGCAACTTTGCCGAGTTCAAAGAGCTGAAGAACATCGACAAAAGTACGATGATCGGCGTGTTGGAGGACGTTTTCCGCCACGCTTTGCAGAAACAGTACGAAACGGACGAGAATTTCGACGTCATCATCAACCCCGAAAAGGGCGACCTCGAAATCTGGCGCAACCGCACCGTCGTAGAGGACGGCGCCGTCGAGAATCCCAACATGCAGATCGCCGTGTCGGAGGTCAAGGCCATCGACCCGACCTACGAAATCGGCGACGAGTATGCCGACGAAATCAAACTCCAGTCGTTCGGGCGCCGCGCCGTGTTGTCGCTGCGCCAGAACCTCGCATCGCGCATACTCGATTTGGAGAAAGCCAGCCTGTACGAGAAGTACTCGGAGAAGGTCGGCGAGATTGTCACCGGCGAGGTTTACCAGGTGTGGAAAAAGGAGGTGCTCATTCTCGACGACGAGGAGAACGAGCTGATCCTGCCCAAGGCCGAGCAGATCCCCAACGATTTCTACCGCAAGGGCGACACCATCAAGGCCATCGTCAAGAGTGTCGAGATGAACAACAACCAGCCGCGCATCATCCTTTCGCGTACGGCCAACCAGTTCCTCGAACGGCTGTTCGAGCAGGAGGTTCCCGAAATCTTCGACGGGCTGATCACCATCAAGAAAATCGTCCGCATCCCGGGCGAGCGCGCCAAAGTCGCCGTGGAGTCGTACGACGAACGCATCGACCCGGTAGGCGCCTGCGTCGGCATGAAGGGCTCGCGCATCTACTCCATCGTCAAGGAGCTGCGCAACGAGAACATCGACGTGGTAAACTACACGGCCAACCCGTCGCTGATGATTCAGCGCGCGCTGAACCCCGCGAAAATCTCGAGCATCACCATCGACGAGGAGAAGATGACCGCCTCGGTCTACCTCAAGCCCGACCAGGTGTCGCTGGCCATCGGCAAGGGCGGCCTGAACATCCGCCTCTCGAAGATGCTCACGGGCTACGACATCGACGTATACCGCGAGGTCGAGGAGGAGGACGTGGCCCTCACCGAATTCGCCGACGAAATCGAAAGCTGGATTATCGACGCCCTGAAGAACGTCGGCTGCGACACCGCCAAGAGCGTGCTGGAGCTGCCCGTCGAGGAGATCGCCGCCCGCGCCGATTTGGAGCTGGAGCAGGCGCAGAAAGTGGTGCAGATTCTGAAAGCCGAGTTCGAAGAGTAATTAAAAGCAAGAAAGGAGATAACACGATATGGGTAACGAAAGAAAATTAAGGCTCATCCAGGTTGCAAAGGAGTTCAAGGTGGGATTGAATACCATCACGGACTTCCTGCAAAAGAAGGGCATCAAGAGCGACGGGTCGCCGAACACGCTGGTCGACGCCGAAACTTATGCCGTTCTGGAGAAAGAGTTCGGGGCGAACCGTGCCGCAGGCAATGCGCGCGACTCGATCCGTGAGCGAATCTCCCTGAAGCAGACGACCATAACCCTCGAAGAAGCTAAAAAGCAGGAGCGCGAGGAGGAAAAAGAGGTGGTCATCAAAAGCAACGTCATCAGCGTCAAGGACGAAATCCAGCAGCCGAAGATTCTCGGCAAAATCGACCTTTCGCCCAAGCCCAAGGCGGCGCCCGCACCTGCGCCCGTACCCGCCCCTGCGGCGGAAGCGGCCAAACCCGCGGAGC
>NZ_CABMQJ010000095.1 GCF_902388705.1 uncultured Alistipes sp.
CGAAACGCGCCTGCTGGCCGCAGCGGGCATCGTATGCCTCCTGGCGCTGGTCGCCGGCACGGCCTGCTATTTCTGGTACGAGCCGGGGGCCGGAGTGCGCCTGCCCGACTTCCACCTGCCGGCACTCCCCGGCCTGTCGGAGTACTTCGCGTTGCCGGAATCCCCTGCGCCGGACAGCGGCGGTCACCTGCCCCGGCTTTATATTTTCGTCGCAATGAATTTCCTGGGCTTCTCGGGGCTCGACCTCTACCTGCGGCGGCGCAGGCACAAACGCACGCATACGGGTGCCCCGCGGCGTTAACGGCCCTGCGCGGGAGCATGCGGAGGCACATGGAGGCATGCCCAAGCACCGCGCCCGGCTGTCGGTTTTGCCACCCGCCCCGGCGCCACGAAAAAAGGGAGGACTTCGCAGTCCTCCCTTTCCGATAACAAAACCCGCCGGCGTTATTTCTTCGCGCCGGCTTTTTTCGGCTCGGCCTTGACCTTAATCGAGGCAAAGCCCTTGACGATGTTCTCGTCGCTGTTCTTCGTGCTGTCGTAAACCACGGTCACCTCCTTGGTCGGCAGGTCGACTTTCACGTCCTTGACGCCCTTGCCGAGCGACGGAACGTTGTTCATGATTTTCTTGACGCAGTGTTCGCAGTCGATGTCGGTCGTGAAAACCGTCGTCACCGTCTTCTTGTCGGCAGCCTTTTGCGCCGCACACATGCCGACGCCCATCATCAGGGCCAGGCAAAGCATTAAAATCTTTTTCATCTTCGTGTTATTTTAAGGTTTATCTATTCCGTTTGCCGCCGGGCGCCGCCCTTCGAAACCCTTCCCGAAGAAAAAGGTGGCGGGAGGGACAGTCCGCGCAGCTTCTTGCCGGTTACAAAATATGCCTAATATATATTCAGCCGCAACCCGACATAGAATTTGCGCCCCATCAGGGGGCCCCAGACGTTCATCGAATTGAAGCCCGTCGAGAAAGGTTTGTCCGCATTCAGAATCGGGTCGTGCTGGCGGTAGTCGGCGATATTCTCGCAGCCGGCATAGATGTCGAACTTGCCGACCTTGCGGCTCACCTGCGCAAAGAACATGGGATAGCGCGGCGAATACCTGTCGTCAGCCAGGTTGCCCGTCTGCGTCGGGATGCGCGCGGGGCCGTTCAGCTGCGCCGTAGCATCGAACACCCAGCGGCGGAACTTGGTGGCGTACTGGATGTTGAGCAGCGTCTTGTACTGGCTCACCAGCGGACGCTCGACACGCGCGGTCGTACCGTCGGGACGGTCGATCGTCATTTCGCTGTTCGTGTAACGGAACGTGGCGAAGATGTCGAGCCGCTCTACGGGCGTCCACGAGAAGTCGATCTGGTAGGTATCCGTATAGGAGCGTTTGTCGGAACTGTAAAGCAGAATCTGGTCGGCATTGTATTCCTGGTCGGCAATCACCGAGTTGTAGAACTGCGTGCGGAAATAGTCGAAACTCAACGTGGCGTCGTCGGCATTTATCAGGCCGAATGTCTGCGTCAGGCTGCCGCCCACCGTCAGGGCCTTTTCGAGGCGGTTGAAGCCGTCGAAGTCGGGAATGACGATTTCGCGGCCGGTGGCCAGCATGCCGATATTGTCGGTAATGACGTTGGTGGAGCGGTAACCCAGGCCCGCCGAGCCGCGCAACGTCGTCGAAGGGGTGATATTCCAGCGGATATGGCCGCGGGGCGTCACGAAGAACTTGTCGTAGAAGGCGTTGTAATCGCCGCGGACACCTGCCACAACCGAGAATTTATCCTTGATGGCGTAGGTGTATTCGGCATAGGCGCCCACCTCCTGCTCGTCACGGTCGAAATCGTAGAGGCGCGCCGGGGAGGCGGCAATCCACGGCGTGTTGTTGGCCAGGCTCTCGCGGTAGTACTGCAACTGCGCCTGCGCACCGACAATGAGCGACGAACGGTAGGTGAAATAGTGGTTGTACATCAGGTTCATCGCCAGCGCATTCTCGTTGCCGCGGTAATCGTTCAGCCCGAAATAGGCGTTCTCGTTGAAGTGGTCGAAGTCGGCCACGAACGCCAGGTTCGAACGCATCTCGTCCTTCTCGTCGGGGTCGTACACCGACGGGCCGAGGGGCGTACCAATCTTGAAATAGCCGTTGGCGCCGCGGTTGCGGATTTTCGAACCGTAGAGCGTTCCCGGCTCGTCCCACTTCTCGCGCATCTCATCGCGCATCGAATTCTTGTAGTCGAGCATGCCGCCCAGGCGGTTCTCCTGCACGAACTTCCAGCCCCAGCGGATTTGCGTGCCGTTGTCGGCGGCATAGAGCCACTTGTTGGCGATGTTGATCTGGTCGGACAGCGGCAGGTCGCGGAATCCGTCGTCGTTGTGATCCATCTTGCGGACGTCGGTGTCCATCGAGCCGTGGAGCAGGATGACGCTCGAAAGTTTCTTGTCTTTGGTGACGGGGAACGCCGTCGATATGTTGGCCTCGGGACGCAGTTCGTCGTCGAGGTAGAGGTTCACGAACAGGCGCTCGTCGTCCGTGGGCTTGCGGTGCTCGAGGTTGATCTGGCCCGTGATGGCCTCGTGGCCCGCCGTTACGGACGCCACGCCTTTCGACACCTGAATCGAGTTGAGCCACATGCCGGGCGTATAGCTCAACCCGTAGGGAGCGCTCAAACCGCGCATGATGGGACGGTTCTCGTCGAGGATTTGGGTGTAGGTACCCGCCAGGCCGAGCATTTTGATTTGCCGGGCGCCCGAGATGGCGTCGCTGTACCCCACGGTCACCGAGGCCGAGTTCTCGAAACTCTCGGCCAGGTTGCAGCAGGCCATCTTGCAAAGGCCCGCGAACGAAATCATCTCGTTCTTGACGATGCCGTCGCGCTTGACGAAATTGCCGCTCAAGTTACCCTCGACCACGACATCCTCCAACGCCACGCCCTCGGACTTCAGCGTGAAATCGATACGCTCCACACCGCCTGCGACGCGCAGCGTGTCGTTCTCGTATCCCAGGTAGGAGGCGATGAGCTTGTCGTAACCCTTCACCCGGTGGAGCAGGAATGCCCCGTCGGCATCGGTGCCCGCTCCGATCGTAGTGCCCTCCCAGTAGACCGAGGCGCCCACCAGCGGCTGGTTGTCGGCGTCGCGGACTGTGCCCCGCAAATCCTGTGCGCGGAGGGTGCCGCACACGGCAAGGGCCGTAACAGATAAAACTAAAATTTTATTGATTTTCATGGTGTTCCGTTATTGGTTAAAACTGTTTGCGGGCGAATGCATACGCATTCGTCCCAAAGAGGTTTTAAGCCAATACGGGAGGGGCGCGAAGCCCTGCGGAGCGGACGTGGCCCCGCATGCTGAAAGGAGCGCCGCGTTCGGTGGCCTGCTCGCAGCAGAGCATGAGGTCGGCCGGGGCCGGGGCCTCTGCAACCAGTGCGGGCGGCAGGTCGGTAACTGCGCAGCGCGTAAGTCTCTCGTTATTATCGGAAGAAGAACCCGTATAGAGTTCGATTTCGGTCGAATGGTGGTTGCCGCAGCAGGGGGCTTTCACCGACTCGCGGGCCGAATCGGCGCTGTCGTCATGCTGCTGGCAATGGTGGCAGCAAACGTGCCGGGCGTGCGCCGACAGGGCGACGCACTTGCACGAAAGGGACACATACGCAGGGCCTCCCGCCGCAAACAGGTAGACGGCGAACAGTAAAAGCGATATGAGTCTTTTCAGTTTCATGTTTCCAAACAAAATCCGCAACCGGCGTAAAACCAGGGTTCGCACGGCAGGCGTGTTTCGGGCGCCGGACGGAAGCCCGCAGGCCCCCCTACTCCAGCACGCCGCATTCGGCGAGCTTCGCGGCCCACGCCTCGGCGTCGCGCTGCGCGGTGGCCCCGTCCACGTCGTAACGCCCGGTTAGCAGGGCCGCGGCATCCCCGGTCGTGAAATCGCGGCCGCGGAGGCTTTCCCACAAGTAAAGCGACGATTCGTTGAGCGCCAGAATACGGGTCATATCGGCACCGCAGCGCCCGGGCATGATGACCACATGTTCCCCGGCCATCTCGCGTACCTTGAATTTTTCGCTTATCTTCATTGTCGAACGTTCGGTTTGTCGCAAAAGTATGAAAAATTCCCGAAAACACCTAATTTTTCCTACCTTTGTCTTCATGGAACACTCCGCAGAGAAGATTTACGTCCTGCTGAAACGTCACTGGGGCTTCACGGAATTCCGTCCCGTGCAGGAGCAGATCATCCGCTCGGTGATGGAGGGGCGCGACACGCTGGCCCTCATGCCGACGGGCGGCGGCAAGTCGCTGACCTACCAGGTTCCCGGGCTGGCGCAGGAGGGGCTGTGCATCGTCGTGACGCCCCTGATCGCCCTGATGAAAGACCAGGTCGACCGCCTGCGGGCACGGCACATCTCCGCCGTGGCCATCCACTCGGGGCTCTCGCCGCGTGCTATCGACATCGCACTCGACAACTGCGTCTATGGCGACGTGAAGTTCCTCTACGTGGCCCCCGAGCGGCTCGCAACGGAGGCGTTCCGCCTGCGCGTGCAGCGCATGAACGTATCGCTGCTGGCCGTCGACGAAGCCCACTGCATCTCGCAGTGGGGCTACGATTTCCGCCCCTCGTACCTGCGCATCGCCGAACTGCGCGAAAAACTGCCCGGGGTTCCGGTGCTGGCGCTCACGGCCTCGGCTACGAAACTCGTGGCGGAGGACATCATGCACCACCTGCGGTTCGGCCAGCCGCATATCCTGCGCAGCAGTTTCGCGCGTCCCAACCTCTCGTACAGCGTCCGCCACACGGACGACAAGAACGGCCAGCTGCTGCGCCTGGTGCGCAACGTCCCCGGCACGGGCATCGTATATGTCCGCACGCGCGAGGGCACCGAACAGGTCGCCGACATGCTGCGGCAGGAGGGGGTGACGGCCGCGGCCTACCACGGCGGCATGGGGCACGCCGAGCGCTC
>NZ_CABMQJ010000096.1 GCF_902388705.1 uncultured Alistipes sp.
ATTCATAAACTACTCATTTACAAATGGTTAAATAGTTGTATATTAAATTTTCCAGAGAGAAACAAAAAGTTAGGTTTAAGAGAGTAACACTTTTGTTCAATCCCCAAAATTAAATTAACCATGAGGAAGCTTTACAAGTTCGCATCAATGGCTGCGATCGCCATTTTTGCTGCCGCTTCGTTCGCTTCGTGCGACGACGACGAGCCGGAAGGCCCGAAACAACCGACACTGGAAATCGGCTCGATCAGCATTACGGCCGGCTACGAGGCGCAAGTAACCATCACGCCATCGGAGAACTCCACGAGTATCAGCTGGACGTGGGCCGCAGAAACGGCGGAGCCCGGCACCTACACGAAAGTCGAAACCGGGGAGGGGAAAGCCGTTTCCGTCACGACTCCCGTGCTCGCACCCGGCAAGTATAACCTCTTCGCCTATGCCGAAAACGCGATTGGCAAATCGGCTGTCGCGAAGAAAGGGTTCGAAGTTCTGCTCGACATGCCCGTCGTCAAACTGGGCGAACTGAAATCCGAACGCGCCGGCCTCGTGCTGCCCGTATCGGTAATCGGGGCCGAAGAGTTCTACTACGCCCTCGAACTGAAAGCTGCCGACGCCAAAGAAGACCCGGCCATCCCCGCAGAGGAGAATTTCATACGCTGCACGCCCGATCAGCTCAAGGACGGCAACCTGGTAATCGCCCCCGAACGGCTCGTCAGCAAAAACACCTATTTCGTCTTTGCCTATGCCGAAAATGAAAAGGGCAAGGGCACTGTATCCGCCGCCAGCGGCGAATACGACGAATCGAAACTCGCCAAACTCGTCGATTTCGAAGTCATCAACAAAACGGCCTATTCGCTCGACGTGAAAGTGACGATGCTGGAGGGCTGCGTGAAATATGTCGTCGGCGGATTCCGCAACGGCGCCTATACCAAGAGCGGATTCATTTCGTCGGCCAAATCCTCGGTCGACCCCGACCCGTTCTATCCGCTGCAATCCTACAACTGGAGCGACAAGAGCACGACTTTCCCCGAAAGGCTGCTGCTCAAGAACACGCTCGCGACCTCGGACGAGAGCGAAGGCCTCGATGTTTTCTACCAATCGAACGAAGAAGTCCAGAAATACCAGGTCGCCGTCTACGCCATCGACAAAGACGGTAACGGCACGGCATACGTCACCGATCTGTTCGAAGTTCCCGCACCTTCATTCAACGCGACGCCGACCGTGAAAATCACGGCGGAATGCACCCCGCAGACGATTAGCCCGACATTCACGGTCGAGGGCGACTGCGCCAAGCTCTACTGGGGGCGCACCGCTCCCTCGTGGTTCGACGACGTCGACTGGACGAACGAGGAGGCGACCGTCGCATTCCTCGCCGGCATCCGCGGCAGGGGCATTTGCGAGTATACGGGCAGCGCATTGACCATCGCCGACACGTCGATATCCAATCCCAATACGGAGTTCATCGTATATGCCATTCCCATCACGGCCGACGGCAAGGTGGGCAAACTCTGCTACGAGAAATTCACCACCACGCTGCCCGCATTCGACGGCACCGGCCGTGTCGACATGACATTCCAGACCGCAACGGCCAACTCACTGACCTACAAGGTAGCGTTGAGCGGAGCCCAAAGCGTACGTATCCTGCACGTCCCCTCCTACTTCTTCCCGAACTACAAGGACAACCTCGAGATGCTCATGTACGACAAGGCCAACTCGAAAGTCTGGACGGAATACACTGCAGCGGAACTCACAGCGGCCGACAACACCATCACGTTCGAAAACCTGCTCGCCGAAACCACCTATGTGCTCCGCACCGTAACGGTCGATGCGAACGGCCGAATCAGCCCCGTACAGGAGTTCCCCGACCAGGCCACGCTGACGGACGGCGGCAGCGGCGAGGCGGAAATCGATTTCTCGAAAGGCACGGGCGAAATCACCTTCAACATCATCTCGGAAACATCCAAGCAGGACGGCGACGGCAACTGGATGGTCGACATGAGTTTCTCGGTCACCAAGGGTGCCAATACCGCAGAGGCGTATATCATCCCGTTGAGCGACATAATGGATAACGCCGCCGACGTCGAGGCCTCGTGCAAAAGTTTCATAGATCCCACCGACCTGCCCGCACCGCTGGTATTCGGACAAACCTACGAGCGTACCGACCTGTTCGATTACGACAAGACCTGGGGCGGCTCGGGCGTAGCCATCGTCACCAGGGACAACGCAGGCAACTTCAGGGTCGCGCACTACTACATCGCCAAGGCGACGAAGCAATAGCACGGCACAGAGGCACGGCGACACGGCCGCCGGAGGGTATCTCCCGGCATCCGCGCCCGGTGCAACAGAACGCAGCAAGATAAAAGTTCTTACCACTATAAAAAGTTCACTGTAATTCGGCAGAAAGGGAAACCCGGCGAGGGTTTCCCTTTCTCAATTTACGGCATGGCCGCCTGCGCCCCCGCCAATCCCCTGTCGGATTCAGCCGGACAGCCAGACCCTGTATCCGGCTGTCGGCGGGCTCGCCGACAGGCAGCCCACCCAAAACAGCACCGCCCCGGACAATTTGTCCGGGGCGGTGCTGTTCGGGATAATGCCGTGCGGGCCTGTGCCCGCCGAACATGTACTTATGCCCAGAGGTTGCGCGGATACCGGCCCTCGGCAATCATCTTCTCGATCGAGGCCATCAGCGCGGGTTTGTCCTCCTTGTAGGTGACGCCGTGCCATTGTGCGGCGCTGCGCAGCACGCGCAACTCGGCCGTGCCGTCGCCGATAAGTTTGTTGACCATCGTGGGGATGTAGAATTCGGCCTTGAGGTTATCGCGGTTCTCGGCCAGCCACATTTTGAAATAGGCTTTCGAATAGGCGAAGAAATCGGGCGTGAAACCGAAGAGGTTCATCGACACGGGCGTATCTTCGGCCAGCGCCTCGTCGGCGCCGCCGTCGTGGAAAACAATCTTTCCGTCGGGCATGCGCTCGATTTGCGTGCGCTCGACCATCGAAGTGAGGTTGCCCGCGGCATCCACGCCGCAAACGCCGCGCGAAACGGTACCGTTGTCCGAAAGGGTTTTGTCGAGGTCATAGGCGACCATGCAGTAGCGGTTGCTGCTCTCGCCGAGCTGCGAAAGGTAATCGCCGATGGTCTTGTAGGCTTCGGCGCCGTAGAAGTCGTCGGCGTTGATGACGGCGAACGGCTCACGGATGGCGTCCGCAGCCATCATTACGGCATGGTTGGTACCCCACGGCTTGACACGCCCCTCGGGCGCCGAAGCCCCCTCGGGCAGGTAATCCAGCTCCTGGAATACGAATTCCACGGCGATGCGGCCGCCGAAACGCCCGGCCGAGAAGACCTCGCGGAACTCCTTTTCGAAAGAGTGGCGGATGACGAACACGACCTTGCCGAAACCCGCACGGATAGCGTCGTAAACCGAATAATCGATAATGGCCTCATTGTTGGGGCCCACTCCGTCCATCTGCTTGAGCGAGCCGTAGCGGGAACCCATACCGGCGGCAAGGACGAGTAATGTAGGTTTTACCATACTTTTTATCTGTTTTTAACGTTGATTCAAAACGATTACAAAGTTAAAAAATTCGCCGCGTTCCGCAAAGGTTTTCTATGAATTTGGTTATCTTTGCATTTAATAATGCTGTAAATCGATGAAATTTTACAATGCCATACGGGCATGGTGGCGGGGATTTATCCGCAAGCGCCGCTTCAACATGCTCAATGCTACGGACAACAGCGAGGAGTGGCACATGCACATCTCGCCGGCCAGCATTTTCGCAGCATTCCTGTCATTCGTGCTGCTGCTATTCATCCTGATTCTGTCGCTGGTGGCCTATACGCCCGTGCTGGAATTCCTGCCGGGATACCGCACCGAGGCCGGTCGCTCGCGTGAGAGCCTCGTGCAGAACATCATCCGCCTCGACTCGATGGAACGCATGATGAACGACATGCTCACCTACAACCAGAACATAGCCCTCATCATGGAGGGCAAGACCCCCGTGGTACGGACGCTCGCCTCGTCGGACAGCACACGCACCGCCAAGGTGCTCGTCATGCCCTCGGACGAGGACTCGCTGCTGCGGGCCCAGATGGAGGGCGACGGACAGTACGCCGTTGCGGGCCGCAGCGGCGGATCGCGGCGTGCGGTGCGCGAAGCCATCGAGCTGGCCAAACCCGTCGAGGGAATCATCACCGACCGCTTCGACATCAAGAACGGCAACTTCGGTGTACGCATCGCGGCAGCGGCCAACGACCGCATCACGGCCATCGACAACGGCACGGTGGTATTGAGCTTGTGGTCGCCCGAAACCGGGTATATGGTCGAACTGCAGCACGCAGGCAACCTGCTCTCGGTCTACAAGGGGCTTTCGCAATCGCTCGTGACCACCGGGCAGACAATCCGGGCGGGCGAGCTGATAGGCTACAACGCCGAAGCCGAGCAGGGCGAAGTCAGGCTCTTCGAATTCGAACTCTGGAACAACGGCAAACCCGTAGACCCCGAGGGGTATATCGTATTCTGACACATGAAACAACGACTCGCAATACTGGGTTCGACCGGCTCGATCGGCGTGCAGACGCTCGACATCGCGCGTGAGAACCCCGAACTCTTCGAAGTGCGCGTACTCACCGCCAACCGCAGCTGGGAACGGCTCGCGGCACAGGCCCGGGAGTTCGACGCAGACACGGCGGTCATCGCCGACAAACGATACTACGCACAACTGCGCGACGCGCTCCGGGACACCGACGTCAAAGTTTACGCCGGCGAAGAGGCCGTGGCGCAGGTCGCGGCGGGCGGCGACACGGACGTGGCAATCAACGCGCTGGTCGGCTACGCGGGACTCGCACCGACGGTCGCGGCGCTGGGCGCCGGCAAGAAACTGGCGCTGGCGAACAAGGAGTCGCTCGTGGTGGGCGGCGAGTACGTGAT
>NZ_CABMQJ010000097.1 GCF_902388705.1 uncultured Alistipes sp.
TCGACCGGTCGCTGTCCGGGGCCTCCCCTTCGGCCAGCGCGACGATTCCCGCGGCGGTTTTTCCGGCCTCCTGCGGCCCCGGGCGCCCGAACAGCTCCCGCGACCAGCGGTCGAGCACGGCCAGGTGCTCCGGCAGGCGGAGGCACTTCCGGTCGAGGACGTGGACGGTCTGGTATAGGTAGGCCTCCTGCATCACAGCATGAAGATTTTCAGCAGCAGTTCGCGCAGCAGTTCGCCGTCGGAGGCGCCGCCGGAGTTCATGCCCTTGCTTTTGGCGTCGTATTCGCGCAGCAGGCCGAGGATGTTGAAAACTTTGCGGTTGTCCCAGTTCGCGGCGTTCTGTTTGATTTCGCCGATAAAATAGACGTTGCCTTTTTTCAGGATGCGCATCAGTTCCATGTCGGACGGAAAGGCCGTCCCCTTGTGGCGTGCGAGCCAGCGCAGGTAGTTGACGACGAACATCTCCTTGAATTGCCCGAACAGCGCCAGCACGGTGACCAGCAGCGGGTTGTCCTTGGGGTTGCGGGCGAAGTGGTCGGCAATCATCAGCGCCCGGCCCATATCCTTGGTCGCCACGGCCTTACACAGTTCGAAGTTGTTGAACTCTTTCGAAATGCCGATGTTGGCCTCGATGTCGGCATCGGTGATGCGTTTGGTGCCCTGGGGCAGCGAAACGACCAGCTTGCCCAGCTCGTTCGAGATTTTCGAGATGTCGGTGCCCAGGTGGTCGGTGAGCATCGACAGCGCCTTGGCGTCGATTGCCAGCCCTTTTTTCGCGATGAACTGCTGGAGCCACGAGGCGATTTCGTAGTCGCGCGGACGCACCGACTCGAGCACCGTGCCGTTGGCGGCGCAGCCCTTGTAGAAAGCCGAGCGCTTGTCGGCGTTCTTCTCCTTGTGGCAGATGACCAGTATGGTGGTGGGCGAGGGTTTCTGCGTGTAGAAGGCCAGTTTGTCGATTCCGCGCAGCTGCTGGGCCTCCTTGAGGATGACGACCTGGTACGAACCCATCATCGGCATCTGGCGGCAGAGGTTGATGACCTGCCCCGCTTCGGAATCCTTGCCGTAGACGGTGATTTGGTTGAAAGCCCGTTCGGCTTCTGCGAGAATCGTCGTCGCGAGCTGTTCCGCGATGGCGTCGATGAAGTAGCTCTCTTCGCCCATAAGCAGGTAGACGGGTGAAAACCGCCGTGCGGCGATCTGCCCGGCGAGCTGTTCGTACGCGGCGACGGAGTCCTTGAATTTCAGCGTGCTTTTAGCCATATTTCGAATGTTGTCCCGGCCGGGCCGGGTATGTTTTCCCGAAGCCGTCCCTGCGAGGGGGGGGGCTCCGGGCGGTTTATACGATTTCCTTGGTGATGCGCAGCACGTTTTCCGTTTCGGGCGTCAGGCGGTAGCGGTCGTCGATGCGGCGGCCGACGAGCCACACGATTTCATCGCCCGACAGCAGGACGAACTGCCGCTGCTTTTCGGCCATCGACACCTTGGCGTCTATGAGGAAGTCGCTGACTTTCTTGCGTCCTGTCATGCCGAACGGCACGAAAGAGTCGCCCTCCTGCCAGCGGCGCAGCGTGAGCGGGAATTGCAGGCGGTCGGCGTCGACCTGCGCGATGTTTTCCGGGACGCCGAAGTTCTTGATCGTGTCGATGTCGCAGTATTCGTAGTAGAGTACCGCATTGCCGCAGTAGCTGCGCGGTGCGCCCCGTTCGACGGTCGTCAGGCAGTTGTCGTCGGGGGCGATGGGCGCCACGACGATGGTGCCGCGGTCGGCGTAGGCCACCCGCTCGCGCGAGTAGAAGCGGCGCCCTGTCATGCCGTGTGCGAGGGCGTGGCAGAGCGAGTCGATGACGTCGCCCTTGAAGCCGTAGGCCGAGCTCAACAGCTCGTAAATCACGAACTCCTGCGGAAATGCCGGGTCGATGCGGTCGATATGAATCGTGTCCAGCCCGTTTTCGGACGTGACGGCTTCGCCCCGGATACGCTCGATGCCGTGGTTGATGAACAGCTGGGCATCGGTCAGGCGTGCCAGGTTGCGGCTCATGAGGCTCGTGAACTTGGGGTTTATTTCCCGGATGCGGGGAATCAGCCCCAGCCGGATTTTGTTGCGCAGGTATTTGGTCGAGCGGTTCGACGAATCCTCGCGGAACGGAATGCGGTTCGCCACGGCGTATTCGAGTATCTCCTTGCGCGAGGCGAACATCAGCGGGCGGATGATCTTGCCCACCTGCGTCGAAATGCCCGTCAGTCCGCGCAGGCCGGTGCCGCGCAGCAGGTTGATGAAGAACGTTTCGATCGAGTCGTCGGCGTGGTGGGCGATGGCCACGGCCGTGTAGCCGTGTTCGCGGCTCAAGGCGTCGAACCACGCATAGCGCAGCCGCCGTGCGGCCATCTCCATCGACTCGCCCGTGCGTTCCATCTCGGCCGTGGTTTCGAAGCGCTTGTTGTAGCATGCGACGCCGTACTTACGGGCCTCTTCTTCCACGAGCACTTCGTCCTCGTCGCTCTCCGCGCCCCGCAGCTGGAAGTTGCAGTGCGCCACGCCGACCGAGTAGCCGCTCTGCGTGAAGAGCGACAGCATGACCATCGAGTCCACGCCGCCCGAAACGGTCAGCAGGATGCGGTCGTCGTGTGTGGCCAGGTCGTTCCCGGCGACGTATTTCTGGAAAGCTTCTAAAAGTGCCATGGCTGAACGTTGAAAATCCGAATGCAAAGATAACAATTTCCCGTGACAAACCTTTAAAACGGGTGAGAGGGCGTCGATTCCCGGATAAATACCAGGTAGTCGAATTTTTCCGTTATGCCGCGGTCGGGGAATTCGTTTTCGACCTTCACGGCTCCGATATGCCTGAACCGCAGGCGGTCGAGCCATGTCAGGGCGGGCGATTTCTCCTCGCGCATCTTTTTCAGGTCGAGGATAAACAGCGGTTCGCCGAGTTTGTCCAGCAGGTATTCCAGCGTTCCGGGGCAGGCGCGCTGCGCATCCTGTACCTGTTCCTCGTTGCCGGGGCGAATGCCCGTATATTTTCCGTCGTAAAACGTGAATCCGAAGTTCACATACTCCTCACCCAGGCTCTCTTTGAGGAATCCGCCCATTTTGCCCCCGCTTTTTTCGATATGCCCGTTGTGCGCCCAGACGACGATGCGCGACGCCGGGTTGTGCCGTTTTATCCACAGCAGGTTTTCGGCCATGCACCGGTCGCGCCGGGAGAACAGCCCGCCTTGCCCGAGGTACTGGCGCTGGAGCGTCACGAGTTGCCGCAGCCACGCTTTCTCTGCCTCGTCGGCGGGGAGTTGTCCGATTCGGCTTTCGATTTGCGACAGCGCCCGCACGATATTTCCGGCGATTGCGGGGTCTGCCTGCGGAATGTTGACATTGGAATAGGTCAATGCTTTTTCCAGTCCGGCGTCGATTTCCCCGAGCAGTTGCAGCGCCTGCCCGTCGTGCGCGAACGCCGCTTCCAGAATCGCCACCGTTTCTCCCGGGTATTGCATGTCGAATCCGGTGCAGGCGATTTCGTGCCCGAACTGGTTGGAAACCCGCATCCACTCCACCAGATTCAGCATCTCCTGCGTGCACCATATCCACATGCCGATTACTGTGCGGAGCAGGTATTCCGGGGAGCCGATTCCGCTGTGTATGTATTCGTCGAGCCGGTAACATTCCGACATGCCCGCCTCGAGCGAGAAGATGCCGAACCCCATGTTTTCGGCCATGTGACGTATCATGCGGTTCTTGAGCCTGTATATCTCGCTCGACCCGTGCGTATTTTCACCCAAGGCAACGAGCGTGCCGTTGCCGGTTAGTGCGTCCAGCACTTGCAGGTCGTTCGGGTCGTTTTCGCCGCAATCGCAGCTCCGCAGGGGATAAACGTATTTCCGGAGCTCCCTTTTGTCGGCGCGCGTCAGCCTGACTTTCGGTGCGGGAATGAGCGTGTCGCGGAGCGGTTTTCCGTCGATGGTCAGCTCCATGTTATCGAACCACGCCTGGCCCGGGCCTTTCAGGATGCCGCCGATTCTCATCGTCGATGCGTGCGCGCCGAATCGCTTTTTCAAGGATACGTGCGTCCATTGCGTCGTGTTCCGCACGCCCCGGTTCAGTGTGTCGCGTGCAAATACGGCGTAATCGATTTCCCCGTCCGATAGGTAGAGGTCGGCGAAGCCTTTCGTAACGTCCTGCGTGCGAATCCAACCGCTCAATTCGACCTCGTGCCCGGCAAATGGGTCTGCCGGCAGTTCCTGCCAGAAGAATCCCCAGCCGCGTTTCCCGGAATCGCTCTGCATCAGGTGCAGGCTGGCCGCCCCGTGCTGTTTCTGCGTGCGGCACGACGAAGCGGCGTATCCGAATATCGGAGCGTCGGGCAGGCCCCATTGTGCCGGGCGGCCCTCTTCCGCCGCATATTCGAAATCGAGGTTGTAAGCTGTCGTCCGCATGCCCGGGCCACAACCGGCCAGGACTGCGCTGACCGCGACAGCCGCCGCCATGCGTCGTAAAAGCATTGTTAGAGGATATTTACTTCGGTGTCGATTTCGATGCCGAATTTTTCGTGGACGCGGGCCTGCACCATGTGCGCGAAGTCGAGCACTTCACCGCCCGTGGCGCCGCCCAGGTTGACCAGCACCAGCGCCTGCCGTTCGTGTACGCCGACCCGTCCGCTTTTATAGCCTTTCAGCCCGGCTTTGTCGATCAGCCAGCCGGCGGCGAGCTTCGCCCTGCCGGGGGCTCCG
>NZ_CABMQJ010000098.1 GCF_902388705.1 uncultured Alistipes sp.
ACCTCGCCCCGCTGCGCCTTGCGTTCGTCGCGACGCCGGCGGCGGCGCTCGATGCGTTCGATTTCGCGGGCGATGTCGGCATCCCGCTCCGCCGCGTCGGCTTTCTCGGCCCTATCGCGGAAATCGTCCAGCTCACGGCGCGCAAGGCGCGTCAGCTCCTTTTCGGCCTGCGCCTCACGGATTGTCTTAATCGTATTTTCGATCTGCCGGTTGGCGTCGGCAATCAACTGCTGCGCCTCCTGCTTGGCTTTTTTCAGGATTTCCTGCCGCTCGGCCCGGATTTTCGCCAACTGACCGGCATAGGTCTGCTCCAGCTCCTCGACCTTGCGGTCGGTCAGGCGGATACGGTCGCGTTTCTGCTCCCAGTAATGCTTGTCGCGGGCGATTTCGCGCAGCTGCTTCTCGATATTGATATGGTCGCCGCCCGCCTTTTCGCCCGCAATGCGGATAATATCCTCCGGCAGCCCGATTTTGCGGGCAATCTCCACGGCGAACGAACTGCCGGGCTTGCCCATTTCGAGGCGGAACAGGGGACGGATGTGCTGTACGTCGAACATCATGGCGCCGTTGGCGATGCCGTCGGTGTTCGACGCGTAATACTTGATATTGGCGTAGTGGGTCGTAATGACACCGTAGCACCCCTTGGCGAGCAGCCGCTCGAGGATGGCCTCGGCGATGGCGCCGCCGATAACAGGCTCGGTGCCCGACCCGAATTCGTCGATCAATACCAGCGTCGACGACGAAGCCCCCGCGAGCATGTTCTTCATGTTGAGCAGGTGCGACGAATAGGTAGACAAATCGTCGTCGATCGACTGCTCGTCACCGATGTCGATGAAAACCGAGCGGAACACGGGCAGCTCGGAAACCTCCGACGCCGGGACGGGGAACCCGCACTGGAACATATACTGCACCAGGCCCGTGGTCTTGAGGCAGACCGACTTGCCGCCGGCATTGGGGCCCGAAATGACGAGGATGTGCTTGCGGCGGTCGAGCTGCATGTCGAGCGGCACGACCTCGCGTCCCTGCGCCCGCAGGGTCTGCTGCAACAGCGGATGGCGGGCGTTCTTCAGCACCAGCCGGTCGTCGGTCGAAATAATCGGTTTCACACAGCCGTTCTGCGAAGCCCAGCGGCCTTTGGCGCGCAGCATGTCTATTTCGGCGAGGTAGTCGCCCGAGGCGGCAATCAACTCCGCATCGGGGCGCACCGAGTCGGTGAACTCCGTGAGGATGCGGACGATTTCGCGCCGCTCGGCATACTCCAGCTCGCGCAGTTCGTTGTTGATTTCCACGACCTCGACCGGTTCGACGTAGAAAGTGCGGCCCGTGGCCGACTCGTCGTGGATAAAACCCTGCAATTTGCGTTTGTTGACCGCGGCGACCGGAATCACGGCCTTGCCCTCGCGAATCGAAATCTGGGCGTCGGCGTCGACGATGCCGGCGCTCTTGGCGGCCGACAGTACGGCCTGCAGGCGCTTGGCCGCCTGCCCCTCGCGTTCGCGGATGGCGCGCCGGATTTCCAACAGGCCGGGCGACGCGTTGTCCTTGATGTTGCCGAAGCGGTCGACGATGGCGTCGATTCGCTGCACGATTTCGGGGAACGCCACAACGCCCCGGCTGCGGGCGTACAGCGCCGGATACTGCTCTTCGCGGTTGAGGATGAACCCGACGACGCCCCCGACGACGGTCAGGGCCCGGTGGAGCGTCACCACCTCCTCCACGTCGAGGAACGCACCCTCGACGCGCAGCTTGGCGACGATATGGTCGATGTCGGGGTATTCCCCGCCGGGAAAATCGTGCTCCATATCGAGCAGCAGGCGCATCTGGTCGGCAAGCTCCAGCCGCCGCCCGATTTCACGTGCCGAGGCGGAAAACGTTTCTGAAGCGAGTTTCCCGCGGGCGGCACGCATGGTGCAGAGGGCTGCAACCTGTTCCCGAAGCCGGTCGAAGCCGATCTTCTGCTCGAAGTTTGCAGGATAAATCATGGTCTGTGGCGGATATGACGGCTACCGCAGCCGCTTGAGCGAATCGCGTTCGGCCCGGGCTGCGGCCTTGGCGGCCTTTTTGTCGGCTTTCTCCTTCATCTTCTCGGGATTGCGTCCGAAAAGCGAAAGGTGGACATAGCGGCCGGGGTACTGCTTGACGTCGGCCAGCAGCGCCGCGAGGTTGTCGCTGGCCTTGTCGAGCGAATCGTAGAGCGCGGGGTCGTTCACCAGCTTGCCCACGGTGCCCTCGCCCTGCGCGATGCGCGCCACCAGATCGTCGAGTTGTTCCACGGCCTGCGACAGCTTGAGGGCGAACTCCTCCTCCGAAAGCTGCGAGGTAATGCGGTCGACGTCGCCGATGATACTGTCCACGCGTTCGGCATTGGCACCGAGCATGTCGGAGAACTTCGTGAGGTTGTCCAGCGCACTTTTCAAGTTATTCTTCTCGGCCGAGAGCACCTGGGCCATGTCGCCCGTCACGGAGTTCAGGTTGCCGAGCGTCCCGGCGATGTTGTCCGCATTGGTTTCCATCAGGCGGTTGAGGTTCTCGAGCGCACGCGACAGGTCGGTGGTCAGCTGCGACACTTTCTGCTTGAAGAAGTCCAGCTCCGAGCCGGCCATGTCCATCAGGTCGCGGTCGCGGCTCGAGCGCAGCGTATCGCCCTTCTCGAGGTAGGTGTGCGCCGTGCCGTAGGTGATTTCAATGGCCTTGGCGCCCATCAGTCCGTTGCTGAATATCTTGGCTTCCGAATCGGTCGGAATGCGGTATTCGCGCTTGATGGTGAAGCGCAGCACGACTTTGTCGCTGCGGGCGGGATCGAACGAAAGGCCCGTCACCGAACCGATTTTCACGCCTTTCATCATAATCGGCGAAGCGTTCTGCACGCCGTTTATCTGGTCGTAAGCCGCATAGTACTCGACGTTCCGGCTGAATATGTCGAACCCTTTCAGGAACCGGATTCCGGCCCACGCAACGCCGATCATCGCCACGGCAAAAATTCCGATTTTAACTTCCCTTTTCATATCTCGATTGTTTTCATTTCACAATTTGCGTACCCCGGCAGCTTACCACGAAAGCGTCCGGGAAAACCTTGCGCACCTCGGCCAGCCGTTTCTGCGCCGCAGCGCGGGTGTCGTATTCGCCGACACAGTATTTATAGCGGAAACGGCCCTCGGCCGTATATTGCTTCACCTTGCCGCGGTAGCCCTTGAAGCGCGCCGAAGAGGTCGGGACGGCTTCGGCGCTGGCCAGCACCTGCACGGCGTAGCGCAGCGGCTGCGCCGCCTGCCTGGGGGCCGAATCGCCGCCGCCGGATTTCGGGGCATCGGTTTTCGGCGTTTGCGTTTTCGGGGCCTCCGCCTTTGCGGCAGGCTCCTGCCCGGTTTTTGGTTCGGGCGTCACGGCCGCAGCGGAGTCTTTCGCACCGGCCTTGCCGTCCGGCCTGGCGGGGCGTACGGGCTCCTTGCCCACGACGATTGTCTTCTCCGGCTGTTTTTCCGGCTGCTTCGGGGTCGCGGCCGCCTCCTCTTCCGAGCGCCGCGTTTCGAGCACGTAGGCCGAATAATCCTTCAACCCCTCGTAAATCGAGCGGGCGATTTCATTCTGCCCCTTTTCCGACTTCATGTAGGCCATCTCCTGCGCATTGGACATGAAACCGATTTCGGTCAGCACGCCCGGCATGTCGGTGGCGTAAAGCACGCGCAGCAACTGGGGCTTGATGCCCCGCGAATGCCGGCCGGCTTTCAGGTAGTTGTTCTGGATGCAGCGGGCCATGGCCATGCTGTACTCGCCGTAGGTGAACTGCAGGTTCTGGATATAGGCCCGCACGATGGCCGCCGTGCGCTCGTCCGACATGTCGATCAAATCTTCGCGGTTATTCTCGAACAGGGCGTTTTCGTTGTAGCGCTGCTCCTTGGGGCTCTCGCCCATGATGAGCGTTTCAACGCCCCGCGCCGCCGTGGATTTGGCCGCATTGACGTGAATCGAAATGAAAATGTCGCCGCCCGCCTTGTTGGCGATGTCGGCACGCGCCTGCAGGTCGGTCGCCAGGTCAGTCCCCAGGGCCTTGTCCGTCTTGCGGGTATAGACCACCTTCACGCCGGGCATCCCCTCCTCAATCAGCGCCCCGAGTTTGAGCGCCACTTTCAGCGTAAGGTCTTTTTCGTAGACGTTGCCGTAATGCGCCCCGGGGAACTTGCCGCCGTGGCCGGCGTCGATAACCACAACTTCGACGCCGTGCGCAATATTCCCGGCCGTCGCCACGTTCGTAAGAACGGTTACGGCCGCAAAGGCAAATAACAGGAACAGTCGTGTGCGCATATTTAAGAGGCCTAATGTAAGCTTTCTGTAATTTTTTACCTATCTTTGTCGCGCCTAAAAACCCTGCGGGAAGTCACCAGGAGCCCGATACAGGCGTTTTTGCCGACATGTCGGCAAAGGTACGAAAAATTATTGGAATTTTGGTTAAATTTAGGGTAAAATATCTGTTTTCGGCGGCGGTAATCCTGCTCTTCGCCCAGCTGGTGCTCGGCTCGTCCGCACCCCGGGGAACGCTCGCGGCAGCGGCCCGGGACA
>NZ_CABMQJ010000099.1 GCF_902388705.1 uncultured Alistipes sp.
TGACTGCTGCGGCGCGGGCCGTATGCCGGGCGCTTCCGCCGACGGGACGGTGCACCTGGTCGACCTGCTGTACGGGCGCGGGTTCGATGTGACGGCCATTTTCTCGCCCGAGCACGGATTCCGCGGAACGGCCGATGCGGGCGAGCACGTCGCGAGTTCGGTGGACACCCGAACCGGGATTCCGATACGCTCGCTTTACGACGGGAATACGAAACGCCCCTCGGACGAGGCGATGCGGTCGTTCGACGTGCTGCTGGTCGATATGCAGGACGTCGGGCTGCGCTTTTACACCTACTATATTTCGATGCTCCGCATGATGGACGCCTGTGCCGATTACGGCTGCCGCGTCGTCGTGCTCGACCGCCCCAACCCCAACGGGAGCCATGTCGACGGCCCGCTGCTCGACATGAAGTACAAGTCGGGCGTCGGGGCGCTTCCCGTTCCCGTACTGCACGGCCTTACGATGGGCGAGATCGCCCGCATGGCGCTCGGCGAGGGGTGGGCGAAGCCGTGCGAACTGGAGGTCGTCCGCTGCCGCAACTACACCCACGATACCCCTTACGAGCTGCCCGTTGCCCCGTCGCCCAACCTGCCGAGGCAGCGCGCCGTCTACCTCTATCCCTCCGTCTGCCTTTTCGAGGGTACGGTCGTAAGCCTCGGGCGCGGCACGGACAAGCCGTTCGAGTGCTACGGGCATCCCGACATGAAAGGATATGCGTTCGCGTTTACGCCCCGCCCGACGGCGGGCGCCAAGCATCCGCCTCTCGAAGGGAAGCTGTGCCGCGGTGTGGATTTGAGCGGGATGCCGCTCGACGAAGCCCGGGAGCAGGGACTGACGCTGAAATATGTGATGGAAGCCTACCGCAACCTGGGGCTGGGCGATAAGTTTTTTACGCCGATGTTCGAGAAGCTGATCGGTGCGGGCTATGTCCGCGAAATGATTGTGGCCGGGGCTTCGGAGGCCGAGATACGCGCCCGGTGGGCGGAGGATGTCCGGCGGTTCCGGGCGCTGCGGGAACGTTACCTGCTCTACGAATAATGTGAAAACCGCCCAGGATAACTCCGGGGCGGTTTTTGCATGAAGGCGGAACGGCCGACGCCGATTTGACTATGAAGAATTGGTGACGCAGGCCCCATTGTGGCCGTTCCGCCGGATTGTCGTTTGCCCCCGCCCTGTCGGCAAAAAAAGGGCGCAGGTACTCTTCCCTCCGAAGGCCCTAGCATGCCATTCTGTGAAATTTCCCTACGCCCAAGTTCGCCGCCTGCCTTGCGGCAGGGGCATAACCCGGGTTTCAGACAAATTTATGCACAGATTTTAACTTGCTAGGTTTTCGGAGGCATAAAGGTTTGTCTTAACCTTTCATATTATTTCCGGCTTATGCCGTATTATGGTGCAAAGTTAGCATTTTGTTATTTTCGGTTTATCTCTTTTGCAAATATAATGAAATTTTTCAAACTGACACTACTGTCGGCCAAAAATGTATCATTATTGCTGTTCTTTGTTCTATGCGACGGGAACGATATAACGAAACAGCTGTACAGAACGTAATTCGGAGATTGAAAGAAGTGCGCAATTCCCGTGGTCTTTCCCAAGACGATGTTTATATTGATACCGACATCAATATTGCCCGTATCGAAGCTGGACAAGGTAATGTTTCAATCTCTACATTGGCCGATTTGTGCAACTATTATAGAATTTCTTTCGAGGATTTTTTTAAAGGTGTTAAATCGACCGAATAAAAGCGTCCCCGTCGGGACGCTTTTTCGTTACGCGATATCCGTAATCCGGTCGGCTTCGGTGATTGGCCGGACGACCCGGCAGGGGTTGCCGAAAGCGATGACCCCGGCCGGAATGTCGCGCGTGACGACGCTTCCGGCTCCGATGACCGTGTTGTCGCCGATAGTAACGCCCTGCGTGACGACGCTGTTGCCGCCTATCCACACGTTGTTGCCGATGGTGATTGGAAGCGAACGCATGACACCCGCGTTGCGCTGGTCGGGCAGCAGGGCGTGGTTGACCGTATAGATGCCTACGTTCGGGCCGATGAATACGTGGTCGCCGATGGTGACGGGGGCTTCGTCGAGAATCGTCAGGTTGAAGTTACCCGTGAAGTCGTCGCCGATGGAAATCTGCGTCCCGAAATCGCAGTGGAACGGGCTGTGGATGACGAATGTGCCGCCTGTGCGGCCGAACAGCTGCCGGATGAGGGCATTGCGCTCCTCCTCCCTGCTGGGCGGCAGGCTGTTGAACCGGAAAACCAATTCTTCGCAGCGCTGCAGCGCCTCCCGGATTTGCGGCTGTCGGGCGTAGAGCCACAGGCCCGCTTTCATTTTTTCGAGATCGTCCATAGTTCGGGTGTTTCGGGGTAAAACGGTTCGTCCGACCCGGGTACAGCGCAGGGCCGTTGGTGTCCCCGCGGCCTGTCCCATTCGGAAGTTAAAATGCCTCTTCCCGGCCACCTGCCGGGAAGAGGCATAAAAGTAATAAAAATGCGGGTGTTTCCGATGGCTTTTACAAAAGAATATCGAAAGTTCCTCGATTTAATAGCCCGGGCAGGTTGCACACGCTCCGTCGGCCCGTTTCGGGCATGGCCCGGCTGCGGGGGAAATAAAAAAGCACACCTTTTCGAGGGTGTGCTTTTTTCGGATTTCTCCGCGTCGTTTATCCTTCGATGATAGCCTCGCTCGGGCAAACGCCGGCGCAGGTACCGCAGTCGATGCATTTGTCGGGGTCGATGACGTAGATATCGCCGGCCGAGATAGCCTCCGTGGGGCATTCGCCGATGCAGGTGCCGCAGGCAACGCAGGAATCAGTGATTTTGTAAGCCATTTTTGTTGAAATTTATTGTTAAAAGTTGTGTTGTGTCAGCAAATATAGAAACTTATTTGATAATATCAAAACCCGTATAGGGTACCAGCGCTTCGGGAATCCGGATGCCGTCGGGCGTCTGGAAATTCTCGAGCAGCGCAGCCACGATGCGCGGCAGCGCCAGCGACGAGCCGTTCAGGGTGTGTGCCAGCTGCGTTTTCTTGTCGGCGTCGCGGTAGCGCAGTTTCAGGCGGTTGGCTTGGAACGATTCGAAATTGGAAACCGACGACACCTCCAGCCAGCGTTTCTGCGCCTCCGAATAAACTTCGAAGTCGTAGGTGAGCGCCGAGGTGAACGACATGTCGCCGCCGCACAGGCGCAGGATACGGTAGGGCAGTTCCAGCGCCTTGACAATCGATTCCACGTGGGCCACCATGCCGTCGAGCGCCTCGTACGATGACTGGGGCAGGCTCAACTGCACGATTTCGACCTTGTCGAACTGGTGCAGGCGGTTCAGGCCGCGCACGTCTTTGCCGTACGAGCCCGCCTCGCGGCGGAAACAGGGGGTGTAGGCGGTCATCTTCACCGGGAAATCCTTTTCGTCGAGGATTACGTCGCGGTAGATGTTCGTCACGGGAACCTCGGCCGTGGGAATCAGGTAGAAGTTGTCGACCGTGGCGTGGTACATCTGCCCCTCCTTGTCGGGCAACTGTCCCGTACCGAAGCCCGAGGCTTCGTTGACCATGATGGGTGGCTCGACCTCGAGGTACCCGGCCCGGGTGTTGCAGTCGAGGAAGAAGTTAATCAGCGCACGCTGCAGGCGCGCCCCCTTGCCCTTGTAGACGGGGAATCCGGCGCCCGTGAGTTTGACGCCCAAATCGAAGTCGATGATGTCGTATTTGCGGGCCAGTTCCCAGTGGGGAAGCGGGTTTTCGGGCAGTTTCGTGTAGCTTTCCACGAGTTTTACGACGAGGTTGTCCTCGGCGGTCATGCCTTCGGGCACGATGTCGGCCGGGAAGTTGGGCAGCGAAACGATGGCGGCCTGCAGCTCCTCCATCACGTCGTGCGACTCGGCCTGTAGCCGGGAGGATTTCTCCTTGAGGTCGGCGACGAAACGCTTGCGTTCCTCGGCCTCGTCGCGGCGTCCCTGTCCCATCAGCGCGCCGATCTCCTTGGCGGCCTTGTTCTGCGCGGCCAGCGTGTTGTCCAGTTCGGTCTGGATGGCCTTGCGGCGGTCGTCCATCAGTTCGATTTTCTCGATGACCGGCGCGGCATCCACGCCTTTCTTGGCGAGTTTGCGGATAGCGGCCTGCTTGTCATCGCGGATTTGCTTTATCGTAAGCATAGTATCTTGTGGTTTTTGAATATTCGCGTTTCCAAACTGCAAAATTATAAAAAACACGCCAACTTACACCCCTGCCGTGCCGTTTTTTCTCGATTCCATGAAAAAACCGGGCCCGCGCGGATGCGGGGCCCGGTCGTTATCGGTGCGGGGAGGGTCAGCGCGTGTGCAGCGTCAAATCCGTGCGGAGTGTTTTACCCGCCGCCTGCACGGCTGCCGCCGGTGCCTGTGCCGCCCGTGCGGAGGCCTTC
>NZ_CABMQJ010000100.1 GCF_902388705.1 uncultured Alistipes sp.
GTACGGCGTGGCTGCTGCTCGCCGTCGCCGGCCTGCTCGCATGGCTTCGCAGCCGGGCGCTGCGCACGCGCAGCGTAATCAAAGGCCCGACCTGGGGCTGCGGCTTCACCGCCCCCAACGTGCGGATGCAGTATACGGGCGAGTCCTATTCCGAAGGCCTGCAATCGATCGCCACTTCGCTCACGCAGAACAGCGGCGAGGGAAGCGCCGTCGGCAAAGGCGAGATATTCCCCGCGGCGCACAACTTCGACATCCGCCACAAAGACCGCATCGGCAAACTCTTCGCCGCATGGTGGGTCGAACTGCTGCGGCTGATAAACAAGCGCGCCATGCGCCTGCGCACCGGAAAAATCAACCACTACATCCTCTTCGCGCTGGCGTTCCTCGCACTGGTATTCCTGTTATCCATCTTTAACCTGATCTGACGATGGCGGCACTCAACACACTTCTCCTGCTACTGGCGGCCGTCTGCATCCCGGGCCTTATCAACCGCACGCGGGCCGTGCTGGCGGGCCGCAGGGGCATCCGCTTCGCACAACACCTCTACGACGTGCGCCTGCTGCTGCGCAAGGGCGCCGTCTACTCCACGACCGCCTCGGCGCTGCAGCGCGCCGTACCGTCGGTATACCTCGGTTCGGCAATCGTCGCGGCGCTCTTCATCCCCGTGGGCGACCTGCAGCCCGTGCTGTCATTCGACGGCGACATCGTCTGCTTCGCCTACCTGCTGGCGCTCGGGCGCTTCGCCCTGATACTGGGCGCGATGGACACCGGCAGTTCGTTCGAGGGCATGGGCGCGAGCCGCGAAGCCCTCTACGGCGCGCTCATCGAACCCGCGCTGATGCTCACGGCCGGAACGCTGGCCCTGCTCGCGGGACACACCTCGTTCGCCCGCATCTTCGCCGACGCGGCGACGGGCGACCTGCAACTGGCCGTCATCCTGCTGCTCGCAGCCTACGTACTGGTGAAAATCGTCTTTACCGAAAGCGGCCGCGTACCAATCGACGACCCCCGCACGCACCTCGAGCTGACGATGATTCACGAGGTGATGTGCCTCGACTACTGCGGCGTGGACCTGGGCATGATTAAAATCGCGGGATGGCTCAAGACCGCGGCGCTGTCGATGCTCGCCGCCGACGCCGTGACAGCCGTGCTCTGCCCCCACTGGTGGGCCGCAGCGCCGCTGGCCGTGATCGTCACGGGCCTGTCGGTGGGCATCGTCGAATCGACGCAGGCCCGCAACAAACTTTCGCGCAACACCACATTCATCCTCACCATCACGGCGCTGGCGGCCCTCGTCTTTTTCACGGGCTACCTGCTGCAACTCAACATCGGTCTGTAAATGATACTTCCGCTGGTCATACTTTACGTCATCACGCTCGTCTACCTTTCGATTACCGAGCGTTTCCGCAACTTCGCCTCGATTATCGGCCTGCAGGGGTGGATACTGTTCGCCATCGCCCTGCTGCGCCTGCACGCCATCGACCTCGCCGAGCTGCTTTTCATCGCGGTCGAAACCCTGCTGTTCAAGGCGCTGGTGGTTCCGGCTATCCTCTTCGCCGTAATCCGCAAAACCCGTATCAACCGCGTACGCCGCTCGGGCTCGACCCAGTCGGGTTCGCTGCTGCTGTCGCTGATGGCACTGGCCGTCAGCGCATCGATCACCTACTACATCGCCGACTCGGCAATCGATCTCGTTTTCTTCGGCGTGGCGCTCTACGCCCTGTTGAGCGGGCTGATCCTGATCGTCCTGCGCTCGCGTATCTTCTCGCACATGGTCGGGTTCCTCGTCATCGAAAACGGCGTATTCCTCTTTTCGATGGCCATCGGCGTCGAAATGCCGTTCCTGATTAACATCGCCATCCTGCTCGACGTGCTGATTTCGGTCCTGATGCTGGGCATCTTCTTCACCAAAATAGACGGCAAGATACACGCCGACGACGCCGACGCACTCACCAATGTAAAAGACTGACGCCATGATTTATTACCTTATAGCCAGTATCCTCGCCGCCGCATCCGCTTTCGCGGCCCGGAGCGAACGCCAGCTCACCGCGGCGGGCGGCATTTTCTACGCCGTGCAGGGGGCTTTCGCCGTATGGCTGCTCGCAGGCGGACTCTACGGCACCACCTCGGCGACATTCTTCACGTTCGATGCCCTGGGCACGCTCTTCTTCGTGCTGCTCACCGTCGTATCATGCTACGCCTTCTTCCACTCCGGAGCCTACCTCGCAGGCAACGACCTGCAGCAGACGCGCACCTACTTCGCCCTGCTGATGCTGCTCACGACGGCCATCGCCGGAGCCTACTTCGCCAACAACCTCGCCGTGACGTGGATTTTCCTCGAGGCGACCACGCTCTGCTCGGCGGGCATCGTCTACCACCGCCGCACGGCGCAGACGCTCGAAGCGGCGTGGAAATACGTCTTCGTCTGCTCGACGGGCATCGCCATGGCCTACCTGGGCATCCTGCTGCTGGCCGCCGCCACCAAGTGCGAATCGCTCTCGTACGACGCCGTCGCGGCCGTCGCCGCCTCGGGCAACCCGCTCTACCTCAAGACGGCATTCCTGCTGATTCTCTGCGGATACAGCTGCAAGGTCGAGTTGTTCCCGCTCTACACCGTGGGCGTGGACGCCAATTTCGCCGCCCCGTCGCCCGCTTCGGCGCTGATTTCCACGGGACTGGTCAACGCCGGGTTCCTCGCCGTCTTCCGCGTCTACAAACTGCTCGCGGCAACCGAGGTATTCCCCTGGGTGCGGTCGGTACTGCTGCTCGTAGGCGTGCTGTCGCTCGCCATCGGAGCGCTGTTCCTGCGCCGCACGAACAACTACAAGCGCTTCCTCTCCTACTCGACGGTCGAAAACATGGGTATCGCCGCCATCGGACTGGGTATCGGCGGCATCGGCGTATGGGCCGCCCTGTTCCACGTCGTCTGCCATACCTTTATCAAGAGCAGCCTCTTCCTGCAGATGGCCGTCGTGCGGCAGGTCTACAACGGCTACCGCATCAACCGTATCGGCGACTACATCCACATCAACCGCGTGGGCGCCGTCGGACTGCTCACCGGCATGGTCGTCCTGCTGGCATTCCCGCCCTCGCCGCTTTTCATCTCCGAACTGACGATTCTCAAACAGGTCGTCACCGACCGGAACTGGTGGCTCGCGGCCGGTGTCCTGCTCCTGCTGTGCATCGTCATCTACGCATTCAGCTCGCGCATGCTGCGGCTCTGCTACCAGTCCAACCAGGACGAGGTGCATCCTTCGAAAGCCGACAAGGCGCTGTCGTGGTCGGCGCTGTCGCTGCTCGCGGCAGCCGTGGTGCTGGGCATGTGGCAGCCCGGATTCCTGCAACGGATTATCTCTGAAATCGCAAGTCTATGAATTACTACGTAACAGACAACACGGCCGCATCCGTCCGGCTCGGCGACATTCCCGAAACCTCCTACGCGGAGTTCTACGCGGACATCGCCGCCAAACTCGCGGACGCGCGCTACCATATCGCACATTACTTCGCCCTGCCGGCGGAGGACCGCCTCCGCTTCTTCTGCCTGCTGCTGGACGATGCGACGGGGCAGGTGCTCATCGCCTCGTTCGCCATGGAATATTACGACGAAGGGGAGCTTCCTTCGCTGACGGCCCGCCATCCGCAGGTGCACCCCTTCGAACGCGACATCACGGAGCGCTACGGCGTGCGGTTCGACGGCATGCCGTGGCCCAAGCCGCTGCGTTTTCCGTTCGACCGGTTCGACCGCCGCAGCTCGATCGACAACTACCCGTTCTATACGATGGAGGGCGGCTCGCTGCACGAAGTCAACGTCGGCCCGATCCATGCAGGCATCATCGAACCGGGCGCTTTCCGCTTTATCTGCAACGGCGAGCAGGTGCTCCACCTCGAAATCGCGCTGGGCTACCAGCACCGGGGCGTGGAGCACGAATTCGCAGCCACCGGCAACCGTCTGCGGCAGATGTGCCTTGCGGAAGCCGTCGCCGGCGACAGCGCCGTGGCGCATGCCACGGCATTCGCCGAAGCCGTCGAGAAACTCGCGGGATTCAGTCCCGGCTTGCAGCTCCGGGTCGAGCGGGCCGTGGCGCTCGAACTGGAACGCATGGCCATGCAAATCGCCGACACGGGCGCCCTCTGCATGGACGTAGGTTACCAGCTGGGGCAGGTGGCGTGCGAGGCGCTGCGCACGATGACCATCAACACCACGCAGGCGTGGTGCGGCAACCGTTTCGGCAAGGGGCTGGTACGCCCGCACGGCACCAACCACCCGCTGACGGCCGAAAAAGCGGCGGCGGTTCGCGGCAACGTCGCGCAAATCGCCCGCC
>NZ_CABMQJ010000101.1 GCF_902388705.1 uncultured Alistipes sp.
CGGGGAGCCTGCGGCAGCGTGGTCGCGCAGGCGGTAGAGCTGGTCGCGCAGGCGCGGGGTGAAGCCCGCTTCGCGGATGGCGGCCTGTATGCCCTCGGCGTCGAACCGGTTGTGGGCCCCGGCCGAGGAGACGACGTTCTCTTCGATCATGATGGATCCCATGTCGTTGGCGCCGCTGTGCAGCGCGGCCTGCGCCGTGGCTTTGCCTACGGTGAGCCACGAAGCCTGTATGTTGCGTATGTTGTGCAGCACCAGGCGGCTTACGGCGATGATGCGCAGGTATTCGAGCGGCGAGAAATGCGTCGTTACGCCCTGCTTTTCGAGCTCGGTGCCCGTCGATCGGAAAATCCACGGGATGAATGCGATAAAGCCGTGGTGTCCCTCGGGGCAGCGGGTTTGCAGGTCGCGGATGCGCAGCAGGTGGTCGATGCGCTGGTGCGGGGTTTCGACGTGCCCGTACATCATCGTCGCCGAGGTCGGCAGGTCGAGGCAGTGCGCCTCGTGCATCACATTGAGCCATTTCTCGACCGACGGCTTGGCGGGCGAGATGGCTTTGCGCACGACGGGGTCGAGTATCTCGGCGCCTGCGCCCGGCAGCGAGTCGAGCCCCGCGGCCATCAGACGGCGCAGGGTTTCCAGCGTGGTCAGGCCGCTGATGCGGGCGATATGGGCCACTTCGGGCGCACCCAGCGCATGCAGCCGCAGCGTGGGGTAGAGCGCTTTCAGGTCGGAGAAAAGCCGCTCGTAGAAGTCGATTCCCAGCTTGGGGTGCAGGCCGCCCTGCAACAGCAGCTGGTCGCCGCCCAGCTCCAATGTCCGGTCGATTTTTTCGCGGTATTCGTCCATCGTGGTGATGAACGCCCGGTCGACCTGGTGGGGTTTGCAGTGGAAGTTGCAGAACCGGCAGCCCGAGATGCAGACGTTGGTGATGTTGACGTTGCGGTCGATTTGCCATGTCACGACGCCGGGGTCGGGCACCACGGCGCGGCGCACCTCGTCGGCCGTGAGCGCCAGCTCCTGCAGCGGCGCCTCGTCGTAGAGCCGGTAGGCCTCTTCGCGTGAGAGCGGCTCCCGGCGGCGGCATTTATCGTAGATGTGCTGCACGGCTACCGGTTTTTGCGTCGGGTGCTGCGGCGTACCTGCGGGCCCCGCTCCCCGGAGGGCTCCACGGGACGGCGGTTGCCGAGCAGCAGTTCGAAATCGAGCTGTCGTTTCTGCAAATCGGCGCGCTTCACGCGGATGCGCACGGCGTCGCCCAGCGTCAGGCGGAGGCCCGTCGAGCGGCCGATGATTTCGTAGTTGGCTTCGTCGAACTGGAAAAAGTCGCCCTCGATGTCGCGCAGGAACGACATGCCCTCGATGTGGGTTTCGTCCAGTTCAACGTAGATGCCCCATTCGGTGAGCCCCGAGATGTGGCCCTCGAACTCCTCGCCGATACGCTCTTTCATGTATTCGACCATCTTGTACTTGATCGACGCGCGCTCGGCCTCGGCAGCGATCACCTCGCGTTCAGAGGCCCGGACGCACAACTCTTCGAGCGTCGTCTTGTCGGCCGCTTTCTCGCCCGCGAGGTAACGCGCCAGCAGGCGGTGCACCATCATGTCGGGATAGCGGCGTATGGGCGAGGTGAAATGCGTGTAATAGGGGAATGCCAGTCCGTAGTGGCCGATGTTGTCGGTGGTGTAGTAAGCCTTGGCCATCGACCGCACGGCCATCGTCGAAACGGCGTTCTCCTCGCTCGTGCCCTTGATTTGGGCGAAGAGCTTGTTCAGCTCCCGGGCCACGGCGCGGCCTTTGGAGGCCTTGAAGATATGTCCGAAGCGGAGGATGAACTGCCGGAAGCGGTCGAGTTTCTCCTCGCTCGGGGTGTCGTGGACGCGGTAGACCATCGTGCGTTCGACGGTGCGGCCCTTGTCGGTCATGCGTTTGCCGCAGAACTCCGCCACGCGGCGGTTGGCCAGCAGCATGAACTCCTCGATCATCTGGTTCGACTCCTTCTGCTCCTTGAAGTAGACGCCCAGCGGCCTGCCGGTTTCGTCGAGTTTGAATTTCACCTCCTCGCGGTCGAAGCTGATGGCGCCGTTCTTGAACCGCTCCCTGCGCAGCGCCTGTGCCAGGCGGTTGAGGGTCAGCACCTCCTCGGCATAGTCCCCGCGCCCGGTTTCGATGATTTCCTGCGCCTCGGCGTAGGTGAAGCGGCGGTCGGAGTGGATGACCGTGCGGCCGAACCATTCGTCGAGGATTTCGAGCCCCTCGTTGAGCGTGAATACCGCCGAGAAGCAGAGGCTGGCCTCGTGCGGGCGCAGCGAGCAGAGTTCGTTCGACAGCCGCTCGGGCAGCATCGGAACGGTGCGGTCTACCAAATAGACCGACGTGCCGCGCTCGACGGCTTCGTCGTCGATTACCGAATGGGGGCGCACATAGTGCGTCACGTCGGCGATATGCACGCCGATTTCCCATACGCCGTCGCCGATTTTGCGCACCGAGAGCGCGTCGTCGAAGTCTTTGGCGTCGGCCGGGTCGACCGTGAACGTCGTGATTTTACGGAAATCGCGGCGCCGGGCGATTTCCTGGGCCGTGATGCGTCCGTCGATACCTTCGGCGGCCTGCTCGATTTCGGGCTCGAAGCGGTAGGGCAGTTCGTATTCGGCCAGGATGGAGTGCATCTCGGTGTCGTTGTTGCCCGCCATGCCCAGCCGCTCGATTAGCTCGCCCACGGGGCTTTTGCTGCCTTCGGCCCAGTCGGCGATGCGGACGACGACCTTTTCGCCGTCCTTCACGTCGGGGTACTGCTTCTTCGAGAGGTAGATGTCCATCGGCATGCGGCGCGAGTCGGCCCGCACGAATATCTGGTGGGCCCCCACTTCGGCGACACCGACGTAGGGCTTGCGGCTGCGCTCGACGATGCGCGTGATTTCGCCCTCGAGTTTCCCGTCGCGGCTGCGGTGCATCACGACCACCTCCACGCGGTCGCCGTTCAGGGCGTTGGCCGTGTTGCGCTGGTTGACGAAAATATCGTTCTCCTCGCCCTCGACGCGCACGTAAATCGAGCCGCCGGCAGTCATGTCGGCCACACCCTCGTAGTGGGGCAGGTGCTTGTGCGTAAGGCGGTATTTCTCGCGGGCGCACTCTTCGACGATGCCCTCGTCGTGCAGGCGTCCCAGTATTTCGAACGTTTCGCGGCGCCCCTCTTTCGTGGCGCCTCCCGAGGCCGAAGCCAGGTGTTTGAGCGAAAATTTATTGTTGGGGAACTCCCGGAACAGGTTCAGGATAATCGAGGCCCGGTCGGTGTTCTTCGCACCCCTTGCGGGGCGGTTTTTCTGTGATTGCTTTTTCATTTCTTCAAAATTTGCAGGGCAAGGCGCTTCATGAAGCCGATGCCCACGTTGATAGCCCCTTCGTCGGGGTTGAATGTCGCCGTGTGGGGGCGTCCGGCCGCGGCGCCTACGCCCAGCCGGTAGAACAGCGACGGATACCGGGTGCAGTAGAAGCCGAAATCCTCGGCCGTGGTGCGCAGCGGCAGCATCTCGACCTGCAGCCCTTGCTCTTTGGCCAGCACGGCGGCCTGCTTGACGAGGTGTTCGTCGTTCACCACGCAGGGGTAACCGCGGCTGATGTCTGTGGCGATTCGCACGCCGTGGCGCGAGTCGATGTCGGCGGCGATGTTGCGGATGCGCCGGTGGATGATTTCGCGCTCGCGCTCGTCGAACGTGCGGAGCGTTCCTTCGAGGTACACTTCGTCGGGCACGATGTTCGTGGCGCCCGCGGCCTCCACGCGGCCGATTGAAAGCACGCACTCTTCGTGGTTGAGGGCGATGAGCCGCGTCAGGAACTCCGCGGCTGCCGCCACGGGGTCTTTCAGTTGCTGGCGCATGGCGCCGTGTCCGCCCGTGCCGTGCACCCGGAACCGGATTTCGTCGCTCGCCGCCATGTATTTCCCGGCACGGAATCCCAGCGTGCCGACTTCGAGCTGCGGCTCGACGTGTTCGCCCACCACGGCGCGCACGTCGTATCCGTCGAACGGGTTTTCGGCCAGCACCAGCGACGCCCCGCCGGGGTTGCACTCCTCGCCCGGCTGGAACAGCCCGAAGAGGGTGCCGCGGAAATCGGGGTCGGTGGCGACCTGCTGCAATACGCCGAAAAGCACTGCCGCATGCATGTCGTGGCCGCAGGCGTGCATGACGCCCGCATTGCACGAGCGCCAGGGTGTGTCTATCAGCTCGGCGATGGGCAGGGCGTCGATGTCGGCACGCAGCACGACGGCCCGGCGTTTGGGGTCGGCTTTGCCGCGGCCCTC
>NZ_CABMQJ010000102.1 GCF_902388705.1 uncultured Alistipes sp.
CCGGGATCGTGGCCCGGGGCGACGGTATTCCGGTCGGCCGGGACATATGCCCGGATGCGGCCCGGAGCGTGTTCCCCGCGACCTTGGTGAGGCGGCCGCCCGGCCGCGGCAGTGCCGGAAAGGAAGAGCAGCAACCCCGCAAGGAGTACGGCTTTTCCCTGCCGTAGTATACTTTTCATAGTGCCGAATTTCTGATTAAGACCGCACAAGTTACGAATTTTTACGCAAGGGCAACGTACCGGGCCGGAAAAATCCGCCCGGAAAGGCGCATGTTCTTCCGCCGGCACCCGACGGCGGTGCCGTTGTCCGTGCCGATTTGGTTTATCGGGAAATTGTGTTTACCTTTGCCGCCGAACCAAAATCCGCTCCGATGAGAATAAACGATTGATAGCCGGTTTTATTAAACCGACGCCGTATCCGGAAAAACAGACAGCTTCTCGGTTTAACAGGCCTTTCTGCGGGCCGCTATTAATCGTTATCTTATATGAGTATTATCGTCAGCGGTATTTCCTACCGCTATACCAATCAGCAAACATTGTTCGACGGGCTGTGCCTCACGGTCGCCGCGGGTGCGAAGGTGTCCGTCGTCGGCGACAACGGCTCGGGCAAATCGACGCTCCTGAAGGTTATCGCCGGGCACCTGTCGCCCGTTTCGGGCAGCATCGCCTGTGCTTCGCGCCCATACTACGTACCCCAGCAGGTCGGAATAACCGGGATTTCCGTCGGCCGGGCGCTCGGCGTGGCCGCCAAACTCGAAGCCCTGCACGCCATCTGCGGCGGCAGCAGCGAGCCGGCGTACTTCGATGCGCTGGCCGACGACTGGGACATCGAGTCCCGCTGCCGGACGGCGCTCGACCACTGGGGGCTGCCGCACATCACGCCGGATGCCCCCATCGACACGTTGAGCGGCGGCGAAAAGACCCGGCTCTTCCTGGCGGGACTCGCGATTCACGACCCGGCTGTCGTGCTGCTCGATGAGCCGACGAACCACCTCGATACCGCGGGGCGGGAGAAACTCTACGACTATGTCCGTACGAGCCGGGCGGCGATGGTGGTGGTCAGCCACGACGTGACGCTGCTGAACCTGCTCGGAACGACCTGCGAACTCACTGCCGGGGGACTGGAGGTCTACGGCGGGAATTTCGATTTCTACCGCGGGCAGAAAGCCGCTGCCGAGGCTTTGCTGGAGCGGCGCATCGATTCGGAGCAGGCGGCGCTGCGGCTGGCCCGCAAAAGGGCGCAGGAGGTGCGCGAGCGGCAGGAGAAGCGGATGCGTGAGGGCGAGAAACACAAGGCCGGGCTTCCGCGAATCATGCGCAAGACGCTGAAAGACAGTGGTGAGCGTGCGCTCTGCAAACTCCGGGACAAGCAGGCTGAACTGCTCGGCGGCAACCGGGAGCGGCTTGCCGGGCTGCGGCAGCAGCGGGGGCGGGTCTGCGAGCTGAAAATCGACTTCGACGATGCGCAGCTGCACGAGGGGAAGACGCTGGTTACGGCAAGCGGTGTGAATTTCTGCTATCCCGGGGGCCGGCTGCTGTGGCCGTCGCCCCTCGACCTCGAAATCCGGAGCGGCGAGCGCGTCCGCCTGACGGGCGGCAACGGCACGGGAAAGACGACCCTTGTCCGGCTGCTGACCGGGCAGTTGGAGCCGACGGCGGGCCGCATCGGGCGGGCCGGGTTTTCGTACGTATGGCTCGACCAGGAGTACCGCATGGCCGACACCCCGAAGAGCGTGCTGGAACTGGCGCAGGCCAGCAACCGCCCGAACTGGCCGGATCACGAACTGAAACTGCGCCTGCACCGGGCCCTGTTTCCCCGGGAGATGTGGGACAAGCGGTGCGACACGTTGAGCGGCGGCGAACGGATGCGGCTGTGCCTGTGCTGCCTGATGATTTCCGACCATGTTCCGGACATGTTCATCCTCGACGAGCCGACCAACAACCTCGATTTGTCGAGCCTGGCGATTCTCACCCGCACCATCGGCGGTTACCGGGGAACGCTGCTCGTCATCTCCCACGACCGGCACTTTGTCGGTGAAATCGGGATAACGAGGACGTTCGGGCTGGACGCGCGGGAATGAAGCGGCGTCCCGCAGGGGGGCAGGACGCCGTTTGTCTTTCGAGGAGGGGATTCAGGGGGATTGTCCGTATGTGCAGTATGCGGTCTTTGCGGGCTTCCGGGGCTAATATCCCGGTATTCGCAGCATCGAACGGCAGGACTGCGCCCTGGCGGAAAGCCGGGGATAAAAAAATCCCCCTTTTGACAAGGGGGATTGTCCGCATGTGCTGTATGCGGCCGGCTTGGCTTCCGGGATCAATACCCCAGTATTCGCAGCATCGAACGGTAGGACTGCTCCTTGGCGAAAAGCCGCGTGTAATATTCGTTGTCGCTTTTGTCGCGGTCGATGATGATGTGTTTGGGAGCGGGAATCAGGCAGTGCTGGATGCCGCCGAAGCCGCCGATCGACTCCTGGTAGGCCCCCGTGTGGAAGAACCCGATGTACTGGGTGTTGCCCGGTTCGAGTTTGGGCAGGAAGATGGCGTTGATGTGCGACTCGGCGTTGTAGAAATCCTCGCTGTCGCACGTCAGTCCTCCGAGGAACACACGCTGGTACTCCTTGTTCCAGTTGTTCACGGGCAGCATGATGTAACGCTGGTTGATGCCCCACGTGTCGGGCAGGGTGGTGATGAACGACGAGTCGATCATGTACCAGTTCTCCCGGTCGTTCTGCTGCTTCTGGTTGACGATCGAGTAGAGCGCCGCGCCGCTTTCGCCCACCGTGAACGATCCGAACTCGGTGAAGATGTTCGGCTCCTCGATTTCGTTGCGCTGGCAGATGCTCTTGATTTGCGCCACGATTTCCTCGGTCAGGTATTCGTAGTCGTATTCGAAGTTGAGCGAGTTCTTGATGGGGAAACCGCCGCCGATGTTGAGGCTGTCCAGCTCGGGGCAGATGGCTTTCAGTTCGCAGTATACGCTCATGCACTTCGACAACTCGTTCCAGTAGTAGGCGGTGTCCTTGATGCCGGTATTGATGAAGAAATGCAGCATCTTGAGCTGGAACTTCTTGCTGTTCTTGAGCTTGGCCTTGTAGAAATCGACGATGTCGTTGTAACGGATACCCAGGCGCGAGGTGTAGAACTCGAACTTCGGCTCCTCCTCGCAGGCGATGCGGATGCCCACCTTGCACTTCTTGGTGAACGAGTCCTCGAACAGCTCCAGCTCCTCCTTGTTGTCGAGCACGGGAATCGTGTTGACGAAGCCGTCGTTCACCAGCTGCGCGATGTTCTCGACATACTGCGGGCGTTTGAAGCCGTTGCAGATGATGTAGCGGTCCTTGTCGATGATGCCGCCGTCGTAGAGGGCGTTTATGATATGTATATCGTAGGCCGACGACGTTTCCAGGTGGATGTCGTTCTTCATGGCCTCCTCCAGTACGAACGAGAAGTGGCTCGACTTGGTGCAGTAGCAGTAGTTGTACGACCCCTTGTAGTCGACCTTGGCCATCGCCACATTGAACATGCGCTTGGCGCGGTTGATCTGCTGGGAGATCTTCGGCAGGTAGGTTATCTTGAGCGGTGTGCCGTACTGCTTGATCAACTCCATGAGCGGAATGTCATGGAAATTCAGCTCGTTGTCCTCGACCGAGAACTCATCCTGCGGGAAGTCGAACGTCTGTTCGATGAGGTCGATGTACTTGTCTTTCATGGCTCGTTTGTAAAAGTTTCAATAATCCGTCTTCGCTACATTGCAAATTTTCAGCCGATGTAGCCCGGCCGGATTTTCAAAAATTTCGGGATGCAAATCAAGTGAATATTTTCCGTATAACCAATAGTTTGTCCGATTATTTTGAAAAACGCCAGCGAATTTTGGTTTTTTGGCTGAAAAAGGGTAATTTTGAACCGAATTTCAAGGAGTCTTTCAATCGTGTTGATTCGTACCGTATCCCAATATCTCGGGTCGCATAAACGGCTCGTCATTCCCCAGCTCGGGACGTTTATCGTCAAGGAGCCGGGGGTAAGTATCGTTTTCTCGGAACTGCTCAAACGCGACGACGGCGTGCTGCGGCAGCTGCTGGCCGCAGAGGGCATGAGCGAACTGGAGGCGGCGGGCGAGATAGACCGCTTCGTATTCGAGGTGCGCCATGCCGTGGAGCACGGACGGGAGTTTCCGCTCGGGGATTTCGGCGTGATGAGGCCCGGGCCGAACGGGACAATCGGTTTCACCTGCACGCCCCGCCCTGCGCAGCAGGCGCCGGCCG
>NZ_CABMQJ010000103.1 GCF_902388705.1 uncultured Alistipes sp.
GATGCCCGCACGCCCGGCATGCACTCCTCCGGCGCCCCCGCATACGCAACGCTCTTCCCGGAAGACACGACGGCCCGGCGGCCGCGTTTCGTGCACAGCGTCGGCGCGGAATTCCGCCCGGAGTACATCCCACCGACGAACCTCTTCCTGGCGGGCGCCAACGCGGCCGGGGAACCCATCGAACGCTCGCTGGCCGCACACCTGCGCTATTCGCTCCGCTTCCGGCCCGGATCACGGCCCGACCGCATCTACGGCGGCGTCTACCAGGGTGTGGGCGTTTCCTACTACAACTTCGGCAACCGCGAGGAGCTGGGCAATCCGGTCGCCGTCTACCTGTTCCAGGGGGCCCGGATTGCCCGCATCAGCCCACGCGTGTCGTTCAACTACGAATGGAATTTCGGCCTGTCGTTCGGCTGGAAGCCCTACGACGAAATCTACAACCGCCCCAACATCATGATGGGTTCGAAAGTCAACGCCTACCTCAACGTCGACTTCTACCTGAACTGGCTGCTCACGCCCCGGCTCGAACTGACGACGGGCGCGTCGCTGACCCACTTCTCGAACGGCAACACCAAATTCCCCAACGCCGGGCTCAATTCGATCGGCATGAAACTCGGGCTGGTTTACAGTTTCGGGCGCATCGACAACCCGCTGCTGCGCATGCGCGAGCGGCTTCTCACGCCGCCGTTCCCCCGCCATTTCAGCTACGACCTGGTGCTGTTCGGCTCGTGGCGGTGCAAGGGCGTGGCCATCGGCGACAAACAGTACGCCGCACCCGACGCCTACGGCGTGGCGGGCTTCAACTTCGCGACGATGTACAACTTCGGCTACAAGTTCCGCGCGGGCGTGTCGCTGGACGGCGTCTACGACGGCAGCGCCAACGTCTACACCGAAGACTACATCTACAGTTCGGGCGGCCCCGACCCCGGCTATACGTTCTACACCCCGTCGTTCGACAAACAAATCGCGCTGGGCGTGTCGGGACGCGCCGAGTTCGTCATGCCCTACTTCACGGTCGGATTCGGACTGGGCTTCAACATCCTGCACCGCGGCGGCGACCTCAAATCGTTCTATCAGATGCTGACGCTCAAAATCGGCGTCACGCACAACACGTTCGTGCACGTGGGCTACTGCCTCAAGGATTTCCAGACCCCCAACTACCTGATGCTGGGCGTCGGATTCCGCTTCAACAACAAATACCCGCGCCTGCGCTAACGGCCCCACGGCCCTGCCGCGGCAAAACATACGGCGATGCGCCCGGTCGGTTCCGGGCGCATCGCCGTTTTTCAGGCCGGGAAGCCTATCTCGACCACTTGCGGCGCAGGCGCCGCACTGCCGTAACCAGAAAACGCACCGGGACGACCAACAGCGTATTCGCCCACTGCCCGGCGCAGGACACACGGAACCCGCCGAGGCCGAAATCGGCGAACGAGCGGCCGTAGAGCAGGGGAATGTACCACACTTTGATGTTGATGCGGAAATCGTTGCTGACGTTGTCCTCGTGCACGATTTCGAGCCATTTGCCGCGGCGTGTCGCGATAAAGACCGTCGGCTGCTGCCGGATGGCTTTGGTATGACGGTAGGAGATGATGGTTTCGGCATTCTCGTCGAAGGGCTCGACGAGCGTCAGGAAATGGTTGTTCGTATAGCGCATCTTGAGCGCGAACTTCCTGTCCGTAAAATACTGGTAGCCGTAAAGGAGGCTGTAAATCCGTTTGCCGGGCGCGGGTCGCACCTCGCGCCGGAGCAGTTCGACGACGTCGGACGAGAAGGCGTCGTCGTTATCCAGGTTGGTAGTAATCAGCAGTTTCGGGGGGGGGAATTTCGCTCCCCTGCCCCGGACGAGAGGCATTCCGCAATCGTGCGGCGGAGGCTTCCGGTCAGGCATTCCGTCTGCCGGGCGTCGTAAAAGACGGGAACGAACTGCGGGCACACCGCGCCGTATCGGTCGATACGGCGGCGGTAAGCGTCGGGCGTCGCCGCGTCGAAGAGGCAGAGCCACGTGAAATCCTTGCACGTCTGCGCCGCCACGGAGGGCAGGCAATAGCGTTCGAACACCTCGAACCGGTGTTCGAGCCACCGCTCCGTGCGGGTGGGCAGGTCGTGCTTGTCCTGCGCATACAAGTTCAGGTTGAACCGGGTAATGATAAAATGACTGAAGTTTTCCATAATATGGGTTTGTAACGGAGCAAAGATAGGAAAAATTCCGGCCATATGGCACGCCGCCGGGAATATGCCGGCGCCAACGGACAGCGGCAGGCCGCGCACGGCACCTCACCGCGCTCCCTGCAGCGGCTGCTATCCCAAAAAACCGGGCGCAACAGGTACGCCCGGTTTCAGGAACAGTTCCCAGCTTCGGCGCGCTATACGCCGAACAGGAATACGAAAGGCTTGTCGCTCTTGCGGAACTTCGCCGTCGCGTCGCCCGTGTAAGTCTGTCCGCCGACCAGTTTCAGCACCCGCTCGGGCGTTCCCTTGCCGAAATCGATTTTCGAAAGGTCGACCCAGAACGTCTCCATCGCCAGCGTCGGCTCGAAATAGTAGACCCGGTTCTTCTGGTCGCAGACCGTGCGCCAGCGCGTCGACGAGATATGGGGCTTGTCGGGTGTCGATATGCCGTAGGGCACCGACACGTTGCGCATGACCGACATCACGGCGGGCACGGCAATCTTCGGGTCGGCGCTTTTCTCCACGGCGTTGATGTAGAACGACGCGCGCACGAAACGATCCGGGGCGCGGTTGGTGCCGGGCAGCATGGTCAGTCCGCCGATCTGCTGCCAATAGTCGAGGATGGCGAGCTGCCGGTCGTAAAACGGCGAGTTGGTCATCACCTGGTACTGCCGTCCGTGGTGTACGGTCAGGCGGCCGTCGATATACTCGAAAATGGCGCTGTCGCCCGATGCGTCGGAGATCGCCAGGTGCAGGCGCGACTGCACGCCGTTCGGAAGGTCGGGGGCGTCGATGCGGAACTTCTCTTTGGCGAGTTCCGTCACGGCTTCGTCCACCGTCGCGAAATTATCCAGCACGTACTGCGTCCAGATGCTCAACCCCATCACGGGCCGCGTGTCGCCCGGGCGCTCGTAGATTGATTCGGGCAGGAACAGGAGGTTGGCGACCAGCCCGGCCTCGTTCATGCCGTCGGTGATGCCGATGTCGTAACCGGCGGCCGAAAGCGACCCGTATTTCGAAGTCCAGAATACCGTATTGTCGCTCTTGGCGCCGCGGCGGGCTGCGCCGCGCGGGAAAATGTAGAGGTTTGTCAACGGGTCTTCGCGCCAGTCCATGGTGCGGCCCGTCACAATCATCCCCTCGGGCCCGAGGTAAACGGCCCGCGTGCAGGCTTCGGTGTCGGCAGGAAGAAAGGCCAGCGCAGCGGCGCCGAGCGCGATCAGAGATTTTGTTTTCATTGGCCTGATAATTTAAAGGTACGTATATTGTTACAAATTGAGTGCTAAACCCGCTGTTTGGGTGCGGGATAAATTTGGCTTTTCGGGCCGCATGTCCTAACTTTGCGGAAAAACCGCCCGACGAACATGAAACGACTTGCCCCAATCCTTTTGCCGGCCCTGCTCTGCGGCCTGCTGCTGGGCGCCTGCGCACAAAAGCAGACGACCCTGAAATTCATGACCTACAACATCCGCAACGGCCGCGGCATCGACGAGGTGCAGGACCTCGGGCGTATCGCCCAAGTCATCTGCCGCACGGCGCCCGACATCGTGGCCCTGCAGGAGGTCGACAGCGTGACCCGGCGCATGGAGGGACGCTTCATTCCCGAAGAGCTGGGCCGCATGACCGGCATGCACGCCACGTTCTGCCGCGCCATCGACTTCGGCGGGGGCGCCTACGGCATCGGCCTGCTGTCGCACCACGCG
>NZ_CABMQJ010000104.1 GCF_902388705.1 uncultured Alistipes sp.
AGCCGCATGCCCGACGCTTCGCGTGTCGAGCGCCGCGTGCTGGAAGCCGTGGACGAAGGGGCGGCCTTCATCGACGTGGGCGGCTACTCCTCGCGTCCCGGGGCCGACGAGGTGTCGCCCGATGAGGAGTGGCGGCGCGTGGAGCTGGGGGTGGGCGCCGTACGGCGGCTCTCTCCCGCAATGACGGTTTCCGTCGACACGTTCCGCAGCGAAGTCGCCGCCCGGGCTATTGAAAAATTCGGCCCTCTTGTCATCAACGACATCTCCGCCGGGGAACTCGATCCGCGGATGCCCGCCGTGGCGGCGAAATACGGCGTGCCGTATATCGCCATGCACATGAAGGGCGACCCGAAGACCATGCAGTCGCTCACGGATTACAAACGCGACATCACGGCCGAGGTCGTCGCCTATTTCGAGGCGAAGGCCGCACAGTTGTCGGCGGCCGGAATCCGGCGCGAAAATATCGTGCTCGACCCCGGATTCGGCTTCGCCAAGACGACGGAACAGAATTACGAACTGCTCGCAGGGCTTCACCGCCTCTGCGCGTTGGGGTATCCCGTGCTGGCGGGACTTTCGCGCAAGTCGATGATATACCGGGCGCTCGGCACGACGCCCGCCGAATCGCTCGCGGGCACCGTCGCCCTCGGCTGGGAGTGCCTGCGGCAGGGCGCTGCAATCCTGCGTGTGCACGATGTGCGTGAAGCCGCGGATACGATTGCGCTTTTCAACCTCTACGAACAGAACAAAAGGTAAATATGGCCAACGGGAAAACAGCCGGAAATCCGGCGGAGAAGCCTGGCGGAGCGTCCGCGGAAAAGGCGGCGGAGAGCGGGGGCGGGAAATCTTCCGGGCGCCGGAACCGGCGGGGAAAGCCGCAGGAAAGACAACAGGACAAGCCGCTGGAGGCACAGCGCGACAAGCCGCAGGATAATCGGCAGGACAAGCCGCAGGCCGAAACGCAAGGCGGCCCGGACAGGCTGGTGCAGGCGCAGGAGCGTCCGGGAGGCGAACGCCGCGGCACCCGGCAATCCGCTTCGCGGGGCGGTCGGCAGGGCGTACAGCGGAACGGCAGGCAGGCCGAGAGCCGTCCCGGAAGTTCTGATACCTCCGGGCGCACTGTTTCCGGACGGCAGCCGGGGAGCGGGACGGTCGAAAAGTCCTTCTTCAAACGGACATGGCGCGATTATGTGCTGCAACTGTCGGTGGTCATCCTCGGTATCGTCGTTACGTTCGCCGGTTCGGCGCTGATCGAACGTTCCCGGCAGGCGCGCGACGTGCGTGCCGCGATGATGCTGGTGCATTCCGAACTGGAAGCCAACCGCATGAAGATTCACGAGGTTTGGGACTGGATACAGCGGGAAGCGGATGCCTATCGGATATTGGCGCAGAACCGCCACGACCTGACAGCGATACCGCAGGATACGATGGCCTCTTTCGTTCCGGTTTTCGGGCGGGTTCTTTCCTTCCATCCGCGGCAGGATGCCTTCGAAGTGCTGAAAAACTCCGGCCTGATGGCCTCCGTACGCGACAAGGACTTTCTGCTGGCCGTTACGCAGGGATATGCGACGCTGGCCGAACTGGAGGAGAATGTCGGAATGTATTTCAAGCTGAAGGCCGAAGCCCAGGGCGACATGTCGAAGGCATTCAGCAGCTCCCAGCGGGAAATTTATTATTCCGGGGACATGTACGGGATGTGGAACTGCATCCTTTCCGTACCGTCGTCTTACGATTTCGTACTGTCCGCCCCTTACGTTTTCCCGGAAGGCTATACCGAAGGGTTGTTAAGGGACGTCGATCGGGCGGTGCGGGCGATCGAGGCGAAATACGAAACGGATAAAAAACAGACCGATGATTAAAGTTACCGATATACACAAGCGCTTCGGCGGGCTCGAAGTGCTGAAAGGCGTTTCGCTCGACGTCGACCGGGGCGAAGTCGTTTCGATTGTCGGCGCCAGCGGCGCGGGCAAAACCACGCTGCTGCAAATCGTCGGCACGCTTTCGCGCCCCGACGGCGGACGGGTGGAGATCGACGGAGAGGATGCTTTCTCGCTGGGCGACAAGGCGTTGTCGCGGTTCCGCAACGAGCGCATCGGCTTCGTGTTCCAGTTCCACCACCTGCTGCCCGAGTTCACGGCTTTCGAGAATGTCTGCATTCCGGGACTGATCGGCAGGCGGCCCCGTGCCGAGGTCGAGCGCCGCGCCGCGGAACTGCTGGAGATGATGAACCTCACGGAGCGCCGCGACCACAAACCCGGCCAGTTGTCGGGCGGCGAGCAGCAGCGCGTGGCGATTGCCCGGGCGCTCATCAATTCACCCGCCGTGCTGCTGGCCGACGAACCTTCGGGCAACCTCGATTCGCACAACCGCGACGAGATACACCGCCTTTTCTTCGACCTGCGCGAAAAGCTGGGGCAGACCATCGTGATTGTGACCCACGACGAGCATCTCGCGGAGATGGCCGACCGCAAGGTCACGATGTCCGACGGGCGGATTTTGTAAGGCGTTTTATTTTCCGCCCTGTGCTCCTGCTGCCGGGGCGCCGGGAGCGGGCGGTTGATTGCTGGCACCGGATTGCAGGCGGGGGCCTGCCCTCGTTCGGTGTTTGCGCATCGCTCCGGCTGGCGCCGGGCGCATGTGCGCACCGGTTTTCCGGGCGGGCGATATGGTTGTGCGGAACGCACGTCCCGGCTTCCGGGAGAGGTAAAACAATGGATTTATATGGACGGCGAACTGAAAGAGCTGCTCGAGCGGCTCCACGACAAATACAATCGCCCGGAGTTTATCGAGGGCGATCCGATTTCGGTGCCGCACCGCTATACGGCGCGTGCCGACAGGGAGATTGCAGGCTTTTTCGCGGCCACGATTGCATGGGGCAACCGCAGGGCGATTGTCGCGAGCGGGCACCGCATGATGCGCTGTATGGACGACGCCCCGGCGGATTTCGTGCGCAACGCCTCGGAACGCGAGCTGGCGGCGCTCGGCTCCTATGTCCACCGTACGTTCAACGGCGGCGATTTGCGCGATTTCGTGCTGGCGCTCCGCCGTATGGAGGAGCTTTACGGCTGCATCGGGGCGTTCTTCGAAAGCCGCTACGAGGCGACGCAGAGCATCCGGGCCGTCCTGGCGGATTTCCGCCGCGCATTTTTCGCCTGCGACCATGCGCCGCGCTGTGAAAAACACCTTTCGTCCGTCGAGAAAGGCGCCGCCTGCAAACGGCTCTGCATGTACCTGCGCTGGATGGTGCGCCGCGACGACCGGGGCGTGGACTTCGGCGAGTGGACGCGCATCCCGATGTCGGCGCTTTACATTCCGCTCGACGTGCATGCGGGCAATATGGCCCGTGCGCTGGGCCTGCTTGCGCGCCGCCAGAACGACTGGCGGGCCGTGGAGGAGATAACGCAGGCGCTTCGCGGCTTCGACGCCGCCGACCCCGTGCGTTACGACTTCTCGCTCTTCGGCGCGGGAGTGGACGGATACCTGAAAGAGTAAAGGCTATGTTTCGCTTCAAGCAATTCGTGATAAGGCAGGAACGCTGCCCGATGAAAGTCGGGACGGACGGCGTGCTGCTGGGGGCGTGGGCCGGCGTGCGGCCCTCGGACGTTCGTATGCTCGACATCGGCACCGGTACGGGGCTCATTGCCCTGATGCTGGCCCAGCGTACGGAGGGTATTTGCGACTCGGCGGCCGGAGAGGGGGAGTTGCCCGGCGGCGTGCGCGTTACGGGCGTCGACGTGGAGGATGTCGCGCAGGCGCGCGAGAATGCCGACGCCTCGCCGTGGGGCGGCAGGGTGGCGTTCGTGCAGTGTCCCGTGCAGGAG
>NZ_CABMQJ010000105.1 GCF_902388705.1 uncultured Alistipes sp.
GGCGAGTGGTTCGTGCCGGTTTCGCTGGCGGCGGAACTGCGCCGCGAGGGGCTCGCCGCGCTGCTGCAGGCACGCCTGGACAGGGGCGTCGAACACCGCATCCTGCCCGAGGGAACGGCGACGTATCCGGCGGAAACGCTCGCAGCCGAGGAGAACGTGACCAACCGCGTTGCCGAAGCGTTTTACCGCGCTCACGGCGTGAGGCATATCGAGCGGGGACTCGACCTCGAAGCGTCGACCGCGGGACACCGCGTGATGCGCTCGGCGTACTGCATCCGCCGCGAAATCGGCGAGTGCCTGAAAGAGCATCCCCGCCTGCGGGGCGAATTGTGGCTGGAGCGCGGCACCTCCCGCTACCGGTTGGATTTCGACTGCGACCGCTGCGAAATGAGCCTGACGGACTGTACGGAAAGCGATAACAAGAAACCAAAACGATAACCCGATGATGAAAAAAACTCTTTTAATGCTTGCGGCGGCGCTCATGGGCGCTTCGCTCGCCGGGGCCCAGACGGGCCGCGAATGGCAGGATCCTGCCGTGAACGAGATCAACCGGCTGCCGATGCGTTCGGCTTTCGACGCGGGCGAAAGCCTGTCGCTCGACGGCGTGTGGAAATTCCACTGGACGCGCAACGCCTCGCAGCGTCCCTCCGGCATCTGGGCCGCTGATTACGACGATGCGGCGTGGGGCGCAATGCCCGTGCCGGGAATGTGGGAGCTGAACGGCTACGGCGATCCCCTCTACCTGAACATCGGCTATGCATGGCGCGGCAATTTCGAGAATAACCCGCCCTATGTGCCCGATGCCGAGAACCATGTGGGCTCCTACCGCCGCACTTTCGACGTGCCTGCGTCGTGGAGCGGCAAGGACATCGTCCTGTCGATAGGCTCGGCCACGTCGAACGTCTATGTGTGGGTCAACGGCCGCTTCGTCGGTTACAGCGAAGACAGCAAGCTGGCGGCGCAGTTCGACGTTACGAAGTTCGTGAAGCCGGGCGAAAACCTCATCGCCCTGCAGATGTTCCGCTGGTCGGACGGCACCTACCTCGAAGACCAGGATTTCTGGCGCTTCGCAGGCATCGCCCGCGGCGTGGAGCTGATTGCCCGCGACAAGGCGCACCTCGAGGATGTGCGCATCACGCCCGAGCTGGATGCCGAATACAAGGACGCCCGGCTGCACGTCGAAGTGCAGACCACGCCCCGTGTGAAATCGGTGGCGCTGGCGCTGCGTGACGCTGCGGGTGCCGTTGTGGCCGAAGCGCAGGTGAAGCCTGCGGGCGGCAGGGGCGGTCATGTATTCGAGGTCGCCGACCCTGCGAAATGGTCGGCCGAAACCCCGAACCTCTATACGCTCGAAGTCGCCGTGTCGGACGGCAAGCGCGTGACGGAAACCGTGATGCAGCGCGTGGGCTTCCGCTCGGTGGAAATCAAGGGCGCGCAGCTGCTCGTGAACGGGCAGCCCGTGCTCATTAAGGGCGCCGACCGTCACGAGATGGACCCCATCGGGGGCTATGTGGTGAGCCGCGAGCGGATGTTGGAGGATATCCGCATCATGAAAGAGATGAATATCAACGCCGTGCGCACGAGCCACTATCCCAACGACCCGCAGTGGTACGAACTCTGCGACGAGTACGGCATCTATGTCGTGGACGAGGCGAACCTCGAGTCGCACGGCATGGGCTACGACGACCGTACGCTGGCCAAGGAGCCCGCCTATGCAAAGGCCCATCTGGAGCGGAACCGGCGCATGGTGCTGCGCGACAAGAACCACCCCTCGGTCATCGTCTGGTCGATGGGCAACGAGGCGGGCATGGGCCCCAATTTCGAAGCCGTCTACCGCTGGATCAAGGAGTACGACGCTTCGCGTCCGGTGCATTACGAGCGTGCCGTATACTATGAGGACGGCGCCTTTACCGACATCATCTGCCCGATGTACTGGGGTTATGAACAATGCGAGAAATACGCGCGCAACAACCCCTCCAAGCCGCTGATTCAGTGCGAGTACGCGCATGCTATGGGCAACTCGATGGGTGGCTTCGACCACTACTGGGATTTGGTGCGCAAGTACCCCGCATACCAGGGCGGGTTCATCTGGGACTTCGTCGACCAGGGGCTCGCACGCTATGAGCCGGACGGCCGCGTGTCGTTCCTCTACGGCGGCGATTTCAACGATTACGACGCTACCGACAACTCGTTCAACTGCAACGGCATCATCGCCCCCGACCGCACGTGGCATCCGCATGCCTACGAGGTGCAGCGGCAGTACCAGAATATCTGGACGACGCCCATCGACCTCGCGCAGGGCCAGGTCGAGGTCTATAACGAGAATTTCTTCGTGGGTCTGGACGACTGCGAGCTGGAGTGGCAGCTTGTCGCCGACGGCGAGGTGATCAAGGCGGGACGTATCGCGAGGCTCGACGTCGGCCCGCAGCAGCGCCGTACGTATACGCTGGGCTTTACGGCCGCCGATTTCTGCCCGCAGGCCCGGGAGGTGCTGGTGAACGTGGCTTATAAACTGAAGAAGAAACAGCCGCTGCTCGACATCGGCCATACGGTGGCCAAACAGCAGTTCGTCGTGCGCGAGTACGATTCCAAAGCCGGATTCGGCCTCGCGGCGTCGGAGCGTCCCGTGGAGGTGACGGTCTGGGAGCGGGGTACGCGCGTCGGGGGCGATACGTGGCAGATGTTCTTCTCGCGCGACGGATTCCTCTCGGCATACCGCGTCGGCGGCCGCGACCTGATGGCCGAAGGCGCCGAGCTGCGTCCGCAGTTCTGGCGCGCCCCGACCGAGAACGACCTCGGCGCCCGGACGCATCTGAAACAGGCCGTGTGGAAAAATCCCGAACTGAAACTCACGAAGTTCGACGCCGCAATCGAGGACGGGGTGGCCGTCGTGAAAGCCCTCTATGAACTGCCCGCCGTGAAAGCGACCTTGACGATGACTTACCGCATCAACGGTGCGGGCGAAATGGAGGTTACGGAGCAGATGGCCGCCGATAAGTCGGCCGACGTTCCCAACATGTACCGCTTCGGGATGACGCTGGCGATGCCGGCACGTTACGACCGCGTGATTTACTATGGCCGCGGGGCGCACGAGAATTATGCCGACCGCCTGTCGTCGGCCGATTTCGGCCGCTACGAACAGCGTGTCGCCGACCAGTACCACAACGAGTACGTGCGTCCGCAGGAGTCGGGCACGAAGTCCGATATCCGCTGGTGGACGGTGGCCGACAGCGCGGGTTCGGGACTGACGATTCTTGCCGATACGCCTTTCTCGGCCTCGGCGCTTCCCTATGCCACCGCCGACCTCGACGTGACGAACTTCCCGCCCCAGCAGCATTCGGGAACGCTCACGGCGCGCGATGCCACGTTCGTGAACTTCGACCTGAAACAACTGGGTCTGGGCTGTATCGACAGCTGGCACGCACAGCCCGAGGAGCGGTTCCGGGTTCCCTACGGCGATTATACGTTCCGCTTCATGCTGAAGCCGACGGTAAAATAACATAGCGAGTATGCAGGAACAGTTGACACCCGCTTTCGGGGATTACGAATTGATCGACACGGGCGATTTCGAAAAGCTCGAGCGCTTCGGGCGGTATGTCGTCCGGCGTCCCGAACCGCAGGCCATCTGGCGGCGCACGCTTCCCGAAGGGGAGTGGCGCCGCATGGCCGATGCCGCGTTCCTGCGCGATGCGCGCAGCGACGAGCGCGGCGAATG
>NZ_CABMQJ010000106.1 GCF_902388705.1 uncultured Alistipes sp.
GCGGCATTCGCTGCCGCATCGGCGGCGGGAACTGCCGGACGCGAGGCTTTGGCCACCGAATCCTGGTAGGCCTGCCACTCGGCCATCTCCTGCTGGTATTTCTCCTGCTGTTTGGTATTGAAGTAAGCGAAGCCCAGGAAGAGCACCGCAACGACGACAATACCTAAAATCGATTTTTTATCCATTTAAAATTTTCAGTTCTATCTCTGTTTCGGATTATTATTTCTTTTCAGACGCATACTTGAGCGCCGCTTTCACGAATGCCACGAACAGCGGCGAGGGGCTCAACACCGTACTCTTGTATTCGGGATGGTACTGCGTGCCGACGAACCACGGGTGGTTCCCGATTTCGACGACTTCGACAAGCCCCGTGTCGGGATTGATGCCCACGGCCTGCATGCCGGCGGCTTCGAACTGCTCGAGGTAGTCGTTGTTGAATTCGTAGCGGTGGCGGTGGCGTTCCGAAATATTGAGTTTGCCGTAGGCCGCAGCAACTTTCGAACCCTTTTTCAGCGTACAGGGATAGGCGCCCAGGCGCATCGTGCCGCCCTTGGCCGTCACGCCCTTCTGCTCCTCCATCAGGTCGATCACCGGATGGGGCGTGGTTTCCATCTCGCTCGAGTTGGCATCGGCCATCCCCAGCACGTTGCGGGCGAACTCGATCACGGCGCACTGCATGCCGAGGCAGATGCCGAGGAACGGGATGTTGTTCTCACGCGCGAAACGCACGGCCACGATCTTGCCCTCGATACCGCGGTTGCCGAAGCCCGGGGCCACGAGGATACCGGCCATCTTACCCAGTTTCTCGGCCACGTTCTCCGGCGTGATTTTCTCCGAGTTGACATAGCGCAGCTTGACCTTGCAGTCGTTCACGGCGCCGGCGTGGACGAACGATTCGCAAATCGACTTATAGGCGTCGGGCAGTTCGGTGTACTTGCCGACCAACGCAATCTCGATCTTCCGTGCGGGATGCTTCACCTTCTCGACGAACGCCGTCCATGCCGCCATGTCGGGCTCCTTGTCGGCCGGAAGGTTCAGCTTGTCGAGCACCACCTCGTCGAGGTGCTGGTCGTGCATGCGCAGCGGCACTTCGTAGATGGTCGGCACGTCGATCGACTCCATCACGGCATTGGCGTCGACGTTGCAGAACAGCGCCACCTTGCGGCGCAAATTAGTCGACAGCGGATGCTCCGTGCGCAGCACGAGGATGTCGGGCTGCAGGCCGTTTTCCAGCAACGCCTTTACCGAGTGCTGCGTCGGCTTGGTTTTCAGCTCGCCCGAAGCGGCCATATAGGGAATCAGCGTCAGGTGCACCAGGGCCGTGCTCTTATAGCCCAGCGAATAGCGCAGCTGGCGCACCGACTCGATGAACGGCAGCGACTCGATGTCGCCCACCGTACCGCCGATTTCGGTAATGATGACGTCGTAAACTTTCTTTTGCGCCAGCAGCTGGATGCGGCGCTTGATTTCGTCGGTGATGTGGGGAATGACCTGCACGGTCTTGCCCAGGTACTCGCCCTTGCGCTCTTTCTCGATGACGCTCTTGTAAATCTTGCCCGTCGTGACGTTGTTGGCCTTCGACGTAGGCTGGTTGGTGAAGCGCTCGTAGTGGCCCAAATCGAGGTCGGTTTCGGCGCCGTCCTCCGTCACGTAGCACTCGCCGTGCTCGTAGGGGTTCAGCGTACCGGGGTCGACGTTGATGTAGGGGTCGAGTTTCTGGATGGTCACCGAATAGCCGCGTGCCTGCAGCAGGCGGGCAATCGAGGCCGAAATAATACCCTTGCCGAGCGACGAAGCCACGCCGCCCGTAACAAATATGTACTTGGGTTTGGAAAGTTTCATTACGTTGTTTACTATTTATTTTCGTTGTGCTCCTGGTTTTCCTCCTGCGCCTGCCGGTCGATCAGCTTCACTTTCTCGATGGCTGCGGTCATCTCTTCGCGGGCGCGTTCGATTTTGGCTTTCACGTCGGCGACCAGCGCTTCGGCGTTCTTCGACTTGGCGAAGAATCCGATGTTGTTCTCCAGCAGGCCGATCTCCTGCTCCAGCTGCCGCACCTTGTTATAAAGGCGCTCGCGCTCCGAGCGCAGGCGGTTGCTGCCCGCGGACTTGAGCGACGAAACCTTTTCGCGGAAACGGTTCATCGAACGGTCGCGCTCCGTGCCGCGCAGCGTATTGAACAGCGCATCGACGGCCGCCTTGTATCGTTTCTGTATTGCGTCTTTCTGCTTGATGGGCACGAACCCGATTTCGCCCCAGCGGCGCTGGAACTCGCGGATGACCTCGTAACCGCCCGCCTTGACGTCGGCCGCAGCCATCTCTTCCAGCAGGGCCAGCTTGTTTTTGAGGTTCTCCTCGTATTCGCCGTCCACGCTCGCGAAGTGCGAAGCCTTGCGCTCGAAGAATTTGTCGCACGCCGCGCGGAAACGCTTCCAGATGGCATCCGAATGGCGGCGCGACACGGCACCGATCTCTTTCCAGCGGGCCTGCAGGGCAATCAGCTCGTCGGTGGTCTTCTTCCACTCCTCGCTGTTCATCAGCGACTCGGCGGCTTCGCAGATTTCGGTCTTCAGCTGCAGGTTGTGCTCCATTTCGGTCTTCACGCCGGCATAGAACTGACGCTTGGCCTCGAAGAACCTGTCGCACGCCGTACGGAAACGCTCGTAGATGCGGTTGTTGTCTTTCTTGGGGGCGAAACCGATGGTTTTCCAGGTTTTCTGGATTTCCAGCAGGCGGTCGCTCGCGCGGTTCCACTCTTTGCGGGTCGTGAGCGGCTGGGCGGCCAACTCCTCGGTAGCGGCGCAAAGTTCCGTTTTCAGCTCGAGGTTGCGCACCTGCTCGCCTTTGAGCGACTCGAAATGCTCCTGGTGCTGTTTGTTGATACGGCTCGACGCCGCCTTGAAACGCTCCCAGAGCGTCTCCTTGTATTCGTTGGCCACGGGGCCCGTTTCGCGCCACTCGTCGTGCAGTTTCTGCAGTTTGTGGAACGCCTCGACCACCGAAGGCTCCAGCACGAGGGCTTCGGCCTGCTCGCACAGGGCGATCTTCTGCTCGTAGTTTTTCTTCAGGTCGAGGTCGCGCAGCTCCTTGTTGATTTTGATGAAGCTGTAGAAATTCTCGACGTGCAGGTTATAGGTTTCCCACAAATCCTTGACGTTCTGCTGGGGCACGATGCCCGTTTCCTTCCAGCGCTGCTGCAATTCGCGGAACTTCGTGAAAGTATGGTTGAGCGTCTCGTCCGAATTGACCAGTTCTTTCAGCTCCTCGATAATCCCGAGCTTGACCTGCAGGTTCTTCTCCTTTTCGGCCTCGAGGTTGGCTATGAACTCGTCGCGGCGGCGGCGGTACTCCTTGAACAGCTCCTTGAGCTGCACCTCGGCACCGTCCACGGCAGGTGTGAAATCCTCCTCTGCACCGCCCTCTTCGACGAACTTGCGGCGCGCGGCCTCGACCTCGGCGCGGCGGATGCGGTAGAATGCAATCTTCAATGCCTCGACATCCCGGCGAATCGACTGCACGGGCTGCTCCTCGAGCATCCGCGTGAACAGGGCCACCAACTCCTCCTTTCCCCTGCCGGCGAACTTGTCCTCGGCGGGCGCTTCCCCGGCCAACTGGTCGGCAGCGGCCTCCTCGGCCGTCTCCCCCTCCAGTTCGAGCCCGGCGTCCTGTGCCGCCAGCGCAGCCTCCTCGTCCGTG
>NZ_CABMQJ010000107.1 GCF_902388705.1 uncultured Alistipes sp.
CGCACGTGAAGAGGCCCGCCGCCGCGCCGAGTTCGAAACCCTGCCCCAGGAGGAGCGCGACTCGCTGTTCAGCGCGCAGGTCGACTCGCTCATCTCCCTGAAAAGCGACTCACTCGCCGGGCAGCAGGCCGACACCATCGCCCGCGACACTATCAAACAGCCGCGCAAGCCGGGGGCGTTCCTCGACGACCCCATCACCGGCAAGAACAAGGACTCGCTGGTTTACGACGTCCGCAACAAGATGGTCTACATCTACAACGAGGGCGACATCACCTACCAGAACAGCAACCTCAAGGCCGACTACATGCAGATCAACATGGACACAAAAATGATCTACGCATACGGCAAACCCGACTCGCTCGAGGGCAAACCGATCGTCACCAAGCCCGAATTCACCGAGGGCGACGCCTCCTACCAGATGGACACGATCACCTACAACCTCGAGTCGAAAAAAGCCAAAATCAAGGGCGTGGCGACCCAGCAGGGCGACGGCTGGCTGGTGGGCGGCAGCGTGAAGAAGATGCCCGACAACACGGTGAACATCGAACACGGCAAATATACGACCTGCGACGAAACGGATCATCCGCACTTCTACCTGGCGATGACCAAGGCGAAAGTCATTCCCGGCAAAAAGGTCGTCACGGGCCCGGCCTACCTCGTGATGGAGGACGTGCCCATCTACTTCCTCGGCATTCCTGAGGGATTCTTCCCGATTAACATGGGGCCCAAGTCGGGCCTGCTGATGCCCTCCTACGGCGAGGAGTACAGCAAGGGATTCTTCCTGCGCGATTTGGGTTACTACTTCACGCTGGGCGACTACGCCGACCTGGCCGTGCGCGGCGGCATCTACACGCTGGGCTCGTGGGAGGCGTCGGCCGCGTCGCGCTACATCAAGCGCTACAAGTACAGCAGCAGCTTCAACATGCAGTATTCGAATATCAAGACGGGCGAAAAGGGCGAGCCGGACTATATCAAGCAGAGCAACTTCCGCATCCAGTGGACGCACTCGCAGGATCCCAAGGCCAACCCCGGCTCGACCTTCTCGGCGTCGGTGAACTTCGCCACGAGCGGTTACAGCAAGTATTCGGCCACCAACCTCAACGACATCCTCTCGACACAGACCAACTCGTCGATCGCCTATTCGAAGAACTGGGCCGGCACGCCCTTCTCGCTCTCGGCGAACATGTCCATCTCGCAGAACTCGCAGAACAAGAGCCTTTCGGTCACGCTGCCGACGCTCGTATTCAACGTGTCGCGCTTCTACCCCTTCAAACGCAAGGAAAAGACGGGCAAAGACCGCTGGTACGAGAAAATCTCGATGCAGTACACGGGTAAGATGACCAACTCGGTGACCACCACCGAGGACAAGATATTCTCCAAAGAGACGTTCGACAACATGAAGAACGGCATCGAGCACAGCATCCCCGTATCGGCGTCGTTCAACCTGTTCAACTACATCAACATTTCGCCTTCGGCCAACTACAACGAGAAGTGGTACTTCAAGAAGGTCGATTTCGAGTGGAACCCCATGACCAACAAGGTCGACACGCTGCCCACGCAGTACGGTTTCTACCGCCTCTACAACTACAACTTCAGCGTCTCGGCCTCGACGACCGTCTACGGCATGTACGACTTCACCAAGAAACGCAAGGACCGCAAGATACAGGCCATCCGCCACACACTCACGCCCTCGTTCGGATTCTCCTACGCCCCGGACTTCGGCGACCCGAAATACGGCTATTACAAGACCCGGCAGACCGACTCCACGGGCCGTTTCACGACCTACTCGCCCTATTCGGTCAACGCCTACGGCGTCCCCAGCTCGGGCCGGGCGATGTCGCTGAACTTCGCGCTGTCGCAGAACCTCGAAATGAAGGTGTTGAGCAAACGCGACACCTCGGGCGTGAAGAAACTCAAGCTGATCGACGAACTGCGCATCAGCGGCTCGTACAACTTCCTGGCCGACTCGATGAAACTCTCGACCATCCCCATCTCGTTCCGCACGACGATTTTCCAGAACTTCGGCATCAACCTCTCGGCCACGCTCGACCCCTACCGCATGACCCCCGACGGCAAGCGCTACAACAAACTTTTCTTCCCGGGCCGCATCATTTCGACGGGCTGGTCGTTCGGCTATACGTTCAAATCGCGCGACGACCGTTCGCAGACCGCCATCAACGACATCACGAGCATCCCGCCCGAGTATGCCAACCCCTATTACGATCCGTACAACACCATGGATCCCGTCCTGCGGCGGCAATACATGTCGCAGATGTACTACGACTTCTCGCTGCCGTGGAACTTCGGCTTCAGCTACAACATCAACTACTCCATATCCCCGGGCAACTACCCGCCCAAGGGTTACAAAAAGAACGTCCTGCAAACCGTCCAGTTCAACGGCAGCCTTACCATAACGCCCAAGACCGGCATCACGTTCCAGGGCGGTTACGACATAAAGTCGAACAAGCTCACCACCTCGTCGATTTCCATTTCGCGCGACCTGCACTGCTGGCAGATGTCGTTCTCGTGGATACCTTTCGGCTTCCACCGCAGCTGGAGTTTCAACATCGGCGTCAAGGCGGCATCGCTCTCCGACCTGAAATACGACAAGAGCCAGTCGATGTACGACAACATGTACTAATTCCGTCCGGCGTAAACCCTGCTCCGGGAACAATACAACAAAAGCGGCCCTGCTTCAGCAAGGCCGCTTTTTCAATTGCATCCGCCCGGCTGTCCTACCTCCGGACACCCATGGGGCGGAACTTCCTTCCGAGGCCCGACACGGCAACTTATTCCGGGCACCCGGCGCAGGACTTCTTTCGAACACCCGGCGCAGCACCTCTTCCGGCACGCCTAAATCCGCGTCAGGGGAGCCGCCTCGCGGTCGATGTAGTTCGGATAGCGGAACTGCGGCATGCCGAGGGCCATCACGGCGCAGATGCGGCGTCCGTCGAGCCCCAGCAGTTTATTCAGCGCCCCGCTTTTGTCCTGCCGCACGGCTATCATCACGAAGCCCATATAAACCTGACTCACGCCGAGCGATTCGGCCATCAGCGAGGCGTTCTGGTATGCGAGGTTCGCATCCTCCGCGCCGAAGCGGCTCTGTTTCGGGGCATGGATGAACAGCACGGCGGTCGCTCCGCGCAGGATGCGGTCGCGGCCCCCGGCATACTCGCGGCTCATCTTCCTGAACGCCGGGATATAGCGGTAGACGTCCGGGAGCAGGCGGCTCAACCACGGACGCACGAGCGGGTTCGACAGGCGGCTCACGATTTTGCCGAACACGCCGAGTGTAAATTCGCTGATGCGGGGCAGCATCGCGGAATCGGTGACGAGCGTATACCCCAACTGCCGGGCATTGCTCGCCGTCGGGGCGCGGTCGGCGGCCGCCACGATGCGGTCGAGCATCTCCTGCGGCACGGGACGCTGCGACAGCGCGCGGTTCGACCG
>NZ_CABMQJ010000108.1 GCF_902388705.1 uncultured Alistipes sp.
CTGCGCGCCGCGGCCGGGCTGGGCGAAGCCGCCTCGGGCGAAATCACGCTCTGCGGACACGCACTCGCCTCGCTCACGCCGCTGCAGCGCGCCTCGATTGTAAGTTTCGTCACCACCGACAAGGTGCGCATCCCCAACCTCGCGTGCGAGGACGTCGTAGCCCTCGGCCGGGCCCCCTACACCAACTGGATCGGGCGCATGCAGGAGGCCGACCACGACATCGTGGCCCGCTCGCTGGCACAGGTCGGCATGGCCGGCTTCGCCCGCAAGACGATGGACCGCATGTCCGACGGCGAATGCCAGCGCATCCTGATTGCCCGCGCACTGGCGCAAGACACCCCCGTCATCCTGCTCGACGAACCCACGGCTTTCCTCGACCTGCCGAACCGCTACGAGCTGGCGACGCTGCTGCGCCGCCTGGCGCACGACGAGGGCAAATGCATCCTCTTCTCGACGCACGATCTGGACGTGGCGCTGGGGCTCTGCGACGCCATAGCGCTCATCGACACCCCTGCGCTGCACTGCCTCCCGGCAGCCGAAATGGCTGCGAGCGGCCATATAGAGCGGCTTTTCGCCGGCGCAGGCATCGCCTTCGACCCCGCAACGCTGACCGTCCGGCTCGCAAAAAAATAGAAGAAGCGCATTTTTTCGGCCTTTTTTTTGTTAAACTCACTTTTTTACTTACCTTTGCACCGCTAAAGTCACCCTTTCGGGGGTGTGCGATAGTGGTAAAGGCCCATTCGTCTATCGGTTAGGACGCAAGATTTTCATTCTTGAAAGAGGAGTTCGACTCTCCTATGGGCTACCAACGAGGAGGGCTGCCGGGCGGCACGAAACGGGAAGGGCCGGAAACGGTTCGCGCCCCGGGAATCCGGAACGACGGGCAAACCTCTACGGGTGAATACTTTTCAAGGAGCGGACCTGCGGGTCTATCCACACGCAGCCACGGCTGTTTACCGATTTAGCAACTGAAAAAGTAAAAAATAAAAAATCAGGATTATGGCAAACCATAAGTCATCGAAAAAACGCATTCGTCAGTCCGCGACGAAACGTGCCCACAACCGTCTGTACCACAAGACGGCGCGCAACGCCGTGAAAGCGCTGCGCAGCACCTCGGAGAAGAGCGCAGCAGAAACACTGCTTCCCAAGGTAACGGCCATGCTGGACAAGCTCGCAAAGCACAACATCGTCCACAAGAACAAAGCCGCGAACCTCAAGAGCGCACTCCAGCTCCACGTGAACGCATTGTAATCCGAACGGATGCAAAGACAAAAGCTGCCCGAAAGGCAGCTTTTTTTTATTCTCTGCGTACATCATTTCATTTACCGCCCCGGCGGCAACGGACTGCGGAGCGCCGCAAACAGGCCGCACCCCACAGGAATTCCGTCTGCGGCAAGTGGACGCACCCACCGCGCGTCTTTTCCCGCACGACCGGATCCGGCAACGGATTCTTCACGCGAGTCCCGGCCCGCAGGCCCTGCATTCCGTAAATTACGGTCTGCGCGCCGACGCTAAACGGCCGTTCTGCGTGTCACTGGCTTCCGCGCGGCTCCGCAGCGCGCCGGCGCCCCGTTACTCTTTCTCGGGAAATCCCTGCGCCTTGAGGCGGATATCCGAACCGTCGGGCGTTACCAGGTAGGCCCCCGTCGACTCGGGCGTGATATGGCCGATGACGTCGACACACCCCATGCGCATCACCTGCTCCTGCATCGCCAGCGGCACGGTGAAAAGCAGCTCGTGATCCTCGCCGCCGTTGAGCGCCGCCACGACCGGATCGGCATGCAACTCCTCGGCCAGCGCATAGGTCTGCCGGGCGATGGGCATGCGATCGAGGTAGATGCGCGCGCCGCACTTCGAAGCCCGGCACAGCTGCAGCAGGTCGCTGGCCAGGCCGTCCGACAGGTCTATCATCGACGTCGGCACGATTCCCTCCTCGGCCAGCGCCTCGACGATATCCTTGCGCAGGCGCGGCTTGAGGTACTTCTCCAGCAGGTACTCATACCCCGCGAACTTCGGCTCCGGATTCTGCACGTCGGACAGCACGCGCTTCTCACGCTCCAGGAGCCGCAGCCCCATGTAGGCGGCCCCGAGGTTGCCCGAAATGCAAATCAGGTCGTTCTGCTGCGCACCGCTGCGGTATACGACTTTCTCCCGCGCGGCATGCCCGACAGCCGTCAGGTTCAGCACCAGCCCCGTCATCGAGGCTTTCGTATCGCCCCCCGCCAGGTCGATTCCCTGCTCCTTGCAGGCGAACGCAATTCCCTCGTACAAATCCTGCAGCGCCTCCACCGACATCTTGGCCGACACGCCGAGCGAAACCAGCAGCTGCGACGGCGTGGCGTTCATCGCCAATATATCGCTCGCAGCCACCGTCACGGCCTTGTAGCCGAGGTGCTTGAGCGGGAAATAGGTCAAATCGAAATCGACACCCTCCAGCAGCGTATCCGTCGAACAGAGCATCACCTCGCCCGCCGGAGGTACAATCACCGCGGTATCGTCGCCCGCTCCGCGGAGCGTCGACTCGTTGGCGGGTTCGAACCCCTTGGTCAGCAGGTCTATCAGGCCGAACTCGCCCAGCTCGGCGATTTCGGTGCGTCGTTTCTTTTCCATATTATAAATTTTTTTACAAAATTACGGAATCTTTACTCTTTCCCAAAAATTTAGCGTATTTTTGTCCGGTTAATCCCAAATTCGGTTTCTACATATGGTAAACATCGTCTTATTCGGTGCGCCGGGGTGTGGCAAAGGCACGCAGGCGCAGCGGCTGAAAGCACACTACGGCATCGAACACGTTTCGACGGGCGAGGTTATCCGCGACGAAATCCGCCGCGGCACGGAACTCGGACGCAGCATGGAATCCTGCATCAAGGCGGGCAAACTGGCCCCCGACGAAATCGTCATCGGCATGATCGCCAACTACGTCGACGAACACAAGCAGGCCAAAGGCTGCATCTTCGACGGCTTCCCCCGCACCACGGTGCAGGCCGAAGAATTCGACAACATCCTCGCGCAGCACGGACTGAAAGTCGACGTCATGGTCGACATCCACGTCCCCGAGGAGGAGCTCATCCAGCGCATCCTGCTCCGCGGCAAGGATTCGGGCCGCGCCGACGACGCCTCGGAGGAGGTCATCCGCGGCCGCCTCGACGTCTACCGCCGGCAGACCGCCATCGTTTCGGACTACTACGCCGCACAGGGCAAATACGCCTCGGTCAATGGCACCGGCACGATGGAAGAGGTCTTCGCCCGCATCACCGACGTCATCGACCGGCTTTAGCCGCGCAGGCACGCACCCCTAACTGCGCAGTCCCGGGGCAAAACCTGTTCCGGACTTTGCCTTATTCGCTCCGCACCGCTCCATCCGACGCCCGTCCCGGGCCTGTTTTTCCGCGTGCGGCCCGTCCGGCTTCGCCCCTGCCGTCCGCCCCGGCCCC
>NZ_CABMQJ010000109.1 GCF_902388705.1 uncultured Alistipes sp.
GGGGGGAGGCGGCAGGTAGGGGGCCGAATGCCGGGGCTGGAGATGGGGCATGGTGTGCGGGCGGGGCCCGAGCGGCCGGCGAGGTCGGCGGAGTTGAGTTGGGAGGGTTCCCGAGGGGGGGCACAGCTTCTTCCCGGTTTTCGGACGGCGTTGTTGCGGCAGGTGTCGGGCGGGCATGGCGGCGGCCTTTTTACTTGCGGCGGCAGGTGCTGCGGGCAGAGCGGGCTTTTATATTTGCGGCAGGTGCTGCGGGCGGCGCGGGCTTTTATATTTGCGGCGGGTGCTGCGGGCAGGCGGGCTTTATCGAATTGCCTCGCTTCATTCCACGTATGTTTCGTGCCGCTTCGGCTTTTCGATCCTTGCGGCGGCCGTGTCGCGGCAACCGCACATGTGCGGCACAAAAGCGGGAAAAGCGGATTTCCGGCTGTGGCCGAATCCGCTTTTCTGCTTTTTGTGTACCTGCGGTATTTTTGCCGCGATACGGCTCCTGCTACCGGATCGAATTCATCCTGATGCTGGCCTTGACCAGTGCGATGGCGCGTATGCGCCTTATATCCACCTCTTTGTCGGCATGGTGGGGATTCTGGCTCACGAGTTTCACATACCCCTCGCGGTCGGATTTCTGGATGTATTTCACGGTGACGTACTCTTCGCCGTCGATGTCGATCGACAGCAGGTACATGTCGCCCCAGAAAATGTCGTCGATGTCGCGCAGTTGTTTGTACAGCACGATGTCGCCGCTCTTGAGCAGCGGGTACATCGAGTCGCCCACTATATATATAGCGCCGTCGCACTTGGGGAGGTTGGGGATGTGGATGAAGTTGACGGGTTTGGCCTGCGCCTGGTCGGCGAACAGGGGGACGAGGCCCGCGGTGCCCTCGATCGAATAGAGCGGCACGCTTTGCAGCGGCAGCGAGTTGTCCGTGCGGTGCATGTAGGCGGTCAGGTCGGGCTCGGCATTGAACATGTTGCCCCTGCCGCTTTCGAGCCACTCGGGGTTGACATTCAATTCCTGAACCAAGATGTTCCGGTTGCGCATCGAGAGTCCCGCTTTGCCCGTTTCGATCATCGACAGGGCGGCTTTGCCTATGCCAAGCCGTTGAGCCAGTTGCTCTTGCGTCAGGCCCAGTTGTTTCCGTATCAGTTTTACCCGCTCGTTCATAATTTAGAATCGGAAATTATTATATCAAAAAATTGTATTTTGCTGTTGGAAATTCAATAATTGAACTTATCTTTGTGCTGCAAAGTTAAACAATTTATTACTACTTGCAAATTATTTTGCAAAAATCCTGCTAATTATCAACTATGTATTCGGTTTTACCTGAACTTTACCATGAGGCGGCGGCCCGGCTGGCGGACGCCATCGACGGGGAGAACTACTTTTCGGGCTCGCTCGCGTTCGGTTTCGGCGGCATGCAGTGCCGGCTGACGACGTCGGTTATCGTCTACCGCAGCCGGGTTTCCCGGCCCGAGGGCGACGCCGAGGCCATCTCCGATTTGGTGCCCGTGTGGTGGGAATTCCACACCGCGGGCCCGGAAGGCGAGGTGCTGAACGACTTCGACTTCTCCGAAATGAAACGGTACGTTTAACGTGCGGCAGGGGCCGGAGGCGCGGTAGGGCTCCGTTTTCCGCCGCCTTGCCTGCCCCTGCCGCCACCCGGCCGTCCGGCATTCGTCCTGTCGGCACGCCTTTTCCGCCTTATCCGTTCCGGCCCTCCCATCCCGGCCCGGCGCAGCCGCCGGAACGATTCGTAACCAGAACCTCCCGCCGCGGCGCCGCGCACCGGGTTCGAAAATCAAATCCATGTCATTTAAAACCAACCCGGCCTCTGCGGAACAAGCTTCCGCAGGGGTTTTTTATCCTGCCGGGACGTTGGCGCCGGAGGCTTCCGGCGTAACGGCGCCCGGTTTGCGCGGCGGTGTCGAGCCGGATAAGGCCGCTGTTCCGGCTGTTCCCGCCGGGAGGGCCGGTGCCTCTGCGTCCGATGTCCTGCACGCCGGGGCTGTTTCGCTGCCGCCCGCTATGTCCGGCGCTGCACACCCGCCGTTGCGGCGGGGGGTGATGTTGTTCTGCCCTTCGGCGGCGTTGCCGGAAACGCTCTCCGGCATGCCGGAGCCGTCGCGTGTGTTTGTTTCCGCGGCTGTGCCAGCGTCTGTGTCCGGCGCGGCAGCCGGGGAATCTGTGCCTGTTTCCGCAACTGTGTCTGTGCCTGTGTCCGGCGTGGCAGCCGGGGAGTCCGTGCCTGTTTCCGCGGCTGTGCCCGTACCGGTTAAGGCGCCGGCCGTTGTGGGCGGGGATGCCGTTTTTCTGCCGGAGCCGACGGGCTGCGGGCAGCATCCTTCGTTCGGGCAGTTTGCCCTCGGGGTCTATCCGTTCCTCGAATTGCAGCCGTTCCACCGGGCCTACTACCGTGTGCTCGAAGCCTTTGCCGCGGGGCGCGTCCGCAGGCTGATTGTCACCATGCCGCCCCAGCACGGAAAGAGCGTCGGGGCGACGACCTTGCTTCCGGCCTATGTGCTGGGACTCGATCCCGATTTGCGGCTGGCAATCGCCTCCTACTCCGGGGCGCTGGCCTCGAAATTCAACCGCCGCGTACAGCGCATCATCGAGTCGCGCGAGTATGCCCGGTTTTTTCCGGCGACCAACATCAAATGCGGCGCGAAGCCGCCCGGCTACATCCGCACGGCCGACGAGGTCGAAATCGTCGGCCGCCGGGGCGGCCTGCTCTCGGTCGGGCGCGAGGGCTCGCTCACGGGCAACCGCGTCGACTGTTTTATCCTCGACGATCTCTACAAGGATGCCCTCGAGGCCAATTCGCCGCTCGTGCGGGCCAACTGCTGGGAGTGGTATACCTCGGTCGTGCGAACCCGCATGCACAACGCTTCGCGCGAACTGATTGTCTTCACGCGCTGGCATGAGGAGGATTTAATCGGCACGCTCGCCGCCCGCGAGCCGGTCGTGGAGTTCACCGAATGGGCGCAGCTCGACGGCCTGCCCGCCGACAGGTGGCTCTACCTGAATTTCGAGGCCCTGAAGTGCTCGCCGCCGACTGAAATCGATCCCCGTGCGCCGGGCGAGGCGCTGTGGGAGGCGCAGCAGGGCCGGGCGTTGCTCGAGGCCAAGCGGCGGCTCGACCCGCTGCAGTTCGAGAGCATGTACCAGGGGCACCCTTCGTCGCGCGAGGGGCTGCTCTACGGGCTGAACTTCGCCGAGTACGACGACCTGCCGCACGAGATTGTCCGCCGCGCCAACTACACCGACA
>NZ_CABMQJ010000110.1 GCF_902388705.1 uncultured Alistipes sp.
ACTCCCTGCCGGAGCGCCGCACGTCGTGCAGAATTTGGCGTCGGGCAGCAGCGGGGCGTTGCATTTCGGGCAGACGGGGCCCGAGGGCGCCGCTGCGACGGGCGTACCGCAGGTCGTGCAGAATTTCGCACCCTCCATGAGTTCGGAATTACAATTCTGGCATTTCATAGTAGTCGTTCTATTTGGTTGATATTATTGATTTCACATTCCCTTTCATATCCGTGGTCGCCGTATGGCAGCTCCTGATCGTTGCGTCGCCCTGCACGTAGTTGAAAGCGTAGAATTCGTCGCCGTTGCCGTATTTGATGCGGGTGACGGTCGACAGGCTGCGCGGCTCGACGCCCAGCTGTTCGTAGAGCTGCCTGTCCACCACCGCGCGGATTTGCATCAGGTTGCGGTCGACGGCATTGCGCACCTCGTCGAGCAGCGACGCAGGAGCGGCCTCGTAGATGCATTTGCGTTCGACCACGGCGTTGACGGGGCCTTTCGCCAGCGCCCTGACCTCGCGGGGAGCCGTTTTCGTATCGTCACGGCGCGTTCCGACATGCAGGAACGGGTCGCCGAACAGGTTGAACTCAACAATCGTAAGCGCCTGGTGAGGGGTGAAATAACCGTCGTTCAAGTCGAAAAAGCTCTGGCGGGCGAGATACAGCGCCTCCCCGGCGGTATACCCGTCGAGCAGGCCGTCCATGTAGACGCAGGTCAGGCGGTCGGCATTGTCGAGGTCGGCCGTCGAACTGCTTTGCGAGGCTCCCCAGGCGATGCGCGACGAACCGAGGTAGAGCAGCGTCATGTCGCCCATGGCTGCGAGCAACATCGTTTCGCCACGGCCGTAGTCCTGAAACTTGCCGCCGTAGCACGCCTCGGTCACCACCACGTTCGGCTTTTCGGCACCGGCCAGCTGGCGCGGCGTAATGGCCTCGTAGCATTGCTGCCGGTAGGAAGCGTAGAAACTGCACGCCGTCGGCGCATCGCTGCCGTGCAGGTTGAAATAATAGAGGTCGGCGTTCCGGTCGAAGATTTTTTCGACAATCGAACGCTCGACACAGGGGCTGATGAAAAGATTCCGGGCATAGATGCGCTCGTCCAGCCGATCGTCGCCCCGGTAGAGTTTATAGCGGCGGAAAGGCTCGCTCACCGAAGCCGAAGCCGACAGCCACGTCAGGTCGGTCTGGCCGTAAGCCCGTCCGACGGACACCGTGCCGGGGGCTTTCGCCGCACGGCGCAGGTAGCCGGCCAGGTCGTCCAGCGAAGCGTCGGCGGCCAGCGGCAGGCGTCCCACGTGGAAATACTGCTCGTACTGGAAAATTCCGGCCGTTCCCAGCAGGGGATAAGTCCGCTCGCCCAGCAGGTAGGCATACGGGATGTCGGTATCGATGTCCGTATCGCTGTAATCGGGGTCGGAAATATACTGCGGCACGACGGGCATCGGAATCACGTCGGCCCCGCCGACGATGAACAGGTAGTTGGTTTGGTCGCTGACCGTGCTGCGGCCGAAACGGTAATAGTCGGCCACGAGGGCGGCATGGTCGGCCCATGAATCCGACGGCGAGAGGCCGACGGCGCGGTTGTTTCCCGCTTCGGGATTGAGGAAAAGGTAATCGCCGGCATCGACGATATGATAACGGATTCCGTGTGCGAGCGACGCCTCGGCATAGGCTGCGAGCAGTTTGCGCACCGTCGCGGCATCGGTTCCGAATTTGAGGGCAAGCACCCGCAGGTTGGTGAAAATCGCCCCCTCGGCCATCCGGTTCCCGGACTCCTTGGAGCCGGAAGCGGACATGTTCCCGCAAGCGGGGGCTGCCGGGGCGGCAGGCGCGGGCACCGGAGCGGCAGGTTGGCTTACGGGCAGCTTCGTGCCGCAGTCAGCGCAGAAGAGGTTGCCATCCCCGCATTTTTTTCCACAGTTGGGACAAAACATGGCGAATCGGTTTTAAGGGTTAATCAATCCGGACGACCTCGGCCGGCGTATTTTTGATGTCGGGCATCGCCTCCCCCGCATCGGAGCCGATATAGGTCGGGTCGCAGATTATGTAGCGCTTTGCGCCGAGCTGTATGTAGTCGCCTTTCACCCGGTCGTTGAAACAAACGGCCGTGGCTATGTGCGACGGATAGTAGAGCAGCACGACTTCCAGTTGCAGGAGGTCTTTCACCAGCCGCGCGAAAAGAATCGAGCGATCCTCGCAGTCGCTGTAAGGATAATGGAACATCTCCTCGGCAAAGAACGTGCGCTCGGCACCGAACTGCGCATCGTCGGTTTTATACGCAAACGCCTTATGGAGGTAGTGCAGCAGCAGGTTGACCGCCTCGTACTCGCCCTTGCCGGCCAGCGCTGCGCGCAGCGCCGGATAGAGCTGTCCGCTCACGGCCGGGGTAAACACGGTCGATGCATAGACGCTCCAGTAGCACGGCGGGTAGTTCGTATAGAAATCCATCAGGTTGCGGTTGACCGTCACCGAGGTTTCGATCCCGGCGCCGTTGCGGACGGCAGGCGCGGCGGGCTTCTGCGCGAAGAGGGGCGGCACGGGCATCGCCAGCGACAGCGGGCGCTCGCCCGGAATGCTGAAGTTGCAGATGCTGTACGACGAAGCGCGGGGCACGTCGTCCAGCACGTAGAACACCTGCCCGTCGATGCGGAAGTAGGGCCGTCCGTAAACCTGCCCGTCAATCGCCAGCAGCAGGTAGAGGCGTCCGTCGCCCCGGGCCAGCCGCACCTTGTATCCGGCTTCCGCCATCAGGAACGACTGCAGGACGACCGATTCGCCGGACTTCGCGCCGCAAAAGGCATCGCCGAGCGTGCGCACGAGGTCGTAATAGCCCCAGTCGTTGAGCTGCATCGCTTTTTTCAGGCCGGCGCACTCCGCCGCCGCAGCGTCGTACGAACCGCCTGCCACCCGCTCCCACGCATTGGCGACGCTGCTCTCCTGCAGCGAGGCGAGGCGGAAACGGTGCTTCGCCTCCAGCGACACGGAACAGCCGGTGCCGTAGAACGTAAAACGGCAGGCTTTCGACGCATCGACCGCCGGGGCCGCCGCATCCCCTCCCTTCGGGGCATCCGGCACGGCGGGCGCGTCTTTTCCCGCAGCCGGCTTATCCGGCCCGGCAGGCACCCCGGCGGCAGCCGGAGGTTCGGGCAAATCCGTGATTTTGTCGTAAGGAATCCTGTCCTGCGTCGGCGCGGCGGGTGCGTCCG
>NZ_CABMQJ010000111.1 GCF_902388705.1 uncultured Alistipes sp.
CCCGCTTCGGCCGCCGCCTGCTGGGGCCGATGACGCCCCCGGTCGACCGTATCCGCGGCGAATACCTCGCCGGGCTGCTGCTCAAGGTCGAAAGCGGCGCTTCGTCGGCCCGCGCCCGTGAGCTGCTGGGGGCGGAACTCAAGGCCTTTGCCGAAAATCCCGAGTTCAAAAATATCACCGTCGTCGTCAATGTCGATCCTCAATAGCCTGCTGCGCGATGTGGCGTCGCTCTTTTTCCCGGCCCGCTGTCCCGTCTGCGGCGAGCCGTTGGCGCAGGGCGAGCGCACGGTCTGCACGCTCTGCCGTGCGACTGCGCCGCTGACCGGGTTTTGGAACGAGGCCGGCAATCCCATGCTCGACAAATGCCGGGACATGCTGCCCGTGGAGCGGGCTTCGGGGTTTCTCTACTACGTGCACGGAAGCGGATGGCGGGAGCTCATCCGCGGTTTCAAGTACCGCGGGGCGTGGCGCACGGCCCGCGCGATGGGCGAATGGTACGGCCGCTGTCTGAAGGAGAGCGGCCTGTACGACGACGTGGAGGTGGTCGTGCCCCTGCCGCTGCACCCTTTCAAACGCTGCCGCCGCGGCTACAACCAGTCGGAATATATCGCCGAGGGGATTGCGGCGCAGTTGGGCGCGGCGGTCGACCGGCGCAGCGTGCGCCGCAGGCGCAATACGGCGAGCCAGGCCCTCAAATCCCGCCGGGAGCGGGCCCGCAACGTCGAGGACGCCTTTGCCGTGAGGTATCCCGGACGGCTCGCGGGGCGGCATGTGCTGTTGGTCGACGACGTCTTTACCACGGGCAACACGATGCTTTCGTGCGCCGGTGAAATCCTGCGCGCCGCGCCCGGGTGCCGCATCAGTGTCGCGACCCTGGCCGTTTCGCGCCGCGAACTGGGCGGCAGGGAATAAAGTCGCCCCGGATTATTTATCAACAGCCTTTTGTCCCCGCTGCCGGGGGCGCTTTGCCGGCAAACTATGTTATAAACATAGTTTTCGACAGATTATACCGCCGTGCCGTTTTGATTTCTCCCGGCTTATTGCTACTTTTGGGCTTTGAACGAAAGAGAATACCATGGCTAAAGATTATAACCCCTCCCAGCGCAACCGGGAGGCATTCGCGGCGCTCACCGACACCGCCGGGAACGTACCCCCGCAGGCGGTCGAGCTGGAGGAGGCCGTGCTCGGCGCGCTGATGCTCGAAAAGGACAGCATCATCGCCGTGCAGGAGTATGTCACGCCCGAAGCGTTCTATACGGAGGAGCACCGTACGATCTACAAGGCGATCGAGGAGCTTTCGATGGAGCTCAAGCCGATCGACCTTTATACCGTCACCGAGCGGCTGAAGGGAAAAAAGGAGCTCAAGAAAGTGGGCGGGGCGTCCTATCTGGCGCAGCTTACGCAGAAAGTGGGCTCGGCGGCCAACGTCGAGTTCCATGCCAAAATCATCGCCCAGAAATACGTGCAGCGCGAGCTGATTCGCTCGGCGACCGAAATCCAGAAACGCTCGTACGACGAGTCGACCGACGTGACGGAGCTGATCGGCTATGCCGAGGGCGAGATATTCAAGGTCGCCGAGGGGCATGTCAAGCGTTCGGTGCAGTCGTCGAAGGACATCCTGGCCCGCGCGCTGATGCAGATCGAGGAGGCGTCGAAGAACACGAGCGCCTTCAACGGCGTGCCGTCGGGCTTCATGGCCATCGACCGCGTGACGCTGGGTTGGCAGCTTTCGGACCTGATCATCATCGCCGCGCGTCCCTCGATGGGTAAGACGGCGTTCGTGCTCTCGATGGCCCGCAACATGGCCGTCGACCACGAGCAGGGCGTAGCGTTCTTCTCGCTCGAAATGTCCTCCGTGCAGCTGATGATGCGTCTGATTATCGCCGAAACGGGTTTGAGCGGCAACGACGTCAAGTCGGGCCGCCTGACGCCCGAGCAGTGGCGCCACCTCGAGTCGGCGACCAAACCGCTGGGTGCGGCGCCCCTGTTCATCGACGACACGCCGGCGCTTTCGGTCTTCGAGTTCCGCTCGAAAGCCCGCCGCCTGAAGATACACAACGACATCAAGATTATCATCATCGACTACCTGCAGCTGATGACCGGCAACCAGGACTCGAAAGGCAACCGCGAGCAGGAGGTGGCCTTCATCTCGCGTACGCTCAAGGCGATTGCCAAGGAGCTGAACGTGCCGGTAATCGCCCTGTCGCAGTTGAGCCGTGCCACCGAAATGCGCGGCGGCTCGAAGCGGCCCCAGCTCTCCGACCTGCGTGAGTCGGGCGCCATCGAGCAGGACGCCGACATCGTGGCCTTTATCCACCGCCCGGAGTACTACGGCATCAACCAGGACGAGAACGGCATGCCGACGGCGGGTATGGCCGAGATTATCCTCGCCAAGCACCGTAACGGCGCCGTGTGCGACGTGAACCTGCGCTTCCTCAAGGAGCAGGCCCGCTTCGCCGACATGGACGACTCGATGCTGCCGCCGGCGCAGGCTTCCGACAGCCAGCAGGCGTACGACGACTATGCCAGCGGTTCGAACGGCGCGGGCGCCGGAATGGGCGGCCTGGGATCGGGAATCGGCGGCGGGGAGTTCGACCCGGCTCCGCCGTCGCTCAACGACGAGGCGCCGTTCTGATTGTTTCCGCTGCGGGGCGGAAGTGCCGGGCGTCCTGGGTGCGGTGGCTCCGCCGTGGGTGTGGATGCTTTCCCCGGCTGGAGGTTGCGAAGGTGCCGGGTTGTAAACTGGGGCGCCGCGGTTTGGCGGCCGGGAGCGGAGTGACATGCAGTGATTTTTAACTGGTTTTTCGATATATGTTTGTCCGGACTTATGCAGGTGCGATTGTGGGAATCGACGCTGCGGCGGTGACCGTCGAGGTCAATATCGCCGGCGGCGGGCTCGGCATGTACCTGGTGGGGCTGCCGGACAATGCGGTGAAAGAGAGCGAGCAGCGCATCCGTGCGGCGTTCGGGAACTCCGGGGAGCGGATGTCCGGCCGCAAGGTGGTCGTGAGCCTCGCCCCGGCCGATTTGCGCAAGGAGGGGGCCTCGTTCGATTTGCCGATTGCCGTGGGGATACTCGCAGCGATGGAGCGGGTCGATGCCGACGCGCTCGCCGGGACGATGTTCGCCGGCGAACTGTCGCTCGACGGGAGCCTGAAGCCCGTCCGGGGCGTGCTGCCGATGGCGGTGCGGG
>NZ_CABMQJ010000112.1 GCF_902388705.1 uncultured Alistipes sp.
CGGCCGGCAGAAGCCGGCATCCGCGGCGGGACAATCCGTGACGCCCCGCGTGCTGAACCTCTTCGCCTATACGGGCGGAGCGAGCCTCGCGGCGCGTGCCGCCGGGGCCGAAACGACGCATGTCGATTCGGTGAAGCAGGTGGTGACGTGGGCGCGCGAGAATATGGAGTCGAGCGGGCTGGACGGCGTGCGGTGGATTGTCGAGGATGCACTGAAATTCGTCCGGCGCGAGGTGCGCCGCGGCAACCGTTACCACGGCATCGTCCTCGATCCCCCGGCCTACGGCCGCGGCGCCGACGGCGAGAAGTGGATACTGGAGGACAACATCTGCGAGATGCTCGAGTGCTGTGCGCAGCTGCTGGAGCCGCAGGGGGCCTTCCTCGTGCTGAACCTCTATTCGATGGGGTTGTCGTCGACGCTGGCCCGCACGGCGGTGCGGCAGGCATTCGGTGCACCGCGGCAGGAGCAGTACGGCGAGCTTTGCTTCACGGATCGCGCGGGCAAGCAGCTGCCGCTGGGCACCTATTATCGTTTTACACGTTAACTGTTCGCAACAATGGGTATTCTGATTGTATTATTCGGTTTGTTGAGCGGCTGCCTGCTCTCCGTGCTGGTGGGTATTATCGGCAGCCGCAGGCGTATCGGTTTCGGGCTTGCATTCCTCGTGAGCCTGATTTTCACCCCGCTCGTGGGGCTTATCGTCACCCTGCTGACCGACCCGCTGCCGTGCGACGACCGGCGCTGGGGATGTATCGGTATGTTCGTGGCCGTTCTGGGCCTGCTGTGCCTGGGGGTGTTCCTTTTCCTGCTGCTGGCCGGGGCCGCCGTCGTCGCGGCCGTCTGATTATTTGTAGCGTTTTTCCAGTTCCGCGATCATTTTTTCTACCTTTTCCGCACACCGGGCGAAGTAATCCGCATCGTAGGCGCGCGGAATGGCCCGGAGCCATCCCTGCACCGTTTTTTCGGCCAGTATCCCGGCGAATTCTTCGTGTAGGCCGATATTATCGCCGGACAGGTGGTTTTCACCCATCTGGTGCGGAACGAGCGTCTTGGAACGCTGGGTGTAATAGAGTTCCATCGAGTTGTCGAATTCCCCGATATCATTGTAGCTGCGCAGCAGGTCGATGACGATCTGTTTGTCGGCAATGTGGGATGCGATGCCTGTCGTTTTGAGCATCTCCAGTGCGTCGGTCATAAACCGGTAAGGTTTTCCCATGCCGTTGGTGATGTGTCGCCAATAGGTTTCCACCGTGTCCGCGGGGAATCCGGCCAGGGAGAAGTCGTGCTCCCGTAAGCGCTGTGCAGCCCGTTTTTCCTGGTTGTAGAGCCATTCGTAATCCCGGATGAATCGCAGGTTTTCGCGCAATTCGAGCGTGACGAGCTGCATGGCCTGCCGCACCTCCTTCTGTTTCGACGAATCCGCGATTTTGGCCGTCAGCCACAGGGTCAGCAGCACGCCGCCCGTGACGATGGAGAACTGGCGGACGTAGTCGCCGACTTTCCACTTCCCGAGCCGTTTTTTCAGGGCGTTTTTCATTTTCAGGGATTTCTTCATAGCGGGATTTTTTTGCAAGGTCAGAATACGTAGTATATCAGGATGCCCGCTGCGGCCGAAAGGCCGATGAGCAGGATGGGGTTTACCTTTTTGACCGAAGCGACGAACACGCCGCCGAACAGCGCCCAGCTCCAGCCGTCGATGAAATTCTGCTCGTCGGGGGCTTTGCTGTGCGGGAACATCAGCAGCAGGGCCGCCGCGGCAATCATGCCGATTACCACCGGGCGCATGCCTTTCATGGCCCCTTCGACGATGGGGTTGTGCTTGAGTTTGAGGAAGAAACGCGTGATGAGCAGCATCAGCGTCAGCGAGGGCAGGCAAACCGCGAACGTCGCCAGCGCCGCGCCCAGGATGCCGCACCACGTGCTGCCGGCCTGGGCGCCGACGGTGTAGCCCACGTAGGTCGCCGAGTTGATGGCGATGGGGCCGGGCGTGATTTGCGAGACGGCCACGATGTCGGCGAATTCGGCGTTGGTCATCCAGGCGTGCTGCACGACCACCTCGTTCTGGATGAGCGACAGCATGGCGTAGCCGCCGCCGAAGCCGAAGAAACCTATTTTCAGGTAGCTTACGAATAGTTGCCAGAAGATCATTTGCCTGCTTTTTTAGCGATGAATAATGTCCAAGCGATGCCGGTGGCCGCTGCGGCAATCAGGATGTAAATCGGCGACCAGCCCAGATACCATACCGCCAGCGCTGCGGCGGCGATTACGGCGAACATCGACCAGTGCATGCCCCGCGCGAGCGAGATGACCGGTACGACGATCAGCGCCACGACGGCCGGGCGCATGCCCTTGAAGGCGGCGTCGACCACCGGGTTGTGGCGGATGTCGGCGAATAGCAGGGCGATCACGAGGATGATGGCGAACGACGGCAGGACGCTGCCCAGCAGGGCCGCTATGGCGCCTTTGAATCCCCGTATCTTGTATCCTACGAAGACCGAGGTATTGATGGCGATGGGGCCCGGCACCGACTGTGCGAGCGTCAGCAGGTCGAGGAATTCCTTATGCTCGATCCAGCGGCGTTTGGCAATCAGCTCCTGTTCGATGAGCGGCAGCATGGCGTAGCCGCCGCCGAAGGTGAAGAGCCCGATTTTGAAAAACGAGATGAAAATCGTACGGAGTCGTTGCATGGCTATTCGCGTTTTTCCCGGCCCAGCAGGTTCAGGATGCCGTCGATGTAAATCATCGGGTGCGTCGGTGCGCCCGGCAGCCAGAGGTCGGGGCGGTGTGTGTCGAGGAAGGAGCGGTCGACGGCGCGGCTGGCGGCGAACAGTCCGCCCGAGCACGCCTCGGAGCCGCAGACGACGAGGATTTTAGGTTCCGCCACGGCGTCGTAGCAGATTTCGAGCGCTTCGGCCATGTTCGCGGTAATCGGGCCCGACAGCACTACGCCGTCGGCATGGCGGGGCGAGGCGGTGAAGCCGATGCCGTAGCGCCCGAGGTCGAAATTGACATTACCCGTGGCGTTGAGCTCCATTTCGATTGAGGCATCGCCTCCGGCGCAGACTTCGCGCAGTTGCAGCGCGCGGCCGAAACAGCGGCCGATTTCGGAGCGGACGGCCTTTTGGTCGAATTTCACGCACCTGTCGCCCGGG
>NZ_CABMQJ010000113.1 GCF_902388705.1 uncultured Alistipes sp.
CCCGAGGGATAGCCCCAGCGCTCTCCGGCGGGCAGCGGGTGCATTCCGGCGAAGCGCACGATGCGCGGCGTGACGCCGGCGCCCTGCTCCTGTGCGTTGTCGCGGTCGCCGACCTGCATGACCAGCGCCGAGGGGGCGTTGGCGTAGTGTTCTGCGGTGCTGATAGTGGGACAAAACAGGGGGTTGCGCAATACCTCTTCGCCCTCTTTGGCCGCATAGGAACCGGTGCGGACGCTCCATGCCCCGAAAGGACTCCCGGCCTGGGCGTCGAAGCGGGCCACGGCGCCGTCGCCCTCCGAATACCTCCACGTGCGGCGTTCATGGACCTGCAGAGCGATGTCGGCCAGAACGACGGGCTGCGAAAAATCGGTCCTGTCCCGCCAGTCGGCCACTGCGCCTGCGCCGAAGAAGTCGTCGGCAGGTTCGATGCGGACGGTTTTCGTCGCCTGCTCGGTGTGGAAGCGCAGGTTGAAGAGGTGTTGCAACGCCTCGAGCAGCGCCGACTGCCGTATCCGGTGGCGGGCGACGTCGGCGAACGTAATCGGCGAACCGTAGCCGGGCGCCGACGCGAATTGCGGCCGCAGCGAGCACTCCTTGTGCAGCGTGAGCGACATGCCTTCTTCCGCGCCGTAAAAGTAGATTAGGTTGAACAACCTGGGCGACGAGGCCGTGAGCGGCTCCGCGGCGGTTCGTACCCGCAGTTCGACCGTCGTTTGCCCCGTTTCGGCGATGTAGCCGTCGTAGAGCGCCCAGTCGCCCGCATAAGTTATCCAGCCGTCGCCGCTTCGGACGAGCAGCACGGGAGCGGACACGGTGCCCGACGCCGGGGTTGCGACCGATGCGGTGCGTGCGGCGAATTCGCTCCAGAGCGTACCCGAAACCCCGTTGCGCGTGTACGTGAGCCGGTATTGCGCCCCTTGCGTGTGTTCGAATACGATAACCGTGTAGCGGTAGTTGGGCGCTATTGCGTCCCGGCGGTCTTCGTACCGGTTGGCCAGCGTAAAGGGTATGTCGGCACCCGTTCCGAAATAAACCGAGTCGAACCCCTTGAGCCGTTCGCGGGTCAGGATGCGGTGGTCGGTGGTGTACTTGAGGTAAAACTCGAATCCGGCGCTCACCGCGGTCGTGGGCGTAAAGGCGATTCGGCCGTTGTCGAAACCGAAACAGCCGCCGTTGTTGCACAGCTCGGGAATCGGCTCGCCGTCCGCATCGGGAGTCTGGGGCGTGGCCGTTTCGACGATGTTGCCCACGCTGCTGGCGGTGGTGTCCGGGTTGGCGTATACGCGTCCCAGGTGGTTGCCCCGGGCGGTGACGGGCGCCAGTCGGCGGGCGAAGAACCCCATCCGCGCGGCGAGCGCCGTGGTGTCGCGCGCGGGGTATGCGCCGCTCATGTAAAGCGATTGGAATTCGTCGGAGGCCATGAAGCGGCTCTCGATGCGGTAGTCCGCCTCCGTGAAAAGGGTTTCGACGAGCGTCGCCACGTGCAGGAACGGATGGTAGTCGTCCACCGACAGCAGCCGTTCGGCGGGCCGTAAATCCGACGAACTGTTTTGCTGCGGGTATTCGTCGCGCCGGATGGGGAAGAATTTTACGGGCGACTGGTCCGTCCAGCTTGCGAAAATCGTCGACGGAAGCAGGTTCGCCCGGTAGTCGACGCCGAGGCTGTCGAACGTCCGCAGCGCCGCATTTTTCGCCCACTGTGCCCCGCCTTCGCGTATTTCGATGCGGTAACCCGCCTCCGAGGACTCCAGCAGCCGTACCGTTCCAATCAGGAGCCGGGCCCCCTCCGCCGTGAGTTCCGCCGTGTGGGGCGAGGCGTTGAACCGGGTGGCCGTGTGCGGATCGCGGGCGAAGCCCAGGAGGGCCGCGTTGCGGGAGGTCGCCGGGAGCGTGAGCTCCAGCGAACGGCCTTCGCGGGCGGCTTCGATGTCGGCCAGTTTCGCGGCGGTGTAGCCCGGTACGGCGGGTGTGCCCGTTCCGGAATCGCAGGCCGCTCCGTCGATTGTCAGTTCCATAGCGCTCCGGTTTTGCGTTTGTCCCGGATTTCGATTTCGAGGCAGGACACTGCGCCGTGGCGGTGGACGACGGCCTTGTCGGTGACTGTGTCGACGGCTTCGTAACCGGCTTCTGCGGCCAGCCATACGTCGGGCGTTGCGCAGATTTCGGCGAGGGCTTCGACAACTTCGCGGGTTTCATAGGCCGACACCAGCACGCTCCGCCGCTCGGTCGCGGCCTGTGCGACGAGGTGTCCTCCGCTTCCGTAGGCCCGCTTTTTTGCGGTTTCCAGCGTTACCGACCGTTCGACCGGGAAGGTGTAGTGCTCGATGCTGCCCGCGCTGCTGCGCCATGCCAGCCGCCGGGCTTCGGGAACCGCCGCAACGAGGGTGTAGGTGATTGTGCCGCACGCTCCCGCGTCGACGGTCAGCGTTTCGGCCCCGGGAAAGTCGCGGGTGTCGAGCTGGAAGACGAGCACGCCTCCCGTCAGCGTGCGGTAGCTCCGGGCCGTTGCGGTCGTTCCGGCCTGCGCCGTGACAATCACCGTGCAGGCTTCGTCCGAGAAGAGGGTCAGCTCGTCGCATTCGCCGCAGGCGATCAGGCGTGTGAGGGGCATCGTCGTCAGCAGGGCGGGCGCCGTGATCGCCGTCATACGGGGCAGGAACGTTCGCAGCGGGGAGGTGAGCGGGTTTTCTGCGGCGGTTCCCGCGGCCTGCTTCCCGGGAACTGTGTCGGCGGACAGCGTTCGGGCCTCTACGAGTGCCATGACGGTGCGTCCGTCCGTGGCGTGGAATCCCGTGCCCCCGGTCGTCGGGACGAACCGTACGGCCCGGCGCAGGTAGGGCGCCGCGTCGAACGAAGCCGCCGTGGCCCCGGCGAAACGTTT
>NZ_CABMQJ010000114.1 GCF_902388705.1 uncultured Alistipes sp.
GGGCCCTGCGGAGGCCACGGCGCTGGGTAACATCATGGTGCAGGCGCGGGCTGCGGGCGTGGTCGGCTCGCTGTCCGAGATGCGGCAGTACATCCGCCGCTCGATCGAAACGAAAACGTATGAACCGAAAAAATAAACGATTGCTTTTATGAAAACCGAACTTATCGAAAAGGCGTATGCCATTGCCCGTGACCGCTATGCGGCCATCGGCGTAGACACGGAAAAGGCGCTCGCAGCGCTGCAAAACATCTCGCTCTCGCTCCACTGCTGGCAGGCGGACGACGTGACGGGCTTCGAAAACCGGGGCGGCGACCTCACGGGCGGCATCCAGGCCACGGGCAACTATCCGGGCAAAGCCCGCAACATCGAGGAGCTGCGCGCCGACATCCTCAAGGCCAAATCGTTCATTCCCGGCACGCACCGCCTGAACCTGCACGAGATTTACGGCGAGTTCGGCGGCGAGTCGGTCGACCGCGACCAGGTGGAACCCCGCCATTTCCAGGGCTGGATCGAATGGGCGAAGCAGAACGGCATGAAACTCGACTTCAACTCGACCTCGTTCTCGCACCCCAAGAGCGGAAACCTGTCGCTGTCGAACCCCGACCCCGAAATCCGCGCCTTCTGGGTGGAGCACACCAAGCGCTGCCGCGCCATAGCCGAGGAGATGGGCCGTGCGCAGGGCGATCCCTGCATCATGAACCTCTGGGTGCACGACGGCTCGAAAGACCTCACCGTCAACCGCATGCTCTACCGTGAGCTGCTGCGCGATTCGCTCGACCGCATCTTCGAGCAGAAATACGATCACATGAAGGATTGCATCGAGTCGAAGGTATTCGGCATCGGCCTGGAGAGCTATACTGTCGGGAGCAACGATTTCTACATCGGCTACGGCGCCAGCCGCGGCAAAATCGTGACCCTCGACACGGGACATTTCCATCCTACGGAAATCGTGGCCGACAAGATTTCTTCGCTGCTGCTGTTCATCCCCGAGGTGATGCTGCACGTGTCGCGCCCGGTGCGCTGGGACTCCGACCATGTGACGATTATGAACGACGATACGCTGGAGCTGTGCAAGGAGATCGTGCGCTGCGGGGCGCTCGACCGCGTGCATATCGGGCTGGACTACTTCGATGCCTCGATCAACCGCATCGGTGCCTATGTCATCGGCTCGCGCGCCACGCAGAAGTGCCTGATGCAGGCGCTGCTCGAACCGCTCGCGCAGCTGCGCGGGTACGAGGCTGCCGGACAGGGCTTCGAACGCCTGGCGCTGCTCGAAGAGTCGAAGTCGCTGCCCTGGAACGCCGTGTGGGACATGTTCTGCCTGCGCAACGACGTGCCCGTGGGCGAGGAGTTCATCGCCGGAATCCAGCAGTACGAAAAGGAGGTAACCGCTAAACGATAAGCCCTATGTATCGCATCGTACTGAACGAAACGTCGTATTACGGCGCAGGATGCCGCTCGGTAATCGCCGACGAAATCAGGAAGCGCGGCCTTAAAAAGGTGCTGCTCGTGACGGACAAAGACCTGATTCGCTTCGGCGTGGCCGCCAAGGTCGAGGAGGTGCTCCGCGGTGCGGGCATCCCCTATGAGATTTACAGCGAAATCAAGGCCAACCCCACGATTCGCAACGTACAGCAGGGCGTCGAGGCGTTCAAGGCCTCGGGCGCCGACTGCATGGTGGCGCTGGGCGGCGGTTCGTCGATCGACACCGCCAAAGCCGTGGGCATCATCGTCAACAACCCCGAATTCGCCGATGTGCGCTCGCTCGAGGGGGTGGCCGCCACCCGGCACCGCGCCGTGCCGACGTTCGCCGTGCCGACGACGGCGGGAACGGCCGCCGAGGTGACGATCAACTACGTCATCACGGACGAGGAGAACCGCAAGAAGATGGTCTGCGTCGACCCCAACGATATTCCGATGTGCGCCGTAATCGACTGCGAGCTGATGATGTCGATGCCCAAAGGGCTTACGGCCGCCACGGGCATGGACGCGCTGACGCACGCTATCGAAGGGTATATCACGCCCGGGGCGTGGACGATGAGCGACATGTTCGAGCTGAAGGCCGTCGAACTGATCGCCCGGCACCTGAAAAATGCCGTGGAGGACGGCAGCGACCCCGTCGCGCGCAACGGCATGGCCGAAGCGCAGTATATCGCCGGCATGGGCTTCTCGAACGTCGGGCTGGGCATCGTGCACTCGATGGCGCACCCCCTGGGGGCGTTTTACGATACGCCGCACGGCGTTGCGAATGCGCTGCTGCTGCCCTATGTGATGGAATACAACGCCGAGTCGCCCTCGCGCGCCAAGTACCTCGACATCGCCCGGGCGATGGGCGTCGATACCGCGGGCATGAGCGTCGACGAGGGTGTCGCCGCGGCTGTGAAGGCCGTGCGCGACCTGTCGGTGAGCATCCGCATCCCGCAGCGCCTGCACGAAATCGGCGTGAAGCAGGAGGACATTCCCGCACTGGCCGCGGCGGCGTTCAAGGACGTCTGCACGGGTGGCAACCCGCGTCCGACCTCGGTCGCGGATATTGAAAAATTGTATCATACGGCATTCTAAACCACAGGATTATGAATACGCTTCTCGGACTTCTGATTATCGCCGTGGGCAGTTTCTGCCAGTCGAGCTCTTATGTACCTATCAAGAAGGTAAAGGAGTGGTCGTGGGAGAGTTTCTGGCTCGTGCAGGGACTTTTCGCCTGGCTGGTGTTCCCGCTGCTGGGGGCCCTGCTGGCCGTTCCTGCGGGCGGCTCGCTGGGGGAAATCCTCGCGGCCGATCCCGCCGCGGCGTTCA
>NZ_CABMQJ010000115.1 GCF_902388705.1 uncultured Alistipes sp.
GGGCGGCGGAGCCGGGGGCTTCGGCGGATTCAGCGGCGGCGGCTTTTCGATGGAGGACATTTTCTCGCAGTTCGGCGACATCTTCGGCGGACATTTCGGCGGCGGTTTCCGCTCCTCTTCGTCCGGCGGGGGCCGGCGCGTGAACCGGGGGTCGGACATCCGCATCAAAGTGCGCCTGACCCTCTCGGAAATCGCCAACGGCGTCACCAAAAAGCTCAAAATCAACAAGACCGTCGCCTGCGACAAATGCGGCGGCACGGGAGCCAAGGACGGCAACTCCTATGCTACCTGCTCGACCTGCAACGGTACGGGCTATGTCTCGCGTGTCGAAAACACCTTCTTCGGCCGCATGCAGACGCAGGGCGTATGCCCCACGTGCGGCGGCACGGGCAAGGTCATCACCGCGCCCTGCGACAAATGCAAGGGCGAGGGCACCGTTCGCGGACAGGAGGTCGTGGAGATAAAGATTCCGGCCGGCGTGGGCGAGGGCATGGTGCTCACGGTCACGGGCAAGGGCAATGCCGCACGCCACGGAGGCGTCAACGGCGATTTGCAGGTGCTCATCGAAGAGGAGGCGCATCCCGAACTGATGCGCGACGGCAACGATTTGATTCACAACCTCAATATCACCGTTACGACGGCTATGCTGGGCGGTACGGTCGAGGTGCCGACGGTCGACGGCCGCGCCAAAATCAAGATTGCGCCCGGAACGCATGCCGGCAAGGTGCTGCGCCTGGGCGGCAAGGGACTGCCCGACGTCAACGGCTACGGCCGCGGCGACGAGCTGGTGGTGGTCGACATCACCATTCCGTCGAAACTCAACGCCGAGGAGAAACGCCTTGTCGAGCAGCTGGCGCAGCAGCCCGGTTTCCAGAAAGCCGAGTCGGTCAAAAACCAGAATATTTTCGAACGGATGAAGAGTTTCTTCCGGTAGGGAAGCGAACTCCTTTGCAGGCGGCGGAGTGCTGGATACCACTTGTGGTTCACGGCATTCCGCCGCGTTCGCACCGGGGCGACCGTGCGCCGTTTCCGGCGTGCGGCGCGGGCAAAAATCATCCGGGAGGCAATAAATTTACCGAAGAATTCGTATCTTTACAAAAAAATAGGAGGACACGCCATGTTAGGTTTCAGCCCGTTCAAGAAACACGCGAACAAGTTCAACTACATACCGCGCTATTACGATCCCGAAAAGGAGGCCCGCGAACAGCGCCGTGCCGAGTTGCGCGGCGAACGCGCCGAGGATGCGGAGCGTGAATACCGCCCCGGACAGTACATCCGCACGCAGCGCGACGCCCGGTCGGCGCGCCGCTCCCGGGAGGAGCAGAAGGGACGCATGCATATCTGGAAGATTGCAGCCGGCGCGGTGATCGTGCTGCTGTTCATCTATATCCTTTACCCCAGGCTGGTCGACGTATTCCTGCGGACCGGCGCCGGACGGGCGCAGACCGAGGTTGTCAGCACCGAAACGGCCGCGGAGCGCCGCGGCGGGCTCGACCAGTCGGGAATTTCCGACGTCGAATGGCAGGAGCAGCCGATTACGGTGGTTCCCAACGATTATCAGGAGTAAATGGCAGACAAAATCAGATTACTACCCGACCTGGTCGCCAACCAGATTGCGGCGGGCGAGGTCGTGAACCGTCCCGCGTCGGTGGTCAAGGAGATGATGGAGAATGCGATCGACGCCGGTGCGCATACCGTCAAAGTCAACTACCGCGACGGAGGCAAGGATTTGATACAGATTGTCGACGACGGCTGCGGCATGTCGCCCATCGATGCGCGCATGGCTTTCGACCGCCATGCCACGAGCAAAATCACCTCCGTCGACGACATCTACTCCCTCAATACGTTCGGCTTCCGCGGCGAGGCGCTTGCCTCGATTGCCGCCGTGGCGCAGGTCGAACTGCGGACGCGGCAGGAGGGCGACGAGGTCGGCACCTGCACCGAAATCAACGGCGGCCAGTTTGCCGGGCAGTCCCCGGTGATGTGTCCCGTGGGGTCGCAGTTCTTCGTGCGCAACCTCTTCTACAACGTGCCGGCACGCCGCCGTTTTTTGGACAAGAGCACGACCTCGGCAGCCCAGATTAAATCCGAATTCCAGCGCGTCGCCCTGTGCAATCCGCAGGTCGCATTCGAGCTGTACGCCAACGACGCCCCGGTCTATGCGCTTGCGGCCGCCTCGCTTGCCGGCCGTATCGTCGACGTGGTGGGCCGCCATATCAAGCAGAACCTGCTGGAGGTCGACGCCGACACCTCGATTGCCCGCATCGGGGGCTATATCGGCCGTCCCGCCGCCGCCAAACGGCGCAACGGCGAACAGTACCTGTTCGTCAACGGCCGCTATTTCAAGAGTTCGTACCTCACGAGCGCCATCCTGAAAGCCTACGAGAAACTGATTCCCGAGAGCAGTTCGCCTTCGTATTTCCTCTACCTGACGATCGACCCGTCGCGCATCGACGTGAACGTCCATCCGCAGAAAACCGAGGTGAAATTCGCCGACGAGGAGGCCGTGTGGCAGATTATTAACGCCGCCGTGCGTGAAACGCTGGCCAAGACGGGTGCCGTGCCGCTGATGGATTTCGACCGCGAGGGCGCCGTGGAGATTCCGGTGCTGACCAAAGGCGCGGTCTACGGCGAGCCGCGCGCCATGTCCAACAGCGACTACAATCCTTTTCGCGAGGAGTATATCGACCCGACGGCTCCCGACCCGAATGTCGATTTCGCAGGTTTCGACGTGCCGTTCGGCGACGGCGGACAGACCCTGTCCGACAGTGCCGGTGGC
>NZ_CABMQJ010000116.1 GCF_902388705.1 uncultured Alistipes sp.
GTCGCAGGCACGGCCCTCGGCCGCGATGCGCAGGTCGGCGCCCGCCAGGTCTTCGTCGAGCGTGTAGCTGACCAGCACGTCCGTCAGGTGGGATTCGTGGCGGATCTGGAGCCCCGTGTCGTCCCAGATACCCAGCGGTACGAGGCGCGGGTGCCAGTCCCAGCCGTAGCCGACGGCCGGTTTCACGACATCCGACGCCTGCGTGCGGTCGGCCGGTTCGGGGTGGCGCTTGGGAACGGGATAGACGAGCACTTCGAGCCGGTTGCGGGGACGCAGGTGCGGCGTGAGTTCCACCTCGACGGGTGAGAACATCCCTTCGCGGGCGGCGAGCGGCTGCCCGTTGAAGCGTATCTCGTACCGGTAGTCGATTCCTTTCGATACGAACCACAGCTGCCGTCCGTTTCCGCACTGCGGGGCGTCGAACTCCGTGCGGTAGGTGAAGAAGCGGTCTTCCATCCACGTCATGCGGCGATAATTGTCGCCGTAATTATAGTCGGGATACCCCTCGGCACGGGCGATGTCTGTCTGTACGGCTCCCGGAACCGTTGCCGGGCAGAAGCTCCCGGGGGCGGTCTCCCTGTCCGGGGCATGTCCCAGTTCCCAGGCGAGGGGAGTTATATCGTGGTTTCTGATCATTTTAGAAGGTGTATTCGTTGCAGAGTGAGAATTCGGCGGGTTCGTCTTCTTCGATTTGCGGATAACGTCCCAGCGGTTCGTAGAACCGGTTGTCCGCGGTGTCGTCGTTGACGGTCGAGACCTCGCCCGCCAGGCAGTCGCCCCCTTCGGCCCAGAAGGTGTGGTACATGTAGGGCTCGAAGGTGATGCTCTGTCCGGGGCGGAGGCGAAATACCTCGCCTGCGCGTACGGTCGTGGTGATTCCGTCGACCTGGAACGAGCAGGGGGCGTCGGTCATGCGTTCTTCGTCGTCGGCACGCCACAGTTTCATGCAGAGGTCGCCCCCGCCCCGGTTGATGATGTCTTCCATCTTGTGCCAGTGGAAATGGATGGGGGTGATCTGCCCTTCGCGCACGAACATGATCTTCTCGCAGTAGGTCTTGCGGTCGCGTGCGGGGTTGCCGTTGCGTATCGTGAAGAGCGTCAGTCCTTCCTGTGCGAAGTTTCCTTTGCCGAAGTCGGTGACGTCCCAGCCCAGCGCGTTGTCGCGTATCTCGCGGCACTCTTCGCCGTGCGTGCCCCACATGCGGGGAGTCCAGGTTGCCCATTCGGGGAGCAGGAAGCGGTGTTCGGTCAGGAAATCCAGTGCTTCACGGATCGATCGGTTTATTTCGGAGCGTTTCATTGGTCTTTGTAATTTGATTGGATGAATTCGGTTAATTGTCCCAAGGTGGGGGCGCCGCCCGTGCTGGTGGCGCTGAAGAGGTTGAAGCGGGCCGAGGCATTGGCGAACCGGAGGGCGTCGCGCAGCGGCATCCCCTCGTGCCGGGCATAGAGCATTCCGGCGCAGAAAGCGTCGCCCGCGCCTACCGACGAGATGATTTGCTTCGCCGCGATTGGGATGGAGCCGCACCATGCGGTTTCGCCGTCCCGGGTGCGGGCATAACCGCCCTCGGGGCAGTGGATGGCGCAGAGGCGGCCGACGCCCCGCCGTACCAGCATCTCTGCGGCCTCTTCCATGCGGTCGTGCAGCAGTGTCCCCTGCGGATCGCGCAGCCGCAGGCCGCAGACGGCCCCGGCTTCGATCTCGTTGACGATCAGGTAGTCGATGTAAGGCAGGCAGGGTTCTACGATGCGGCGGAAACGATCTCCTTCTTCGGAAACCACGTCGACCGAGGTTTCGTACCCTTTCCGTTGCAATTCTTTCAGTACGCGGGCGGCCACGACGCCGTATTCGGGGTCGGGGCTGTCCAGCTCGTCGAGCAGCAGCAGGTAGCCCAGGTGGAAGATGCGTGCCCGGGTCTCCATTTGCAGTACCTGCTCCGCCCCGAGGCGTGCATTCGCACCCCGGAAATGGAAGAAAGTGCGGATGCCTCCGTCCCGCTCCGACATGACGTCGGTGTAGGATGTGGCGGCATCGGGGAGCACGAGCATGTTATGCCCGTCGATTCCGAGCCGGGCGATTTCCCGCTGCACGTAATCGCCGAAAGCGTCGCGTCCGATGCAGCCGCCGGCATACAGCGGCAGGTCGGTACCCAGTCCCGCCAGGTCGGCGAGCACGTTGTGGGAACAACCGCCCAGTCCCGTTTCGACGCGCGAGATGGTCGTCAGGTTGCCCCGGGTGGGGTATTGTTCGATGATTTTCACGTTGTCGACCAGCCATGTGCCGGCCGAGATGATTCCTCGTCTGTCCATGTGTCGGGGTGTTTAGGCTTTGCCGTCGCTTTCGAAGAGCCGGATATGCGCTGCCACGACTCTCCGCGAAGCCTCGGTGATGCGGCTCTTCAGGTCGATGTAGTTCGGTGAGGCATCAGCGGCGATATAGCTGCATATTTCGTCCGTGGCCGCGAGCTGCATCGCTGTGGCCACGTTGATTTTGCAGATGCCGTTGCCGATGCAGGATTTGAAATCCTCTTCGCTCGTGCCGCTGCCGCCGTGCAGCACGAGCGGGATGCCGTTGCGGGCGTCGATTTCGCGCAGCCGGCCGATGTTGAGGCGCGGGGTGGCGATATAGCGGCCGTGCAGGTTGCCGATGGCGATGGCCAGGGCATCGGCGCCCGTTTCGGCGATGAACCGTGCCGACTCCCCGACGTCGGTGAAGACGTCGGCTGTGGCGGCGTCGCCCGTG
>NZ_CABMQJ010000117.1 GCF_902388705.1 uncultured Alistipes sp.
GTGCGCGTGTCGACGAGCTCGTGCGTTTCCTCTGCCGCGAGTACACACTCGACGTGGAAACCACGGGCAACATCCTGTCTGTCTTTCCCGCCGTTTCCGTTCCTGCTCCGCGCCCCGAACCGGAAATTTTCTACAATGCCGCCGACACGACGCTTTTCTACGATTTGCGGGGGGAGCGTCTGAGCGATGTGGCGAAGAAAATCACGATTTTCTCGGGCCGCAACATCGTTGTTCCCGAGCCGTTGTTCGACTACAAAATATCGGGTTATGTTCGGGCCATGCCGTTGGACGGGGCCCTGCAGACACTCGCCTCGGTCAACGGCCTTATGGCCGAGAAGGATGCGCAGGAGGTGTGGACTTTTTACCGGGCGCAGGCCGCGCCGCAGGAGGGCTCCTCTGCGGGGCCGTCGTATACGCGCCGTCGCCGGTTTACCGTAAACGAACTGCAGGTCGATTCGCTGGGGCGCATCACGGCGCACATCGTGCGCGGGCAGGTGCAGGATATTATCCTCGACCTGTGCGAGCAGCTCGGGCTGAACTACTATTTCAAGTCGCCGGTGAGCCTGACGACGGGCATCTGGGTCGACGCGACGGATTTCGAAACGCTGCTGGCGGTGCTGCTCAAGGGATCGCAGTATTCCTACTACTGCGAGCGCGGCATCTACGTTTTCGGTGCTGCCCAGGGCGACGGTCTTGCGTCGGCGAGCGTTGTTGCGCTGGCTTTCCGGGCCGTTTCGAAAGTCGAAGAGGTTATTCCCGCGGCGTTGAAGCAGGGTGTGGAAATCAAGACTTTCCCCGATTTGAACAGCCTGGTGCTGGGCGGCGACAGGCGTGACGTGGTGCGCGTGGAAACCTTCGTGAAATCCATCGACAAACCCGTGCCGCTGATTACGATGGAAATCATCATCGCCGACGTCACGAAAAGCAATATCCGCGAGCTGGGTATCGGCGGCGGGGTAGGCAAGTCTCCGGTGCCGACCTCGGGGGTGCTGGGTCCGGGCGTGGACATGACTTACAGCGCCGGGGCGGTGAATAACCTGCTGCAGCGTATCCGGGGTACGGTAAATCTGGGAAAGGTGACGCCGAACTTCTATTTGAGTTTGCAGGCGTTGGAGGAAAACGGTACGATCCGGTTGCAGTCCACGCCCAAGCTCTCGACGCTCAACGGGCACGAGGCTACGCTCACCAGCGGGGAGACGCAGTACTACAAGGAGGTGCAGAACAATTACTACGGCACCCAGAATCCGATTTCGTCGGAATCCTACCAGTGGAAATCGGTGGATGCCAACCTGTCGGTCAAGGTGACGCCCTATGTGTCCGAAGACCGGCATATCACGCTTGAAATCGAATTCGAGCAGACCGAGTTCACCGACCGTGTCGCCGACAACGCCCCGCCGGGCACGGCCACGCGGAGTTTCAGGTCGATTGTCAAGGTTCAGAACGAGGAGATGGTGCTTCTGGGCGGTCTTGACCGCAACTCGATGGAGAAGTCCTCGCGAGGCATCCCGTTTCTGGCGCGTGTTCCGGTCATCAAGTGGTTCTTCGGCAAGCAGAAGCGCAACAAGGTCGAGCGTACGCTCAACGTGTTTATCAAACCGACGGTCATCGAATGAAGCTGCTTTCCCGCATATTGGGGCGCATCGCTCTGGTGCGTGTGGAGTTCACCCCGTGCGGCGAATGTGTCGTCGGTGTGTCGATGTGGCGCCGGGGCGAGGTCGTGTCCGTGAATCCGGCGGCTGCGAAAGGGTGCCTCGCTGCGGCGGTCATCTGCGGCTGGGGGGTTGTCACCAAGCCCGACGAGGCGGAGGTTACGGCCCGCGTAAAGTCCGCCCCGGAAACTTTTCTGTGGAGCACTGCAAACGGGTGTACTTCGTTCGTCCGCCGCGACCGGCTCCGTGCGGCGGAGGAGGAGCTCGCCGCGCGCAATATCGTTCCGGTGCGTATTTTCTGCGCCGGCTGTGCGGCGGATTTCGGCCATGCGGCTGGGGAGTTCGTGCGGCAGGTTCATGCGGGTCTGTCGTGGAAGGCGCTGCTGAAACCCGCGCCGGCCTCTTCGGCTGCGGCGCAGGTGCTGGTGCGGCGGCTCGTCTTCCCGGTTCTGGGGCTGTTCCTGCTGCTGCTTACGGTCAATGCGGTGCTTTCGCCTCGGCTGTACGCCCGGCGGCAGTCGCTGGAGTCGGAACTCGCGGCCCGGGAACGGACGGCCTCGAACGCCGCATCGGCGGGAGCCCGGCAGCGGGAGTTGCTGGCTGAATTTACCGCCTCCCCCCGTGTTTCCCGCGCCCTACTCTGCGACCGTGTCGCCCGTGCCGTGCCTGCGCGGGTCGTGCTGACGTCGCTCGATGTCGAACCCCTCTCCAGACGTTTCGAGGCCGGGAAACCCTTGCAACGGCGCGCGGGTATCGTACTCCTGGGCGGGACGGCTCCTGCCGCGGCCGATATTTCGGCTTTCGTGCAAGGGTTGTCGGACGCGTGCTGCTGCCGCGCCGTGCGGCTTGCGCATGTGGAAAAGGAGCGCGACGGCGAGCGGCTGTCGTTCCGCATCGAAATCCAACTATGAAACTGGCGTATAAATACCGCGGCGTCGTGCTGCTGGCGCTGCTGGCCGTGGTGCTGCCCTGGTGCTGCTGGCGCTTTGCCCTGCGCGGCACGCTGGGCGCCTGG
>NZ_CABMQJ010000118.1 GCF_902388705.1 uncultured Alistipes sp.
CGCCGCCGCCAGCGACATGTTGCCGCCCGCGCTGTTGCCCGCAAGGGCCAGCCGGCTGCCGTCGACACCGATTTCGCGGCCGTTTGCGGCCACCCATTTCACCGCGGCGTAAACCTCCTCGACGGCCTGCGGGAAATGCGCTTCGGGCGAGCGGGTGTAGTCGACGAAAACCGCCGCACAGCCCGACTCCGCAACCAGGTCGCGCACCAGCCGCCGGTGGGTGGGATAATCGCCCAGCACCCAGCCTCCGCCATGTACGAATACGAATGCCGGAAGCCGCTCATGCCCCGTTCCGACGGGCCTCATCAGGTGCAGGCGCAGCCGACGGCCCTCGCTTTCGATGGTTTGTTCGGACTCCTCGACGCCCGACAAATCGACGTGCACGGCCGCCTGCACGTCGGCCAACACGCGGCGCGCCTCCTCCACCGACAGCGATTCGACGGGAACGCCGCCGTTCAATACTTTCAGGTACGCTTTCGTCCCCGGCGACAGGTGCTCGTCGAGCAGGTAGTCGGGGGCTTGTTTCACAGAATTCATAACGTTTCGTTTTAAAGTTCCGCAATCGACCTGCAAAGGCACTGCCACAACGAAAAAAGCCGGGAAAAATCCCGGCTTTTTGTGTGTCGCATACGGCTCCCTACTGTGCCATGGCGTGACGGTAACCCTCGACTTTGGCCCAGTCGCCGCGTGTGAAATCGGGTACGGCGACCGGCATGCTGTTGTGCTCGATGGACGCCGCGGTAAGCGCCCCGATGCACGACCACTCGGCAGCGTCGTACACATCCTGATCCAGCGGCAGTCCGTGCTGCAGGCAGTAGACGAGGCGGTAATCCATGATGAAGTCCATGCCGCCGTGGCCGCCGACCTGGCGCGCCTTCTGCTCGATGTCACGGACAATCGGATGCTTGTAACGCGCCATCAGGGCCTCTTTCGCCCCGTCGGGAATGAACGAATGTTCGTTCAGATTTTCGTGGTCGGGCACCTCTTCGCCGGCAAGCTGCGCGGGACGGAACGCATACCCTTCGAGCGGGTATTTGTTGGCGAAGCCCTCGGTGCCGGTCACCTGGTACATGCGGCTGTAAGGACGGGGCGTATAGACATTGTGCTCCAAAAGAATCGTGCGGCCTTTCGCCGTCTTGATGAGCGTCAGCGTCTGGTCGCCGTTGGCGAAAGTTTCGGCGTTCATCTTCTGCTTGGCGATTTGCAGGCCGTTGACCGACTTGGTATCCATCGACACGAGGTAATCCATCTTGTCGCCGCGGTGGATGTCCAACAGCTGGCAGGCGGGCCCGAGGCCGTGCGTGGCGTATACGTCGCCGCGGTGCGACTGGTTGAAATCGAGGCGCCAGTTACCCTGGTAATAATCCCAGTAAGGTTCGAGGTTGTGGATATAGGAGCCCTCGGCATGGAGCAGTTCGCCGAACAGTCCGTGCTGCGCCATGTTGAGCGTCGTCAGTTCGAAGAAATCGTAAACGCAGTTCTCGAGCATCATGCAGTGGCGCCGGGTTTTCTCGGCGGTGTCGACCAGCTGCCAGCACTCGTCGAGCGACATGGCTGCGGGAACCTCGACGGCCACATGCTTGCCGTGCTCCATGGCGTAGACGGCCATCGGCACGTGCAACTGCCACGGGGTGCAGATGTACACCAGGTCGATGTCGTCGCGCTCGCAGAGCTCTTTCCACCCCTGCTCGCCGCTGTACGAAGCGGCTGCGGGGAAATTGTGTTTGGCGAGAATCTTCTGCGACTTCTCGACCCGCTCGGGATAAAGGTCGCAGAGCGCCTTGATTTCGACCCCGTCGATATGGGTGAAACGCTCCACCGCACCGGGGCCGCGCATGCCCAGCCCGATGAATCCGACCCGCACGACCGGAATCGGGTCGACGGTCAGCCGCAGCACCGAATGCTGGCCCTCGGCACGGGCCGGCTCGTCGAATACGATTACGCCGTCGGCCACGCTGTAACCCTCCGGCGACGTGCCGCAGCATCCGCAGAACAGCACGACGGCTGCCCCGCACAATAAAAAGGCTAATTTCTTCATTCTATTCGGGGAATTTAGATGTTTTTACAAAAGTAGGAAATATTTTGAAATATGCGCTCATTTGACTACTTTTGCCCACGTAAAAATCACACACCATGTTTCGTAGATTTGCGGCGGTAATCCTTTCGGTCGTCCTGCTCTCGCCGGGCTGGCTCGGCATGACGGGGCTCGCGCTGCCCGTCGCCCTGGTTCCCCTGCTGTGGATCAGTTCGTCGTACGACGACACCCGCCGCTCGTGGTGGCGCGTGTTCGGCTGGGCGGCGCTGACATTCGCGCTGTGGAACATCTCGACCGTGTGGTGGATATGGTACGCCACGCCCGTGGGGCCCGTCGCCGCGACGCTGGCCTCGACGTTCTTCAACATGATCGCCTTCATGCTGTTCCACACCGTTTCGAAAAAGGGCCCGAAAGCGCTGGCCTACACGCTGCTCACGGCCGGATGGATCGCTACGGAATACTTGTACACCGCGGGCGAATTCTCGTGGCCGTGGCTGATTCTGGGCAACGGGTTCTCGCACGACGTATGGCTCGTGCAGTGGTACGAATACACGGGCGTATTCGGCGGTTCGCTGTGGATACTGCTCTGCAACATCCTCTTTTTCGAAGCGCTGCGGGCCCGCCG
>NZ_CABMQJ010000119.1 GCF_902388705.1 uncultured Alistipes sp.
GGACGCCGTGGCCGACGTGCACGGCGTGCTGCGCTCGGTGACGTTCCGCACGGCCCTCTGGCTGCGCGGGATTCCGGTGGCGAAAATCGAAAAAGGCCGTGAGGAGAAGAAAGACTTTATCCGCGGCGGCGGCCGGGAGATGAAACCCCTGGAACACACCGTCATCCGTTATTGCGACGTATTCCGCAAGCTGGGGTTCGTTTTCGACGATCCGGCACCTGCCGTGCGGCGCGCCCATCCCAACCCGATGGGGGAGAAGTCCGGTACGTGGGTCGGATTCGCACCCTTCTCCGCCCAGCAGGGCAAGACCTATCCCGAGCCGCTGGCCCGGGAGGCGGTGCGCCTGCTCTCGGAGCGCCACAGCCGCGTTTTCATCCACAGCGGCGGAGGTGCCGAAGTGGAGTTCGCCCGGGAAATGGAGCGGGTCTATCCCAATGTCACGGCGCTGTTCGGCCGGGTCGACATGGCCGGGGAGATCGACCTGATTGCCAACCTGGACTGTGTGGTGTCGATGGATTCGCTGGTCATGCACCTCGCCTCGTTGGTGGCGACGCCCGTCGTGTCGGTATGGGGCGCGACGCATCCCGGCCTGGGATTCTTCGGCTACGGCTGCAATCCGCGCGGTATTTTGCAGGCCGATCTGGAGTGCCGTCCCTGCTCGGTCTTCGGTAACAAGCCGTGCCGCTTCGGCGATTACCGCTGCCTGTTCGATGTGACGCCTGCCCTGATTGCGGAGCGGGTGTCGGAGCTTGTCGGCAAATAGCCCTGGCGGTTGAAATATAAAAGCCCTGAAAACAACGTTCAGGGCTTTTTTGTGTTGCAGAGCGAAAGATTTTCGTTGTCCGGTGTCGAGCGCTTTTTGTCGGAGCGGGATTGGGCGTCGGGCTGTTTGCGCGTCGATTCGGGGCTGCCGGGCGGAGGATGTGCGTTTCGGGCCTGTTTATCCGCTTTCCGGGCTTATTTTCCGGCCCGGACGGCAATGCCGTTCGGTACGGCGCGTTCGCCCGCATGGTCGAAACGGCGGTTGTCGCTCGGGTGGCTTACGACACCCTGCCGGGCCGTCCAGAGTGCGGAAGATCCGCCTCCGTCGAGGTTGAGGGCCGCCTCGAGCCCGAGCAGGCGGGCGATGCATGCCGCTTCGGCAATCGTGGCGCCGGCAGCCTCGCCTTCGGAGCGGCCGTCGATGACGACCAGCACCACTTCGCCGCAGGGACGCTTGCCAATTAGCGAGCGGGGGTGGCGGCGGGTGTAAAAGCTGTTGTCGGAGTCGTACTCGACGGTCTTGCCGCCGCTGACCAGCATCGGGCCTGCGGCAAGCGCCGAGCGGTAACGCCGGGCGATACGGGGGTATTCGGCGGTGTCGCAGGCGAAGATGTCTACCTTGCGGCCCCGTTTGTCGCGGATTGCGACGATTCCGTTGGTGCGCATCAACTCGCCGGGCGACGTGCGGCCCAGGATTTTTTTGTCGACCATGACAAAGGTGATGGGCGTGAACGTTTTCATGTTGAAGTAGCTGCCGTTGATGGCTGCACCGGCTTCGGCGGCCTTGCCCAGATCGCTCGTCTTCGCGCCTTTGCCGTCGAACTGCACGATTTGCGTGGCGTGTTTCGAGGCCGGGTAGCTGACTGTCGCGATGCTCTGCTTCGAACCGAACAAATCGATTTGCGCGCTGCGGCATTCGGCTCCGTTGCCCAGATCGACGCTCTGCCAGCATGCGGTGGCGAAAGCAATCGAGTCGCGGGGCGTTTGCGCCGCCGTCGTGGCGGAGAAGAGGAGCAGCAGGGTCCCGAGGAAGATTCTGGTCATGGCGCGTAATGAAATTGACAGGAGGCTATTGGCCTGCTTTGGTGTAGCTTGCGCCGTTGCCCTCGATGGTCATCGTCCAGATGCCGGCGGCGTCTTTGGCGATAGTGGCCGTTTGGGTGAAGTCGATGGGCGCGCCCGAGCCTTCGCTTACGCCTTTGAGCAGGATTTTGCCGGCTTCGTCCTGCAGCTCCCACGAGGAGTAGCGCAGCGTGGCCATGTTGATCGACCGTGCTTCGCCCTCGACCAGGATTTCGATGCCCATGACGCCGTCGGGGTTGATCGGGTCGGGCATCGTCCATTTGCCGACGGCAGCGGCATAGGTGGGGTCGGTGGCGACTTTCGTGGCGGCGGCGCCGTCCTCCAGTTTGCCGCTGTAATTTACGGTGACGGGAGCCCCGAGCAGCAGGCCGTTGGCCTCGCTCTTGTCGGCGTCCATGGTCGAGAAGGTGCAGGTGCCCTCGGCGTTTTCGACCGTTACGGTGTTCATCGACGCATCGGTGATGTGTCCGGTGAACGTCTTGGGCGTGTTGTCGCCGCAGGATACCATGCCGGACAGGGCGAGTAGCGCAGCCAGGATTCGGATGTTTTTCATGTTTGTGGTATTTTAGGATTTAACGTGTCTTTATGTATTCGTCGATGGCGCGCGCCGCCGTGCGTCCGGCGCCCATGGCGAGAATTACCGTCGCGGCACCCGTCACGGCGTCGCCCCCGGCAAAGACGCCCTCGCGCGAGGTCGCA
>NZ_CABMQJ010000120.1 GCF_902388705.1 uncultured Alistipes sp.
GGTCGCACAGCGGCGACGAAGCGGACATGGCCGCCAGATCGCGGCCATTGGCTTCGAGCAGTTCGGGGGTGTGGTCGCGCAACAACTGCGCGGCGCGTTGCAGGGCGCGGCCCAGCCGCTCGGGCCCGGTTTCGGCCAGTGCGGTTCCCGCCTCGCGGGCGGCTTTGAACAGGGATTCGTATTCCATCATCGTTTATTCCAGGTAGAGGTAATCACAGTGGACGAAAGGTTTGAGTCCCTTGCGTCCGATGTTGCGGCGGGCGGTGTCGCTGTCGCATGCGATGCGTCCTACGGCCAGCTGCGTGCCGTCGGATGCGAGGATGCGCACCAGGTCGTCGCGTTCGAAATCGCCCTCGACAGCCGTGACGCCCACGGCCAGGATGCTCGCGGCTTTGCTCGCCCGGACGGCCGCTGCGGCTCCCTGGTCGATGCGGAGCGCGCCTTTGGCGAAGCCCTCGCTGCTGGCTATCCACTTCTTGACGCCCGAAGCCGGGCGCGGTGCGGGTTCGAAGCGCGTGCAGACCACCTCTTTGCCGGTCAGCACCAGGTCGGTGAGGATGCCGTCGCGGCGGCCGTTCGCGATGACGACCTCGATACCCTCGGCGGCGGCGCGCGACGAGATGCGGCTTTTGGTCGCCATGCCGCCGCGTCCCCGCGACGAGCGGGTTGGGTCGATGTATTGCGTGAGGTCTTCCGCCGGTTTGACGCGCCGGATGACCTGCGAGGCGGGGTCGGCCGGCGAGCCGTCGTAGATGCCGTCGATGTTGCTCAATATAATCAGCGCCTCGGCATTCATCATCGCGGCCACGAGCCCCGAGAGTTCGTCGTTGTCGGTGAACATCAGTTCGGTGACCGAGATGGTGTCGTTTTCGTTGACGATGGGCAGTACGCCGTTCGAGAGCATCGCCTCCATGCAGTTGCGCTGGTTGAGGTACTGCCGCCGCGTGGAGAGGCTCTCCTTGGTGGTGAGCACCTGTCCGCAGACGATGCCGTACTCGTTGAAAAGGTCGTAGTAGCGGTTGAGCAGTTTGACCTGCCCTACGGCCGAGAAGAGCTGCCGCGCCGATACGGTGTCGATTTTTCCGGTGCGCTGCCCGAGGAGGCTGCGCCCCGAGGCTACGGCGCCCGAAGATACGAGGATTACCTCGATCCCTGCGCGGTGGAGCTGCGCGATTTGGTCGGCGAGGGCCGAAATGCGTGTGGTGTCGGGGTGCCCGTCGTCGCGGGTCAGCACGTTGCTGCCCACTTTGATGACGATGCGCCGGTATTTGTTCCTTTCGTTCATAAGCATGCTTGCCGGAGCCGCGGCTCCCGGCGTCAGGGTTCGTATTTGTAGCCTACGCCCTTGATGGTGACGATACGCTCGTCGCCGATTTTCTGGCGCAGTTTGCGGATATGCACGTCGATCGTGCGGTCGCCCACGACCACTTCGGTGCCCCATATCTTCGTATAAATCTCCTCGCGCGAGAAGAGTTTGCCGGGCGACGAGTAGAGCAGGTCCAGCAGGGCGAACTCCTTGCGGGGCAGGGCGATTTCGCGGCCGTCGCGCATCACGGTGTAGCGCTCCCGGTCGACGGCGATGCCGGCGGCGGGCACTGCCGGGCCCGACTCGTCGATTCGTTTGAGGATGGCCTGCACGCGGCTGACCAGCAGTTTCATCTTAATCGGCTTGGTCAGGTAGTCGTCGGCCCCGACGCCGAAACCGGTGAGCTGCTGCTCCTCTTCGCCCAGTGCCGAGAGGAATACGACCATCGTGTCGCGCAGCTGCGGGTCGTGGCGGATGGCGCGGCAGGTCTGCGCGCCGTCCATCACGGGCATCATCATGTCCAGCAGGATCAGGTGCGGCCGGAATCCGGCGGCGATTTTCAGCGCTTCGGCGCCGTTCTGGGCCGTGCGTACTTCGTAGCCCTCTCGTACGAGGTTGTACCTCACGAATTCGAGGATGTCGATTTCATCGTCGACAAGCAGGATGCGGTGGCTCATGGTTCTGGTTGCGGGTTTTCGACGGCGTACGGCAACCGTGCGGCTGCGCGCCGTACATATCTTGTGCGAAGTTAGCAAATTTCCGGCGAAATCGTTCGGCGGCCCGGGAAAAATGGTTATATTTGCGAGATTTATATACTTCCGTATATACGGAAATCAAAAAACGCGTATTGAGATGGCTACTGAAAATCCGAATCTTCCTGCTCCCGGGGAGCAAGTCAGCAAAGCTGCTGAAGATGTGCAGAATGTAACTTCCGAAGTGACTCCCGGAGTCGCCGAACCCGAAACCTCCGCAGCCGGACAGGCGGCAGAGCCTGCAGCGGAAACGCCCGCTGCGGAGCAGCCCGCACTCCCTGTGGCCGAAACGCCCGCCGCGGATGCCGTTGCGGAAGTGCCCGCTGCCGAGGCCGCACC
>NZ_CABMQJ010000121.1 GCF_902388705.1 uncultured Alistipes sp.
CGGAGGGGCCCGCCAGCCGCGAGAGCGTGCGGGCGTAATAGCCGAGGTTGGCGCCGATGTCGATGACGGTGTCGCCCGCGCGGACGAGCTGCGGCAGGTGGTAGACGTACTCCGTGGCCGGGGCGCAGCGCCCGATGCCGAGCCGCTGCCAGAGGAAGAACATGCGGCTCACGGCGCGCAGGTAGCCTTCGAGCGGCAGGGTTTTGTAGAGGATTTTATGAATCAGTGTCTTCACGTTTCGCGTAGGTTTATTCGGTGCGGGAGGCAGGACGGGCAGGCTGTCCTGCGGGACAGGCCGGAGCGTATCGTGCGCAGAGGCGGGTGTGCGGCCGCCGCTGCCGGATTATCCCTTGTAGTTTACCTCCTGGTTGAGCACTTCGACGATGAACGGATTGTAGAGCACCTCGTGGCCGATGGTCGACTCGGGGCCGTGGCCGGGGTAGACGTGCACTTCTTCGCCCAGCGGAATCAATTCGTCGAGAATCGAGCGCATGATCCACGAATAGTCGCCGCCCGGCAGGTCGGTGCGGCCGATCGACTCGCGGAAGAGCGTGTCGCCCGTGAAGAGCGACCTGGATTCGGGCTCGTAGAGCGCCACGTGGCCGGGCGTATGGCCCGGAGTATGGATAACGCGCAGGGCGGTGTGGCCGAAGCGGATTTCGGGCGTGGCGCCGAGGTCGATGTCCACCGAGGGCATCTGGCCGACGGGAACGCCGAAAATGCTGCCGCTCGCCGAGGCGTTGTCCAGCAGGAAAAGGTCTTTGTGCGACAGGGCGAACGGGATGCCGTAGCGTTTCTTGAGGTGCGCGACGCCCAGCGTGTGGTCGAAATGGCCGTGGGTGTTGGCCGCCAGGACGGGCTTGAGCCCGTGCTCGGCGATGAAGTTGTCGAGGGCGGCGTCTTCGCGCGGATTGCTGTTCCCGGCGTCGATGACGACGGCTTCGGCGGTGTCGTCCCAGACGACGTAGGTGTTTTCCTGTATCGGATTGAATTGCAGGCAGGCTATTTTCATGGTTGCTGTTTTTTTTGTGACGGTACGCACGGGCGGTACCCTGTCCTATATCCTATATTTGTGCAAATATAGTGCTTTTTGCCGGATTTTGCCTATCTTTATGACCCGAATAAACACACTGGATATGAAACGACTTTTTGCGCTGCTTTTCGCGCTGGGCCTCTGCTGGACGGGGGCTTGGGCGCAGGACGCCGCCTACCGGACGGTGGAAAACATCCCTTACCGTGACGCCGCGGGCGACCGGAATATCGATTCGATGTGCCGCCTGGATGTCTGTTATCCGGCGGATAAAACCGGGTTTTCGACCGTAATCTGGTACCACGGCGGCGGCCTGACGGGCGGACGCCGCGAGCTGCCTGCAGCGTTGAAAAACAAGGGTTTCGCCATCGTGGGCGTGGACTACCGCCTGTCGCCGTCGGTGACGGTGGCCGACTGTGTGGACGATGCGGCGGCTTCGGCGGCATGGGTGGTGAAGAACATCGCTTCGTACGGCGGCGACCCGAAGCGCATCTTCGTGGCGGGGCATTCGGCGGGCGGCTACCTCACGTCGATGATCGGCCTCGACAAGCGGTGGCTGGAGCCTTACGGCATCGACCCCGACACGGCGTTCGTGGCGCTGATTCCGTACAGCGGGCAGGTGGTGACGCACTTCGAGCGCCGCCGGGAGCTGGGGCTGCCCGACACGCAGCCGCTGGTGGACGACATGGCGCCGCTGAACTACGTGCGGCCCGACTGCCGGCCGATTCTGATTCTTTCGGGCGACCGCGAGCGGGAGATGCTGGGACGCTACGAGGAGAACGCCTACTTCTGGCGCATGATGCGCGTGGCGGGACATCCCGATGTGCGGATTTACGAATTCGACGGCTTCGACCACGGCAACATGCCGCAGGCGGGGCACTTTGTCGCGGTGCGCTATATCCGTGAAATGGAGCGCAGGATGGAGCGGTAATTGCGGAACAGGGGCCGGGTATGAAGATGGACAGGCATATGTTTTTCAGGCTTGCGGCCGCGGTGTTCACGGCTGCCGCACTGGCGGGGTGCTCGCTGCTGAAAGTCGCCGTGGCGACGGGCGATCCCCTGTCGAAAGAGGAGATGAACACGCGGACGATGACGCGCGGGTTCTATTACGACATGGCCGCCGAAGTGGCCCGCACGGCCGATTCGATTGTCGATGCGTCGGCCGACATGGCTACGCGCGTGGCTGCCGTGCGGTGGAAAATCCGCGCCACGCGGGCCGGGGTGTCGGCCGCCATGCAGGGGATTCCCGATGTGGCGCTGGCCGACCTGTGGATACTTTGCCGACGCATGAACGAACGCTTTGCGGCGGCGCCCGACTCGCTGCTGTTCGGGCCCCAAA
>NZ_CABMQJ010000122.1 GCF_902388705.1 uncultured Alistipes sp.
GAGGCGGCGAGGCTGACGGCGAGTGCGTCTGTGAGCAGGTTGAGCGCCCGCCACCGGGTGTGGAGCCTGCGGCAGAGCGGCACGCCCCATGCGACGATGGCCGCCACGGCGATGAACGAGAGCTGGAAACTGATGTCCCCGAGCCATGCCGGATTCCACAGCAGCATGCCGAAACCTGCGGCGGCCAGGGCGTTGAGGGCGACGTATTCCGAGGCCGAAGCCAGCGCGAACTGGAGCATCGTGCACATGACGGCGGCCCGTACGGCGCTGGGCGGAAATCCCGCTGCGGCGACGTACAGCCAGATGCAGGCCGCCGCCAGCAGGTTGCGTACGAGGTGTCCGCGGCGCAGCAGCGGCAGCCACCACAGCACGAGGTTGACCAGCGCGAAGACGATGCCCGTATGCAGGCCCGACACGGCCAGCAGGTGCGACAGTCCGCTGCGCGACCACGTTGTGCGCAGTTCGGGTGTGATGCCGCTGCGGTCGCCCGCGGTCATGGCCCGGCAGATAGCTCCTGCGTCGCCGGGTATGCGGAGCCTTCCGATTCGCTGTGCCGCCTGCAGGTGCAGGCCGGTATTCCGTTCGGGCAGGCGTTCGAGGAGCGTCCGCTCCGACAGATGCAGCGTTCCCGCAAACCCCCGCCGGGCCATCAGCCGGCGGTAGCTCTCCGGCAGCGGATACGCTCGCCGGGAAAGAGGGCGGTGAGGCTGTCGGCGTAGAGCATTATCCGGTCGCCTGCGGCGTGCCATGTGCCCTTCGACGGGTCGCGCCACGCCACGGCGGTCGCTTCGGCCGCCGTGTAACGGCCGCGGTCGGCGGGAATGCCCTCGACGGCGAGTTCGTAAGTGGTGTGCACGCCGTAAGGCACGGTGCGTGCCGTGTCGCGGAGCTGCGATGCGGCGAATCCCGCCGTAAGCAGCATCGCGAGGGTGCAGAGCGGTGAGCGCAGCAGCAGGGCCAGTGTCCCGCAAAGCAGAAAAGCCCCTGCGAGAAACCACAGGGGCAGTGTGAAACAGTCGGCGATGAGGATTCCCGCCGCGAACGGCGCGACGGCTTTCACCATCGGCATGCGGTCGAGTCTTGCAAGCAGGAATCCGGGTTTCATGGATACAAATATAACAAAAACAGGCTGTCCGATGCGCTGTCCGGGCGCAATATTTCCGCGTCGGGGATTTTTTTCGGGACGGTATTGCGGCGGGGGATGCCGGCCGTTTCCACACGCCTGCATCCCCGGTTGCGGCAGGGTTTGCCGTGTTTTCTCTGCCCCCCCCTCGCTTTTCCGGCTTTTTTGCGGCGGCCTTTCCGGCGCGGTTCAGCGGGAGTGCCGGGCGTCGCTTGCAAACAGCTCCCAGCCTTTCGCCACCTCGTCCATATCGGCCGCGACGCCGTTTTCGACGCGCGAAACGGCCGCCGCCATGCGGAGCATCGTCGTCCGGTCACGGGTGTCGAGCGGCCGGTCGGCGGGGATGCCCACGGCTTCGGCGACGGCGCGGATGTAAATCGCGGTGTGGTTCTCCGCGGGCGGGGCCCAGCGCGAAATCATGCCGCGGATCGTGTCGAGGCCGTGGCGGATACGGTAGGTGTCGAGCAGTACGAAAATCGCCCGATAGCCCCACGCGGGGGTTTCGAACTGTTTGAACGCCGGGTCGCGCGAAGGACGTACTTCGCCTTTGTAGCGGACTTTTGACTGCCGGATGTTGCCCGGGTTGCAGTTGTCCAGCCCCCTACTCATCGCCCGCCTCCTTTCGGATGCGGCGGCGGACATAGCGCCGCAGCCAGCGGAACAACGGTGCGTCGGAGAGCTGCGAGGCGTTTTCGAGGAACGACCATAGCTCCACGCCGCAGGTGAAGCCCGTGAAAATCCGCGCGGTGTTCAACTGCATGAACTCCAGGATACAGCTGTCTATCAGCCACGCCATGGCGATGGCCGTGACCGTGAGGCCGAGTTTGAGCACCGTGCGCCACGCTTCGCGGCTTTCGAAATACCATGCGCGGCCTCCGCGGCGGGCGGCTGCGCGGCTGGCGGCCACGCCCGAGAGGAAGTCGATGCCGATAAAGAGCACGGCGCACGCCA
>NZ_CABMQJ010000123.1 GCF_902388705.1 uncultured Alistipes sp.
CGGCGTGGGCGTTGCGGCCCGCCGCAATGGCGTCGCCGATGTCGGCGACGGTCGGCGTGCGGCCCAGCAGCGATGCGTAGATTTGCTCGGCCCAGCTGTGGGCGTAGTCGTCGTAATGGACGAAGAAGACCCGGAAGCGGTTGTCCACCTCGCCGGGCGTCGTCAGCTCGCCGCAATCGACGGCGTCGAGGATGGCCTCGACTGCGCGTTTGGTGATGTACTGTCCGGCGATGTCGAGCCAGCGGCCGCTGCCGTCGTAGCGCTCCGTCGATTCGCCGCGGTCGAGCATGGCGCCCAGGGCGGCTACGATGAATTTGTTGTAGAGGCCGATTCCCCGCTTGAGCGCCGCGGCGCGGATTACCGCCTTGCGGTAGACGTACGACGGTGCGTCGGGGTCTTCGCCGGCGAGCGTGTGGAGCGTGTCCACGGCTTTCAGCATCGCCTCGGTTATGTAGGGATTGTATTCTTCGAAATTGATTACGTCGCGTTTGTGAGTGCGGCGGTCGCGGGCGGGCCACTTCTCGATGTCGCGCACGGCGCCGTAGCTGGTGAGGTTCGCGCCCGGCATCAGCACCGTGCGCCCCTCCTTTTCAATCAGGTAGGAGTAGGGGAACACCGAAGTGTCGTGGTGGAACGAGTGGTGTCCCATAATCATCGTGAAGGCTCCCTCGAGCGCCGGGGACATGATATAGGCCCCGCTGGCGAACTTGCAGCCGCGCAGGTGCACGGCCTGGTGTACGGCGCCGCTTTTGAAGAGGTGGTTGCTCTGGTTGGAGCCGCTGCCGGCGTTGAAGAACGAGAACATGCCGGCGATCAGCAGCGACGACTTGTGGTGCGAAACGGTGTAGGGGCCTGCGAAGATCGAGGCGGCCTCGCCGTTTTCGCAGTGCGAATTGGCGAAAAAGAGCGATTCGGCAGCCGTGAATGCCTTGTCCAGCCGGCAGCTTTCGCCCACGAAACAGCGCTCGACAATCGAGCCGTTGTCGATATGGGCCCCCTGCGCCGCGATGAAATCGTAGGCTTTGACATCCACGCCGATGTGTGCGCCGTCGCCCACCGTGCCGTTCTCGAGCAGCGAGGCCCCGTCGACGACGGCATTGTCGCCGATGCGGACTTCGCGGATGAATTTCGCGCCGACGATGCGGCTCTTCGCGCCGACGCTTCCCATCTCCGAGGCGTTGGCTTCGGCATAGGCGTCGACCATTGCCTCCAGCGCCGCCATGGTTTTCGGGCGGTGGCGGTATACGGCCATCAGGTAGGCCGTCTGGGCTGTCAAGCCGTCGAATATCTTTACCGTGCGGCCGCCGCATTCGTTCATCGTCGCCACGCCCACGCCGTTGCCGAACGTACTCCGGCGGCGGCATTCGAGTGCCGTGACGCCTTCGACGAGCGCTCCCTCGCCGATGCGGTAATTGCGGATGCGCGAGCGGACGATGCGCGCTCCGGAGCCGATTTCGACCGTGCCTTCCAGGTGGCTTTGCACCAGTTGGGAAGGGGTGAAATCGTCCGAAACCCGCACCTGCGGCCAAGCTTCCGCCGACGAGCCGAGGGCTTCGACAGCGGCTGTCTCCGCCGGTGTCATGTTTCTGTATTGGGGCATCACTTTCGTATTAAGCAGATGCAAATATAACGATTTGCGGCTAAATATCAAACTCGCGGCCCTCCCGGTCGATTTCCATCCGGCGGCCGCCGCGCACGATTCGCGCCCGTCCGCCGCGGAACGGTTTGACGGCTTCGCACCCCGGGCAGTGGATGCGCGGACGTCCCGCAGGGTCGATGTAGTGCCATGCGTCGCCGAGCTTCACGGCCGCCAGCCCCTCGGTGAAGTCGAATCCGCAGTCGTACAGGGGCGGTACGGCGATTCGTTCCGGGGTGCCGTAACCCCAGAGTCCGTTCTCGACGAAAAGTTCGGGAGCTTCCGCGCTCGCGGTTTCTTCGGCTCCGGGCGTGTCGTTTCCGCTTCCGACGTGGACGCACGCGCCGTTGCCGGAGGCAGTGTCCCGGCGGGTGCCGTTTTG
>NZ_CABMQJ010000124.1 GCF_902388705.1 uncultured Alistipes sp.
CGGCGATGCCCGCGAGCACCGCCAGCTGCGGTTTGCGGGCCTTCACGGCGCGCACCGTCGCCGCGGCGATTTCGGCCATGCCGACCCCGCCGACAAATACCGGGTCGCGGGGCTCGGTGAGGAGGAACGCCTTGGCCTCCTCGACGGTCGGGAAGATGAAAATCCGCTTCACGTTACCGGCCTACGACGGCTTCGAGTTCCTCGACCGTGACGGGGATTTTCTTGTCGCCCAGCATGCGGCTGCCGGTTTCCGTCACGAGGATGTCGTCCTCGATGCGGATGCCGCCGAAGTCGCGGTAGGCCTCCAGCGCGTCGTAGTCGACGATGCCCTTGTAAAGCCCCTCGGCGCGGCATTTGTCGATGAGCGCCGGAATGAAGTAGAGCCCCGGCTCGTCGGTCATCACCGTGCCCGGTTCGATACGCCATGCCGTGCGGTAGATGCAGGTGGCGGACTTGGCGGCGCGCTGGGCAATCGAGGAGAAGTCGAAGCTCCGCTCGCCCATCGCCTCGCAGTCGTGCACGTCCATGCCCAGTCCGTGTCCCAGTCCGTGGGGCATGAACAGCGTCATCGCGCCCGAGGCTACGGCGTCGGCCGCCGTGCCTTTCAGGAGCCCGGCGCCGATCAGTCCCTCGGCCAGCGTCATGTAGGCGGCCTTGTGTATTTCGGTGTACATCATGTGGGGTTTGACGATGCCGGCCACGTGGTCGTGCGCCGCCAGCACGATGTTGTAAATCTCTTTCTGCTTCTGCGTGAAGCGTCCGCTCACGGGATAGGTGCGCGTGTGGTCGGAACAGTAGTTGTTGACCGTTTCGCCGCCCGCGTCGCACAGCAGCAGGCGCCCCTCTTCCAGCACGCCGTCGGCGTTGAGGTTGTGGAGCGTTTCGCCGTGCTGCGACACGATCGACGGGAACGACACGCCCGAGCCGTACGATTTGGCGATACCCTCGATGGCGCCCGCGATTTCGCGCTCGACGACGCCCGGGCGGCACATCTTCATGGCCAGCGTGTGCATCCGGTAGCCGATTTGGAAAGCGCGTTCCATCTCCTCGATTTCCTCGGCGCTCTTCTTCTCGCGCATCTCGGCCACGGCGAACATCAGCTCCACCGACTTGTAGTCGTGCAGCAGGGCGGGGGTGATGCCCAGCAGCGCGGACAGCTGGAGTTTGGTTTCCCCGCGGTAGGGCGGCAGGAAGTGAATCTTGCGGCCCAGCGAAATGGCCTTGCGGAGCCGTTTCTCGAGCTCGGCCAGGGGGAACGTCGCCGTGACGCCCACCTGGGCGCCCAGCTCGCGCAGCGTGGGCTGCGGCCCTGTCCAGATGATGTCCTCGACGGTGAAGTCGTCGCCGTAGAGCGCCTCTTCGCCCGTGTCAGCGTCGATGAGGCCCGCCAGCGAGGGGACGTTCAGGCCGAAGTAGTAGAGGAACGACGAATCCTGCCGGAAGTAGTAGGCGTTGTTCGGGTAGTTGTTCGGCGACAGGGGGTTGCCCGGCAGCAGGACGAGGCCCGAGCCGATTTTCGTGCGCAGCATGTTGCGGCGCGCAGTGTAGGTTTTGGCTGAAAACATAATATTGCGTGGTTTTGAATTTTTTGCCGGTTCTTTTCGTGGAGACGGGACTTTTCCCTGGCCTTTGCGGGGAATGCCTGTTCCACCTCTTACAAAAATAGTAAAAATATGCCAAGCCCGCCATCCGGGACGGTTATTTTTTGCAGCGCCCTTTGCCGGGGTGGGTCGAAGGGATGTCCGGGTGGGTGCGGCCGCAGGCCGGGGCCGGGTCGCGGGGGCCGGACTGTCGCGAATGTCCGGCGAATGTCCGGCGAATGTCCGGCGAATGTCCGGCGAATGTCCGGTGGGGGACGGG
>NZ_CABMQJ010000125.1 GCF_902388705.1 uncultured Alistipes sp.
TGCGCGATGCGGTCGTGCGGCTGCTTGCCGACGGGGGGCGTTTTGCCGTCATCCTGCCCACGGACGAGGCCGCGCGTTTTATCGGGGTTTGCCGGGGGCACCTGCTGCTGATTCGCCGCACCGACGTGCGCACCACGCCGCGCCATCCGGTCAAACGGGTGCTGATGGAGTTCGTCCGCGCGGACGGCAAAGCGGCGGAGAAGGGGTGCGCCGGCACTTGCGCCGCGGCTTCCGGGGGAGGTGTGTTTGTCGCTTCCGGGGACGGCATGTCCGTGGCTTTCGGGGGAGGCATGTCCGCCGTTTCCGGGGACGGCCCCGAATGTTCCGAACTGGTAATCGGCACGGGCGAACACGAGCAGTATACGCCCCAATACCGGGCCTTGACGCGCGATTTTTACCTGAAATTTTGACGGCTCGGCAAAATAAGTTACATTTGTGATAACGATTCAAAAAATTACGCCCATGAAATTCAGACTTCTGGCGCTCGCTTTGCTGGTTGGCGGCGGCGCTATGGCACAGAACCCATACATTGCCCTGCAGGGGGCCGTCGAAACCGCCGACGGCATCGTCATCTCCCAGCCCCGCACGGTGCTGGCGGTCGATGTCACCGCCGAGCGCGACGTGACTTTGAGCGGTCCCTATGCGCGTTACGCACAGAAATTCCTCGGCGTCCGCGCCCCCCTGACCGATAAAATCGCGTGGACCGTTACCGGCGCATCGGTGGCCCTGCTCGATGCCGCGGCCTGCCTCGACGCACCCGCTCCGGCCGAACCTTCGCGCAATGTGATGACCTATGCCAGGGCCGAGGACGAGTTCGCACGCCTGCAGGCCGACAAGAACGACATGACGGTGCTGGCGCTCGAAGACGCGGCCCGCGAAGCGGCCAATACGCTCTTTTCGCTCCGCAGGCACCGCCTCGAACTCATTACGGGCGAGGCGGGCGAGAATGTTTTCGGCGAGGGGCTGAAAGCCGCCCTCGACGAGATTGCGCGCCTTGAGCAAAGCTACCTGGAACTGTTCCTCGGCAAGCGGATTGTGACGAGCGAAACCCGCCGCTACGTGGTCGACCCCACGGCCGATAAGAAGCAGTACATCGTATGCCGGTTCAGTCCGGCCGACGGCCTGCTGCCCGAGAGCGATTTGTCGGGCGATATGGTGCTGTTGCAAATCGAGCCCTCGGGCGATACAGCCACTGCACTCGAGGCTTCGGCCAAGGAGGCGAATGTCGTGACCTGCCGCGTGGCCGACCCGTCGGTCTGCTCGGTCATTTTCGGCGGCCGCGTGTACGCCCGCACGACACTTCCGCTGTTCGAGTTCGGCCGCACGGTCAACGTCGCACTTCCCCGCCGCAAATAACAACCCGATGGATTTCACGTCGCGTATGGTGGCGCTGCTCTCCGGGCTGCGCCGCGAACGTAACGGCGCCGTGGCCGATGCCATGCGCTACTACGGTGCGGCTTACGGCCTGAACTACGGCGTGAGCCTGCCGACGCTGCGCAAAATCGCCCGGGCCGAAACACCCGATCACGATTTCGCCCGTTACCTCTATTTGCAGGATGTCCGCGAACTGCGCCTTGCGGCGCTGCATATCGCCTCTCCCGAACGCTTCGAAGCCGGTGAATTTGCGGCCTGGGCTGCGGGAATCATCAACTCGGAGGTGGCCGAAGAGGCCGCTTTCGCGCTGCTGTGCCGTGCCGGTGCGCTTCCCGAACTCTTCGAGGTGTGGACAGCCTCTTCCGAACCGCTGTTGCAGTATGCCGCCCTGCTGGCCGCCTCCCGGAGTCCGCATCCGACGGCGGCGTGGATCGCGCCGGCTGTCGAAGCCGTGCGCCGCAACGCCGCTGCGCA
>NZ_CABMQJ010000126.1 GCF_902388705.1 uncultured Alistipes sp.
CCGTGGGCCCAGGTGTGGATGCCGATGTCGTGCCCTTCGGCGACGATGCGGCGCACCAGGCCGGGGTGCTGCTCCGCCTTGCTGCCGACAAGGAAGAAGGTGGCACGCACGCCCCGATCGCGGAGCAGATCCAGTACGCGGGGCGTCTGCACGGGATGGGGCCCGTCGTCGAACGTCAGCGCCACGACCCGCCCGGCGGCCCTGTTGCGGCACAGGCAGCGCACATACGCCCCCAGCCGTATCTCATACGAGCAGAAGAACAGGACGAATCCTGCCAGCAATATGGCGATAATTACATACATGTCAGTTCGATGGCCGATGCTTTGCCGCCCGGGAAATCGTTGTAAAGGACAATCCTGCGTCCGGCGTTTGCCGCAATGGCGAGCCGGAAGGCTTCGGCAATCGCCGTGAAGTGCGGCGCGGCGCCCGTTTGCGAGGCATACACCTCCCGGATGCTGCCGGATTGCCCGCCGTGGTCTGTTTCCGGTCCCGTCCGGGGCCCCGGTTCCCCGGCCCTGCAGTCCTGCCGCGCTTCCGTTTCCGTCCGCATGCCGTCCGCTGTCCCGGCCGGAACGCCTCCTTCCGGTGCCGTTTCCCGGTTGCCGCGGCCTTCCGTACCTTCCGAATCTCCTTGCGTCGTAAAACCGCCGCCCGGCGCCGTGTCGTCGGCCGGAATGCGGATTTGCGTGATTGCGGCGACAGAGGTGTCGAACGCTTCGGCCGTCAGCACGAAGAACACCGCCGATTCGCCCCAGCGTCCCTGCGGCGCTACGCGAAGACGCTGCAGGATTTTTTCGACCGACGGCGTGGTTTCGTCGAACGCCCCGACGAGCACCGCCTGCGACAGGCCCGCCCCGAGGCGCAGCGCCGCATCCACCAGCGCATTCTCGAAACTCGTCCAGCGATGGGCGTAGGTCGTGTTGTAGCAATGCAGTCCGCGCAGCAGGGCGATCTGTGCGCCGACCGTATTGAACGTCGACTGGATGAACGGCGTCGGGTTGAGCATCCGTTCCTCGTTGGCAATCAGGGCGTCGAGGAACTTCTCGCTGTCGGCGACGCATCCCAGTCCCGTGGCCGTGACGACGGCGTCGATCGGCGATCGGTCGCCGAACGCCAGCAGCGCTTCGATGCCTGCGGCGACGCCCGATTTGACGACGCGGCTCATCCGCCGCCGGAGGTTCATCTCCGGAATCAGCGTCTTGATGTCGTTGCGCAGCTCCGCGCCCGAGGTTATGCAGTTGACGTACAGTTTCATTTTGCGAATAGTAACGAGCAGCAGTTGCCGCCGAATCCGAACGAGTTGGAGAGTACCGAGCGCACCCGGGCCCGCTCCGTCCGTGTCACGGGCCGCAGTCCCAGTTCGGGAATCGGCTCCGTGAATCCTAGGTTGCCGTAACGCAGGCCGTGTTCGAGGGCCAGCACCGACAGCACCGCTTCGATGCCGCCCGCCGCGGCGAGCGCATGCCCCGTGCAGCCTTTCGTCGAACTGAACGGCGGCACCCGGTTGCCGAACAGCCGCCGCAGGGCCGTGCCCTCCGTCATATCGTTGTTCGGGGTTCCCGTGCCGTGGACGTTGATGTAATCCACCCGCTCCAGGCCGCTTCGGGCCAGCGCCCCGGCCATGGCGCGGTAGGCGCCTTCGCCCGTCTGCGACGAGGCGGTCTGGTGGTGGGCGTCGTTGGCGTTGGCGTACCCCGCCAGGCGGCAGTAACTGCGGATACCCGGCACCTCGCGCGTGAGTACGACGTATCCCGCGCCCTCGCCGAGGGTCAGCCCGGCGCGT
>NZ_CABMQJ010000127.1 GCF_902388705.1 uncultured Alistipes sp.
GGGTATCGCCGTAATCGGATACGCCGGGTCACTGCGGTCGCAGAACATGACCGAAGAGGAGAAACGCGCCGCCGTCAAGGACTTCGCCCTCACCAAGGGCCTGGCCGTGGCGCTGCTGGCGGGCGTGATGAGCGCCTGCTTCAACCTCGGGCTCGAGGCCGGGCGGCCGCTGCAGGTCGAGGGCGTGAACCCGCTGTTCCGCACGCTGCCCGCCACGCTGATGGTGACGCTGGGCGGACTGGTGACCAACGCTGCCTACTGCCTGTGGCAGAACGCCCGCAACCGCACGTTCGGCGACTACGGCAAGGTGTCGCTCTACGCCAATAACCTGCTGTTCTGCGCACTGGCCGGCGGGCTGTGGTACTCGCAGTTCTTCGGATTCGGCATCGGGCAGACCTTCTTCGAGCCCGGGTCGGTCGTGGCGGCTTTCGCCTGGTGTATCCTGATGGCGCTCAACGTCACCTTCTCCAACGTGTGGGGCATCCTGCTCAAGGAGTGGCGCGGGGCGTCGGGAAAGACCGTCGGCGTGTTGGTCTGCGGCCTGGCGATTCTGATATTTTCACTCGTATTCCCTAATTTGTTCTGAACATGAAATCGATACTCGAAAACCGCCCGGCGCTCGCCGCCGAGGTGGAGAAAGTGGCCGAAACGGCCGGTTACCTCTGGCAGAAAGGCTGGGCCGAGCGCAACGGGGGCAACATCACGGTAAACGTCACGGAGCATGCCGACGAGGCAATCCGTGCGCTGGAGCCGATCAGCGGGCGCTTTGAAATCGGCACCACGCTGCCCGGCCTGAAAGGATGCTATTTCTTCTGCAAGGGCACCAACAGGCGCATGCGCGATCTGGCGCGCCGCCCGATGGAGAACGGCTCGGTAATCCGCATCCTCGACGACTGCGCGTCATACGAAATCATCGCCGACAACCCGGTGAAGCCGACCTCGGAGTTGGCTTCGCACCTGGCGATGCACAACCGGATGATCGCCTCGGGCAACGGTTACAAGGCCGCGCTGCACACTCATCCCATCGACCTGATCGCCATGACGCACCACGCGCCGTTCCTCGAAAAGGACGTGCTGACGAAACTGTTGTGGAGCATGATTCCCGAAACGCGGGCGTTCTGCCCCAAGGGGCTGGGAATCGTTCCCTATGCGATGCCCTCGTCGGTCGAACTGGCCGAAGCCACGATTGAGCAGCTGCGCGAATACGACGTGGTGATGTGGGAGAAACACGGCGTATGCGCCGTGGGGCCCGACATCTTCGAGGCGTTCGATCAGGTGGACGTGCTCTCCAAGGCGGCGCAGATATACCTCACGGCGCGTTCGATGGGCTTCGAGCCCGCCGGTACGACGCAGGAGCAGATGGACGAACTGAAACGGGCGTTCAACCTCTGACGGTGCTGTCCCGAAAGCGGACGGAAGGGGGTGCGGCCGGAGGGGGCGTCCCGGCGCCGGGTCCGGTTCGGGCCCCCGGCGGGAGATCCGGGATGTGCACCGGGGACAGGCCGTTTGCAGGGACTTCGGAACCGTCGCGCGAGGATGCCGGAAACATGAATACAAACTGGTTATGAAAAAGATACTTTTATCGTTTTGTATGACGGCGGCCGCCTTGTGTGTGCAGGCCGCTGCGCCGTGCGTGCCCGTGGGGCTGCGGTGCGAACACCTGACCGCCCCGCTGGGCATCTTAATTGATAGA
>NZ_CABMQJ010000128.1 GCF_902388705.1 uncultured Alistipes sp.
CGGCGTTCCGCCGCACGGCCGCCGCCGGAGTGGTGGCGGTCATCACGATGGCCTCGGGCGAACGGCTGCTGGCAGGCTGGGCGCCGCATCTGGGCACGCAACAGCCCCTGCGCCTCGCCTGCATTGGCATGGAATCGGGAACGAAACCCCTCGACGGAACCCCGGTCGCAGTAACCTTCACCAGCGAGGACGCCGACCGGGCCGCAGCACTCAAACCGCAAGAACCATGAGTAAAAAACAGAAAATAAAACCGGCCGTAGCGGTCGCAAACCGCACGGACGACCCTTACGTCACACTCGGCGCGGGACGCATCGAGAGCGACAAATTCTGGCGCTGGGGCGATGACAACCTCTTTCCCAACGCACTGGCGCTGATGGCCCGCCGCTCGGTGACCCACCGCCGCATCATCAACGACAAGGCCGACTACATCTCGGGCAAGGGCTTCACCTGCGACCAGGCCCGTGCGCCCCTGCTGGCGGCATTCGTCGGCCGTGTGAACGGGGAGGGGGAGAGCCTGCGGCAGGTGCTCAACAAACTGGCTTTCGACAAGGCGCTCTTCGGCAACGCGTTCCTCGAAGTGGTGACCGACGCCGCGCACACGTTCCTGTCGCTCTACCACCAGGACGCTTCGCGCTGCCGCGTGGCCCGCGACTCGGCCCACATCCTGCTGCACCACGACTGGACGGCCTTCAACGCCGCCGAGGCGCGGACGCTGCCCCTCTATCCCGCTTTCGCACAGCAGGCCGACGGCACGCAGCGGGCCATAATCCACTACAAAGATTACGAACCGATGTTCGAACACTACGGCGTGCCGCCCTACATCGCGGGTTTCAACGTGTCGGCCATCGCCTACAAAACCGACAAGTGGAACATTTCGCGGCTCGACAACTCGTTCCAGCTCTCGGGCGTGATGATGCTCGACAGCAGCGTGGACAGCGAGGCCGAGGCCGAGCGCATCGTGCGGCTGGCCGAGCAGAAGTTCGCGGGCAATCCCGGACAGGTGATGTTCGTCATCCGCGAAAGCGGCGAGGGCGACAACTCGCGTTTCATCCCCATCTGCTCGCAGAACGAGGGCGACTGGCAGGCGCTGCACGAACAGGCCGTATCGGACATCGTCGTGGCCCACTCGTGGTTCCGGTCGTTGAGCGGCCTGGAATACAGCTCGGGATTCAGCGCCGAACGCATCCTCCACGAATACGAAGTGGCGCTCAACACGGTCATCCTCGGCGAACAGGCCGAGCTGACGGAGCCGATTCGCGAAGCCGTAAAAGCCGTCCTGGGGCTCGACACCTCGTCGCTGCAAATCGTCAACCGTCCGCCGACGCGCTCCAAACCGATTTACATGAAGGTCTGGGAGGCCCGCAAGGCCGACGGCCTCGACTACGACCCCGACGACGAGCGACAGCAGGCATTCCTGTCGGAAATCACCAAGTACAACATCCGGAGCATCGATTGATTCCCGACCGTCATCCCGCACTCCGATGCCACCGCCGCGGCACGCCGCCGCGTATACAAATCCGCCGGCCCCGGACTGCGGGCGGCAGGCGAGGGCCCC